>NZ_JZRB01000061.1 GCF_000964085.1 Luteibacter yeojuensis
CCCACCCGCCACCGAGTCCACGCGTCTCGTTTCGTGGGGCAAAAGCGCGTGCCCCGAGGCGTTACCTTACGGATCGACGCGCGCGGCACCGATGGGTTTAGCGCACGGCATTCGCCATGCTTTTTCGCATGACGTGCGAATGCGGCCAAATTCCATCATGGAGTAAGCGGGTGCCCGGGGCTGGGCCGATCCATCTGGTGACCTTCATGACCTGGAATCGCGCGCCGATCTTCGGTGACTATCGTGCCGCGCGCGCGGCCTCCCGCATCATCCATTCGCATAAGACGTGGAGAGGTGCGCAATGCCTTGCGTGGATCCTGATGCCCGATCATCTCCATGTATTGATCCGGCTGGATGGTGTCGAGCTGTCGAAAGTCCTCGCACGCGTACGATCGCGAATGACCCGCGCCCTACGTGCACAAGGGCGCACATTCCCCCTTTGGCAGCGCGCGTTCCAGGATCGGGTTCTGGCGAGGGATGCCGACGCCCGGGCGGTGGCACGGCTCGTCGTGGCCAACGCCGTGCGCGCCGGTCTCGTCTCGCACGTCGGCCTCTACCCCTACTGGAACGCGGTATGGCTGAACGAGCGTGGCACCACTCAGCACCGGCTTGTGCCCCACGACACCAGGCGCATCGACTCGGGGGCGGGCAGGCCCTTGGGGCCGACATGAGCGGAGGGCCGCCACGCGGTAGGTTGTCGCGACAGCGGCACTACGGCCCGGTCCGAAGGTCCGCGACTGGCGGCCCCAAGGGCCTGCCCGCCCCCGACTGCCGAGACCCGGCCAGCCTAAGGCGGCGCAAGCCGCTGGAACCACGCATCCGCGTTAGCGGATGAACCGATTGCAGGAACGCCGCATTCCCGCCCACGCGTGAAGTACAAAAAAACGGCCCCTTCCGGGGCCGCTCCTTTATTTCGGCGTTGACGCCTGTGGCTTGGTGGCCTGCGCCGTTTGCGGTGCGTCGGCTTTCTTGCCGCCGTAGGGCAGCACCTCGGAGGCGACCTTTGGGTCGGCCTTGATGAGGGCCACCTCGTCGCTGACGATGTGCGCGGCTTCGTCGAGCGGCGTGTCCTTCGCCTTCTTGGCGGCGGCTTCCTGCTTCAGGTCGCTCTTGATGCTGCGCTCGTTCGCGTTGAGGCCGTCGTCACCCGAATCCTGGTCGTCGGTATCCGTCGCGCTGCCGTCGCCACCGAAGATGGCCTTGCGGCGGTTGCGGAAATCGGCCTGCGTGGCGTCGAACTGCTTGCGCTCGGCCTGGCGGGCGGCGAAGTTGAGCGAGATATCGGTCTTGTCGCGCAGCTTCTTGTACTGGGCCAGTTCGTCGAGCATCAGCTTCCACGCCGGCGAGGTGGCCACGCGCGCTTCGTGCTTCTGGTTGAGCGGGCCGACGATAGGCTTCAGATCAGCGACCGGCTTGTAATCGGCCGGGTCGATGTGGCGCCACGGCAACGCGTTGTCGTAGGTGCTTTCGCCGAATTCCTTGGCGTCGCCGTTTTCCGGGAAGCGGACATCGGGCGTGACGCCATGCAGCTGCGTGCTGTCGCCGTTGATGCGGATGAACTCGGCGATGGTCATCTTGAGTTCGCCGTACTTGGCGTCCTCACCCGTTGTGGCCTTGCCGAAGCGGTCGAGGTCGACCAGGTTCTGCACGGTGCCCTTGCCGAAGGTGGGCTCGCCGATGATGATGCCGCGGCCGTAATCCTGGATGGCGGCGGCGAAGATCTCCGATGCCGAGGCCGAGCCACGGTTGACCATGACGGCCATGGGGCCATCCCACGACATGCCCGGCTGGTCGTCGCCCTGGGCTTCGACCTGGCCACGCGCATCGCGCACCTGCACCACCGGGCCGGTATCGATGAACAGGCCGGTGAGCTCGGTGGCCTCGTTCAACGAACCGCCGCCGTTGTTGCGCAGGTCCATGATGACGCCCTCGACCTTCTGCGCCTTCAGGTCGGTGAGGATCTTGGCGACGTCGCGGGTGGCACTCTTGAAGTTGGCGTCGCCGTTACGGCGCGCGCCGAAATCCTGGTAGAACGTGGGCAGCTCGATGACGCCGATCTTGCGCGTGACATCGCCGTCCTTCACGTCGATGACCTTCGACTTGGCGGCCTGCTCCTCCATCGTGACCTTCTTGCGCACGAGGGTGACGATGTCGTGCTTGCCATCGACGCCGGCATCGGCCGGGAGCACCTCGATGCGCACCGTGGTGTCCTTCTTGCCGCGGATAAGCTTGACCACGTCATCCTGGCGCCAGCCCACCACGTCGACCATGGGGCCGGTCTCGCCCTGGCCGATGGCGATGATGCGGTCGCCCGGCTTCACCTTGCCCGACTTGGCGGCGGGGCCGCCCGGCACCAGCTCGCGGATGGTGGTGTAGTCGTCACGCGCTTGCAGCACGGCACCGATGCCCTCGAGCGAGAGGCGCATGGCGATGTCGAAGGCATCGGCCGCGCGTGGGCCGAGGTAATCGGTGTGCGGGTCGGTGGAGTTGGCGTAGGCGGTCATGAACGCCTGGGTGGCGTCCTCGTCGTCGAGCTGGCGCACGCGGGTGATGTAGGTGGCGTAGCGCTTGTCGAGCGTCTTGCGGATATCGTCGTCGCTCTTGCCCGCGAGCTTGAGGCGCAGCCAGTCGTTCATGGTGCGCTTGCGCCACACGTCGTCGAGCTCGGCCTGGTTCTTCGGGAGGGGGGCCTTCTTGCGGTCGAAGTTGAAGCTTTCGTTGCCGCTGAAGTCGAAGCCCTTCTTGAGCAGGCCGCGCGCGTAGTTCATGCGGTCGACCGCGCGCGTGATGTAGAGGTTGAACACCGAGAACGGGCCGCTGAGGTCCTGGTTCCAGATGGCGTCGTCGAACTGCGTCTTCATCGGCTCGAACTTCGCCATGTCCTCCTGGGTGAAGAACACTTTTTCGCTATCGAGCGAATCGAAGTAGGCCTTGTAGATCTTGGCCGACATGGCGTCGTCGAGCGGCTGGGCCTGGTAATGGAAACGCGTGAGGAAGCGCGCGGACAGCTGCGCGGCCTGCGTCTCGGCATTGCTGGGCTTGAGCGGAAGGGTGGATTCCTTCTTCTGCGGCTCGGGCGAGGTGGCGGCCTCGGAGGCATCCTTCGGCTGCGGCGTGGCGGCCTTCGCTGGCGGTGTCGCCCCCGGTTGCTGCTGGGCGGCGGCATTCTGGGCGGCATGCGCCCCACCGGCGGCAAGGGCCAGCAGGAGGGCGAGCGACACGGGGCGAAGGGTCATGTAATCAAAGCCTCGGGGTGCTTCTTGCGTTTATTCGACGACGCCGGCGGCGTGGGCCATCAGGTCGGCATGGTAGGAGGATCGCACCAACGGGCCGGAAGCGACATGGGAGAAACCCATCTCTTCGCCGGCGACGCGGAGCGCCTCGTATTCGTCCGGCGTCCAGTAGCGGACCACCGGGTGGTGGTGCGCCGTGGGCTGCAGGTACTGGCCGATGGTGATCATGTCGACGTCATGGGCGCGTAGATCGCGCATGGTTTCGAGCACCTGCTCCATCGTCTCGCCCAGGCCCAGCATGATGCCGGACTTGGTGGGCACGTCGGGGTGCTGGGCCTTGAAGCGCTTGAGCAGGTCGAGCGACCACTGGTAATCGGCACCGGGGCGCACCTCGCGGTAGAGGTGCGGCACGGTCTCGAGGTTGTGGTTGAACACGTCCGGCGGGAAATCCTTGAGGACCTCGAGCGCGCGCTCCATGCGGCCCTTGCCGCGGAAATCGGGCGTGAGGATCTCGATGCGGATGTTGGGGCTGGCGTGGCGCACCGCGCGGATGCAGGCGGCGAAGTGCTCGGCGCCGCCGTCGCGCAGGTCGTCGCGGTCGACCGAGGTGATGACCACGTACTTCAGGCGCATGTCGCGGATGGTCTCGGCCAGGCGCGCGGGCTCGAGCGGATCGGGCGCCAGCGGGCGGCCATGCGCCACGTCGCAGAACGAGCAGCGGCGGGTGCAGACCTCGCCGAGGATCATGAAGGTGGCGGTGCCCTTGCTGAAGCACTCGTGGATGTTCGGGCACGAGGCTTCCTCGCACACGGTGACCAGCGAGTTTTCGCGCAGGCGGGCCTTCAGCTGCTGCACGGCGTTGCCCTGGGGCAGGCGCACGCGGATCCAGCTGGGCTTGCGCAGCACGGGCACGTCGGTGTCGAAAGCCGCGCGGTTGAGCGCGATCTTGTCGTTGCCGAGCATCTTCTCGCCGGGCTTGTCGACGACGGCGATGGGGATGCTGCGGGTGGGCGTGGTGGCGGTTTGGCTCATACGGCTACGACCTCAGACCGCAATGCGGGCGGGGAGTTCGGGGATGACGGGGGCGGCGGGGACGGCGTGGAAACCGAACTGCTTGCAGAATTCCTGTACCAGGACGTCTTCCACGTCTGCCAACCTCGACGGACCCCCCAAGTCTACCACCTGGGTGACCTCCAAGCCCTTGTAGCCGCAAGGATTGATGCGGTGGAAGGGTTCCAGGTCCATGTCGACGTTGAAGGCCAGCCCGTGGAAGCTGCAGCCACGGCGCACCCTCAGGCCCAGCGCGGCCACCTTGGCGTCGGCGGTGTAGACGCCCGGGGCGCCCTCGCGGCGCGCGGCGCCGATGTTCCACTCGCCCAGGGTATCGATGATGGCCTGCTCGATCTTGCAGACCATCTCGCGCACACCCACCCCGACGCGGCGCAGGTCCATGAGGGGGTAGGCCACGATCTGGCCCGGGCCGTGGTAGGTCACCTGGCCGCCACGATCGACCCGCACCACCGGGATATCGCCGGCGAACAGCACGTGTTCGTCCAGCCCCGCCTGCCCCAGCGTGAATACCGGGTCGTGCTCCAGTAGCCACAGCTCGTCGACGGTGTCGTCGGTGCGGTTGTCGGTGAAGGCGCTCATGGCCTTCCAGGCGGTTTCGTAGGGCACGCGGCCCAGGCGGCGGACGTTGAGGGGGAGGGGCATGGGGGCGGTGGGGACGTAGGGGGATGGGGCTGATTTGAGGGCCGGGGGCCTGCCGCACAAGGTAGGAGCCCACCCCTGTGGGCGACGCCTTTCGCGGGGTGGCCACAGGGCCTGTGGCGTGGTCGCGAGAAGATGTCGCGCACAGGGTGCGCTCCTACAGCGTAAAGCGGATATCCGCGTCGGCCCTGAGCGTATCGTGCGCCTCCATGTACTTCTCCCGGCTGGGCGCGATGAAGCTCACGGTGACCGACTCGTAATTCCCTGCGGGGGTGAGCTTGGAGGTGACGGTCTCGTGGAGCACTTCCAGGCCGATGCCGTGCAGGATCGCCGGCACGCGGGCCTTGAGGTCCACGCCCGCGTTGCCGATGGCGGTGATTTCGAACTGGCCGGGGAAGTTGAACCCCTTGCCCTCGGCCTGGGCCTGGCTGAAATCGATCTCTTTCATCGCGCGCCGCTCCTTACTTCTTGCCGCTGTCGTCGCTATGGAACCACAGCATGATGGTGTCCCACAGGCGCGAGAAGAAGCCGCCTTCGGGCGCATCGTTGAGGGCCACGAGGGGCACGTCGGTGACCGGCTGGCCGTCGAGCACCACGTGCAGCGTGCCCACCTGCTGGCCCTTCTTGAACGGGGCGATGAGGGTGCTGGGGATATCGAGGTTGGCCTTCAGCTTGTCGTAGTCGCCGCGCTTGACCGAGATGGTGACGTTCTCGGTGACGCCCAGCGGCAGGGTGTTCTCGGCGCCCTTCCACAGCTTGGGCGTGGCGAGCGGCTTGTTGGCGTCGTACAGCTTGTGGCTTTCGTAGAAGCGGAAGCCGTAGTTCATGAGCGCCAGCGCGGCGTCGGCGCGGCCCTTCTCGCTGCCGGCGCCCATGACGATGGCGATCATGCGGGCATCGCCCTGCTTGGCCGAGGCGGCCAGGCAGTAGCCGGCGGCGGCGGTGTGGCCGGTCTTGATGCCGTCGACCGTGTTATCGCGCCACAGCAGCAGGTTGCGGTTGTGCTGCTTGATGCCGTTCCACTCGAACTCCTTGACGGCCGAAATGGCGTAGTCCTCGGGGAAATCGTGGATGAGCGCGCGCGACAGGATCGCGATGTCGTGGGCCGTCGTGTAGTGGTTGGCGACGGGGTAGCCCGAGGCGTTCTCGAAGTTCGAGTGCACCATGCCGATCTGCTTGGCGTAGGCGTTCATCAGGTTGGCGAACGCCGGCTCGGAGCCCGCGGTGTGCTCGGCCAGCGCGATGGCGGCGTCGTTGCCCGACTGGATGATCATGCCGTAGAGCAGGTCCTTCAGCGGCACCTGGCTGTTGAGCTTGAGGAAGCTGGTGGAGCCATCGGTGCTGGCACCGCCGCCACGCCATGCGTTCTCGCTGATGGTGACCGGGTCGGTCATGTGGATCTTGCCGTTGGCCACCTCGGCGGAGACCACGTAATCGGTCATCACCTTGGTGATGGAGGCCGGCTCCACCTGCATATCCGGCTCCTTCGAGGCCAGGATCTGCCCGGTGTTGTAGTCCATCAGCACCCAGCTCTTGCCTTCCACGTCCGGCGGCGGCGGCACGGGGGCCTCGGGCACCACGGGGCGCGGCACCGCGGGGCGCGGCGGCGTCTGCTGCGCCACGGTGACGCCAGCGACGAGCGCGGCGGCGGCGAAAGCGAACAGGGAACGGGGCAAGAGCTTCATCGTTTCAGCAGTCCAGTCTAAACAAGCAGGAAAAAAGGGGCTCAGTCTACCGCGACCGAGGGCCTGGGCAGGCCCATGCCGGCGATCTGGTCGGTCACTTTGTCGGCGGTATCGACATCGGCGAGCGGCCCCACGCGGACACGGCGCACGCTGCGGCCGCCCAGGGTGGTCTCGATGACACTGACAGGGCCGAGGCCGGCGCGGTTCAACTGATCGGCCACGCGGTTGGCGTTGGCCACGTCGGAAAACGCGCCCACCTGGAGGTAAATGCTGGGTTTGCCGGGCACGCTGGCCGGGCTGGCGGCGGGCGTCGCGGCCGGCGGTGCGGCCTGGGCGGCCTGGGCCGGCTTGGTCGGTATCGAGGTGCCGACCGGGGCGGCGATGTCCGCGGAAGGCGGCCGCGAGGCTACCGGGGAACCCGCGGCCGGCGGTAGGGCGTCGGCGACCCGGGCGTCCGTCATGCCCGCCACGGGGCCGGCGTCTTCCGGGTTGCCCACCGCCACCGGGGTGGCCGTGGTGCTGTTCGGGGCCGGGCGTGGGGCGGCCGCCAGGGCGGCGCCCGCGGCGACGGCGGCCGGGGTGGTCACGGTGCGGCCGGCGGGCGGCGGCGGGGTGCCGGCCGGGCGCGAGGGCGGCGGCGGGGCCGTCACCGGGGCCGGCCTGGGCGCGGCCTGCACGTAGGGCGGCGGGGCGGCGCTGGCGGCGGCGGGGTCGTTCGGGTCGATGGCGCGCACCTCGACCAGGCCGGTGCCGCTGGGCCACACGCCGATCTTCACCGCTGCGGCGAACGACAGATCGATGATGCGGTTTTCGTGGAACGGGCCGCGATCGTTGATGCGGACGATGACGCTCTTGCCGTTCTGCAGGTTGGTGACACGCGCGTAGCTCGGCAGCGGCAGCGTCTTGTGCGCCGCGCTGAACTGGTACATGTCGTATTCCTCGAGGTTCGAGGTCTTGTACCCGTGGAACTTGTTGCCATAGAACGAGGCGATGCCGCGCTCGACGTAGCCCTTGGGGCTGGGCAGCACGTTGTAGGTCTGGCCCAGCACGGAATACGGCGATTTGTTGCCGTAGAGCGAGCGCGGCTCCGCCTTCGGCACCGGCTCGGGGATCTTGCTGACATCGGGGATGGCGGTGGGCACGCTGTCGCTGTTGCTGCGGTAACGCGAGCCCTGCGATTTGCTGATGTCGTCGTTGAACCGGCTGGAACTGCCGCCGCCGCGCTTGCCCGACGACGACGGCCGCGTGTTGTGCCCGCCGCCGCAAGCCGCAAGCAGCACAACGCAAAGGACGATCGCGAGCCACCGTAGGAGCGCACCCCGTGCGCGACGCTTCTCGTGACCACGCCGCAGACCCTGTTGCGTCACCGCGAAAAGCTGTCGCCCACGGAGTGGGCTCCTACCACTCACCGCCCCCACGGTGTCGGAGATCATCGCGCGTTGGGCCCTTTGACGCGGGCGCGGATCTCCTGCGCCAGCTGGTGCACGGCCAGGGCGTACATGGGGCTGCGGTTGTAGGTGGTGATGACGTAGAAGTTCTGGAAGGTGAACCAGTATTCGTCACCCGCCGGCCCGTCGAGGCGCACGAGCTGCGCGTCGCGGCCCGGGTCGAGGTGCTGCACGGGCGCGAAGCCGTCGGCGACGAAGGCTTCCACCGGCGCGACGGGGCGCCAGTCCTTCGGCACGGCCGGCGCCTTCGCCCGGCGATCGGGTTGGGCGCGGGCGGCGACGGGGCCGCCGGTTTCCCAACCGTGTTCCTTGAAGTAGTTGGCCACGCTGGCGAAGATGTCGCCCATCGAGCCCTTCATGTCGATGCGGTGGTCGCCGTCGTAGTCGACGCCCCAGTCGCGGATGGAGCTGGGCATGAACTGGCCCCAGCCCTGCGCGCCGGCGTACGAGCCGGTGAGCGTATCGAGCGGGCCGCCCAGGTGGGCCGGCGGCAGCTCGAGCAGCACCTTCAGCTGTTCGCGGAAGAACGGCGCGCGCTTGGGGTAGTAGAACGCCAGCGTGGCGAGCGCATCGAGCACCTTGTACTTGCCGGTGTTGCGGCCGTAAAACGTCTCGACGCCGACGATGGCCACGATGTATTCGGCGGGCACGCCGTACTTGCGGCTGATGCCGTCCAGCAGCGCCCGGTGCGTGCGGTAGAACTCCGCGCCCGCGGCGATGCGGTCCTCGGTGAGGAAGATGGGCCGGTAGGCGCTCCACGGCTTGCCTTCGGCCGGGCGGTTCATGGCGTCGATGATGCTCTGCTGCATCTTCGCGCCGTCGAGCACCTTGTTGAGCGCCGCCGGGCTTTTGCCGGTGTCTTTCGCCACCTCGCGCACCAGGGCGGCCTGGCCCGGGTGGGTCTCGGCGGCCTGCGCGGCGCTGGCGAAAACGAGGGGGAGCGAAACCATCGCGCCCAGCAGGCGCGGAACGAGGCGGGTGGTGCGCGCGCGGCGCGCGTTCAAAGCGTCTTCCATGCGCCGAAGCGTAACACGCGGAAGTGGCGCTTCCGGGGCGCCCCGGGGCCCGTGTTCAGCCATCAATCGTGCAATTTGCGATTGGCGTGGATCGACATCAGCACACCGAAGCCCGTGAGCAGCGAGACAGCGGAAGTACCGCCATAACTCACCAGCGGCATCGGCACGCCCACCACCGGCAGGATGCCGGCGACCATGCCGCCGTTGACGGCCACGTAGACGAAGAAGCTCATGCCGATGGCCCCGGCCAGGAGGCGCGAGTAGGTATCGCGCGCGTTCATCGCGATCCACAGGCAGCGGCCGATGATGAAGGCATACAGCAGCATGATGGCGATGACGCCCACCAGGCCGAACTCCTCGGAAAACACCGCGAAAATGAAGTCGGTGGTGTGTTCGGGCAGGAAATCCAGGCGCGATTGCGTGCCGTGCTGCCAGCCCTTGCCGAACACGCCGCCGGAGCCCACCGCGATCTTCGACTGGATAATGTGCCAGCCGTTGCCCAGCGGATCGGATTCGGGGTCGAGCAGCGTGCGCACGCGGTTGCGCTGGTATTCGTGCAGGAACTGCCACGCCACGGGGATGGCCGCGCCCACGCCGCCCACCAGCAGGCCGATGCGCCACCAGGCCATGCCCGAGAGGAACAGCGCGAACGCCCCCGCGCCCGCCACCAGCAGCGCGGTGCCCAGGTCGGGCTGCTCCGCGATGAGGCCGGCCGGCACGGCGATAAGCAGGCCGACCACGATGATGTCCTTCCAGCTCGGCGGCAGCTGCCGCGGGTGCAGGTACCACGCCACCATCATGGGCATGGTGAGCTTCAGCAGTTCCGATGGCTGGAAGCGCATCACGCCCAGGTCGAGCCAGCGGTACGCACCCCTGCCCTCGCCCAGCGCGGCCACCACCACCAGCAGCGCGGTGCTGGCGGCGTACAGCCAGGGGGTCCACGAGCGCAGCACGGGCGGCGGGATGCGCGAGATGATGAGCAGCAGCACGCCGCCCAGCACGAAGCGCGCGGCCTGCCCGCCCACCAGCGAATAGTTGCCGCCGCCCGCGCTGTACAGCGTGGCAAGGCCGGCGCAGGCCAGCAGGAACAGCGCCAGCAGCAGCGGCAGGTCGAGGCGCGGGCGCGTCAGCAGGCGCAGCCCGAAGCGCTTCATGCGGACGGTGAATTGCTCAAGCATGGGTTACTGATCCTCCCCGCTGTCGTCGGGGGGTAGCTCGCTGCTCGTGGCCGGCGCGGGCTGCGTGCCCTGCCCGCTGCTGTCGCTCGCGGGCGCGCTTTCGATCGGCGCATCGGAGGTGGCGATGGGGCCCGGGGGCAAGGCTTCCGGCCGCGGGCCGCCTTCGTCCACCACCCACTGGTCGAGGATCTTGCGCACGATGGGGCCGGAATCCTGCGCGCCCCACGCACCGGCCTCGAGCAGCACGGCGACGGCGATCTTCGGATCTTCCGCCGGCGTATAGGCCATGAACCACGCGCGGTGGCGGGCGGCCAGGTAGGCGTTGTTCTTGTTGTTGTCGTAGGCATCGGTCCTGCGCGAGAAGCGCTCCGCCGTGCCGCTCTTGCCGGCCATGACGAAGGGGAAGCCGATGCCCACCTTCTTGCCGGTGCCCTTGCCCGAGTTGATCACGTCGATCATGCCTTGGTTCACCGCCTGCCAGTCGCTGTCGCGGCGCACCAGCGAGGGGCCTTCCGGCGGGAACGCCTGGGGCACGCGCGGGCTATCCACGCCATCCTGGGTATCGAGCAGCAGGTGCGGCGCATAAGGGATGCCGTGCCCGGCGAACGTGGCGATGGCGTGCGCCAGCTGGATCGGGGTCACGGCCCAGTAGCCCTGGCCGATGCCGGCGATGATGGTCTCGCCCGGGAACCAGCCCGCCTTCGAACGCTTGGCCTTCCACTCGTGCGAGGGCAGCACGCCCTCCACTTCGCCCACCAGGTCGATGCCGGTCTTCTGGCCAAAGCTGAACTTCGACATCCAGCCCGAGAGCCGGTCGATGCCCATGTCCAGCGCCAGCTTGTAGAAATAGGTGTTCGTCGAGTGCTCGATGGCCTGCATCATGTTGACCGTGCCGTTGCCGCCGCGGTCGTCGTCGCGGTAGCAGCGGCTCTGGCCGGGGATGCAGAACTGGCCGTTCGAGAACACCGTATCCGTCGGGCGGCGCAGGCCGAGCGACAGGCCGCCAAGGGCCAGCAGCGGCTTCACCGTGGAGCCCGGCGGGTACACGCCGCGCAGCGCGCGGTTGTACAGCGGCTTGTCCGGGTCGGTGGTGAGCGCCTTGTAATCGGCCGAGCTGATGCCGTTGACGAACAGGTTGGGGTCGTACGTGGGGTAGCTGGCGAAGGCCAGCACCTGGCCATTGCGCGGGTCGATGGCGATGGCCGCGCCCGGGCGGCCCGCCAGGCCTTCCAGCGCCGCTTTCTGCAGGCGCACGTCGATGGCCAGGTAGATGTTCTTGCCGGGCGTCGGCGGCGTGGTGTCGAGCACGGCCTGGGTGCGCCCGTCGGCGTTCACTTCCACCAGCTCGTAGCCGGGCGCGCCGTGCAGCAGCTTCTCGTACGAGCGCTCGATGCCGATGCGGCCAATGTGCGTGGTGCCCTTGTAGCTGGCCTCTTCCTCGTCATCCATGCGATCGAGGTCGTCGGCGTCGATACGGCTCACATAGCCGATGACATGCGCGAACTCCGGCCCCATGGGGTAACGCCGGGTGAGGTAAGGCACCACGTCCACGCCGGGGAAACGCCAGCGGTTCACGGCGAAGCGGCCGATCTCGTCCTCGGTGAGCTTGAGCTTCAGCGGCACGCCTTCGAAGCGGCGGCTCTGCTTCACCTGCTTCTTGAACACGCTGATGTCGTCGTCGCTGAGCGGCACGACGGCGCCCAGGTCGGTGAGCATCTTGTCCATGTCACCCACCTGCTCGGGCGTCACTTCCAGGCGGAAGGCCGGCACGTTGTCGGCCAGCAGCACGCCGTTGCGGTCGTAGATGAGGCCGCGCGCCGGTGGTATCGCGCGCGGCTTGATGCGGTTCTGTTCCGAGCGGGCCGCGAACTCGTCGTGGTGGTACACCTGCAGGTACACGTAGCGCACGCACACGGCGGCCAGCCCGAGCAGGATCAGCCCGAACCCGGCCAGCGCGCGGCGGCGGAACAGCGCCACCTCGCCGCGCACTTCCTTGATGGAGGCGCGCCGGCGGCTCATGCCTCGTGGATCCGCAGGCGGGCGCGCAGGTCGTCGAGGATGAGGAACAGGAACGGCCACAAGGCCGCGCCCACGAACGGCGAGATCCAGAAATCCGCCGGTGGCAGTGGATCACCACCCAGCACGCGCACCAGCAACAGCAGCACGCGGTCGTTGAGCAGGAAGCCGAGCACCGCCAGGGTTTGCTGCCACATGGGGAAGAAGCGCAGGCGCGAGCGGAAGCGCAGCGCGATGAACACCATGGCGGTAAGGCGCAGCGCCTGCTCGCCCAGCAGCATGCCGTCGAACAGGTCGGCGCCCAGGCCCAGGCAGAACGCCAGGCCGAGGTTCACGCGGTCGCCCGATTGCAGGCACCAGTAGAGCAGCACCAGCGCGGGCCAGTAGGGCTTGTACGGCGTGAGCGGGCCGGGCAGCGGCACCAGCATCAGCACGAGCGAGAGCAGCAGCGTGGTGGCGAACCACAGCTGGCGTACGCGGGTCTTGTTCATGGCACCGTCCCCGTGCTGGAAGGCCGCGCGGGCGCGCCGCTGGCGGTGGGCGCCGTGACGCGGGGCAGCGTCGGGTTGGGCCCGGCGTTGGCCGGCGGTGCGTTCGGGTCGGGGGCCAGGTCGGCCGGCGGGCCGGCGTTCGGGGCCACGTCGGGCGGGCCGGCCGGCTCGGCGAGGTCGTGCAGGAGCAGCACGTCCTCGCTGCGGTCGAGGTCCGCCGCCGGCCGGGCATTGGCCGACAGGAAGGTGCCCGAGGCCGTCTGGCCCACCTCGCGCACCTCGCCAACGGGGAAACCCGGCGGGAAACGGCCGCCAAGGCCGGAGGTGACGAGCTTGTCGCCCACCTGCACGTCGGCGGAGACCGGGATGTTCGGCAGCGTGAGCATGTCGCCGCCGCGCGAGCCATAAGCCACGGTGCGCAGGCCCGTGCGCTCGATGGTGACGGGGATGGCGTGGTTCGGGTCGGTGATGAGCATGGCCACCGAGGTGGTGGGCATCACGTCGATGATCTGGCCCATGACGCCGCGGGCGTCGATGACCACCTGCCCCGGCTTTACCTGGTCGCGCGCGCCCACGTTGAGCACGATGCGGTGGCGGAACGCGCCGAGGTCCACGCCGATAAGGCGGGCCAGCTGCACGTTGAGCGAGAGGCTGTGCTGGGTATCGAGCAGCTCCTTCAGGCGCTGGTTCTGCTCGGCCACCGAGGCCATGCGGTTGAGCTTGGCGTTGGCCAGCAGCAGGTCTTCGCGCAGGCGCTGGTTGGCCTCGGTGAGGCGCTGGCGGTCGGCGAAGGCCACCGTGGCGGCCTGGAAACCCTGCGACGGCAGGCCCGCGATGCGGTAGATGGGCTCGACGACGATGGAGAGGCCGTAACGCACGTTCGCGAGCCAGCCGCCCCGGTGGTCGAGGACCATGAGCACGCAGGCGAGCGCCAGGTACACGATAAGCCGCAGCGTGCCCGCCACGCCGGGCGAGAACAGCGGCGACTTATCGTCGCGATTGAGGGCCATGGATTAGCGCGCCCAGGCCGAGGCGGCGCGCGCGCCCATCATTCGAACGCGAAGAAATCGCTGCCGTGCTGGTCGATCATCTCCAGGGCCTTGCCGCCGCCACGCGCCACGCAGGTGAGCGGGTCGTCGGCCACGGCCACGTGCAGGCCGGTTTCCTCGGAGATGAGGCGATCCAGGTCGCGCAGCAGCGCGCCACCGCCGGTGAGCACGATGCCGCGCTCGGCCACGTCGGAGCAGAGCTCCGGCGGGGTCTGCTCCAGCGCGGCCTTCACCGCCGCCACGATGCCCGAGAGCGGCTCGTGGAGGGCTTCGAGCACCTCGTTGGAGTTGATGGTGAACATGCGCGGCACGCCCTCGGCCAGGTTGCGGCCCGAGATTTCGATCTCGCGGACTTCGCTCTGCGGGAAGGCGCAGCCGATCTCGAGCTTGATGCGCTCGGCGGTGCTTTCACCGATGAGGGTGCCGTGGTTGCGGCGCACGTAGTTGATGATGGCCTCGTCGAAGCGGTCGCCGCCCACGCGCACCGACTGCGAGTAGACGATGCCGTTCAGCGAGATGACGGCCACCTCGGAGGTGCCGCCGCCGATGTCGAGCACCATGGAGCCACGGGCCTCGTGCACCGGGATGCCGGCGCCGATGGCGGCGGCCATCGGTTCCTCGATGAGGAAGACGTCGCGGGCGCCGGCGCCCTCGGCCGATTCCTTGATGGCGCGGCGCTCCACCTGGGTGGAGCCGCAGGGCACGCAGACCAGCACGCGCGGGCTGGGGCGCAGCATGCGCGAGCGGTGCACCTGCTTGATGAAGTGCTGGAGCATCGCCTCGGTCATGGTGAAGTCGGCGATGACGCCGTCCTTCATCGGGCGCACCGTGGCGATGTTGCCCGGGGTACGGCCCAGCATGCGCTTGGCATCGCCACCGACGGCCGCGACGGCGCGCGGGCCACCCGGGCCGCGATCCTGGCGGATGGCGACCACCGACGGTTCGTTCAGGACGATGCCCTGGCCACGCACATAAATGAGCGTGTTGGCCGTGCCGAGATCGATGGAGATGTCGTTCGAGAAAAGTCCGCGGAACTTCTTAAACATGATGCGGCGGGCGCCCAATACGGGAAAAAGTAAGCTCGGAAGTCTAAGTTGCGCCCCCCTGTGGCGCAAGGGTCGAGAAGTTAAGAAAGCCTTGTAAGTCTGAATGATGCGGTGCAAATCTGTACCGGCTCCGTAATTCTGTACGCAAATGCGGAGGTCGCGGAAGCGGGCGATTTTGGGTACCATCCGCCGGTTTGCCGGAACCCTTCGCGGACCGCTTTCGTAGGAGCCCACCCCGTGGGCGACGCCGTTCGCGGAAGAGCCACGGGGCCTGTTGCGCCGTCGCGAACGGCGTCGCGCACAGAGTGCGCTCCTACAACGTTTTCTTTCAGGGTTGAATCATGACTGCCGTTATCTGCGGATCGCTTGCCTACGACACCATCATGGTGTTCCAGGACCAGTTCAAGAACCACATCATTCCCGATCAGGTGCATATCCTGAACGTGTCGTTCCTGGTCCCGGCCATGCGCCGCGAGTTCGGTGGGTGCGCCGGCAACATCGCGTACAACCTCAAGCTGCTCGGCGGCGAGCCGATGCCCGTGGCCACCGTCGGCCAGGATTTCGCGCCGTACCGCGCGCACATGGAGAAGCACGGCATCCGCCTCGATGGCGTGCGCCAGTACGACGACATGTTCACGCCGCAGTGCTTCATCACCACCGACCTGGATAACAACCAGATCACGGCGTTCCACCCGGGTGCCATGTCGAACGCGCACGACAACCACGTACGTGATATCCCCGACTACCAGTTCGGCATCGTCGCGCCCGATGGCCGCGAGGCCATGCTGCAGCATGTCGAGGAATTCGCCGCGCGTGGCGTGCCCTTCATCTTCGACCCGGGCCAGGCCATGCCGCTGTTCAATGGCGACGAGTTCCGCGCCATGATCGAGAAGGCCACGTACGTCATCGTCAACGACTACGAGTCGCAGCTGCTGCAGCAGCGCACCGGCTGGGATGCGGCCACCATCGCGTCGAAGGTCAAGGCCTACATCGTCACCGTGGGCCCGCGCGGCTCGGTCATCCACGCCGATGGCGAAAGCATCACCATCCCGCCGGCGCGCGAGCGCCAGGTGGTCGACCCCACCGGCTGCGGCGATGCGTATCGCGCCGGCCTCATCTTCGGCATCATGAAGGGCTACGACTGGCCCACCGTCGGCCGCATGGCCTCGCTCATGGGCGCGCTGAAGGTGGAACACCCCGGCACGCAGAACCAGTACTTCACGTACGAGCAGTTCGCCAGCGAGTTCAACGAGCAGTTCGGCTACGCGCTGGCCTGATCAAAAACACCTTCAAAACAGGTGTGCAAAAAAAACATGTGGGAGCGCGCTTGCGCGCGATGTTCTTCATCAAGAGCATCGCGCGCAAGCGCGCTCCCACAGTTGTTTGTAACTCTCGTTAGTTGCGGGGCTTGAAGCCCATCGTGGCGTTCACCGCCTGCTTCCAGCCGTCGTACAGGTCGTCGCGCACTTCTTTCGTCATCGCGGGCTTGAACTCGCGGTCGACCGCCCAGCGCTTGGCGATGTCTTCCTTGCTCTTCCAGAAGCCCACGGCCAGGCCGGCGAGGTAGGCGGCACCTTGCGCCGTGGTTTCCTGCACCTTGGGGCGCAGTAGCGTCACGTCGAGGATATCGGCCTGGAACTGCGCCATGAAATCGTTGGCGATGGCGCCGCCGTCCGCGCGTAGTTCCTTCAGGCTGATGCCCGAATCGGTCTGCATGGCCTCGAGCACGTCGCGGGTCTGGTAGGCCATCGATTCCAGTGCGGCGCGGATGAACTGTTCTTTCGTGGTGCCACGGCTGAGGCCGAACACGGCGCCGCGCACATCGCTTTTCCAGTACGGTGCGCCCAGGCCGACGAAGGCGGGCACGAAGTAGACGCCATCGTTGTCCTTGGCGCGTTCGGCGTACTGCTGCGAATCCGACGCCTTGCCCAGCATGCGCAGGCCGTCGCGCAGCCACTGGATAACGGAGCCGGCCACGAAGATGCTGCCTTCGAGCGCGTATTCCACCTTGCCATCGAGGCCCCACGCGATGGTGGTGAGCAGGCCGTTCTTCGACGGCACGGCTTTCTCGCCGGTGTTCATGAGCATGAAGCAGCCCGTGCCATAGGTGTTCTTGGCCAGGCCGGGCTCGAAGCAGGCCTGGCCGAACAGCGCCGCCTGCTGGTCGCCCGCGATGCCGGCGATGGGCACCTCGCGGCCGAAGAAATGCTTGGCCTGCGTATTGCCATACACCTCGCTGCTGGACTTGACCTCGGGCAGCATCGACGCGGGCACGTTGAGCATCTTCAGCAGCTCGTCGTCCCACTTGCGCTCGTAGATGTTGTACATGAGCGTGCGCGAGGCGTTGGTGTAGTCGGTGACATGCACCTTGCCGCCGGTGAGGTTCCAGATGAGCCAGGTATCGATGGTGCCGAACAGCAGCTCGCCCTTCTCCGCCCGCTCCTGCGCGCCTTCGACGTGGTCGAGGATCCAGCGCACCTTGGTGCCGGCGAAGTAGGCGTCGATGAGCAGGCCGGTCTTGTCGCGGACCATCTGGTCGTGGCCGGCTTCCTTCAGCTCCTCGCAGATATCGGCGGTTTGCCGCGACTGCCACACGATGGCGTTGTAGATGGGCTGGCCGGTGGCCTTGTCCCACACCACGGCCGTTTCGCGCTGGTTGGTGATGCCGATGCCTTCGATGCAGGCGGCGTCGATGCCGCTGCTGCTGATCACCTCGGTCATGGTGGAGAGCACGCTGGTCATGATCTCGCGCGGGTTGTGTTCCACCCAGCCCGGCTGCGGGAAGATCTGGCTGAACTCGCGCTGCGCCGTGCCGGCGATGTTGCCATCGTGATCGAACAGGATGGTGCGCGAGCTGGTCGTGCCCTGGTCGATCGCCAGGATGTATTTCTTGTCCATGGCGGGCCTCACTTAAGGGTGGGTTGGGAGGGGTTGCCGGCGGCCTTGCGCGCTTCTTCGAGCGCACGCTGGCGGGCCGGGAGGAACGGGTGGATGAGCAGCTGGTAGGCACCGCCACCGATGACGCCGCCGATGAGCGGGCCGACGATGGGCACCCACCAGTAGTTGTCGGGGCCAGGCAAGGCGCTCTTGTCCCAGCCGGCGAAGTACGCGAACAGGCGCGGGCCGAAATCACGCGCCGGGTTGATGGCCCATGCCTCGAGGTAGCCCATGGACGCACCGATGGTGGCCACGAGCAGGCCGATGATGAGCGCGCCGGAGTTCGCGCCCGGGGCCATCTCGTTGTATTGCTCGGTGATGGCGAAGATGCCGAAGAGCAGGAACGCGGTGAGGATGACCTGGTCGCTCAGCGCGTGCATGGGCGTGATGGCCTCGCCCGGGTGGGTGAAGAACACGCCGGCCGCGCCGCCCGCCTCGCGGGTGAGCTGGTGCGTTTCGTTGAAGTGGTCGATGACCGGCCCGAACAGCGCGTAGACGATGGCCGCGCCGAGGAACGCGCCGATCACCTGGGCCACCCAGTACGGCACCACCTTCTTCCAGGGAAAATCGCGGAAGGTGGCCAGCGCCAGGGTCACGGCCGGGTTGGCGTGGGTGCCCGACACCGAGCCCGTGGCGTAGATGGCGATGGTGACGGCAAGGCCCCATGCGATACACACGCCCCAGTAGGCGTTCTGGTACGGGCTGGGGTCGTACAGGACATACATGCACGCCACGGAATCACCGAACGCGATGATGATGAACATCGCCACCGCTTCGGATATCAATTCGCCGATCTGTTGCCTCATGACCTTTCTCTCCATCGGTTCATGGTTACGGGTACTTGGGTTTGGCCAGGTAATCGCCTAAGCGCCTGGCGCCCTCGGAATCGATGCGCAGGCCCAGCTTGCTCCGGCGCCATAACACGTCCTCTGCTTCGGTCACCCACTCATGGCGGACGAGGTAATCCACTTCGGCCTGGTACAGGTCGGCGCCGAAGTGTTCGCCCAGCGCGTCGAGGCCGGAGGCCTCGCCCAGCAGGTCGCGCGCGCGGGTGCCGTAGCTGTGGGCCAGGCGCCACGCATGGCGTTCGGTGAGCCACGGGCGGGTGGAGCGGAGGTCGTTCACCAGCTCGTCCATGTCGCGCTCGCCGCCACCCGGGAGCGGGGGCGCGTCGGCGGTCCAGGCGGGCTTGTCGTTGCCGATGAGCGGGGCCAGGCGATCCACGGCTTCCTCGGACAGTTTGCGGAAGGTGGTGAGCTTGCCACCAAACACGTTGAGGAGCGGTGCACCGTTCTCGTCGATGTCGAGGAGGTAGTCGCGGGTCACTTCCGATGCGCTGCCGGACTCATCCTGCAGGAGCGGGCGCACGCCGCTGTAGCTCCACACCACGTCGGCAGGCGTGAGTTGTTTCTTAAAGTAGCGGTTGGCCGCGTCGCAGAGGTATGACGTTTCCTCGCTGGAGATGACCGGGTGCGAGGGGTCGTCCTTGTATTCGATATCGGTGGTGCCGATGAGGGTGAAGTCGCGCTCGTAGGGGATGGCGAAGACGATGCGGCGATCGGGCTGCTGGAAAATGTAGGCGTAGCGGTGGTCGTACAGCTTCGGCACCACGATGTGGCTGCCCTTGATGAGGCGCAGCGAGTGGTCGTGCTTCACGTGGGCCACGTCGTCGAGGAAGCTGGCGGCCCAGGGGCCGGCGGCGTTGACCAGCGCACGGGCCTTCACGAAGTGGCGGCTGCCGTCGCGCGCCTCGAGTTCGGCTGTCCAGCCGTTGCCATCGCGGCGTGCGCTGACGCAGCGGGTGTGCGTTTCGATGCGCGCGCCGCGGCGGGCCGCGTCCATGGCATTGAGCACCACGAGGCGGGCATCCTGCACCCACGCATCGGAGTACACGAAGCCTTCGTGGAATTCATCGCGCAGCGGCTCGCCGGTGACGTGCTTGGTGAAACGCACGCGCCGCGACCCCGGCAGGGTGCGGCGGCCGCGGCCAAGGTGGTCGTAGAGGAACAGGCCCACGCGGATCATCCATGCGGGGCGCAGGTGCGGCTGGTGCGGCAGCACGAAGCGCAGCGGCCAGATGATGTGCGGCGCCGCGCGCAGCAGCACCTCGCGCTCGGCGAGCGCCTTGCCCACGAGGGCGAACTCGTATTGCTCGAGGTAGCGCAGGCCGCCATGGATCAGCTTGGTCGATGCGCTGGAGGTATGCGCCGCCAGATCGTCCCGTTCGCACAGCCACACCGAAAGACCACGCCCCGCGGCATCGCGGGCAATGCCCACGCCATTCACGCCACCACCGACCACCAGGACATCGACCTGCTCGACCATCACACGCTCCACTGGGCTAGGGGCGGCGAACGGCGTTGGCGTGGCACCCGATACGCGCGGGTACGTTCATTTACGAACATTTCACACCAGCCACCATCCGGCGCCTGCGTCAAATGAGCATATTCGAACACAAACGAACATCGCACGCTGCAGTGCAGCGCAGATGCCCCCTAACCCCTGATGTAGGAGCTCACCCTGTGAGCGATGCTTCTGAGGGGCCTCGCGAGGAGATGTCGCCCACGGGAGTGGGCTCCTACACGGGGGGCGTAGGTCAGCCGGCGATGTGGACTTCGGTGCCGGCGGCGGCCAGGACGGGGGCGAGCTCGTCGGGTGGGGCCTTGTCGGTGAACCAGGCGTCGACCTGGCTGAAGTCGCCGAGGCGGACCATGGCGTTGCGGCCGATCTTGGTGTGGTCGGCGCCGAGGAACACCTGGCGGGAGTGGTCGACGATGGCCTGGGCCACGCGCACTTCGTGGAAGTCGAAGTCGAGCAGCGTGCCGTCGAGCTCGATGCCCGAGATGCCGATGATGCCGTAGTCCACCTTGAACTGGCGGATGAGCTCGATGGTGGCTTCGCCCGTCACGCCGTGGTCGCGGCCGCGCACCACCCCGCCGGCGACGATGACCTCGAACGAGGGGATGTCGCTGAGCAGGATGGCGATATTGAGGTTGTTGGTGATGATGCGCAGGTCGCGGTGCTCGAGCAGCGCCCGGCCCACGCCTTCGTTCGTGGTGCCCAGATTGATGAACAGCGACGAGCCGTCGGGGATCTGCCGCGCGATCGCGTGCGCGATGCGATCCTTCTCCGCGGCCTGCAGGGTCTGGCGTGCGGCGTAGGCCACGTTTTCGACGCTGGAAGGCGCGCTGACGCCGCCGTGGTAGCGGCGGATGAGGTTGGCGTCGGAGAGCAGGTTGAGGTCGCGGCGGATGGTCTGCGGCGCCACGTCGAAGTGCGTGGCCAACTCATCGACGGCGACGAAGCCCTCGCGCTGGACGATGGCGACGAGCTCTTCCTGGCGACGGTTGAGGCGTGGATCGGTGTTCATGGCCATGAGTTTGGGTAAATCACGGGCAAAAGAAAACCCGGTCTCTCTCGAGACCGGGTTTCCGGGTATAAGGCCCCTGGCGGTGACC
>NZ_JZRB01000062.1 GCF_000964085.1 Luteibacter yeojuensis
TCCGCGATGAACCTTTTTTTTGCGCGCCATGTAGGAGCCCACGCCGTGGGCGACAGCATTTTGCGCGAACCGCCGCAGGCGCTGTGGCTTTATCGCGAGGCGCTGTCGCCCACGGCGTGGGCTCCTACAGTTAGAGGGCGCGTTTCCATGTGGCGGTGAAACAACGCCACGCGTTACCGTCTTTGCGCCACCCGGTTTCCACCTGGTAGGCACCTGCGTTCTCCGGCAGCACGCCGGCGCCGGCCGTCAGCGTGACCGTGAACGTGGCCACCTGGCGATCGCCACGCGGCTCGACCGACACCGGCCCCAGTAGCACGTGCACCTTCTGCCCGCGCAGGGAGAACGCGCGCACCAGGTTCGCCAGGTCCTGCTTGTGCAGGTCGCCACCGTTGCCGTCGAAGTCGTCGGTGAGCGCCGCCGTGGCCTCGCCACCGCTGCCTTCTTCCGCCCCCGTGGCCGCCGCGGCGATGGCCTTGCGCACCTGTTCGTCGTCCGGCGCGTGCCTGCAGGCCACGAGACCGGCGAGGGCGATCAGTAGTAAGGTGGCCAGGACCCTGTTTCGCTGCATGCGTCACTCCTCGTGTCTCGCTGCGTTGCGGCTTGCCGCTATACGCGGGCGTATGCTCCAATCGTCCCACATTCAGGAGTCCGTCCCGTACATGAGCAACGAGCGCCCGTGGCTTGACCACTACCCGGCTGGCGTCCCCGCCGATATCGATGTCAACGCGTACCGCTCCGTTGCGGCGGTCTTCGAGGAATCGTTTCAGAAATTTCGTGAGCGTCCCGCGTACAAGAATTTCGGGAAGGTGCTCAGCTACGGGGAGATCGACGAGCTTTCCGCCGCCTTCGCCGGCTTCCTGTCGGGCGAGCTGGGGCTGAAGAAGGGCGACCGCCTCGCCATCATGCTGCCCAACCTGCTGCAGTACCCGGTGGTGCTGTTCGGCGCGTTGCGCCTTGGCCTCACCGTCGTCAACACCAACCCGCTCTACACCACCCGCGAGCTGCACCACCAGCTGGAAGATTCCGGCGCCAAGGCGCTCGTGGTGCTCGACAACTTCGCGCACACCGTGCAGGAAGCCCTGCCCGGCACGCGCGTCGACCACGTCATCACCACCGCCGTGGGCGACATGGTCGGCTTCCCCAAGGGCAGCATCATCAATTTCGTGGTCAGGCACGTCCGCAAGGAGGTGCCCGCGTACAAGCTGCCGCGGGAAACCCGCTTCAACGACGCCATCTCGCGCGGCAAGGCCCACGCCATGCCCACGGTGGACGTGACCCACGACGACATCGCGTTCCTGCAGTACACCGGCGGCACCACCGGCGTGGCCAAGGGCGCCATGCTCACCCACCGCAACATGATCGCGAACATGCTGCAGGCCGATGCCTGGATCAGCGGCTCGGCCACCATGGGCGAGGAGATCATCGTCACGGCGCTGCCGCTGTACCACATCTTCTCGCTGACGGCGAACGGCCTGGTGTTCACCCGCATGGGCGCCATGAACCTGCTGATCACCAACCCGCGCGACATGAAGGGTTTCGTCAAGGAGCTCTCGAAGGAACAGTTCACCGCCATCACCGGCGTCAACACGCTGTTCAACGGCCTGCTCAACACACCGGGCTTCGCCGAGCTCGATTTCTCGAAGCTGCACCTGTCGCTGGGTGGCGGCATGGCCGTGCAGCGCAGCGTGGCCGAGCGCTGGAAGAAGACCACGGGCGTCACGCTGGCCGAGGCCTACGGCCTCACCGAAACCTCGCCGGCCGCGTGCATCAACCCGCTCGACCTGAAGGAATACAACGGCTCCATCGGCCTGCCCATCCCCAGCACCTACGTGCAGATCTGGGCCGACGACGGCACCCCGCTCGCCACGGGCGAGGTGGGCGAGCTGTGCATCAAGGGCCCGCAGGTGATGAAGGGCTACTGGAACCGCCCCGACGAAACCGCCAAGGTGCTCGACGCCAACGGCTGGCTGCGCACGGGCGATATCGCAAAGATGGACGAGAACGGCTACGTCTACATCGTCGACCGCAAGAAAGACATGATCCTGGTCTCGGGCTTCAACGTGTACCCCAACGAGATCGAGGACATCGTCATGCGCCACCCCGGCGTGGCCGAGGTGGCCGCCGTGGGCGTCGACGACGAGCATTCGGGCGAGGTGGTGAAGATCTTCGTGGTCAAAAAGGATCCCGCGCTCACTGAGGAAGCACTCAAGGCCTACTGCCGCGAGAACCTCACCGGCTATAAGCGCCCAAAGCAGATCGAGTTCCGCGATGCGCTGCCGAAGACCAACGTCGGCAAGATCCTGCGCCGCGAGCTGCGCGATGAGGATCGCGCCAAGCGGAAGGCGGCGGGGGCCTGAACACCCCTCGCTCCAGTCGGCCCCCTCACCTGTAGGAGCCCACCCGTGGGCGACATCTTCTCGCGAATGAGCCCGAGGCCGTGTTGCGTTGTCGCCAAAAGATGTCGCGCGCGGAGCGCGCTCCTACAACAGCGGCGTCAGTCGTCCGACCACGCCTCTAAGGTATCGGCGTAGCCGCCCAGCAGCTCCCACAGCGGGGCCTGCTTGTCCTCGGGGATAAGCGAGTATTCCATGCCGATCTGCCGCGCCGAGGTGCGCACCACGCGCGCCTCCACGTTGATGTGCAGGTCGTGGCCGAACACCATGTCGAGCACCCAGGTCTGGCCGGGTTCACCGCGCCAGCCGGAGGGGCGGCGCAGCAGCGCGCCGGTGGCCGAGATATCGACCAGGTCGGTGGGGTGAGCCTCGCCGCCGCGGCTCATCAGCACCGCGGTCTGCACCTTCATCCTTGCGTGGCGATAACGCACGTTCGGGCCTTCCTTGTCACCCATCAGTTGTTCTACCCATCCTGCCTGCCGGCGGTTGAAGATGACGGCCGCCATTGACCGTACCCCGCGAAACTTACCTACCGTGTCACAAACGGACACATTAGCGCAGTCCGGTCATTCCCGCCCACGCGTCTTGAGCACGCCCGCCCTGACCAGCGCCCCGGCTCCGAAGCGCTCGTTGATGCGGTCCTGCACGCCGTCGGAACGCTTTTCTGCTGCCGGCGCGGCGAACATGTCCTGCTGTTCATCGCCATGCCGCGCATCGAAACCCGACAACGTGACGCCCAACAAACGCAGCCGGGGCCGCGGATGCTGGTGCCACCAGACGTTTAGCAAGCGGCGTGCCACGGCGTAGATATCGGGCGTGGCGTTGCCCGGCACCGGCAACTGGGCCTGGCGGCTGTGGGTGACGAACGGCGGCTCGCGCAATTTCACCGCCACGGTGCGGGCCTTCACGTCGCGGCCGCGTGCACGGGCGCCGACCCGTTCACACTGGCGCAGCATCCAGGCCTCGGCGATGGCCAGGTCGTCCACGTCCACGTCGAAGGTCCATTCCGCGCCGATCGATACCTCGGGGGCATCCGCCACCACCGGGCGCTCGTCCTCACCCACGCACAGGGCGCGCAGCTGGGCCGCATGGCGCTCGCCCACGGCCTTGTTCAGCCGCCAGGCGTCGGCCCGCAGCAGGTCGCCGATGGTGCGGATGCCCACGCGGTGCAGGGCCTCCTCGGCCACCTTCCCCACGGTCCACATGCGCCCGATGGGCAACGGGTCGAGGTAGCCGCGCACCTCGTCGGGCCGGATCACCAGGAAGCCGTTGGGCTTGGACAGCTCGCTGCCCAGCTTGGCCAGCAGCTTGTTGTGTGCCATGCCCACCGAGGCGTTCAGCCCTGTCCGTTCCCGGATGCTGTCCTTGATCCGGCGGCCGATGACCTCGACGGATGAGAAAAGGCGCAGGCTGCCCGTGACATCCAGAAAGGCTTCGTCCAGCGACAGCCCCTCGATCATGGGCGTGTATTCAGCGAACACGTCGAAGACCACCGCCGAGATGGCCGCGTAGCGCTCGTGGCGGGGATGGATATACACGGCCTGCGGGCAACGGCGGCGGGCCTCGGACGTGGGCATGGCCGAGCGCACGCCGTACTTCCGGGCCTGGTAATTGGCCGTGGAAACGACCCCGCGGCGCCCCAGGCCGCCCACGATCACCGGCTTGCCCACCAGGCCCGGGTCGTCCCGTTCCTCCACGGACGCGTAGAAAGCGTCCATGTCGACGTGGATAATGGCTCGCGGGGCGTGGGGCATGCCCTATTGTGCCGGAACCGCAGGGCGGCCATGGGCTGGCCCGCTGGACTTGCGCGGGCGCAGGCTATACCCTGTACGCCAATCGGGTGAACTTATTCCGGGCGCTTCGCGCTCCCGGCGATTTCTCACAGACGGTGACCCTCCTGGGTGTCCAGCGGCCATGCCTTCCGCTCGTCGGCGACGATGCGCGGCATGCCCGGTGTGAGGTGGCGGTGCAGCCGCCGGACGGCATCGATTTGTTGCTTGCGTTCCTGGTCGCTTGAAGGCGGCCCTTCTGACGTGTGCCGATGACTAACGAGACAACCGAAGTCCAGGTGGTCGAAACAACGCGGAATGCCTTCGCCGGTGTTCCCCAGCAGCAGGAAATGCCCCTCGCGCTGGTGCGCGGGCAGCCCGTGCTGCAAATGCCCCAGGATTTGTACATCCCGCCCGATGCGCTGGAAGTCATCCTCGAATCGTTCGAGGGCCCGCTCGATCTGTTGCTCTACCTGATCCGCAGGCAGAACCTCGACATCCTCGACATCCCTGTGGCCGAGATCACCCGGCAGTACATGGATTACATCGAGATGATGCGCGAGGTGATGCGCCTGGAGCTGGCGGCGGAATACCTGCTGATGGCCGCCATATTGGCGGAGATCAAATCCAGGTTGCTGCTGCCCCGCCCACCGGCCGAGGAAGGCCTGGAAGAAGACCCGCGCGCGGAGCTGGTACGCCGCCTGCAGGAGTACGAACGCTTCAAGAAAGCGGCGCTCGATATCGAGGAGCTGCCGCGGCTGGAGCGCGACACCACCGTGGTGCATGCCTTCGTCGGCGAGCACAACGTGGTGCGCGTCCCGCCCCCGCTCGATCTCAGGGAGATGTTGCTTGCGCTCAAGGATGTGCTGAAGCGCGCCGACCTGTTCACGCACCATGCGATCCAGCGTGAGCCTCTCAGCGTCCGCCAGCGCATGGGCGACCTTTTGAACAGCCTCGGCAGCGGTGGGTTCCACCGGTTTGAAACGCTGTTCGACGAAAGCGAAGGCCGGCTCGGGGTCGTGGTCACGTTCCTGGCCATGCTCGAGCTCGCGAAGGAAATGCTTGTCGAGATCGTCCAGGAAGAAACCCTGGGCCCGATCTACATCAAGACCAAGGTCCAGACCCAGGCCGAGCACGAAGAACTGCTCGCCTAGCCCACCCGCACGCCAAGGCCTATGCAACCCGAACAACTCAAACCCATCGTGGAAGCGGCGCTGCTTGCGTCCACCCAGCCGATGACCATCGTCCAGCTCAAGGCGATCTTCGGCGAGGAAGAGGAAGTCGGCACGGATGAACTGAAGGCGGCGCTGAAGGCACTGGGCGCCGATTGCCAGGGGCGCGGCGTCGAACTGGTCGAGGTCGCCTCCGGGTGGCGCTACCAGGTGCGGCGCGAGGTGCATGGGTGGGTATCGCGCATGTGGGCCGAGAAGCCCAGCCGCTATTCCCGCGCCCTGCTCGAAACCCTGGCGCTCATCGCCTACCGCCAGCCCATCACCCGCCCGGAGATCGAACAGATTCGCGGCGTGGTGGTTTCCTCGAACATCATCAAGACCCTCGAGGAACGCGAATGGATCCGCGTGGTGGGTTACCGCGACGTCCCGGGCCGTCCGGCCCTGTTCGGCACCACCCGCACGTTCCTGGATTATTTCAACCTCAAGTCGCTGGACAACCTGCCGCCATTGTCGGAGATCCGCGATCTTGACGAGCTCAACCCGCAGATGCGCCTCGAAGGCGATGCGGATGGCGTGCCGGCCCGCGTTGCCCTCCCCGAGGGCACCGACGAGGCCGGGCCCGCGAACGAACCGCCCGCCGGCGATGACGACATCGCCGCGGCTTCCCACACTGCCGACGAGGCAGAGAACCCCGACGGCGCCGCCGAAGAAGAAGACGGCGCCGGGCAAAATCCCGAGGAGTCACGCGCATGAATGCGCCAAATCGTTCCGTACTTAGCCTGAAGCGCACCGAAGCCCCCACCGGCGACGCCGCGCAGCTCGAAGAACGCCTGCACAAGGTGCTGGCCAACGCAGGCCTCGGCTCGCGCCGGATGCTCGAACAGCGCATCCAGGCCGGCGAAGTCGAAGTCAACGGCGCCGTCGCCACCATCGGCGCCAGCGTCCACGCCGGCGACCGCATCGTGCTCGACGGCAAGCAGTTCGTCGTCGCCACCGATAACCGCAGCGACGCCGAAGTGCTCGTCTACCACAAGCCCGAGGGCGTGGTGACGACCCGCGAAGACACCGAAGGCCGCCCCACCGTGTTCGAACAGCTGCCGCGCCTGAAGGGCGCGCGCTGGGTCGCCGTGGGCCGCCTCGACATCAACACCACCGGCCTGCTCCTGCTCACCACCGATGGCGAACTCGCCAACGCGCTGATGCACCCCAAGAGCGGCCTCGAGCGCGAATACCTCTGCCGCGTCCACGGCGAAGTGCCCGACGAGATCATCGAGCGCCTCAAGGCCGGCGTGGAACTGGAAGACGGCCCCGCCCGCTTCGACGACATCGGCGTCATCAGCCGCGGCGGCAGCCACAGCTGGTTCCGCGTCACCATCCGCGAAGGCCGCAACCGCGAGGTGCGCCGCCTGTGGGATTCCCAGGGTTTCCTGGTCAGCCGCCTGAAGCGCATCCGCTACGGCACCGTGGAACTGCCCCGTGCCCTACGCCGTGGCGATTGCGAGTCGCTCGACGAAACCGCCATCAAGGCCCTGCGCGAGCGCGCCGGCCTGGGCGCCCCGGCCCCGGTGCTTACCCTCAGCGCCGTGGTGCACCAGCGCCGCGCGCCGCGCCATGTCACCGAATACCGCCCCGACAAGGCCACGACCGGTGCCTGGAGCTCCGCGCGCCACGACGAGGCCCGCGAGCTCACCGCGTTCGATCGCCTGCGTGACGACGGCCCCGGCCGTGGCGGCCGCGGTGGTCGCGCCGGTGGCGGTAGCCGCGGTGGCCAGGGCGGCGGCCGTCGCGAAGTCAATGGCAATGTCGACCGCCCGGCCAAGGCCCCGCGCAAGACCTCCTCGCGCCGCGTCGCGCCCGGCCAGGAACTGCCGGCCATGCGCACATGGTTCGCCGGCGACAGCCGCACGGGCGGCGGTGGCAATGCCAATGGCAATGTCGCCAACCCGAACGGCAACCGCGGTGGTGGCGGCGGTGGCAACCGTGGCCCGCGTGGCGGCCAGGGCGGCAACCGCACCGGCGGCGGCCAGGGCCAGGGTGGCGGCAACCGCGCCTACGGCGGCGGCCAGGGTGGCCAGGGCGGCGCCAGCCGTGCCAGTGGCAACCGCGGCTCCGGCGGCGGTGGCGCGGGCGGCAACCGTGGCCCGCGTGGCCAGGGTGGCGGCAACCGCGGTGGCCAGGGCGGCGGCAATCGCGGCCCGCGCGGCGGCAACCGGGGTGGTGGCGGTAACCGCGGCGGCAACTTTTGACCGCGTCCACCCTGTGGCATAACCCGCGCTGTTCCAAGTCGCGCGAAACGCTCGCGCTGCTGCAGCAGCGCGGCGTGGCACCCACCGTGGTCGAGTACCTCAAGGCCCCGCCCTCGGTGGCCGAACTCGACCGCGTGCTGAAGCTGCTGGGCCGCGCGCCGCGCGAGCTGATGCGCACGGGCGAAGACGAGTACGCAGGCGTGCCGGCCGACGCCGGCCGCGCGGAACTCATCGCCTACATGGTCGCGCACCCCAAGCTCATCGAGCGGCCGGTATTCATCCACGGCAAGAAGGCGGCCGTCGGCCGCCCGCCGGAAGCGGTGCTCGCCATCCTCTGATCTTGCACTCCTGTGGAGGCTCTCCTGTGGAGGCTCTCCTGTGGGAGCGCGCTTGCGCGCGATGGCGCTTGCCGCGAGTACATCGCGCGCAAGCGCGCTCCCACACACACACTTTCGAGAGCGGGCTTTATTTGTGCCGGGAGGCGAGCTTCTGCGCCACTTGGTCGAAGCCGATGCCGCGGGCGCGGAGCGCCACTATCAAATGGAACACCAGGTCGGCGGCTTCGCCGATGAGTTCGTCGTCGCCTTGCGCCACCGCGGCCAGCGCGGTTTCCACGCCCTCCTCGCCCACCTTCTGCGCGATGCGGCGGATACCGCCATCAAACAGCTTCGTGGTGTAGCTGCCGTCGGGCCGCTCGGCATGGCGTGACGCCACCAGCGCGTCCAGATCCGCGAGGAACCCGAGCGACGGCGCCACGTCGTTGCCGAAGCAGCTGGTAGTGCCCGTGTGGCACGTGGGGCCCGCGGGTATCGCACGCACCAGCAGCGTATCCGCATCGCAATCGAGCCGGACATCGACGAGCGCGAGCGTATCGCCCGAGGTCTCGCCCTTGGTCCACAGGCGCTGCTTGCTGCGACTGAAGAACGTGACCAGGCCGCTCGCCTGCGTTTTCGCCAGCGCGGCCTCGTCCATGTAACCGAGCATCAACACCTCGCCGGTGCGGGCGTGCTGCACGATGGCGGGGACCAGGCCATCGCCTTTTGCGAAATCAGGGGTCATGCGCGTACCTCGATGCCCTGCGCGCGCAGCTCGCGTTTCAGGGTGGGGATGGCGATATCGCCGGAATGGAACACGCTGGCGGCCAGCGCGGCGTCGACATCCGCGTCGCGGAACACGTCGGCGAAGTGGGCGGGCTCGCCCGCGCCACCCGACGCCACCAGCGGCACGTGGCACACGGCGCGCGCCGCACGCAGCTGCTCGATGTCGTAGCCACGCCGCACGCCGTCGGTACCCATGCAGTTCAGCACGATCTCGCCCGCGCCCAGCCGCTGCACCTCCTCGATCCAGTCGAGCGTGCGCTTGCGCAGCGCCTGCGTGCGCGAGGGGTCGCCGGTGTACTGGCGCACGCGCCATTCACCGTCCTCGTCCCGCAGGCTGTCGACGCCCACGACCACGCACTGCACGCCGAACGCCCCGGCAATCTCACCCACCAGCGCAGGGCGTTCCAGCGCGGGTGAATTGATGGAAATCTTGTCCGCGCCCGCGTGCAGCACCTCGCGCGCATCGTCCACCGAACGGATGCCACCGGCGACGCAGAACGGGATGTCGATCTCGCGCGCCACGCGCTCCACCCAGTCGCGATCGACGCGGCGCCCCTCGGGGCTGGCCGTGATGTCGTAGAACACCAGCTCGTCAGCACCTTCGTCGCGGTAACGCAGCGCCAGTTCCACGATCTCGCCCACCACCACGTGGTCGCGGAAGCGGACGCCCTTCACCACCTGGCCATCGCGGACGTCCAGGCACGGGATGATGCGCCGGCTCAGCATGAGGCATCCGCCTTCGCGGTGACAGCCAGCGCATCCGCCATGGTGAATTCCCCCTGCAGCAACGAGCGGCCGAGGATCACCCCGGCCACGCCCTGCAACGCCAGCCCGGCCACGTCATCGAGCGAGCGCACGCCACCCGAGGCCTGCACGTCGAGATTCGGCGAGGTGGCCGCCACGTAGCGGTACAACGCCGTGTTCGGGCCCGCCATGGTGCCGTCGCGGTCGATGTCCGTGCACAGCAGGTGCCGCGCGCCGGCGGCTTCGTAGAAGGGCAGCAACTCGCCCAGGGTGCGGTCCTCGTCCGCGGTCCAGCCCGCGCTGGGCAGGCGCCACTGGCCGTCGCGGAAGCGCGTGTCGAGCGCGAGCACGATGCGTTCGGCGCCGTAGCGGCCGATCCAGGCGGCGACAGCGGCCGGCTCGCGGATGGCGATGCTGCCCACCACGACGCGGCTGACGCCCGCGTCGAGCAGCTTGCGTACGCCCGCTTCGTCGCGGATGCCGCCACCGGCCTGCACGGCCAGCCCGGCGGACGCCGCGATGGCCGTCAGCGTGGGCAGGTTCTCGAAGCGGCCGGAGCGCGCACCGTCGAGGTCCACCACGTGCAACCAGGTGGCACCGTCGCTGGCGTAGCGGCGGGCGAGCGCCTCGGGCTCGAAGGCGAACGTGGTCTGCTGCTCGTAATCGCCCTGGAAAAGGCGCACGACCTTGCCGTCGCGGAGGTCGATGGCGGGGATAGGTAAGGTCATAGCGAAAGGAAGTTCCGGAGGAGCTGCGCGCCCACGCTGGCGGAGCGCTCGGGGTGGAATTGCATGCCCATGAAATTGCCCGCGCCCACGGCGGCGGAGAACGGCTGGCCGTGTTCGCTCGACACCAGGGTGTAGTCGCCCACGGGCACGGCGTAGCTGTGCACGAAGTACGCGGTATCGCGCTCGCGCAGGCCCTCGGTCAGCGGGTGGCTGGCCGTGGCGCGCAGCGTGTTCCAGCCCATGTGCGGCACGCGCAGCCCCGGCGCACCCGGCATGCGCCGCACGGCGGCCGGCACCACGCCGAGGCATTCGGTGTCGTCTTCCTCCGAGCGCTCACACAGCAGCTGCATGCCCAGGCACACCCCGAGCACGGGCTGGGTAAGGCCGCGCAACACCTCGACCAGCCCCGCGTCGCGCAGGCGCCGCATGCCCGGGCCCGCGGCGCCCACGCCCGGCAGGATGACGTGGCTGGCGGCGCGGATACGCGCCGGGTCGGCGGTGAGCGCCGCGTCGGTGCCAAGGCGCTGCAACGCGTAGCGCACCGAGCCGATGTTGGTGCCGCCGGCGTCGACGAGGACCACGCGCATCACAGGCTGCCCTTGGTGCTGGGTAGCTCGGCGCCTTCGCGGCGGATGGCCTGGCGCAACGTGCGCGCCACCACCTTGAAGCAGCCCTCCACCATGTGGTGCGCGTTCTCGCCATGCACCGTGAGGTGCAGGTTGGCGCCCAGCGTCTCGCACAACGAACGGAAGAAGTGCGGCACCAGCTCCGTCGGCACGTCGCCCACGCGCTCGCGCGGAAACGTGCCTTCGAACACGAAGTAGGGGCGGCCGGAGAGATCGAGCTCCGCCCGCGCGGCGCTTTCGTCCATCGGCAGCGCGAAGCCGTAGCGGCCGATGCCACGCTTGTCGCCCAGCGCGGCGCGCAGCGCCTGGCCGAGCGCCAGCGCGCAATCCTCGATGGTGTGGTGTTCGTCGATGTGCGTATCGCCTTCGCAGGTGAGGCTGAGTGCGAAGCCACCGTGCTTGCCGATCTGCTCCAGCATGTGGTCGAAGAAGCCCAGGCCGGTGTGCACCTTGGGCTCCGCGACGCGGTCGAGGTCCACCTGCACGCGGATCGATGTTTCCTTCGTCTTGCGCACCACGTCGGCCACGCGCGGCGCGTCGAGCACCGCATGCGCCACCTCGGCCCACGTCGCGCCCTGCGCGCCCACGCGGAAACCGCGGACGCCCATGTTCGCGGCGAAGGTGATATCGGTCTCGCGATCGCCGACCATCGCCGACTGCGCGCGGCTCCAGCTATCGTCCGCCAGCCAGTGGCGCACCAGGCCGGTGCGCGGCTTGCGCGTATCGGCGTTGTCGGCCGGGACGCTGCGGTCGATGAGTTGCTCACGGAACGTGATGCCCTGCGACGACAGGATCCGCACCAGCAGCTCATGCGGGCCATCGAAGCTGGCCTGCGGGAACGACGGCGTGCCCAGGCCGTCCTGGTTGCTCACCATCACCAGCTCATAGCCCGCCCCGACGAAACGCTGCAGCGCCGCGATGACCCCCGGCAGCAGCGCCAGCTTGTCGTAGCTATCGATCTGCTGGTCGGCCGGCTCCTCGATGAGGCAACCGTCGCGGTCGACGAAGAGGATCTTGCGGCTCATGCGCTGGCTCCCGCGCGCAGCACGGCCAGCACGCGATCGTTCTCGTTGCCGGTGCCGATGGTGATGCGCAGCGCATCGCCCAGGCCCGGGTATTTCGTGATGTCGCGCACCACCACGCCGGCCGACAGCAGGCGCTGGTAGGCGCCCGCCGGGTCGGCGAAACGCACCGCGAGGAAGTTGGCGTGCGAGGGCAGCACCTCGCGCACGCCCGGCACGGTGGCCAGCGCCGCGGCCATGCGGGCACGCTCATTCAGTACCTCGTGCACGTGGTGGCGCTGCACGCGGCGGCCCTCGTAACCCAGCGCCGCCAGCGCCGCGTCGACGCACGGCGACGGCAGCGGGTACGGCGGGATGATCCGGCGCAGCAGGCCGATGACCTCGGCACGCGCCACCAGCGTCCCCACGCGCGCGCCCGCCAGCGACCACGCCTTGGAAAGCGTGCGCAGCACGGCCACGTTCTCGTGGGCATCGATGAGCTGGGTGGCGCTTGGCGTGCCGGCGAACTCCGCGTAGGCCTCGTCCACGACGAGCAGCGCCCTGCCCGCCAGCGCCGTCGCGATGCGCTCGATCGTGCCGAGCCCCACCAGGTTGCCCGTGGGGTTGTTCGGCGAGCAGAGGTAGACGAGTTTCGTGGACGGGCCTGCCGCGGCAACCAGCGTGTCCGCATCGAGCGAGCCATCGGCCGCCAGCGGTGCTTCGACCACGGCGGCGCCCTGGATACGGGCGCATACCGCGTACATGCCAAAGGTGGGCGGCGAGATGACGATGCCGTCCTGGCCCGCGCGGCAGAACGCGCGCGTCAGCAAGTCGATGGCCTCGTCGCTGCCGCGCGTGACCAGCACGCGGTCGGGCGTGCTGCCATACAGTTCGGCCAGCGTCTCGACCAGCGCGCGCGGCTGCGGATCGGGGTAACGGTTGAGGCCGTCGCCGCCGGGGAAGCTCGGCGGCCGCGCGGATTCGTTCGCGTTCAACAGCACGGTGCCCCCGGAGGCCTCCATGCGCGCGCTGGAATACGCCTGCATCTCGCGGATATCGGGGCGGGCAAGATCGAGCACGCTCATGCCGTCGCACCCATGATCTCGAGGCGTAACGTCACCGCGCGGCGGTGCGCGTCGAGCTGTTCGGCTTCGGCCAGGGTCGCCGCGCACGGGCCGATGGCACGCAGGCCCTCGGCGCTGGCCTCCTGCACCGTCACCTGCTTCTGGAAGCTTGCCACCGAGACGCCGCTGTAGCTGCGCGCATAGCCATACGTGGGCAGCACGTGGTTGCTGCCGCTGCAGTAGTCGCCAAGCGATTCGGGGGTCCATTCGCCGAGGAACACCGAGCCAGCGGAGTCCACGCCATCGAGCAGCGCGCGCGGGTCGGTGGTCTGGATGATGAGGTGCTCGGGCGCGTAGCGGTTGCTGACGTCCAGCGCCTCGTCGAGGTCGTGCACCAGCACGAGGCGGCTTTCCTCGAGCGCACGCGCGGCGATGTCGGCGCGCGGCAGCGCGCGGCGCTGCGACTCCACCTCGTGCTCCACCCGCGCCAGCAGCCCGGCCGACGGGCTAACCAGCAACACCTGCGAATCCGGGCCATGCTCGGCCTGCGACAGCAGGTCGGCGGCGATGAAGCGTGGGTCGGCCTCGGCATCGGCGATGACGAGCACCTCCGACGGGCCGGCGGGCATGTCGATGGCCGCGCCTTCCGGGTCGCCCGAGACCTGCAGCTTCGCTTCCGTCACCCATGCGTTGCCCGGGCCGAACAGCTTGTCGCAGCGGGGTACCGTGGCCGTGCCGTAGGCCATCGCGGCGATGGCCTGCGCGCCGCCCAGCTTGAACACCTGGTGCACGCCCGTCGCCCTGGCGGCGAACAGCACCGCATCGTCGCAGCGGCCATGGGCCTGCACCGGCGTGCACAGCACCACCTCGCGGCACCCGGCGATGCCCGCGGGCACGCCGAGCATCAGCGCGGTGGAGGGCAGCGGCGCACCGCCCGCGGGTACGTAGAGGCCCACGCGGCGGATGGGCCGCAGCACGCGTTCCACGCGCACGCCCGGGGCCGTGTCGACGGCGACCGGCGTGGGCGCCGCGGCGCGGTGGAAGCGCTCGATGCGCCCGGCGGCCTCGCGGATTGCGGCCTTCAGCGCCGGCGCCAGCCGGGCCTCGGCTTCGGCGAATTCCTCGTCGGTGACGGCGAGCGCATCGAGCGTGGCGCCGTCGTAACGCGCCGTGAGGTCGCGCAACGCTTCGTCGCCCAGCGTGCGCACGTCGGCGATGATGGCCTCGACGCCACTGCGCAGCTCCGCGGAGCGCGATTGCGCCGGGCGGGCCAGCGCCTCGCGGCGGCCTTCGTCGTCAAGGGCATTCCAGTCGATGCGCTTCATGCCAGCATCTTCTCCACCGGCAGCACCAGCATGTCGCGGGCACCGGCGCGTTTCATGTCTTCCAGCTGCCGCCAGCTCACGCTGCCGGCGCACAGGGCCTGCAGCACCACCTGGTCGGGGGCGCCGTCGACGGCCGTGAGGGTCGGGATGGGCAGGCCCGGCAGCAGCCGGGTGATCTCGGCCAGCGCATCGCGCGGCGCCTGCATCAGGATCAGGCGCGAATCACGCACCTGGATCACACCATCGAGGCGGCGCAACAGCAGCTCGGCGATCTCGCCGCGCTCGTCGCTGGGCAACACGCGGTGGCCGGCGAGCACGGCTTCGCTCTCCACCACCACCGCGGCTTCGCGCAGCTGGTTGGCGACGAGGGTGGCGCCACTGGAGACCAGGTCGCAGATGGCATCGGCCGTGCCGAGGCGCGGCGCGATTTCCACTGAGCCGGCGAGGAACACAACCTTCGCGTCCACGTTATTCACCCGCAGCCACTCGCCGAGCAGGCCAGGGTACGAAGTGGCGATGGCGCGGCCCTGCAGCTGCGCGGGGCCATCGTAGGCCTCGTCCTGCGGCACGGCGATGGACAGCCGGCAGCTGCCGAAGCCGAGGGGGCGCAACTCGTCCAGGCCCGCGCCCGCCTCGGGGTTGGCGAACTGGAACTCGTTGAGCACGTTGCGGCCGACGATGCCCAGGTCGCAGACGCCCTCGGCGATGAGGCCGGGGATATCGTCGTCGCGGACCAGCAGCAGGTCGACGGGCTCGCCCTCGCCGAAGCAGAACAGCTTGTCGCGGCTCTGGCGGAACTTGAGGCCACAGCGGGCCAGCAGTTCCTGCGCCGGCTCGGTCAGGCGGCCGGATTTCTGCATGGCGATGCGCAGGCGGTCACGCGGCTTCATGCGGTGGTTCCCTGGTTGCGGCGGGCGGCGGCGGCCATGTAGCCCCCTGCCCCCTGGTTGAGGTAGCGGGCGACGCGCCCGATGGTGGTGATGCTCACGGCCGTGCGCTCGTGGATCTCGCGGTATGAGCGCCCCTCCAGCAGGAAGGGCACCACGCGCCAGCGGTCCACCATGACCTCGATCTCGGCCGGGGTGCACAGGTCGTGGAGGAAGGCCCGCATCTCATCCACCGTCGAGAGGCCCAGCAGGGCCTCGCAGAGGCTGGTTTCCGCCGAATCGGCGGGGGTTTCCGGGTCCAGGGAGCGTCGCTTCATAATGTACTAACGCGTTAATACGATACCCCATCGTAAGGGAAAGACTACTTTCTGGCAAGAAATTCGAGAAAACGCCGACGCGAAATTGCGCTTTTCTTCCATATACCGCAGGCGAAACGGTCGCCAAGATGGACAGCACCCCCTCCCAAGGAATGAGCCGTACGCATGTCGTGCACTGTCGTTATCGCCGATGACCAACCCGTCGTGGTGGCCGGCGTGGAAGCTGTCCTGAAGAAACACCGTTACGACGTGGTCGCCTGCGTCAACGACACCGATACCTTCGTCCAGGTCATGGACGATATCGACGTCGAGGTCGTGGTCATCGACCCCAGCCTGCCCGAGGGCAAGCACCCCGATGGCGTGGCGCTACTGCGCCGCGTCCGCAGCACGCGCCCCGACGTGGGCATCGTGGTCATGGCGCCCCTGGGCGACCTGGCCATCCTCCGCGCCGGGCAGGACCTGGGCGTGGCCGGCCTGTTCGACAAGCGTTGCAGCCTGCGCGACATGCCCCTGGCGGTGCATGCGGCGTCGATCGGCCGCAACTACACCAGCCCGTCCATCCGGCGGGCGTTCCACGACGTGGATACGGGCAACGGGTTCGGCGCCGGCCCCAATCGCCTGTCGCCGCGCGAGCTCGAAGTCATCCGCGCCTATGCGCAGGGGCTCTCGCTGGTGGAGGTGGGCAAGCTGATGGGCCGCAGCGTCAAGACCATCAGCCGGCAGAAACGCGCGGCGATGACCAAGCTTGGCCTGGTCAACGATGCGCAGTTCTACCAGTACCTGGCCAGCGTGCGTTCGGGGCTGGTCGACATGCATGCGCTGGGCGCGGCCGACGCCAGCGCCCAGCCCCCGCCCCGGGGCAGGCCTGCGAAGGCCTAGGCCGCGGCCACCAGGCGGCCCGAGGCCACCAGGTCGCACACGGTGCGCACATCGCCATCCATCGCGCGGTCGCGCTGCATGAAGGCGATGTGCTCGCGCAGCGTGGCCAGTGCCTGGCGCACGGCCACGCCACCGTGGAAGTCCTCGGCGCTGGCCAGGGCGCCCATCAGCGCGCGCACTTCGCGTTCGAACTGCGGGTAGTGCGGCGAATCGCTGCGCGGGGCGCCGTTGATCTTCGCCGCCAGGGCCTGCCAGTCGCCACGCTTAGAGAGCGTGCGCGCCGCGTTGAGCATGTCCTGTCGGTACTCCAGCGCCTGCGCCGCGGTGTAGAGCTCCATGGCCAGCACGTGGCCCAGGTCCTCCATCATCTCGAGCACGTGGCGGGCCTCGTTCGCGCCCATCGACACATGGTCTTCCGCGTTCGCACTGGTGGGCACCGAATACACCGACGCCGGGTGCGCGCGCGTGGCCAGGTCGTTCACCAGCGCGGCGGCGGTGTACTGCACGATCATGAAGCCGGAATCGGTGGCGTCCTCGTTGCCGATGAGGAACGCCGGCAGGCCATCGTTATTGGCCGGGTCCACCAGCTTGGCGGTGCGCCGTTCGCTGATCGACGCGAGCACGGGGATCGCCGCCTTCACGTAGCTCATGGCCAGCGCCAGCGGCATGCCGTGGAAGTGGCCGGCGGAGATCACCTGGTCTTCGATCACCTCGGCGTTCTCGGCATCGGGGAACACCAGCGGGTTATCGGTCACCGCGTTGAGCTCCACGTCGAACACGCGGCACGCCTGCTCCCACGCATCGCGCACCGCGCCGTGCACCTGCGGCGCGCAGCGCAGGCAGTACGCATCCTGCGGCTGGTGCTTCTTGCCGCCCTTGAACGGCAGGAAGCGCGAATAGAACGCCTCCTTGCCATGGCGCTGCGTGGCGGGCACCCAGTCCCAGCTGATATCGAAGCGGTACGCCTGCTCGGCCGGGTCGGCCCACGAATCCGACAGCCACGGCCGGAAGCGCGGCACCATGTGGTAGGCGATATCGGCGAGGGTCGAGCCCTGCAACAGGCGGCGGAATTCACCGGCGGCGGCCACCTGGCCCGGGTGCGGGCGCAGGTCGTGCACCTGTTCCGCGTAGGCGCCCGTGCGGCCGGCGAACGCGTCGAGCGTCATGGCCAGCGCCAGGTCGGCCGTCTTCATGAGCATCTCGAGGGTATCGAGCGCCAGCACGCCCGTGGCAAGCATCTGCGTCGTGCCGTTGTTGAGCGCCAGGCCTTCCTTGAACGAGAGGCGGATGGGCTCAAGGCCCGCGCGCCGCAGTGCCTCGGCACCCGGCAGGCGCTCGCCTTGGTAGAACGCCTCGCCACCGCCCAGCAGCACGATGGCCAGGTGCGAGAGCGGGGCCAGGTCGCCACTGGCGCCCACCGAGCCTTTCTCGGGGATGACCGGGATGACATCGCGGTTGAGCAACTCGGCCAGCGCGCGCAGCGTCTCCACGCGGATGCCGGAATGGCCACGCATCAGCGTGTTGACGCGAATGGCGAGCATCGCGCGCACCACGTCGATGGCGAACGGCTTACCCACGCACACGGCGTGCGTGATGATGAGGTTGTGCTGCAGTTCCTCCATCAGCGTGCCGTCCCGCGGCTCGGGGTTGCCGCCCGGCAGCTCGTCGCGTACGCGGTGCGCACCCAGCAGCTTTTCGGCATTGCTGCCGAAGCCGGTGGTGACGCCGTAGATCGGCTCGCCGCCACCCACTTTCGCGGCAAGGAAATCGGCGGCGCGCTTCACCTTCACCAGCTGCGCCTCGTCGAGGCGGATGCTGGCACCCTGGCGGGCGATGGCGGCGACCTGGCCGCGGGTGAGGCTGCGGCCGTCGAGGAGGATGCTGCTGGTCATGGGGAATTACCGACTTAGGTCTGAACCAATGGCTTCATTTTTCTTGTAGGAGCGCGCTTGCGCGCGATGGAGCTTGCGGCAAGTACATCGCGCGCAAGCGCGCTCCCACAGGGGCCTGGGCTTAGCGGCCGATCTCCGCCTGGGCCAGTTCGACGCGGAGCGTTTTCACCAGGTCGGCGCGCGTGACTTCGAACTGGTCTTCGCGGCGCAAATCCTTGACGGTGACGACGCCCTTGGCGATTTCGTCCTCGCCCAGCACGATGACGAAGCGGATGCCCGCGCGGTCGGCGTACTTGAACTGCTTGCCGAGCTTGCCGCCTTCGAGCACCACTTCGGTGGCGATGCCGGCGGCGCGCAGCTCGTTGGCCACGGCGAGGTAGGCCGGCAGCTGGGCCGCATCCATCTGCGTCACCAGCACGTCCACCGTGCTCTGCGCGGTGGAGACGAGGCCGGCGTCGCGCAGCTGCCAGTACAGGCGCGTGAGGCCAATGGAGATGCCCACGCCCGGCAGGTGCGATTTGGTGTACTGGCCGGCGAGGTTTTCGTAGCGGCCGCCCGAGCAGATGGAACCGATGCCGGGGTGGTCGTTCAGCGTGGTCTCGTACACGGTGCCCGTGTAGTAGTCGAGGCCGCGCGCGATGGAAAGGTTCAGCGCAAAGAAGGCCTCGGGCACACCGTAGTCGCGGATGAGCGCCAGCACTTCCTTCAGCTCCGCCCTGCCCTGCTCGAAGGTCTCGGAGCCGCTGCCCAGCGCATCGAGCTTCGCGAACGCATCGGCCACCGACGTGGAGCGCACCTGCACGAAGTCGAGGATCTTGGCGGTGGCGTCGGCGGACAGGCCAAACGCCTCGCCCATGAGCGTGTCACGCACGTAATCCGGGCCGCGCTTGTCGAGCTTGTCCACTTCGCGCAGCACCAGCATCTGCTGCTCGGCATCGGCCACGCCCAAGTTCTCGAAATACCCGCGCATGAGCTTGCGGTTGTTGAGCTGGATGGTGAACGCGCCGATGTTGAGTTCGCGGAAGACGCTGTAGATAACGGCCGGGATCTCGGCGTCGTAGCGCACCGAGAGGCTGTCCTTGCCGATGACGTCGATGTCGCACTGGTAGAACTCGCGGAAGCGCCCGCGCTGGGCGCGCTCGCCGCGGTACACGCGCTGCATCTGGTAGCGGCGGAACGGGAAGCTGAGGTCGTGCTCATGCTCGGCGACATAGCGCGCGAGCGGCACGGTGAGGTCGAAGCGCAGGGCCAGCTCGGGCACGCCACCCGGCTCCTTGTCGGCCGCGTTGAGCGCGCCGGTGGACTGCACGAAATACACCTGGCGCTCGGTCTCGCCGCCGGTCTTGGTCAGCAGCACCTCGCTATGCTCGATCACCGGCGTTTCGATGGGCAGGAAACCGAACCGCTCGTAGTTGCGGCGGATGGTATCCAGCATGCGCTGGAACGCGATCTGGTCGAGCGGCAGGAGCTCGAGGACACCAGGCATCGTGCGGGCCGGGGTGAGTGCCATGCAATTCCTCTTGGGGCTGTACGTAGGCCGCCGTGCGGCAGCCCCATAGAGTAGCAGATGGCCATGGACGGCCCTGCGGGCGCCTTGTAAAAAAAGTGGCACAACCTGTTGCCATGCCCCGGGTTCATGGCTAATATACGCGGCTCCCGTCGGGGTGTAGCTCAGCCTGGTAGAGCGCTACGTTCGGGACGTAGAAGTCGCAGGTTCGAATCCTGTCTCCCCGACCAATTGATTCATCGAGAACACCGGCCTTTGTGCCGGTGTTTTTGTTTTTGGCTTTTGGTTTTTGGAAGAGCATCGCGCGCAAGCGCGCTCCCACAGTCAGTGGGTGTGGAAACGCAAAACGCCCCTTGCGGGGCGTTTTGCGTAACTGGCGGAGAGTGAGGGATTCGAACCCTCGATAAGGCTTTTGACCCTATACTCCCTTAGCAGGGGAGCCCCTTCGGCCTCTCGGGCAACTCTCCATTTTGATCGTTCGCTAGGCAGGTGCCCGAACGAGCCAGCAAGGATACTTGCCCTTGCTTCGCCCGTAAAGCTTTTTACTGGTCGTCGCCCGGATGGCCGGCAGGGTCGTTCTCGTTCTTGATGCGCTGGTAAATCTCTTCGCGGTGGACCGCGACATTCTTCGGCGCGTTGATACCAATGCGCACCTGGTTACCTTTGACACCCAGAACAGTGACCGTCACCTCGTCACCGATCATCAGGGTTTCACCGACCCGGCGGGTCAGAATCAGCATGATTGATACTCCATAAAATCGTATTGGCTTCCCCACCAACGACAACTCACCCCGAGTCTTGTCGCCAATGGATCGACGTTTCGACCATCGAAGGCCGAACAGCCTTGCCCGGCTATTTAAGTGCGTGTCGCTGACTAGCTGTCCTGCCTACGTCGACCCGACTGATCGATGCCGAAAGATGCGCTCCGACATTCATATGATACTAGCTGAGCCAAACGGGCTGGCGCAACGCACGGGCCGCTTAAACCGTGTACCGGGGCGCCTTTACGGCACCCCGTCGATACCCTGGCGGGGGTTTGTTCAGCGAAGCCTTGATTCCACCCAGGCAGGAATGCCGGCCAGGATGCCGGGCAGCTCGGGCGAATCGACGCCACCGCCCTGCGCCATGTCCGGGCGGCCACCGCCCTTGCCGTCGATCCGGGAGGCCACCTCGGCCACGAGATCGCCCGCCTTGACCCGGCCCAGGGCCGCGCCGCCGACGCCCGCCACCAGCGACACGCGGCCCTCGGCCGCGCCCGCGAGGATGACGGCGCAATCGCCGAGCTTCTGTTTCAGCACGTCCAGGCTGTCGCGGAGCGACTTGGCGTCGAGGCCTTCGAGGCGTGCCGCGACGACCTTGATGCCCGCGATATCGGTAGCCGATTCGGCAAGGTCGGCCGACGCCGAGCTGGCCGCCTTGGCCTTGAAGGATTCAACCTCTTTTTCGAGTTTCTTCTGCTTGTCGAACAGCTGGCGAAGCTTCTCGATGACGTCGTCGCCGGTGGCCGCGAGCAGCCCGGCCACTTCGCCGAGGATGCGCTCCTCGTCGGCCACGCGCGCCATGGCGCCCGCGCCGGTAACCGCCTCGATGCGGCGCACGCCGGACGCGACGCCCGATTCGGAGACGATCTTAAACAGGCCGATGTCACCCGTGCGCGAGACGTGGGTGCCACCACAGAGCTCGGTGGAGAAATCGCCCATCTTCAGCACACGCACCTCGGCGCCGTACTTCTCGCCGAAAAGTGCCATGGCACCAAATTCGATGGCTTCGTCGTAACCCATGTGGTGGACCTCGGCGGATGCGTTGCGGCGCACCTCGTCGTTCACCATGCGCTCCACTTCGGCCAGCTCCTCGGCCGTGACGGCCTTGAAGTGCGAAAAATCGAAACGCAGGCGCTCGGGCGCCACCAGGGAGCCCTTCTGTGCCACGTGGTCGCCAAGCACGGTACGCAGCGCGGCGTGCAGCAGGTGCGTGGCCGAGTGGTTCAGCACCGTGGCCTGGCGCTGGGCACCATCGACCGATGCACCCACCACGGCACCCTTCAGCAGCGGGGCCGAACCCTGCCACGTGCCGAAGTGGGCGAAGAACGCGCCGCCCACCTTTTGCGTATCTTCCACCGCGAGCGCACCCGACGGGTTGCTCAGCATGCCCGTGTCGCCCACTTGGCCACCCGACTCCGCGTAGAACGGCGTGCGGTCGAGCAGGAGGAAGCCCTCCTCGCCATCGGCGAGCTGGTCGACGGCCTTGCCGTCACGCACGATGGCGACAATCCTGGCATCGGCCAGGTCAAGCGACTCGTAGCCGGTGAACACCGTGGGCTGCAGCGCGCTGGCGACGTCCGCCGGCAGCTTGGCCTTGGTGGAGAAGTTGCTGGCGGCGCGTGCACGGGCACGCTGCTCGCCCATGGCGCGCTCGAAGCCCTCCATGTCCACCGTCATGTCACGCTCGCGCGCGATGTCGGCGGTGAGGTCGACGGGGAAGCCGTAGGTATCGTAAAGGCGGAAGGCGTCGGCACCCGGGATGATCTTGCCCGAGCGCGAGGCCACGTCGTCGAACAGGCGCATGCCGTTCTCCAGCGTCTCGCCGAAGCGCTCTTCTTCCGTCTTCAGGGCCTGCTCGACGAAGGCCTGCTTCGCCGCCAGCTCCGGGTAGGCCTCGCCCATCTCGGCGACGAGCGGCGCGACCATCTTCCAGAAGAAGTCGCCACGCACGCCCAGCATCCAGCCATGGCGCAGCGCGCGGCGGATGATGCGGCGGAGCACGTAGCCACGGCCCTCGTTCGACGGCAGCACGCCATCGACGATGAGGAACGAGGCGGCACGGATGTGGTCGGCGATCACGCGCAGCGACTTGTTGCCGATATCCGCCGTGCCGGTGAGGCGCGAGGCCTCCTGGATGAGGTGGGCGAACAGGTCGATTTCGTAGTTCGAATGCACGTGCTGCAGCACGGCCGCGAGGCGCTCCAGGCCCATGCCGGTGTCGACGCAGGGCGCGGGCAGCGGGCTCAGCGTGCCATCGGGCGCGCGGTCGAACTGCATGAAGACGAGGTTCCAGATTTCGATGTAGCGGTCGCCGTCTTCGTCGGGCGAGCCCGGCGGGCCACCGGCCACGCCCGGGCCGTGGTCGAAGAAGATTTCCGTGCAAGGGCCGCAGGGGCCGGTATCGGCCATCTGCCAGAAGTTATCGGACGCGAACGGGGCACCCTTGTTATCGCCGATGCGCACGATGCGCTCGGCCGGCACGCCCACTTCGTTGTTCCACAGCGCGTAGGCTTCGTCGTCGGTGTGGTAGACGGTGACCCAGAGGCGATCGGCCGGCAGCTTGTACACCTCGGTGAGCAGCTGCCACGCGTAGCGGATGGCGTCGCGCTTGAAGTAATCACCGAACGACCAGTTGCCCAGCATCTCGAAGAAGGTGTGGTGGCGGGCCGTGTAGCCCACCTGGTCGAGGTCGTTGTGCTTGCCGCCGGCGCGCAGGCAGCGCTGGACGTCGGCTGCACGGACGTAACCGGGCTTTTCGCTGCCGAGGAACACGTTCTTGAACGGGACCATGCCCGAATTGGTGAACAGCAGCGTGGGGTCGTTCGACGGCACCAGCGATGCCGAGGGCACGATGGTGTGGTCCTTGGAACGGAAGAAATCCAGGAAGGTCGAACGGATGTCGGCGGTTTTCATGAGCAATCGTGGCTGGGAGGCTGCGAGGATCGCGAAAGGCTCCCAGATCGGATCAAGGCTCGGTGCCTTCAGTCGTCGTCGGGGTCTTCCGCATCGGCGTGGGTTAGACCACGTACTGTGGCGGCGGCGAAGCCGCGACGCAAGAGGAACTGTGCCCGTTTCTGGCGTTCCGCCGGGTCGGCGGTGGGCGAACCGTAGCGCCGGCGCAGCTGGTGGGCGGCCAGGTCGTCCCAATCCACGTCCGCGGATGCGATGAGGGAACGCACCGTGGCATCGGGGATGCCCTGGCTGCGCAGCTCGGCGCGGATGCGGGCCGGCCCATAGCCCTGCCCCACGCGGCTGCGCAGCAAGGACTCGGCGAACCGGGTGTCGTCCTGGTAGCCCTGGTCGCCCAGGCGCCCGACGGCATCGGAGGTTTCGTCACGCGAATACCCGCCGCGCCCCAGCTTCTGCTGGAGCTCACGGCGGGAGTGTTCGCGCCGGGCCAGCAGGCCCAGCGCCTTGTCGTACGCGGTGCGGGCCGGGCCCGCACCGGGATCACGCTTCTTCGACCTCATCCTGCTCGGCATCGGCCTTGGCGGCGCCCGAACCCGGCTTGACGAGGAGGCGGGCGCGGAGCTCGGCATCGACCTCGTTGGCGATGGCCGGGTTATCGCGCAGGAACTGGCGGACGTTTTCCTTGCCCTGGCCGATGCGATCGCCCTTGTAGCTGTACCAGGCGCCCGACTTGTCGATGAGGTTCTCGCGCACGCCCAGCTCGATGATCTCGCCCTCGCGCGAGGTGCCCTCGCCGTAGAGGATCTCGAACTCGGTCTGGCGGAACGGCGGTGCCACCTTGTTCTTCACCACCTTGACGCGGGTTTCCGAACCGATGACTTCCTCGCCCTTCTTCACCGCGCCGATGCGGCGGATGTCGAGGCGCACCGAGGCGTAGAACTTGAGCGCGTTGCCGCCGGTGGTGGTTTCCGGACTGCCGAACATGACGCCGATCTTCATGCGGATCTGGTTGATGAAGATGACCAGGCAGTTCGACTTCTTGATGTTGGCCGTGAGCTTGCGCAGCGCCTGGCTCATCAGGCGGGCGTGCAGGCCGACGTGGGAATCACCCATCTCGCCTTCGATTTCGGCCTTGGGTGTGAGCGCCGCGACCGAGTCGACCACCACCATGTCGACCGCGCCGGAGCGCACGAGCATGTCGGCGATTTCGAGCGCCTGCTCGCCGGTATCGGGCTGGCTGACGAGCAGATCGGCCACGTTGACGCCGAGCTTCTCGGCATAGGTGGGGTCGAGTGCGTGCTCGGCGTCGACGAACGCGGCGGTGCCGCCGTTGCGCTGGCACGACGCGATGGCCTGCAGGGTGAGGGTCGTCTTGCCCGACGATTCCGGGCCGTAGATTTCAACGATACGGCCGCGCGGCAGGCCGCCGATGCCGAGGGCGATGTCCAGGCCCAGCGAGCCGGTGGAGACGGTGTCGATCTGGTCGTCGACGCGATCGCCAAGACGCATGACCGCACCCTTGCCGAACTGCTTTTCGATCTGGCCGAGGGCACTTGCCAGCGCCTTGCGCTTATTGTCGTCCATCGTAGTTTCCGGTGTGCTTGTGTAGGTAGGTATCTTGCCGGAGCGGGGTCTCAGGGACTGCGATCCGACAAGCGGCGATTTTGCCACAGCCGAGCGGTCTACCCGTTCAGCTCGGTGACTATTCCAGCAAGTGCGGCAGCCACTGTCTGTCGGCGAACTGCCTCGCGATCACCGGCGAAATGGAACATTTCCGCGTGGGCGTAGCCCCCGCGTCGCTTCCAGCCGATCCATACGGTGCCGACAGGTTTCCCTGGCGTGCCGCCCGACGGGCCGGCGATGCCGGTGACCGCGACGGCCACGCCGGCGCCGTAGCGCGCCAGCGCGCCCGACACCATCTCGAGCACGGTCTCCTCGCTCACGGCGCCCGTCCGCTCGAGCGTGCGCGGGTTAACCCCGAGCAGGGCTTCCTTGGCGCTATAGCTATAGGTGACGACGCCCGCCTCGAACCAGGCCGAGCTGCCGGCCAGGTCGGTGAGCGACTTCGAGATCCAGCCGCCCGTGCACGACTCGGCGGTGGCGACCATGACCCGCTTCTCGATCGCGGCCCTGGCCACTTGCTCGGCGAGGGCCATCAGCGCGGCATCGGTGGGGGATGGGGGAAGGGAAGCCATCGAACGGATCCTGACGGTAAAGGGAGGAGTTCTACCCTTCCCCGCCCGATGTGTCGATGTCGGGAATCAGGGTTCCCCTACGCAAAGTCGAGGCATGCACCGATTGCGCAACCCCGGTGAGTCCTTCACAGTTCCTTTTCGCACGTTGTGGTCGACGTCTCGCCAACGGGATGGACTCGCAGCAGGTTCCACGACGCGGCACGAGGAGAACATGGCATGGATGTTCAGTTGCACCAGGCATCCCCACCGCGGCGACCGCGGGCTGGCACGATCACCGGTCGAAACCTGTCACGCCGCGTTCGGCACTCACCGGTTGAGCATCGCCTCAAGCGGGCGTTTCGGTGGGAGCCCGCGAGTCACCACCTTAAAGTGGCAAATTCACCAGAACAGCATCAAATGACATGCGTCATCGGCAGTATTTGCCGCTGTCAACTTCTCGTCGTGCAATTTGTGGTTTAATGAACGTACGGTAGCGCATGGTTGCCGCTGTAACCATGTTTACCGTGTTTTTTCCGTGAATTGCGTCGCGATATGACCACATGAATGTTCTGGCCATTTGTTCATTCTTAGGTTAAATTTTTGACGCGATTCCACGAGTCGCAGCGATACAGGGGGATTACCTGCGCCACCCTGCGATGAGCCGATGTCACCCGACATCCTGGCTCCCGCAGCGCGCAGGTGCCACTTCGGTACATCGATTGGCAGGGCGGCAGCATCGCCCGGAACAGGAAGTTTGAATGGAAAGCTTGCATAAGGCGCCGGGCACCAGGCCCGCGCGCAGGTACGGACAACCAGGGGTACGGCTCGACGTTTCGCCGCCCCCAACCAAGCCACGCTCCCCGGCGAGTGCACGTTTTCGTGCACCCCAGGGCGCTCAGCTGCCGATTACGCACTAACTGCACCTGCTGGGCCGTGGCCCGACGCGGGCGGATCATCGTGTCCGCCTTATGAGAATTGTTACTGATTTTCAACAAGTTACGAGCGAAACGTGAAAACACGCCAGACCAACCTCGTCCTGATTGGCATCATTACGGTGCTTTCGTCAGCCCTTACGGGTTGCGGAACCCCGCCCGCGCGCGACTTCGGCGGTTCCTGGAAGCCGGTGAACCACTTCGAGGACAAGACCACCGAGATCCCGCTCGCGGTGCCGTACACGTACTACGCGGCGCCGATGGACGGCACGCTGAAGACGATGCTCACCCGGTGGACCACCGATAACGGCATGAAGCTGCAGTACAAACTGCGGTCGGATTTCACGTTGACCAAGTCGGCAACGGCAATCCACACCTCCGAGCTGCGCGACGCGGCTTCGCAGCTGAGTTCGATCTATGCCCCCCAAGGCGTGGCGGTCACGGTGAGCGGCCCCGATCTCGTCGTCGACGAGGTGAGCAACATCACCGCGCCGCCAGCCGCGCCGTCGGCCGCCGTGCCTGCCACGGGGGCCCGACCGGCCTCCGCCGCAGAGCATGTCGCCGTCACCGACAGCAAGTGAGCGCGGACACGCCCATGCTCAGGAAAAAGAACTCCCCGAAGATCGACGAAGCCGTCCAGCAGGGCGTGAACTTCGAGGTCACGCTTTCGGACAACGCTCGCCGCGCCGAAAAGCGCGCGTGGACCGTCGCCATCTGCTCGTGCATCGTGTCGGTGATCCTCGCAGGCGGCTACTTCTACATGCTGCCGCTGAAGGAAAAAGTCCCCTTCATCGTCCTCGCCGATCCGTACTCCGGCACGGCTTCGGTCGCGCGCCTCACCGATGACCTGGTCAATCGCCAGATCACCAGTAGCGAAGCGGTGAACCGCAGCAACATCGCGCACTTCATCATTGCCCGCGAGTCGTACGACCTCGCGATCAGCAACCTGCGCGACTGGCCGACGGTGCTCACGATGTCGTCGCCCGATGTCGCCCAGCCGTACCTCGACCTGCATGCGGATGGGAACCCCCAGGCCCCCTTCAAGGTGTACGGCAAGGCGCACGCCATCCGCATCAAGATCCTCAGCATCGTGCTGAATGGCGTGCCGGGGCAGACGCCCACGGGGGCCACCGTCCGCTTCCAGCGCAGCGTGTACGACAAGAACAACGGTTCGAGCTATCTGCTCGATAGCAAGATCGCCACCATGGCGTTCTCGTACAAGCCGAACCTGCGCATGGACGACCAGAACCGCATCGAGAACCCGCTGGGCTTCCAGGTCTCGAGCTACCGCGTCGATAACGATTACGGTAATGCGCCCCCGCCGGAGGTGCCGGTCACCGCACCGGCTGGCGCAGCTGGCCAGCCGGCCCCCGTGGGTGCCGCACAGGCAGCGGATGCGCCCGGCCCCACCGCTGCCGGGCAGCCGGCCTACGGCGCCCCGGGTGCCGTGCCGCCGGCCCAGCCGCAAACGCAGCCGGGTGTGTCGCAGTACCCGCCGCCAGGGGCAGGCGCCGCACCGATTCCGCTCGCCCCGGCCAATGGCATCCCGCCATCCACCATCCCGACCGAAGCCACGTACCCTGCCCAGCCGCCTGCGGCCGGTGCGGGCGCGGCAAGGCAGCCCGCCGCTGCCGCGGCATCTCCCGCGAACCGAAGCGCCGCCAATGGAGGGCGCCGTTGATGAACCACTCCAGCAAGCTGAGCCTGGCCTGCTCGCTCGGCCTCGCCCTCGCCGTGGCGTTCCCCGCCGCGCGTGCAGAGACGCCGGCCGAAGCCGTCCCTTCACCTTCGCTCACGTCCAACCCGGCCGTGCAGTCCTACGAGTTCCAGCCCGATCGCATCTTCACGATCCGCACCGGCCTGGGCATCACCACGCAGATCGAACTCAGCCCGAACGAGAAGATCCTGGATTACAGCACGGGCTTCAGCGCCGGCTGGGACCTCACGCGTCGTGACAACGTGTTCTACGTCAAGCCGAAAAACGTTGACGTGGATACGAACATGATGATCCGTACCGCCACGCACTCCTACATCTTCGAGTTGAAGGTCGTCGCCACCGACTGGAAGACGCTGGACCAGGCACGTCGCGCGGGCGTCCAGTACAAGGTGGTGTTCACCTACCCCTCCGATACGAGCTTCATGGCCGAATCGAAGAAGGTGGAAGAAGCGCCCATGCTCGATACCGAGCTGGTAAAAGGCCGCGACTACAACTTCGATTACGACTTTTCGAAAACGCGCCGCACCGCCAAATGGCTCGTGCCCGTCAATGTCTACGACGACGGCCGCTTCACCTACATCAAGATGCCGGACCTCAAGCAGTTCCCGACGGGTAACTTCCCGACGGTCTACATGCGCGAAAAGGAACACGGAGACGACTCGGTGGTGAACACGACCGTGGAAGGCAACACCATCGTTGTCCACGGCACGTACCCCTACCTGGTTATTCGTCACGACGACAACGTCGTGGGTCTGCGAAGGAACACCAAGAAGTGAGCCCGAACACGCCTTACACCCCGGACGACGAGTCCAACCGCGGCCATGCGCCGAACGAGAACCGTGGCGACCAGCGCGATCCGCTGGCCGGCAACCCGTACTCGAACCAGCAGCGCCAGGCCCCGCCGCCGGACCTCGACAGCGCCGCGCCGCAGCTCACCTCCAACGACCTGCGACGCATGAACCGCAGTGCGCTCGGCCTGCTGGCCGGCATCGTGCTGCTGCTCGTGGTCGTGGCGTTCTGGCTCTTCAGCAGCAGCGGCAACAACAGCACGCCGGTGGCCAAGCCCAAGGAAGAGACAGTGACGGTGCCCGATGCGCCGAACGTCACGCCGCAGCCGCAGCCGCCGCAAGCCCAGCCGATCCAGCTGGCACCCGCGCTACCGCCGCAGGAAGCGCGGCCGGAACTGCCGCCGATGCCGCCGCCGCAGGCGGCCCCGGGCCCGCACATCCCCACCCTGCTCGAGCGTCGCATCGCCGCCGCCAACAACGGCGCCGGTATCCAGGCCGTGGGCGACAGCGGCCAGGCCCAGCTCGCCCCCAACGCCCCGCCTGGCGGTGGCATGGGCGGCATGGGTGGCCCCATGGGCGGTATGGCCAGCGTGCCCGGCATGCCCGGCCAGCCCTACCGCAACGCGTATAGCGCCAGCGACAACATCGCCTACAACGGCAAGGATCTACCGGACGTCTCCAGCGCCTCGCCGCTGCAGCACCCGGATACCCTGATGCTGCGTGGCACGTTCATCCGCTGCGTGCTTGAGACGCGCATCATCACCGACATGCCGGGCTTCACGTCCTGCGTGGTGACCGAGCCCGTGTATTCGTTCACCGGCAAGCGCCTGCTGCTGCCGAAGGGCTCGAAGGTGCTGGGCAAATACGAGATGGAGCCGAGCGGCCCGCGCGTTGCCGTCATCTGGGACCGCATCGTTACCCCCACTGGCATCGACGTGAACATGGCCAGCCCCGGCGTCGATACGCTGGGCGCCGCCGGCCACCCCGGCATGTACAACGCCCACTGGGGCAGCCGAATCGGCGCGGCCCTGCTGATCAGCCTGCTCAGCGATGCGTTCAAGTACGAGGCTGCCAAGAACGGGCCGCGCCAGACCGAGATCAGCAATGGCGTCGTGACGCAGAGCCCGTTCGAGAGCAACACGGCCGAAACGATCCAGCAGCTGGCCAACCAGGCGGTCCGCCGCCAGGCCAACCGCCCGGCCACCGTCACGATCAACCAGGGCACTGTCCTCGCCATCTACGTGGCCAAGGACGTCGACTTCGCTGGCGTCGTGGCACGGTACTGAGGCACGCATGGAAAGCGCACTGGCCGCCGTCGGCAACGACTTCCTCGACTACCAGTACGAAGTGCTGGGGGTGAAGGATTTCCTTGCCGAGCCGGACGTCACCGAAATCTGCATCAACCGCCCCGGCGAGCTCTACCTCGAGCGCCGTGGCGGCTGGCAGCGGGTGGAAGTGCCCTCGCTCACCTTCGAGCGGGCGCGCCAGTTCTGCACGGCCGTGGTCAACGAAAGCAACACGGGCCAGCGCATCACCGATCTCGACCCCGTAGTGTCGCTCACCTTCCCGACCGGGCAGCGTGCGCAGTTCGTCATCCCGCCCGCCTGTGAGGCCGGCCGGGTGTCGATCACCATCCGCCTCCCCTCGAAGCAGACACGAACGCTCGCCCAGTACAGCGACGATGGCTTCTTCGACGAGATCCTGGAGGGTGCCAACAGCATCAGCCAGGCCGACAAGGAACTGCTGGAACTACGCGCCGAGCGCCGCTACGCGGATTTTTTCCGCCACGCCGTGCTCAACAAGAAGAACATCGTCGTGGCCGGCGCCACCGGCAGCGGCAAGACCACGTTCATGAAATCGCTGGTGCATCACATCCCGGCGGATGAACGCCTGGTCACCATCGAGGATGCCCGCGAGCTGTTCATCGACCAGCCCAATGTCGTGCACCTGCTCTATTCCAAGGGCGGCCAGAGCGCCGCCAACGTCACCGCCAAGAGCTGCATGGAGGCCTGCCTGCGCATGAAGCCGGACAGGATCATCCTGGCCGAGCTGCGCGGTGACGAATCGTTCTACTTCATCCGTAATTGCGCCTCCGGCCACCCGGGTTCGATCACAAGCTGCCATGCCGGCAGCGTGGAGCAGACCTGGGACCAGCTGGCGCTGATGGTGAAGGCCTCGACGGAAGGCGCGGGGCTCGAGTTCAGCACGATCAAACGGCTCCTGATGCTCACCATCGACATCGTGGTGCACATCAAGGCGCATGCGGGCCGGCGCTACATCACCGGTATCGATTTCAACCCGGCTCGCGCGTTGGGCGCGGACGGGGGGTAACACTCCAGAACATCGGTCATGAGACAGGAGCTGTAAAGGTGCTACCAGGACTTGAAATGATGGGTTGCCAGAACCTTGCCGTGCCGGCCGAGGTGATGCAGCACGTCGTCAACGTCGAATCCAGCCGCAACCCCTACGCCATCGGCGTGGTGGGTGGCCAGCTCGTGCGCCAGCCGCAGAACCTCGGCGAAGCCGTGGCCACGGTGCAGATGCTCGAACAAAAAGGCTACAACTACTCGCTTGGCGTCGCGCAGGTGAACCGCTCGAACCTCGGCAAGTACGGCCTCGACAGCTACGAAAAGGCCTTTGACGTGTGCCCGAACCTCCGCGCCGGGTCGCGCATCCTCGCGCAGTGCTATGCCAGCGCGAGCAAGGACTGGGGCAAGGCATTCAGCTGCTACTACTCGGGCAACTTCACCACCGGCTACCGCGACGGCTACGTGCAGCGCATCTACGAATCCATCGCGAAGAGCAGCCTGGCCGGCGCCACGGCCATCCCATTGCAGCGCGCGACCGCCACCCCCGTGCGCGTGGTCAGCGTGGGCAAGGGCGTCACGGGCGTGACTACCGACAGCCCGGCGTACCGCGTCGCCATGCGCAGCGTGCTGGATGCAGCGGCCTCTGCCTTCGTTTCGCCAGCCATGGCGTCCGAAGCACCGCCGCAGGCCGCCTCGCCGCAGGATCTGCCGAACGTACCCGGGAGCATCCCGGGGAATCTGCCCAACGGTTACGGCAATGGCTACGGCAACCCAGTACTCGACGAGGGCCCGCCGCCCCCGCCCGGCCGCATCCCGACCGACCCGGCCACCGCCGCGATGATGCGCCAGGTGGGCCCACGGCTACCCCAGGGCAACAGTAATCCGCAGCCGGGCCGGATCGTGACCGATCCGGGTACCGCCGCCGTGATGTCGCAGATCGGCGTCTCGGCCAACCCGAACGGCAGCTCGCCTGCGCAGCAGGACAACAGCGTGTTCGAGCCGCAGGTACGTGGCCCGAACGACCCGCCGCAAGCCGCGCCTATGCAGGCCGTGCCCATGCAGGGGCAGCCCATGCAGGCGCCGACGGCGCCGCAGATGCCGGCGCGCGACCCTGCCGACACACGCAACGGAGGTGGCGATGGCGCCTTCGTCTTCTGAGCGCACGCGGTGCGCACGTTTTCGCATATCGGGCAGTGCTGCCCGCCATGCAGGCCTTCGGGCCAACCCTAGCCCGGTGGCACCCGACCACCGGAAAACCAAGACCACCCCAGTAGAAAGGAAACACGAGATGGCCCTGCCTGCCCTGTCCAAGGTTATCGCCAAGAGCAAGAACCCGGTGAAGAACGCCGTCGGCCTCGCCGCCCTGTTCACCGCCCTCCTGATCCCGAGCCTCGCCTTTGCGCAGATCGGCGACACGGGCACCAAGGTGTGCGGCTTCTTCCAGAACATCAACTCGCTGCTCAACGCCGCGTCCATCGTGGTGGTGACCATCGCCGTCATTTTCTCCGGCTACCAGATCGCGTTCGCCCACAAGCGCATCGCCGACGTGGCCCCTGCCCTCATCGGCGGCGTACTCATCGGCGCCGCCGCCCAGGTGGCCAAGATGGTCGTCGGCGGCAACGGTGGCGGCAACGGCGCCACCGCATGCACCTCCAGCAGCGGTGGCTTCCTGATGGACGCCATCAACACCGCCGTGCACCTGCTGCAGATCCATGCATAAGAACCCGCTGTTCCGGGGCTGCACCCGCCCGCCCATGTTCATGGGCGTGCCCTACGTGCCGTTTTTCATGGGCACGGGCACGGGGCTGCTCCTGGCGATGTACTTCAACTTCTGGTACCTGCTGCTCATTCCCTGCGTGGTCTTCGTGATGCGCCAGATGGCGCGCCGCGACGAGATGATCTTCCGGCTGCTTGGCCTGCGCCTGCAGTTCAAGACCCGTGTAAGGAACGTGCCGCAGCATGACGGGATGTGGGTATTCACGCCGAACAGCTACCGCGATCCATCGAAGGACAAGCGAAAGTAAGTAAGGACAGGCGCCCCGGCGTGCACGCACGCCGGGGCCTCTACAGCTCCAACGGCCATGACCACCATGTTCACACCCGACGCGCCCATCTCCACGCACATCACGCTCTCCGCCCACGTCTCGCCTTCGGTGGTGAAGACGACGGGTGGCGACTTCCTGCTGACCTGGCGCCTCAGCGGGCTGCCGTTCGTCGGCCGCGAAGAGTGGGAACTGGAACACCGCCACAATTCCTTCAACCGCATGCTGCAGACGCTGCGTGCGCCCGATTACACCAACGTGGCGTTCTGGGTGCATGACATCCGCCGCCGCCGCGGCATCCGCGACAAGTCGAAATTCGGCCAGGCCTTCAACCAAGACCTCTCCAACGCCTACTTCGATGCGCTGACCTCGCAGAAGCTCATGCAAAACGAGCTTTACCTGACGATGATGTACCGCCCGATCGTCCACGGTAAGCGCTTCGCGGAGAAATCCTCCGACGTGCAGCGCCTCGAGGCCGAGCAGGCCCAGGCCATCGCCACCGTGCTCGAACTCGCAGGCAACATTGAGGCCGTGCTCAAGGACTACGCCCCTACCCGCCTCGGCATGTACGAGGCGCCCAACGGCATCGTGTTCTCCGAAGTGCTGGAGCTCTTCGGCTACATCCTCAATCGAGTGGACGAGCCGGTGCCCGTGCTGAAGGCACCTATCTACGATTACCTGCCCGTGAGCCGCCAGCGTTTCTCGGCCAAGACCGGCGATTTCGTCTTAACCGCGCCCGATGGCAAGAACCACTTCGGCGCCATCCTCAACCTCAAGGAATATGTGGACGGCACCTATCCCGGCATCCTCAACGGGCTGAAGTTCCTCGATTTCGAATACGTCGTGACCCATTCGTTCACGCCCATGGGCCGCCAGGATGCCCTGCGCGCGCTGGAGCGCACCAAGGGCATGATGGTGTCGTCCGGCGACAAGGCCGTAAGCCAGATCATCGAGCTGGACCACGCGATGGACCAGCTGGCCTCCGGCAATTTCGTGCTGGGCGAGTACCATTTCACGATCGCCGTGTTCGCGCCGAGCCAGGAGGCCCTGTCGCACCAGATCGCCTCCACGCGCGCCGAACTCTCCAACGCCGGCTTCGTAACCGTCAAGGAAGACCTCGCCGTCACGGCCGCCTTCTATGCCCAGTTCCCGGGTAACTGGAAGTACCGCACGCGCCTGGCCAACGTCAGCTCGCTGAACTTCCTGGGGCTATCGCCCCTGCACAACTTCGCCACGGGCAAGAAGGAAAACAACCCGTGGGGCGCCTGCGTCACCACGCTGCAGACCACCAACGGCCAGCCGTACTACTTCAACTTCCACGCCACCCACCCCGCCGAAAACTCGCTGGGTGAAAAGGCCATCGCCAACACCATGGTGATCGGTAAGTCGGGTACCGGTAAGACCGCGCTCATCAACTTCCTGCTGAGCCAGGTGCAGAAGCTCGACCCGGCGCCGACCATCTTCTTCTTCGACAAGGATCGCGGCGCCGAGATTTTCGTGCGTGCGTGCGGCGGCAATTACCTCGCCCTGGAGAACGGCAAGCCCACCGGCTTCAACCCGTTCCATTGCGAGCGCAACGAAGAAAACGTGCAGTTCCTGGCCGATCTCATCAAGGTGCTCGCGGGCAAGAGCGTGTACAGCTCACGGGAGGAGGAAGACATCTTCCGCGCCGTCGACAACATGCTCGACACGCCGATGCACCTGCGCAACATGACGAACTTCCAGAAGAGCCTGCCGAACCTGGGCGATGACGGCCTCTTCGTGCGCATGCGCAAATGGACCGCCGGCAACTCACTGGGGTGGGTATTCGACAACCCACACGACACGGTGGACCTGACGAAGGCCAATATCATCGGCTTTGACTACACGGACATCATCGATAACCCCGAAGTGCGCGTGCCGGTCATCAACTACCTGCTGCACCGCCTCGAGGCCCTGATCGACGGCCGCCGCCTCATCTACGTGATGGACGAGTTCTGGAAGATCCTCGACGGCAAGGGTGGCCTCAAGGAATTCGCCAAGAACAAGCAGAAGACCATTCGTAAGCAGAACGGCATGGGCATCTTCGCCACCCAGAGCCCGGAAGATGCCCTGGCCAGCGATATCGCCTCCGCGCTCATCGAGCAGACGGCCACCATGGTGCTGCTGCCGAACCCGAACGCGAGCCGCGAGGATTACGTCGATGGCCTGAAGCTCACCGAAGCCGAATACCAGGTGGTGGTGAGCCTCGACGAGCGCTCGCGCTGCTTCCTCGTGAAGCAGGGCCATGCCTCTGCGGTGTGCCAGCTCAACCTGCGTGGCATGGACGATGCCCTCGCGGTCATCTCCGCCTCCACGGACAACATCGAGATCATGCACGAGGTATTGCAGGTACGTGCCGAGGCCGAAGGCGTTTCGCCGAACGACCTGCGCCCTGAGCAGTGGCTGCAGATGTTCTACGACAACCGGAAGGGAAGCGGAAAAGGAAATCCGTCGCCCCGCCCCACCCCTAATTCGTCCCGACGTGCCGCCTGATCGCCAGCCCCATGGCCCTTCGCATCGGATAAGTAACATGAACAAGTACACCACCAAGCGCCGCCCCCTCGCCCACCAGGCCTGCAAAGCCCTGGTCGCCCTTGGCCTGACCGTTGCCGCGGGCTTCTACGCGATGCCCAGCCGGGCGCAGTGGATCGTCGAAGACCCAGTCGCCATCGCAAAGAGCGTTGAGGAATACGCGAACCAGCTGCAGCGCTGGCTGGAAACCGCACAGCATTACAGGGACCAGGTCCAGTTCTGGCAGGACAACCTGACCGCCCTGCAAAGCCTGCAGTTCGATTTGCTGCGCACCCAGCAGCAGTTCAAGAAGGTTTCCGACGACTTTGGCGTTACTGAAGCATGCCCCGGCGCCAGCACATCCCTGTTGAGTGGTGACATCACATCGGCGCTCACGTCGGTGGTGGGCAACCTGACCGGTGATATCGCATCGCAGCAGAATGCCGTTTGCGTGATGATCCGCCGCACAAAGAACCAGCGGTACAACAACACCGTCGATTACCTCAACCAGGTCACCAAGCAGACCGACACGCTTTCGAAGCTCGCCAGCATGCGCCTCAACCTAGTGGGTACCTCACCGGGCAAGACCCAGGCACTGCAGGAAGACACCGGGCGGTTCAGCGTCAACGTGGCCCAGGCACGCGACTCCTGGAAAACCACGGACGAGCAACTGGCGGCGCAGATCGCCGCGCTGCAGGATAAGCAGGGCATGTTGGGGCGCCAGATGATGAACGGCAAGACGGAAGTCCTGGGTACGGTCATCAACGCCGCGATCCTCGAAACCGCATTGAAAGTAGGCAACTGATACTGGCCACGGAAGACCGCCAAAGCCGATTGCCACCGCGCCACATGGCCAGGGACTAGAGAGATATGCAGCCCAGTATTGCCGATTACGTATTCTTCAAACTTATCTACAACTACCTCGAAGACAAGATCGACAAGTTTGGCCTCGAGGTCATGCACCGCTTCATGACCTGGGCGGCGACCTTCGCGCTCATCCTCGTGACCATCTACATCCTTATCCAGGGCTTCCGGGTCATGACCGGCCGCTCGCGCGAACCGCTGATGGAGGTCGTCATCAACCTCGGCCGCATCGTCGTCATCGTCTCGGCCGCCACGGCCATGGCCATTGGCAACACCAACCTGTCGGATTTCCTGACGAAGGACCTCGACCGGCACGTGCACTACATGTTCACCGGCGAAGACAACAAGACGACGGCGGATGCGATCGACGAGAACCTTGCCTACACCCAGCTGGCCATGGCGGCCATCGATGCGGTGAAGGTCGTGAACGACGATGGCGAGCTCCAGGGCGACAAGGCCCGCGCCATGCTCATCGCCGGCGCGGGCGCCTCGTCGCCGCCGATGGCCGCTGGCGCCATGCTCCTTCTCTATAAGTTCGCGATGGCCCTGT
>NZ_JZRB01000063.1 GCF_000964085.1 Luteibacter yeojuensis
GGCAGTTTTGGCGGCGGTGGCTCGTCGGGGAGCTGGTGATGACGATGCAACGCGCTATCACCAACGTCTTCGGCGGCTGGTTCCAGATCGGCCGGCAGTTCCCCACGGAAACCCTCGACGCCATCGCGGCGCGCGTTGCCGCTGGCGAGCGTACGCACCGCGGCGAACTGCGCGTCGCGATCGAATCCCGCCTGCCGCTGCCCGCGGTGCTCGAGGGTGTCACGGCACGCGACCGCGCCACGGCGCTGTTCGCGCACCTGCGTGTATGGGATACCGAAGAGAACTGCGGCGTGCTGCTGTACGTGCTGCTTGCCGAGCACCGCATCGAGATCGTCGCCGACCGCGGCATCGTGGCGCGCGTGGGGGCGGGGGAGTGGGATGCCATCACGGCGCACATGCGCGATGAGTTCGCGAAGGGCCACTTCCGCGAGGCGGCGCTTACCGGTGTGGACGAAGTAGCGGCGCTGCTGGCGCGGCATTTCCCGTCCGATGGCACGCCGCGCACCAACGAACTTCCGGATGCCCCGCTCGTGCTTTGACACGAGGGAATGAACCGGCGCGAAAGCGCGGCACGGCGACCGCCATCCAAACGAGGGGAACGAACAACAAAAAAGGCCGCCCCGGAGGGCGGCCTTTTTCTGTTGCATCGTACGGCTTCGAATTACAGGCTGAAGTCGTACTGCACCATCAGGCGCATGTAACGCGGCGTCTGGTAGTACGTCGGCACGCGGTAGGTCGAGTTGTAGTAGTTCGAGTCCGCACCGTTCTCGCCGATCTCGTTGATGGCGGTCTTGGTGTCGTTGTTGAACAGGTTGATCACGTCGAGCTGCACCGTCAGGCCCTTGGCGTACGCCGGGGTGTAGACGACGTTCGGGCTGATCGACCACTGCCACGGCAGGCGCTTGGCCGTGCCGCGCGACGAGATCTTGCCGTCGCAGTAGAAGAACTCCGAGTTGTAGCTCGGGATACCGCCGACGGTTTCGTCGCCGCCGCCGAAGCAGCTGGTCGGGCGGCCGGACTCGAGCAGGCCGTTGACGCCCACCTGCCATTCCGGGGTGATGCGGTAGCCGCCGTACACCTTGAAGCTGTGGCGACGATCGTTCGGCAGGTAGCCGGTGGCGCCGACCATCAGTTCCGGGTAATCGAACGCGCTGGTGGTACCCGTATCCATCTGGCCGTTATCCGACTTCACCAGGCCTTCCGTGTTGCCACGGTTCTTCGACCAGGTGTACGACGCATTGACGTACCAGTTGTCGGTGGCCTTCTCGGCCGAGAGCGTGACGGCTTCGTACGTGCGCTTGGCCTTCTCGCCGAACGCCGTGCCCGGCAGGGTGACGTTGCGCAGCTGGCCGCTGCCGTCGAGGTCGACATCGACCGAAACCTTGCTGCCCGGGTTGTAGATGAAGCAGCCCGGCATGGTGGCCGGCGGGGTGAACTGGTCGCCGTTGGCGTCCATGTCCAGGCCCAGCGACTTGCCGTAAGCGTAGAACGGGCGCCAGTCGCAGGTGTCGTCGATGGCGTTGTTGAGCTTGCGGTAGGTGGCCTTGGCACCGACGACCCAGTCGTTCAGGAAGTCGTTGTCGCTGGTGATGCGGTGCTGGATGCCGAGGATGAACTCATCCTGCGAGTACGGCTTCAGGTCCTTCGTGGCGACCGAGCGCGGATCCGGGGTGGAGCCGTTCTCGCCGTTCACGATCGACTGGCCGCTGAGCGGGGCGCCCAGTTCCGGCACGCCCGTGACCGGGTCGATGCTCTTGTAGGAGAAGTTCTGGATCGTGTAGTACGACGCGGTGGCGGCGCGCAGGGCGACGTTCGCGGCGATCGGCAGCGAGTAACGGCCGGCGGTACCGAACACCTTGGTGGTCGAGTCGCCGAACACATCCCACGAGAAGCCGAGGCGCGGCTGCCAGATGTTGCCCTGGCGGACGAAGTTCTGTGCAGCGCCGTTCTTGTTGTTGAACGAATCGTTGCGCACGCCGATGTAGGCGAGGAACTTGTCGCTGACCTGCCAGTTATCCTGCAGGAACCACGACTTCTGGTCGATCGCGACCGAACCACCCGTGCGGTAGTTGTACTGCGAGACGTAGTCGTTGCCCGCGGCGTTGGTGCGGTAGTACCACAGCGAACCACCGGCGTAGCTCTGGCCGGCATCCGAGCTCCACTTCTCGCGCGAGAAGCCGCCCGACAGGTCGTGGTCGCCCACCTTCCAGTCGAGGTCGACGCGGTAGGCCGTGCGCTGGTCTTCGCCGTTGAAGCGGTCGATGGTGCTGGCGAGGTAGCAGGAGTGCACCGGGTCGGTCGTGCCGCTCAGCGTGCTGCTGCGGCGGTCGATGACGTACGGGCAGCCCTGGTTGGCGCCGTTGATGTTGCCGTCGTACTTGGTGACGGTGCCATCGGCCGAGGTGTAGTCCGAGGAGTTCTTGGACTTCATCTTGCCCCACTGCGCCGACAGGGTGAGGTCGTCGGTGAGGTAGCTGGTGTACTTGAACACGTTGACGGCGCCACCGGTCTTGACGTGGCGGCGACCCAGGTAATCGTTGGTGAACGGCTTGCCGTCCGCATCGATTTCCGAGGTGTAGTACTGGTTCGTCGTGTGCTTCGTGTTGTTCATCCCCGTCCATTCGAGGATGTTCGAGTCATTGATGTTCCAGTCCATCTTGATGAGATAGAAGGGATCGCTGTACTCGTTGCGCTGCGCGGCGGCCGACGACGTGGCGCCCGGGTAGGCCGTCTCGGTTTCCTTGTGCGACTGGAAGATGCCGTAGAAGAAGAGCTTGTCCTTCACCAGCGCGCCACCCAGCCAGGCCGAGTAGACGTTGTCCTTGTCGCTGTTCTTCTGGTAGGTGCGGTAGAGGTTACCGTCCTTCGTGTAGGTGGTGGGCTGCTGCTCGCGGCCCCAGGCCGGGGTGTACACCCACGACGCGCCACCCTTCCACTCGTTGGTGCCACGCTTGGTGATCACCGAGGTCACGCCGCCGGTCGAGAAACCGTACTGGGCGCCGTAGCCACCGGTCTGCACGTCGAGCTGCTGGATGGCCTGGAACGGCACTTCCGAGAACGACAGGTTGTTGTACAGGTTGGTGACGTTGAAACCGTTGACGTAGTAGCTGTTCTCGGCGACCGAGGCGCCGCCGAACGACGGCAGGTTGCCGAAGGCCGAGTCGCCCTTGACGGTGCCCGGGGTGAGCGCGGCGACGTCGACGACGTTGCGCGGCACCGGCAGCTTGTCGAGCTTGTCTGCCGTGAAGCTGGTGCGCGACTCGACCGACGCCACGTCGATGGCGGTGAGGGCGTTGGCCGACACGGTGACGGTGTCGAGGGCCTGCGCGCTGGTGGTGCCGCCATCGGCGGCGGCGAAGTTCAGCTGCGCCGACTGGCCGGCGATGACGTTGATGTCACGCGTGGATACTGTGGCGCCGTTCTCGACGACGTTGACGCGGTAGCTGCCGATCGGCAGCGACGAGGCACGGTAGTGGCCGGTGGGGTCGGCGACGACGGTGCGCGAGGCGCCCGAGCCGAGGTTCTGGATCTGGATGGTCTGCGAGGCCGCGGCGGTGCCGTAGATGTCGCCGACGGTGCTCTGCGCATAGGCGGAACCGGCCAGCAGGCAGGCGCCCAGGGCGGAGACGAGCGCAGTGCGCTTCAGCACGCTGGCGCGCGTGCTCAGGGTGGTGCTTGTCATGAGGTCAAAAACTCCCTGGCCCTGCAGAAACTGCAAGGCTGAACAGCTTGTAGTAGCACCGCTGGGCGGCACTCGTTTGTGGGTGTGTGAGGTAATCGGCGTGGGGACACCGACGTCGCGCCAACCCCTGGGCGCATGGCGACGTAACACGAACATAACGCCGTCGTCATCTGACTGCAAGCGTTTACGGCTTTTCGTGCTTTATCGCTTTGAATATCGCTATTTACTGCGACTGAATAAATGCGAACGGTTCGCATCGCAATACGAATATGTGGGAGCGCGCTTGCGCGCGATCGCGCGCAAGCGCGCTCCCACATGGCTTGTCAGAAACGCTGCTGGTAGCCGATGTAGAAGTAGCGATCGATATCAAACGCGGGGTTGTAGGGCGGGCTGCCGCCGCCGGCGCTGGAGACGTTGTAGTAAAACGGGCCCTTGCGCGCGAAAACGTTGTTGACGCCCACGCGCACATTGCCGTTCCACGGCGTGGCCCAGCGGAACTGCAGGTCGTTGAAGGCGACGCCGCCCTTGCGGCTGATGCCCTGGCCGCCGCTGATGACGTTGGGCGTATCGGGCTGGTTGCATTCCTGCGTCGCCGACCAGCACGAATCCTTCAGGCCGGAGTAGTAACGCACGGTCCATGTGGCACCGAAGCGTTGCCATGACCAGTCGAGCGTGAGGTTGGAACGCACGCGGTAAAGCCCCTGCACGCCGTTCATGTAACCGGCGAGTTGGCGCGGCTCGGCACTGGCGCTGCTGCGCTGCGTGTAGTCCTTGAGGTAGGTGCTGTCGGACGTGAGTGCGAACTCGCCGAAACGCGTGGCCGGGAAACGGTAGTGCAGGCCGAGGTCGTAACCCTCGGTGCTGAGCGAACCCAGGTTCACCAGGGTTTCGTCCAGCGCGGTGATACTGCCGTTGGGCGCGCGGGTGAAACGGCCGCAATACGTCGGGTCGTTGCGGACGTAGCAGAAATTGAGGATGTCGCCCGCGAGTATCGGCGTGATCACATCGCGGATATCGACCTTGTAATAGTCGAGCGTCATGTCGAGCCCGTCGAGGTACGTGGGGCTGTACACGAGGCCGGCAGTGCGCGTGATGGACGATTCCGGCTTAAGGCGCGGATTGGCGCCGGTGCGGAACGCCGATGGATTCTGCCCGCCGGTGTTCGACGTGATCTGCGCGCCCGACTGGTCGACCTGGCGGTAATTGGCTGGCACGCCCGCCGCGCCGCAGCGGGCTCGCACGCCCGCGTCGGTGGCGGCGGCACCGAAGGTGCTGTCGCAGGGGTCGAGGAAGCTCTCGAAACTCTCCGCCGAGCCGGCGTAGAGATCGGCCACCGTGGGCGCGCGGAAGCCTTCGGCGTAGGTGCCGCGCAGCAGCAGGTCGTCGAAGGGTTTCCAGCGGAAGCTGTACTTGTTGTTCGTGCGGCCGCCAAACGCCGTGTAGTGCGAGTAGCGCGACGACGCATTCACCGCCAGTTCCTGCGCCAGCGGTGCGTCGGTCAGCAGGGGCACGTCGAACTCGAGGTAGGCCTCGTTCACCGCGTAGCCACCGCTGGTTGGGTCGCTGGCGAGCTGCGTGGTGAGCCCGGCGGCATCGGCCGGGTCGGGGACATAGCGGCCATCTTCGCGGCGGTGCTCGACACCGCCCGCCACGCGCAGCGTGCCGGCGGGCAGGTCGACCAGGCCACCGGTGAGGTTCGCGACGATATCGTTGGTGCGGGTGGTTTCGTGCGCGGTGGTGGTGGAGGCCACGTAGCGCCACACCGCATCGGGCGTGCCGCCCGGGCCGGCCAGGATGTTCCAGGGCACGCAGCCGGCCGCGCGGTCGGCCGCGCTGGCGCACGCCACCTGGCCATCGATGGTGGTGGTGGGGCCGAGCGCCTTGCGGGCGTTCACCAGGTTGATGTTGCCGCTGGTGGTGCGGCTGGCCCGGTCTTCGGAGTAGGCGTACGTGACGTCCCAGTTCCAAGCGTGGTCGAGCCACTGGAACGTGCCTTCGAGGCCCGCGTCGGCGTGGAACACCTTCGACTTGGCCCAGTCCATGCGCGGCAGCTCCACCGTGCGACGGAAGAACGAGGTGCTGTTGCCGGGGAAGGGGTTGTAGGCGTTGGCCGGGTCGATGAAAAGACCATCGGCGCGGCCGGTGTCGCTGCGCAGCGGGTAGCCCGAGGCCTGGCTGCGCGTATCGCGCACGCCATAATTCACCATGCCACGCAGCGTGATGTCGTCGGTGAGGTTGTAGCGCCCCGTGGCGAACAGGTCGCGCAGCTTGCTGCCGGCGCGGAAGCTCATGTCGCGCGCGGTGTTGTATTTATCCGCGACGCTGTTCGCGTCATAGGGGTGGTAATTCGCAGGGCTCGCCGTATCGGTGGCGCCGTGGTTGACCACATAGCGGTTGCCAGTGGCCGGGTCCACCACCCCGCCGTACGGGCCCATGGCATAGCCATCCAGCGGGTGGCGCGGGCCGTAGGCGCTGGCCGTGGTGCCGCGCTTGCTGTCGTCCAGCGTGTCGGCATCCTCGTAGCTGGCGCCAAGGATGAGCGACGAGCGCTCGGTGCTGCGGCCCCAGGTGAACGTGCCGTTCTTCTGCGCGCCATCGCCCTTGCCGTTGACGCCGTAGAGCACGTCGGCCGTGGCGCCTTCGAAGCGGTCGGTGGTGATGATGTTCACCACGCTGCCGATGGCATCGGAGCCGTAAATGGACGAGGCACCGTCCTTCAGCACCTCGATGCGCTCGACGATGGCGAGCGGGATGGTGGAGAGATCGGTCAGGCCGCCCAAGCTGGTGGTCCAGCGGCGGCCGTTCACCAGCACGAGGGTGCGCACGGCGCCCAGGTTGCGCAGGTTGACGTAGCGGCCACCGGCGTCGTTGCTGGAGGAGAGCGTATCTTGCGGCGTGACCTCGGGCGTGCCCGCGGAAGGCATGCGGGCCACCACGTCGCCCAGGCTGGTGAGGCCCGTGGCGCGGATGGCGGCACGGTCCATGCTGAAGACGGGCTGGGCGGTCTCGACGTCGATGCCGCGGATGCGCGAGCCGGTGACGGTGACGTTGACCGGGGCCAGCATCTCGGCTGGCGAGGTGGGGTTCCGGGCTGGCGTGGTGTCCTGGGCGAGCAGCGCCCGGGGCCCAAGGCAGCCGAGCAGGGCCACGGCAAGCACCGCCCGCCGCGCCGCGACGTGGCGCTTCAGCCCACTACTGACGACCATACCCCGACAACCTCCCGATCTTCGCCTGGCACCACCCGGGCCATGCGATCACGCGAACATAACGCGTGCGGGCGCGCCGGGCAACCGCCGGGGGTCACGGCGGTTGCCCGGCGGGGCGTCAGGGGGCGGCTGTTTTCGCCGCCGCCCCGTCACCGATGTTGCGGTCGAGGAACGCCGCCAGCTTCGTGTAGAACTCCTCGACGTTCTCGGGCTTTACGAAACCGTGCTTCTCTCCTGACTTGGTGAGCGTCTCGTACGGCTTGTGCGCGGCATCCAGGGCGGCTTTCATCGCCTTGAACTGGGCGAACGGGGCACGCTCATCGTCCTCGCCATGCACCAGCAGTATCGGCAGGTCGAGCTTGGCGGCCTGGTGGGTCGGCGACATGTCGGCCATGGCGGCCGGGTCGTTGCCCACGGCCAGGTCGAGGTAGCTGCGGCCCGACGTGGTCGCCTTGATGTCGCCCTTGGTGTACATCATGGGCAGGTCGTAGATGCCGGCGTAGCCCACCGCGCACTTGAACATGCCCGGCGCGCGGGTGGGCGCCATGAGTGCCGAATACCCACCGAAGCTCGCGCCGAACACGCACACGCGGTCGGCGTCGACGAGGTCCTGGCCAATGGCCCACTTCACGCCATCGATCAGGTCGTCCTGCACGCGCGTGCCCCACTTGCGGTAGCCCGCCTCGATGAACGCATTGCCGCGGCCACCCGAGCCCCGGTAGTTCACTTGCATGACGAGGTAGCCGCGGTTGGCAAGGAACTGGGCATCCCAGTCGAACGCCCAGGTGTCGGAAATGCCGTGCGGGCCGCCATGTGGGAGCAGCACCATCGGCAGGTGGCTCTCGGCCTTGCCCTTGGGGAAGGTAAGGATGGCCTCGAGTTCCTGGCCATCGCTGGCCTTGAAGCGCACGGGGCGGCGCTCGGCCATCTTGGTCGGGTCGATCCACGGGGCCTCGGCGAACAGCACGCTCACCTTGTAGGTCTTGGTATCGATCAGCATGACGCGGCCGGGATCGCGGTCGCTCCACACCTCGAACATCAGTTCGCTGCCGTCTTCGCTGTAATCCACGAAGCTGACGAACGAGCCGGGGAATTTCTGCGATAGCGCCATGTGCAGGCGAGCGACCGGGTCCTGCGGGTTCACGTAGGTGACCTTCGGAATGCCGGTGACCGGGCGCGTGCCGAACGGGCGGAGCGGGGCGGGCGTCCACAGGCCGCCGCTGGTGACGTCGCTGAAATCGTCCTTGGCGATGACGCGGCGGTTGCCGCCATCTTCGTCCTGCTCGACGAATTCACCGC
>NZ_JZRB01000064.1 GCF_000964085.1 Luteibacter yeojuensis
GCGGTGAAAAAAGCGGTCAAGAAAACCACCGCCCGCCGCCCCGCCGCAAAGAAAGCCACGAAAAAATCCACCACCAAGTCGTGACGCCCGCCGCACTTTCCGGCAAGCTGCCCGCGCCCCCGCCAGGAAGCCCGCCATGAACCAGCCACCGGTCGTCCTCGTCACGGGCGGCGCCCGCCGCGTCGGCGCCGTCATCTGCCGGCGCCTGCACGCCGCGGGCTGCAACATCGCCCTGCACTACCGCAGCTCCGCCGACGACGCGGAGACGCTCGCCAACGAACTCAACGCCGCACGCGCCGATAGCGTCGCGCTGTTCTCCGGCGCGCTCGACAAACCCGCCACCCCCGACCACCTCGTCGGCGACGTCCTCGCCGTCTTCGGCCGCCTCGACGGCCTGGTCAACAATGCGTCCGCTTTCTACCCCACGCCCATCGGGGAGACCACGCAGGCGCAGTGGGACGACCTCTTCGCCGCCAACGCGCGCGCACCGTTCTTCCTCTCGCAGGCCGCCGCACCCGCGTTGCGCGAAGCGAAGGGTTCCATCGTCAACATCGTCGACATCTACGCCGAACGGCCCCTCGCCGGGCATACGGTGTACGTCATGGCCAAGGCCGCACTGGCGATGCTCACGCAATCGCTGGCCAAGGAACTCGCCCCCGACGTACGCGTCAACGCCGTCGCGCCGGGCGCCATCCTGTGGCCCGAATCAGGCAAGCCTGAAGAAGCGGCGGACGCGTTGATCGCGAAGACGCCGCTGGCGCGGAAGGGCGAGCCTGAGGATGTTGCCGAAGCCGTGCGATGGTTGATGCTGGATGCGCATTACACGACCGGGCAGGTGGTTCGGGTGGATGGTGGGCGGGCGCTCAATATTTGATGGGTGTCATGTTCCGCGGGTGGGGCTATGGAAGGAATGCGCGGATACGGTGAGAAGATTCGGGGTTGTGCTCGGTAGGGGTTTGGGGTGGCGTATGCTTCGGCCATCTAGCATTGTTGTGGAGAAGCAAGGATGGCGAGCCGTGCAAGGAGGCACTCGAATCAAGCGTCACCGTCCCGGTCACGATGGCCGTTGATCCTCGCGGCCCTGGCAAGCGTGGCCGGGGGCGACATACATGCTAGCGCCCTAATCGCCACGGTCCCCGACGCCGCCAACGCTTTCGTAGCAGCAGGTGACACCATTCTCGCCGCCAAGGTCATGGCCACTGCGAGCCATGCGCCCGGTCTCACGATCGTCGTGGTGCGCCACCGACTCGGCGCCGACAGATCAAGCAATCCCTGCGAACTCGTCATCGTCGAGTCCAAGGCGAATCGAGCCTCAGCGATTGCCGCGAACTCCACCGTCGTTGACTGTCGATACAACGACTATGCCCGCACTGCTGCAGCCATGGCGCTCAATGGAAATCTATCGGTAGAGCCAGACAGAGTGTCGTTCCTCAACGAATCGGCGAAGGGCGGCACGACTTTCTCTTTCGCATATGACCATCAGCGAAACGCGTGGCATCTGGACAAGGCGGAATCGACGACCGTAAGCACCGACTCGTCGAGCTCGGTCGAGGTTCATAAGTCATCTTTGACATATCCCGCTTCGATTCCATGGATTCCAATAGAAAGTTTCGAGCCGGGAATGTTGCGCGAATCAATGGCTAGACACCGACAAGTCGTCCAATGACGTGCGATCTGCCAGATGAGAAGAATCGAAGCTGTGCGCGGCACGGGATTGGGATGTCGTATGCTCCGGGCATCCAACGTTTGCGTGAAGCCATCCGGAAGACAAAGAGACTTGGGGGGGGGGGGGG
>NZ_JZRB01000065.1 GCF_000964085.1 Luteibacter yeojuensis
GCAGATTATCGGCAAGATGAAGAAGACGCTGGAGGGTCGCGTTGTCGGCATTCTGATCAACGATAGATCGGACGCCAAGGCGGTAGCGGCCGTTGTGAAGGCGGCCGAAGCCGCGGGTTCGACCGTCAAGATCGTTGCGCCAAAAGTGGGAGGAGCCGTTTTGTCGAGTGGAACGAAGATGGCCGCTGACGGACAGCTCGCCGGGACGCCATCGATCAATTTTGACGCGGTCGCGGTCATCCTGAGCGAGGAGGGCGCTGGTCAGCTGGTAAGCGATGCCGCCGCCGTGGATTTTGTCCGCGATGCCTTCGGTCACCTCAAAGCCATCGCCTTGGACGACGGGGGTAGGGCATTGTTCGACGCTTCCGGGCTTGAGGCCGATGCGGGCGTTATCGCGGCATCGCAAACCAAGGCATTTATCGATGGCGCTAAGGGGCGATATTTTGATCGTGAGGCAGGCGTACGCATCCTGCCCTGAAACTGCGACAAGCGTGATGGAGCGACCAGGCGGCGCATCGGATCGATGACCTACGGTCGCCATCTGCTCCATTTCTCCCTATCCATGCGACCGCACTTCGCCGTCCTGTCGGCCATTCTGCCTCGACAGGGCGGCAATATGCGCTATGCGTACTGCTTTAGCGCTCTCGGCGCCAAACGTGTGTGTGGGCACGGCCGCTTCACTTCACGCGTGTGAGCGTCTGATCTCTTCATTGATTGGCATCTTTATGAAAACCTTGGCTGGATCCCGACTTCTTGTAGTAGAAGATGACGATTTGATCGGGATGATTTTGAGCACGATTTTAGAAGGGGAGGGCGCGGTGGTGCTCGGCCCTTATCGCAGCTGCTCGGAGGCAGATTCACACGTGGGCGCCGATGCAATCGACGGAGCTCTCTTGGACGTGAACCTTCCCGACGGTACGTCGTACAACCTGGCGCGCGTTCTAGAGGATCGTGGCATTCCATATGCGTTTCTCTCCGCCAGCGATGCATCGGAAGTACCGGCGGACCTGCATCCGCGTCGCCTCCTATCAAAACCGATGCAGGGGGCCAAGATCATTGCGGAGTGTGGAGCACTTGTCGGCGAGAAGTAAGACGAGGGGCGATGGGTCGCTAGCGCGCAAGCTCCGCAAAGATGGTCACCAGGTCTTCGCGTCCGAGACCAACACGGTGTAATCGCTCATGTCGGGCTGGTAGCGGAACAGACGGCCGAGATCAAAGTCGACCGCTTTGCCTGGCTCGATATTCGACGTTCCCGCAGGCCAACCTTGTTTGCTCGAGAGGACTTTGCCGGCAGCGTCTTTGGCGTCGATGCGAATTTGTGCGGCAGCGGCTTCAGTACAGTGGTTGACCAGCTGCCCCTTCATACTGAAACGCGGCTGGCCAGACCCCTGCTGCAGCTTGACCGCAAATGCCTCGATGGCAAAGTCTTTTGCTGAGCAGGCTGCCAGTGCAGTGCCGGACGCCATCAATGCCAGCACACCACACCCGAAAGTGACGCGAATTCGTAAGCTTCTCATGGCTGTTTGCGTGACCAGCCCGACCCCCGGGCCTTCAACCGCTTAACGGCACGATGAGTGCTGGCTTTAGCGGTCGGGACACCATCGCGTTCAGGTCCGCACAGGCCACTTGATCCACACGAGGCTCAGCGCACCGTTCGCGTCAGAAACCGTGCGCTGCGAGCCATCGACGGAGCCGTGACCTCGAGCTTGCCAATGTCGCGGCGGCGGGAGTGGCGGATAGCAACTCGGTACCCTAGATATCGGAGTTTCCGGGCCCTGAGCCGGAAGTCCTCACCGGGCCTAGTCCGGTGCCTTTCCACGTTAGCAGCGATTTGGGTTCCTAATCGCATCGTATTGCCATTTCTGCCTTTGCAGCTTCTGGCCGAATTCGGGCGTCAGGGCAGGGCGATTAGCCCATGTTATCGGTGGTACAGCGCGCGTCCGCCGCGGACCCGCAATGGACCATTTCGAAGACCAAGGTTGACCAGCGGCAGTGGGGTGACCAACACCAGTGCGTTGCCCAAGCGGTCGATGCGCTCCACCAGGCAAAAACGCACGTCGTCGAACTCATAGCCGCCATCTCCCGCCTGGGCGCCGAGGTGGTCGGGCTCAAGTCCGATTGCCGCACCTCGTTCCTGACCCTGTCGACGAGCCGGGGGAGCTCAAAGACGCCGTCCGGGACCTCCATACGGCAGACCCCGCCTTCTCCAGCATTTGCTGGTCATTGTCGACGACGAGCAGCGCCGCCACATGAACGCGGCGATGGCGGCGGTTGTCCCAACGTTGGCAGCGTCGGAATCGGCCGGCGAAGACACCCGGGCGGGTCCCTCGGCTAAGCCGTCGAGACGGGCAACCCCAAGGTAGGGCGTATCACGTATTCCTGACACGCTCACTGCCAACGTGCATTCAACCTCGCAGCCCCTCGCACCCCCAGCTGTGCGCCGGCCGCCTTCGTGCAAACGGAGGCGGTTTTTTTTGGACGGCCATTTGTGTGCGCGTTAGACTCCCGCGTTCGCACAAGCAAAGGACGTGCCCTGCCCGATACGCCCCGCATCCTGGCGCTCGAAGCCATCATCCGCGCCGCCGTGCATCTGGATGACGCACTGGAGCACAGCCTGTTCCCCAGGCGCGCCATCACGTACAGGTCGTTGCCCTTCGGACGGATGCGGCAAGGCTGCCGATGGCAACGGCGTGTGCGCATGCCCTGAGGGAAATTCTTGAGAAACAAGTCCGACCGGAACCTGCCGCATGGCGCGCCGCGCGCGAGAAACTGCATCAGGCCATCGACAACGCGCTCCTCTGCCTTGCGGGAGGATGGTTGATAGGAACCGGCCTTTGCCTTGGCAAGGACGTCGGCCTGAAGGAGGGCGTGCTGCACGGCGGTCCGGACGCCCGCCTCATCGACGGCACTTCCGGCAAGCTCCCCCGTCGCGTGTGTGGTCCCACCAAATTACGCAATCCACTGCACGTCCCGTCCGGTTGGTGCAAACGACACATGGACCAGAATGCGCCGGCCCTGCTCGTCGGTGTGTGTCCAGTCAGCGTGCATAGGCAGTCCTGGTGATGGCACTCCAGCGCGAGATTCAATAGCCCGGCGCAGCGTCATGCTGCATGCTGCCAACACGGATGGCAAACTGGCTTGTCGATTCCCACGGCTTTGGCCATCCAGGCACGTCGCATGCCATGCGCAGACACCCATGAGTGAAGGTAGGCGCCAGTCAGCGATGCTCTCGCCGAGGAAATCGAGTTTCTGATGGGCATGCCAGCCGGCGCCATGGACACGCCGCAGGACGTGGAGCTGGCTTGACTGCTGCACCGACCTTTCCCCGGTGGTTTGAAGTTCTGTGAATCACGATACGAGCGCCGACTTGCCGGGCTTGCTCGGGAAGTTGCTCGACGCCGGGTTCATGCTCGAGGTCGAGCCGGGGTATGCCGAAGCGGTTAAGGCCCACCGTGAGGGTATGGGCGCGCTCAGCGACGCCGAATGGCAGACGTTAATCCGCGAAGTCCGCCCGTCCTTGCCGCCTACGCACGATCGGAAGATCGAGACGGCGAGAGCTGCCTCCTAGAAGTAAACGCCGGTGGGAACCCGAAGCCGACGCGTTCTTGACGGGTAAGCGAGGCGGAGGAGGGGATGCTGAAGCTTCCGGTAGGCAAGGCACATGGCCAGCACTTTTGCAGGTATGGCGTTCGACCCCGAGGTCGGGTTTTCCGTCTGCAAAACGGCACATCCGTCATCGGGGCCATCGGCGCGCCGTCTCACAAACCCCTTCCCGCGCCGCTTGGCTCGATATGCCGGCGAGGTCACGATTGTCAGGGCGTTGATGACGCCATTGGCCCGACGTCGACCGTCCGGGGTCCATCCTGCGCGTGCCTGCCGTACGCGGCGGCGGCTCCTGGTGGTTGGCTTGGATTCACAGCCGGCGCCTTCCCGCCGAAAACGTGCACTGTCCGCTCACGGCCACCGGCGCACCATCACGTCACCCGATGCAGAAACCCGCCATGGACTCTCCCTACACCATCGACGTCGACGTCCA
>NZ_JZRB01000066.1:2500-5358 GCF_000964085.1 Luteibacter yeojuensis
TGTCGTACATTCTAGTCGAACAGCGTGGAAAAGCTGGCCGTAGACGGTGATAGCCCGGTAGACGAAAGGGTGCATGGCATGAAATTGAGTAAGGCGAGGCACGTGAAACCTTGTCTGAACATGGGGGGACCATCCTCCAAGGCTAAATACTCCTGACTGACCGATAGCGAACTAGTACCGTGAGGGAAAGGCGAAAAGAACCCCGGAGAGGGGAGTGAAATAGACCCTGAAACCGTATACGTACAAGCAGTGGAAGCCCGCAAGGGTGACTGCGTACCTTTTGTATAATGGGTCAGCGACTTACTGTCAGTGGCAAGCTTAACCGTATAGGGGAGGCGAAGGGAAACCGAGTCTGAATAGGGCGAATAGTCTCTGGCAGTAGACCCGAAACCGAGTGATCTATCCTTGACCAGGTTGAAGGTGCGGTAACACGCACTGGAGGACCGAACCCACATCTGTTGCAATAGATGGGGATGAGTTGAGGATCGGAGTGAAAGGCTAAACAAACTCGGAGATAGCTGGTTCTCCTCGAAAGCTATTTAGGTAGCGCCTCGTGCGAACACTGTTGGGGGTAGAGCACTGTTATGGCTAGGGGGTCATTGAGACTTACCAAACCATGGCAAACTCCGAATACCAACACGTGCTACACGGGAGACACACGGCGGGTGCTAACGTCCGTCGTGAAAAGGGAAACAACCCAGACCCGCAGCTAAGGTCCCAAAGTCATAGCTAAGTGGAAAACGATGTGGAAAGGCATAGACAGCCAGGAGGTTGGCTTAGAAGCAGCCACCCTTTAAAGAAAGCGTAATAGCTCACTGGTCGAGTCGGTCTGCGCGGAAGATTTAACGGGGCTAAGCTATGCACCGAAGCTCGGGGTGTACAGGTTTTGACCTGTACGCGGTAGAGGAGCGTTCCGTAGGCCTGTGAAGGTGGATTGTAAAGTCTGCTGGAGGTATCGGAAGTGCGAATGCTGACATGAGTAACGATAAGGGGGGTGAAAAGCCTCCCCGCCGAAAGCCCAAGGTTTCCTCGCGCAACGTTCATCGGCGCAGGGTGAGTCGGCCCCTAAGGCGAGGCAGAAATGCGTAGTCGATGGGAAGCAGGTTAATATTCCTGCACTTTTCTACAGTGCGATGTGGGGACGGAGAAGGTTAGGTCTACCAGGCGTTGGTTGTCCTGGGGAAAGGCGGTAGGCATGGTTCTTAGGCAAATCCGGGAACCTCTATGCCGAGCACCGAGACGAGTCCTATGAGGACGAAGTGACTGAGACCACGCTTCCAGGAAAAGCCACTAAGCTTCAGCTGTAGAAAAACCGTACCGTAAACCGACACTGGTAGGCAGGGTGAGAATCCCAAGGCGCTTGAGAGAACTCGGGTGAAGGAACTAGGCAAAATGGCACCGTAACTTCGGGAGAAGGTGCGCCCCTTGGTGTGGTCACGTGCGTGACTGAGCATCGAGGGGTCGCAGTAACCTGGCCGCTGCGACTGTTTATCAAAAACACAGCACTCTGCAAACACGAAAGTGGACGTATAGGGTGTGACGCCTGCCCGGTGCTGGAAGGTTAATTGATGGGGTCAGCCGCAAGGCGAAGCTCTTGATCGAAGCCCCAGTAAACGGCGGCCGTAACTATAACGGTCCTAAGGTAGCGAAATTCCTTGTCGGGTAAGTTCCGACCTGCACGAATGGCGTAACGACAGCGGCGCTGTCTCCACCCGAGACTCAGTGAAATTGAAATCGCTGTGAAGATGCAGCGTTCCCGCGGCAAGACGGAAAGACCCCGTGAACCTTTACTATAGCTTTACACTGAACGTTGAGTTCTTCTGTGTAGGATAGGTGGGAGGCTATGAAACCAGGACGCTAGTTCTGGTGGAGCCATCCTTGAAATACCACCCTGAAGTGCTTGACGTTCTAACCTAGGTCCGTAATCCGGATCGGGGACCGTGTATGGTGGGTAGTTTGACTGGGGCGGTCTCCTCCCAAAGAGTAACGGAGGAGCACGAAGGTACGCTCAGCGCGGTCGGACATCGCGCACTGTGTGCAAAGGCATAAGCGTGCTTGACTGCGAGATCGACGGATCAAGCAGGTACGAAAGTAGGTCTTAGTGATCCGGTGGTTCTGTATGGAAGGGCCATCGCTCAACGGATAAAAGGTACTCCGGGGATAACAGGCTGATACCGCCCAAGAGTTCATATCGACGGCGGTGTTTGGCACCTCGATGTCGGCTCATCACATCCTGGGGCTGTAGCCGGTCCCAAGGGTATGGCTGTTCGCCATTTAAAGTGGTACGCGAGCTGGGTTCAGAACGTCGTGAGACAGTTCGGTCCCTATCTGTCGTGGGCGTTGGAGATTTGAGAGGGGCTGCTCCTAGTACGAGAGGACCGGAGTGGACGTTCCGCTGGTGTTCGGGTTGTCATGCCCATGGCATTGCCCGGTAGCTATGAACGGAAGCGATAACCGCTGAAAGCATCTAAGCGGGAAGCGCGCCTCAAGATGAGATCTCCCGAGAGCTAGACTCTCCTTAAGGCACCATCAAGACTAGGTGGTTGATAGGCGCGGTGTGGAAGTGCAGCAATGCATTGAGCTTACGCGTACTAATGAGCCGTGAGGCTTGACCATATAACCCCAAGACGCTTCACCGTCTTAACTCAAGCTTCGATCCGGACGTTCCCGGACGCTTGTCACTCGTTTACACCCTCTGTGGAGCCGGCGCCCATGCGCTGCTCCCACCCCTTCCCTGGCGGCTATAGCGGCGTGGTCCCACCTGATCCCATCCCGAACTCAGAAGTGAAACGCGCATGCGCCGATGGTAGTGTGGCTCAAGCCATGCAAGAGTAGGTCACCGCCAGGGGCCTTATACC
>NZ_JZRB01000067.1 GCF_000964085.1 Luteibacter yeojuensis
GCCTGCGCTGGTCCGATCGCCGCGAGGATTTCCGCACCGAAGTGCTGGGCCTCGTGAAGGCGCAGATGGTGAAGAACACGGTCATCGTGCCCGTGGGCTCGAAGGGCGGCTTCTTCGTCAAGCGCCCGCCGGTGGGCGGCGACCGCGACGCGCAGCTGGCCGAGGGCATCGCGTGCTACCGCATGTTCATCAACGGCCTGCTCGACATCACCGATAACCTCGTCGAGGGCAAGGTGGTGCCGCCGCACGACGTGGTCCGCCATGACAACGACGACCCGTACCTGGTCGTCGCCGCCGACAAGGGCACGGCCACGTTCTCCGACATTGCCAATGCCATCTCCACGGAGCATGGCTTCTGGCTCGATGACGCCTTCGCGTCGGGTGGCTCGAACGGCTACGACCACAAGGGCATGGGTATCACTGCCAAGGGCGCGTGGGAGTCGGTGAAGCGCCACTTCCGAGCCATGGGCCGCGACAGCCAGGCGCAGGATTTCACTTGCGTGGGCGTGGGCGACATGTCCGGCGACGTGTTCGGCAACGGCATGCTGCTCTCCGAGCACATCCGCCTGCTGGCCGCGTTCGACCACCGCCACATCTTCCTCGACCCGAACCCGGATGCCGCCCGCAGCTTCGTCGAGCGCCAGCGCATGTTCGCGCTGCCGCGTTCGTCGTGGGATGACTACGACAAGTCGCTTATCTCCGCGGGCGGCGGCATCTACCCGCGTTCGGCCAAGTCGATCCCGGTGTCGGCCGAGGTCAAGGCTGCGCTGGGCATCCGCAGCGAAGCCACGCACCTGCCGCCGAACGACCTGCTGTCGGCCATCCTCAAGGCCCCGGTCGACCTGCTCTGGAACGGCGGCATCGGCACCTACGTGAAGGCCGCCAGCGAGACGCAGGCCGAAGTGGGCGACCGCGCGAATAACGCGCTGCGCGTCAACGGCAACGAGCTGCGCTGCAAGGTCATCGGCGAGGGCGGCAACCTGGGCATGACCCAGAAGGGCCGCATCGAAGCCAGCCAGGCCGGCGTGCTGATGAACACCGATTTCATCGACAACTCCGCCGGCGTGGATACCTCCGACCACGAGGTGAACATCAAGATCCTGCTGAACGATGCCGTGCAGCGCAACGAACTCACGTTCGACGGCCGCAACAAGCAGCTCGCCGAGATGACCGACGAAGTGGCGCGCCTGGTCCTGTGGGACAACTACCGCCAGAACCAGGCCATCACCCTCATGGAGCACCAGTCGGTGCGCCGCCTGGGTTCCATGGCCCACTTCATCACGACGCTCGAGGCCGAGGGCCTGCTCGATCGCGCGGTGGAGTCGCTGCCGACCCAGGCCGAACTGGCCGACCGCAAGGCGAAGGGGCAGGGGCTTACCCGTCCCGAGCTGTCGGTGCTGCTGTCGTACGACAAGATCCGCCTGTTCCAGCAGTTGCTGGACTCGGATGTGCCGGAAGACCCCTACCTGTCGCGCGAGCTGGTGCGTTACTTCCCCGTGCCGCTGCACGAAAAGTACGCCGAGCACATGCAGCGCCATCGCCTGAAGCGCGAGATCATCGCCACCGCGGTGACCAACTCGACGATCAACCGCATGGGCGCCACCTTCATGATGCGCATGCAGGAAGACACGGGCCACGGCCCGGCGGCCATCGCGAAGGCGTACACCGCCGCCCGGGAAATCCTCGACGCCCGCGATCTTTGGGCCGAGCTGGAGGCGCTGGACGGCAAGGTGGCGGAAGATACGCAGATCGACGCGATCCTGCAGATCTGGTCGCTGCTGCGCCACCTCACGCGCTGGCTGCTCAACCGCCCCGGTGGCTCGCTCGACATCGCCGCCAACGTCGACCGCTACGCCGCCGAGGTGACGACGTTGCGCAAGGCGATGCCGGAGGTCCTCACCAACACGGGCCGCGGCGATTTCGCCGCCAGCCAGGAGAAGTGGGAAGGCTTCGGCATCCCCACCGAGCTGGCCGTGCGCCTGGCCCGCGTTTCGGTGCTCCGCGCCGCGCTCGACATGGTCGAAGTGTCGAAGGCTAGCGGCAAGGACATCGCCACGGTGGCCAAGGTGTTCTATGAGCTGGGCGAAGCGCTCGACCTCGAATGGTTGCGTGGCCAGATCGAAGCCCTGCCGGTGGAAGGCGCCTGGCACGCCCAGGCCCGTGGTTCGCTGCTGGACGAGCTCAACGCCCAGCACCGCGCCTTGGCCGTGCAGGTGCTCTCCATCGCCGGTGACCGCACCGACGTGAGCCCGGTGCAGGCATGGCTGGAGCGCGACGACGCCACGCTCAAGTACACCCGCGCCATGCTCGCCGAGATCCTGACCCAGAACGCCGACTACCCGATCGCCTCGGTCGCCGTCCGCCGACTGGCCCAGCTGGCGCAGATCCCGGTCTGAACCCCGGGCCCTGTGCCCGTGTAGGAGCCCACTCCGTGG
>NZ_JZRB01000068.1 GCF_000964085.1 Luteibacter yeojuensis
GAGCGCGCTTGCGCGCGATGGGTCCGCCAGGCACAACAAAAAAAGCCCGCGATCGCTCGCGGGCTTTTTCTTTCGCCTTGCGGCAGCCGATTACTCGGCGGCGGCGGCAGCCTTCTTCGCGGCCTTGGCGGCAGCGGCGGCGGCGACGTCTTCCTTGATGCGGGCGGCCTTGCCTTCGAGGCCACGCAGGAAGTACAGCTTGGCGCCGCGGACCTTGCCCTTGCGCTTGACTTCGACCGAGTCGATGGCCTGGCTGTGGGTCTGGAACACGCGCTCGACGCCGGTGCCGTGCGAGATCTTGCGCACGGTGAAGGCCGAATGCAGGCCGCGGCTGCGCTTGGCGATGCAGATACCCTCGAACGCCTGGACGCGCTCGCGGTTACCTTCCTTCACCTTGACGTTCACGACCACGGTGTCGCCAGGGCCGAAATCCGGCAGCTGGCGGGTGATCTGCTCGGCTTCGAACTGTTGGAGGAGTTTGTTCATGGCTGACACCTGTCAATTTTTGTTACGGCGGTCGTCGCCGGCCGCACCGTTTGGCCGTGCATATTCACGGCGGAATTCATCCAGCAAAGCCCGGGATTTATCATCCAGGACCAGCTGCGTTAGCAGATCCGGCCGGCGCAGCCAGGTTCGACCTAGCGACTGCTTGTGGCGCCAGCGGGCGATAGCCGCGTGGTCGCCGGAAAGCAGCACCTCCGGCACGCCACCCCATGCATCGTGCTGCACGGGACGGGTGTAGTGCGGGCAATCCAGCAAGCCGTCCGAGAACGAATCCTGCTGGTGGGATTGCGCGTCGTTCAACGCGCCTTCCTGCAGACGACCCACCGCATCGATAACCACCGCTGCGCCGAGCTCCCCGCCAGACAGCACATAATCGCCGATTGAGAGCTCTTCGTCGACCTCGTGCTGGACAAAGCGTTCGTCCACACCTTCATAACGTCCACAAATGAGGGCGATTCGCGGCATGCGCGCCAGCGCCTCCACCCTCTTTTGCGTCAGCCGCGCACCTTGCGGGCTGAGGTAAACCACGTGCACCGGTTCCGGTGCCGCCTCACGAACGGCGGCAAGCGTGGCCCGCAGCGGTTCGATCAGCATCACCATGCCTGGTCCACCGCCAAAGGGGCGGCCATCCACGGTGCGATAATTGTCGGTGGCGAAATCGCGCGGGTTCCAGGCCTCGACCTGGAGCAGCTCGCGCTGCTGCGCCCTTCCCACCACCCCGATACCGGCCGACTGGCGGACGAAATCGGGAAACAGCGTAACCACGTCGATGCGCATGACTTCAGTGGCCGCTGTTACTTAAAACTCGGGATCCCAGTCCACCACGATGCGGCCGGCGTCGAGATCGACGGACTGCACGTAGGGGCCCTGGACGAACGGCACCAGGCGCTCCTTCTCGCCATCCTTCACCACCATGACGTCGTTGGCGCCGGTGGAAAACAGATGGCTGACCCGGCCCAGGGTGACGTTTTCCGTGGTGACGACCTCGAGGTTTTCGAGATCGAACCAGTAGAACTCGCCCGGGGCGGCCGGCGGGAACAGGTCGCGCGAGACGGTGATCTCGCAGCCGACCAGTGTTGCCGCCTGGTCGCGATCCGCGATGCCCGGCAGGGAGGCGACGATGCCCTTGCCCTGCGCGTTGCCGCGGATACCGCTCATCTCCCGTTCCACGCCCGGCGCGGTCAGCTGCCAGGGCTGGTACCGGAAGATCTGGAGGCGGGGCTCGGTCCAGCTTTCGAGCTTGACCTGGCCCTGCACACCATGGAGCCCAACGATGCGCCCTACGCGGACGCGCCTGCCAGGCTCCATCGACATCAGGCTGCCAGCTTGCCGGCTTCCTTGACGAGCGCGCGGACCTTGTCGGTCAGCTGGGCACCCTTGGCCACCCAGGCGTCAACCTTGGCGACGTCGAGCTCGAGACGCTTGTCGGCGCCCGAAGCGACCGGGTTGTAGTAGCCGACGCGCTCGATGTTGCGACCGTCGCGCGGGCTGCGCTGGTCGGTCACGACGATGTGATAAAACGGACGGCCCTTGGCGCCACCGCGCGAAAGACGAATCTTGACCATAAGTTACGTGCTCCAGAGTGCCGAATGCCGGCAAGGCGCGCGCGAGAAGCGGGCGCGGTAAAGCCGGACATTTTAGCCAAATTTTTCGGAAATGGAAGTACCTGCGGGTACTTCCGCGGCCCAACGGGCCATTTAGCGCGGCGGCATCATCCCGCCCATGCCGCCCATGCCCTTCATGGCGCCACGCATCTGGCGCATGAGGCCCTTGCTGCCGCCCTTGGACAGCTTGGACATCATCTTTTCCATCTGCATGAACTGCTTCAGCAGGCGGTTGACGTCCGCCGGCTGGGTGCCCGACCCGCGTGCGACGCGGGCCTTGCGGGAACCGTTGAGGAGATCCGGATGGCGGCGCTCCTTCTTGGTCATCGAGCCGATGATGGCGACCATCTTGTTGAGTTCGCCGTCGTTGACCTTGGATTTGACGTTATCGGGCAGGCTGGAAACGCCCGGGAGCTTGTCCATGAGGCCGGCCAGGCCGCCCATGTTGCTCATCTGCTGCAGCTGGTCGCGCATGTCGTTGAGATCGAAGCGCTTACCCTTCATGACCTTTTCGGCCAGCTTCTGCGCCTTCTCGTGGTCGACCTTGCGCTCGACCTCCTCCACCAGCGACAGGACGTCGCCCATGCCGAGGATGCGCTGCGCCACGCGATCGGGGTGGAAAGGCTCGAGGGCGTCGGTCTTCTCGCCGGCGCCGAGGAACTTGATGGGGCGGCCGGTGATATAGCGCACCGACAGCGCGGCACCGCCGCGGGCATCGCCGTCGGTCTTGGTGAGCACCACGCCGGTGAGCGGCAGCGCGTCGGAGAAGGCCTTGGCGACGTTGGCGGCATCCTGGCCCGTCATCGAGTCGACGACGAACAGGGTTTCGATCGGGTTGATGGCACCGTGGAGGGCCTTGATCTCCTCCATCATGGCTTCGTCGACGTGCAGGCGGCCGGCGGTATCCACCAGCAGCACGTCGATGACCTCGCGGCGGGCCGCGGCGATGGCGGCCTTCGCGATGTCGACCGGGTTCTGGCCGGCTTCGGACGGGAAGAAGGCCACGTCGACCTGCGAGGCCAGCGTGCGCAGCTGCTCGATGGCGGCCGGACGGTAGACGTCGCAGCTGACCACCATGACGCGCTTCTTTTTCCGTTCCTTGAGGAAGCGGGCGAGCTTGCCGACGGTGGTGGTCTTGCCAGCGCCCTGCAGGCCGGCCATGAGGACCACGGCGGGCGGCTGGGTGGCGAGGTTCAGCTCGCTGTTGGCGGCGCCCATGACGGCGGTGAGCTCGTCGCTGACGACCTTGACCAGCGCCTGGCCCGGCGAGAGGCTCTTCATCACCTCCTGGCCCACCGCACGCACCTTGACGCGCTCGACCAGCGCCTTGACCACGGGCAGCGCCACGTCGGCCTCGAGCAGCGCGATGCGGACCTCGCGCAAGGTTTCGCGGATGTTTTCTTCGGTCAGCCGGCCGCGACCACGCAGGCGGTTGACGGTGTCGGAGAGGCGTTGGCTGAGGGATTCGAACATGTTTGAACCGTCGGGAAATATTCCAAGCCGTCGATTATAGCGGGAGATCGGTGGCGGGGGACGGGAGAAGGGAGTGGCCCCTCATGGCGCAACGTGATCCGGGGTGCCACTCCCTCCGCCCGCCTCCCGCTCCCGCTCGTAAACGCCACTGTGTCGCATTCCGCTCCCCCACCCCGCTATGCCACACTGCGCGTCCATGATCGTCACCCTCTCGCTGGCCGCCATCCTTTTCTACCTGTCCGCCGCCGGCGTGCTCGCCCGGCCGCTGGTGACGGGTGGCCAGCCGCTGGCCCGGGTCGGCATGGCCCTGGCGTGCATCGCGGCGCTGGCCCACGGCGGTGCACTGCTCGGCGCGCACCGCGGCACGCTCGACCTGCACTTCTTCGCCGCCCTTTCGCTGGTGGCGTGGATCGCCTCGGCCCTTACCCTGGCCGTGAACCTGTCCCGCCCCGTGGCGGGCCTGGGCATCCTTGTCTTCCCGCTCTCGGCCACCTGCCTGGCCCTCGACGCCTTCCTCGCCCCACGCACCGCGCCCATGGCCATGACGTGGCAGATCGAGATGCACGTCACCATCGCGGTCTTCGCCTTCGCCTTCCTCTCGCTGGCGGCCGCCCTGGCCATCCTGCTGGCGATCCAGGAGCGTGCGCTGCGCCGCAGCCGCTTTGGCCACTGGGTGCGTGCCCTGCCCCCGCTCACGCTCACCGAGGTGCTGCTGTTCCGCCTTATCGCGGTCGGCTTCGTGCTGCTCACGCTGACGCTCATCACCGGCGCCCTGTTCGTCGGCGACCTGTTCGGCCAGCACCTGGTGCACAAGACGGTGCTATCCATCGTCGCATGGGTGGTGTTCGGCGTGCTGCTGTGGGGCCGCTGGCGCCATGGGTGGCGTGGCATCCGCGCGGTGAACCTCACGCTGACGGGCATGGCGATTTTATTGCTGGCGTTTTTTGGCACGAAGATGGTGCTGGAGCTGATTTTGCATCGCACGGCTTAGGGGCGTTGCGTCGCCGCCTTGTTGGCCTTTCGCGCGCAAGCGCGCTCCC
>NZ_JZRB01000069.1 GCF_000964085.1 Luteibacter yeojuensis
AAGCGCGCTCCCACAAAAGCAGGCAAGTTACAGCCGGCTATAGCTCCACGACTGCATGCGGCCGTCCTTGTACGGCATGACCCCATGGAACGGCCTCGGGTCGCCGTCGAACACCAGCGGCAGGAAGTGGCGGTCGCCCTCCCACATCGGCAGGGCGTCCAGGCCCCCGACCGGCACCCACTCCAGGGTGCCCTCGGGGTTGGACGTGAGCGGCTCGCCCTCGTAGCGCGTGATGACGAAGATGAAGCCCAGCCAGTCTTCGCCCTGCTTGCCGAAGCCTGGCCAGTTCAGCGTGCCGCGCAGGCTCATCTCGGTGCATTCGATACCCGCTTCCTCGCGGATCTCGCGGCGCATGCAGGCGGCGATGTCTTCGCCCGGCTCCATCTTGCCGCCCAGCCCGTTGTACTTGCCCAGGTGCTGGTCATCCTTGCGGGCGTTGCGGTGGATCATCAGCACGCGCTGGCCATCCGGCGACAGCACGTAGCCGAGGGTAGCGACGATGGGCGTATAGGGCATGGCGTGGCGGGTTCGGGGTAAACCCCGGAGTGTACCCCCTTGCACCCTCCCCGCCCGCCCGGCGAACATCGGCGGATGCCCCACCGCCGTATCCGCCGCATGGCCACCCGCCTCCTCTTCC
>NZ_JZRB01000007.1 GCF_000964085.1 Luteibacter yeojuensis
TAATCCGCGATGAACCAAAAAAAAACCCCCGCTTTCGCGGGGGTCGGGGGCTTACCCAAACTCTTCCTGGCGCTCAGTCGTGCAGCGCCACGTCCTTGGTCTCGCGGACGAAGAACAGGCCGATGACGAAGGTCATCAGGGCGACCACCACCGGGTACCAGAGGCCGTAGTAGATATCGCCCTTCCACGCCACCAGCATGAAGCCGATCGTAGGCACGAAGCCGCCGAACCAGCCGTTACCGATGTGGTACGGCAGGCTCATCGAGGTGTAGCGGATGCGGGTGGGGAACATCTCCACCAGCCACGCGGCGATGGGCCCGTAAACCATGGTGACGTAGATGACGAGGATGGCCAGCAGCACCACCAGCATCGGGTAGTTCGCCTGCGCGGCATCGGCCTTGGCCGGGTAGCCCGCGGTCTTCAGCTGGTCATCCAGCTTGCCGGTGAACGCCTTGCTCTGCGCCGTGAACGTCGCCTTGTCTAGGCCGGTGCCCTCGAACGAGTCGATCACCTCGTCGCCCACTTTCACCGTGGCCACGGTGCCCGCCGGCGCGGCGGCGTTGCTGTACGGGATGCCCTTCTTGGCCAGCACGCTCTTCGCCACGTCGCACGAGCTGGTGAAGGTGTGCTTGCCCACCGGATCGAACTGGAAGCTGCAGGCATTCGGGTCGGCGGTGACCACCACCGGCGCGTTGGCCGCGGCGGCTTCGATGGCCGGGTTGCCGAAGTGGGTAAGCCCCTTGAAGATCGGGAACATGGTGAGCGCGGCGATGAGGCAGCCGGCCAGCACCACCGGCTTGCGGCCGACGCGATCGGAGAGCCAGCCAAAGAACACGAAGAACGGCGTGCCGATGAAAAGGGCCGCGGCGATCAGCAGGTTGGCCGTGGTGGCGTCGATCTTCAGGCTTTGGGTGAGGAAGTACAGCGAGTAGAACTGGCCCGTGTACCACACGACGGCCTGGCCGGCGGTGGCGCCAAGCAGGGCGAGGATCACCAGCTTCAGGTTCTTCCACTGGCCGAACGCTTCGGTGAGCGGGGCCTTCGACTGCTTGCCCTCGGCCTTCATCTGCTGGAACACCGGCGACTCGTGCAGCTGCATGCGGATGTACACCGATACGGCCACGAGCAGGGCGGAGACCAGGAACGGGATGCGCCAGCCCCAGGCATCGAACGTATCGCCGCCAAGGCCCAGGCGCGTGCCCAGGATGACAAGCAGCGACAGGAACAGGCCGAACGTGGCGGTGATCTGGATGAAGCTGGTGTACAGGCCGCGCTTGCCGTTGGGCGCGTGCTCGGCCACGTAGGTGGCCGCGCCGCCGTATTCACCGCCCAGCGCCAGGCCCTGCAGCAGGCGTAGCAGGATCAGCAACACGGGGGCGGCCACGCCGATCGTGTTGTAGCCGGGGAGCACGCCCACCAGGAAGGTGGAGGTGCCCATGATGATGATGGTGACGAGGAACGTGTACTTGCGGCCGATGAGGTCGCCGATGCGGCCGAACACGATGGCGCCGAAGGGGCGGACGGCGAAACCCGCGGCGAACGCCAGCAGCGCAAAGATGAACTGGCTGGTGTCGTTGAGGCCGGTGAAGAACTGCTTGCCGATGGTGGCGGCGAGCGAGCCGTAAAGGTAGAAGTCGTACCACTCGAAGACAGTGCCCAGGCTCGACGCGAAGATCACGCGTTTGTGGCTGGTGGCGATGGTGCCATCGGCACGCATGCCGGATGCGGTGGTTGCCATGCGTAGCCTCCGTTAGAAACGGTAGTTGCCGTTGAGGGTGAACTCGTTGCCGGAGGTCTTCTGGCGGCCGAGGCCATTGGTCGTCGTCGAATCGAGCTTGGCGCGGATCCATTCCACGCTGTAATCGAACGGGCCCGTGGTGTACTGCAGGCTTAGCGCGTTCTGGCGGGCACGCAGCAGGCCCGCGGTGTTGGCGGCACGCCAGCGCAGCACGTCGTCCTTGTCCGGCTTGCTCACCGAGGCGAAGCCGTAGACCGTCCAGTGAGAATCGAACTTGTAGCCGGCCTGCAGCCAGCCGCCCTTGTCCTTGATATCGCCGAACTGCGAGAGGTCGCCGAACACCTGGCCAATGGCCTTGCCGGTGTACACCGCACCCTTGAGGATGAAGCTGCCCGGGGTCCACATGCCGCCCAGTTCCGCGGCCGTGCTCTTGATGTTGCTCTTGATCGGCGTGATGGTCTCGCCATCGACGCCATGCAGGTCGAGCTTGCTGTAGTGGCCGGCCACGAAGGCCTGCCAGTTGCTGCCCTTGGCGGTAATGCGGGCCTCCACCTGCGGCTTGAAGCCGGCGTTGCCCGCGGTGAGGTAGTTGGTGGTCAGGCCCGGGCCGCTCCAGCTGCCTTCGAACGCGGCCACGTCGAGGCGCCACTTGGTGCCTTCGGCACCGTGGTTGAGGTCCTGCATCCACATCACGCCCGGGTAGCGCCAGCCGATCACGCCGTTGCCGTAGCCCAGCGGGAACGCGATGTGCGACAGCGATTGCGGCACGTAATCCAGCGGGAACAGCAGGTCCCAGAACTGGCCCACGCGCAGCGTGCTGCCGGTGCTGGCATTGGCGATGTCGAAATAGGCCTGGCGCAGGCGCGGCGTGGGCTGCTGCTGCGAGTAGGCACCGGTACCGTTGAATCCGCCGAAGAAGTCCATCTCGATGCGGCCGCTGCCAGCCCAGTTCTCGGAGATCTTCGCGCCCGAGAAATCGAGCCAGAAGCGGGTGTTGCGCACGTCCACGCCGCTCAGCGAGTCGTTCACGTGGCCGGCGTTGCCCGGGATCGGGTATTCGGCGTTGGCGCCGTTACCGTACTGGTACCCCTTGCTCTGGGTGAAGGCGCTGGCGTTGATGAAGCCATGCAGCGCCACCGAGACGCCCGGCGCGGTGCCGGTGCTGAAGGGCGGCTTGGCCGGCACGGCGGCGACGGTCTTCTCGACCTTGGTCACCTTTTCCTCGGTGGCCTGCGATTGCGTCTGCGCCGCCTGGGCCGTGGCCGTGGCTTCGGTGGTGGCCGATTTCTGCTCCTGGATCATCGCCTTGAGCTCGGCCAGCTGTTGCTCCAGCTGGTTCACGCGCTGCTCGAGCTGCGCCTCGCGGGTGCTCGATTTCTTCGTCTTCGACTGGGCGTGCGCGGTGCCCGGCATGGCCGCCATCGGCAGCATCAGTGCGCAGGCAACGCTGAAGGCGATGGCCTTGCGGCCACCGGAATGCGTGGTGTTCATCAAGTGGTCTCCCCAACCCTTAGGCACGCCGAGAATGTGACAGCCGGGCGCGGGCATCCATTCGCCAAAGGTCTAACCTCGACCAAAGTCGTAAACCGGCCGCATAAATATGCTGCGCCGCGACGCTACACTCAGGGCCCACGCCCCACGAACCTTATGTACGCAGGAGCCAGCATGTCCGAGATCCACCCGGTCGACCCCGCCTTCGCCGAAAAGGCGCGTGTCCGCAAGGACGATTACCAGCGCATGTACGCGGAATCGGTCCAGGACCCGGATGGCTTCTGGAAATCGATGAGCGAGCGGCTCGACTGGGTCACGCCGCCCACGAAGATCAAGAACGTCTCGTACGATCCGGCCGACCTGCACATCCGCTGGTACGAGGATGGCGTGCTCAACGTGGCCGCCAACTGCCTGGATCGCCACCTGGCGAAGCGCGGCGACAAGACCGCCATCATCTTCGAGGGCGACGACCCGAACGAATCGCGCACGCTCACCTACCGCCAGCTGCACGCCGAGGTATGCCAGTTCGCCAACACGCTGAAGAACCTGGGCGTGGCCAAGGGCGATCGCGTCGTCATCTACCTGCCCATGATCCCCGAGGCCGCCGTGGCCATGCTGGCCTGCGCGCGCATCGGCGCCATCCACTCGGTGGTGTTCGGCGGCTTCTCGCCCGATTCGCTGGCCAGCCGCATCGCCGATTCGAAGGCCAAGCTCATCGTCACCGCCGACGAGGGCTGCCGTGGCGGCAAGAAGATCCCGCTGAAGGCCAACGTCGATGAATCGCTGACGCGGCCGAACACCAACAGCGTGGAAACCGTGGTGGTGGTGCGCCGCACCGGTGGCGCCGTGCATTTCCAGTCGCCGCGCGATCGCTGGTACCACACGCTGATGGAAGGGCAGAGCACCGAGTGCCCCGCCGAGCCGATGAACGCCGAGGACCCCCTGTTCACGCTGTATACCTCCGGCTCCACGGGGCAGCCCAAGGGCGTGCTGCACACCAGCGGTGGTTACCTCGTCTATACCAGCCTGACGCACGAGCTCACGTTCGACCTGCGCGAGGACGATATCTACTGGTGCACGGCCGACGTGGGCTGGATCACCGGCCACAGCTACGTCGTCTACGGCCCGCTGGCCAACGGCGCCACCGTGGTGATGTTCGATGGCGTGCCCAACTATCCGGATTTCAGCCGCTTCTGGCAGGTGGTCGACAAGCACAAGGTGACGCTGTTCTACACCGCGCCCACCGCCATCCGCGCGCTGATGCGCGAGGGCGACGAACCGGTGAAGAAGACCTCGCGCAAGTCGCTGCGCATCCTGGGCACGGTGGGTGAGCCGATCAACCCCGAGGCCTGGAACTGGTACTACCGCGTGGTGGGCGAAGAGCGCTGCCCCATCATGGATACCTGGTGGCAAACCGAGACCGGTGGCTTCCTCATCACGCCGCTGCCGGGCGCCACCGACCTGAAGCCGGGCTCGGCCACGCTGCCGTTCTTCGGCATCAAGCCAGCCATCGTCGATGCCGAGGGCAAGGTGCAGGAGGGCGCGTGCACCGGCAACCTCGTCATCGCCGACTCGTGGCCGGGCCAGATGCGCACGGTGTATGGCGACCACCAGCGGTTCATCGATACCTACTTCAAGGCCTACCCGGGCAATTACTTCACGGGTGATGGCGCGCGCCGCGACGAGCACGGTTACTACTGGATCACCGGCCGCGTCGACGATGTCATCAACGTCTCGGGCCACCGCATCGGCACCGCCGAAGTGGAGAGCGCGCTCGTGGCGCACCCCAAGGTGGCCGAGGCCGCCGTGGTGGGTTGCCACCACGACATCAAGGGCCAGGGCATCTATGCCTTCGTCACCCTCAACGCGGGCGAAGAGGGTAGCGATGAGCTGAAGAAGGAGCTGATCGCCGGCGTGCGCAAGGAGATCGGCCCCATCGCGGCGCCGGATTACCTGCAGTGGGCGCCGGGCCTGCCGAAGACGCGCTCGGGCAAGATCATGCGCCGCATCCTGCGCAAGATCGCCGAGAACGCGCCCGACCAGCTGGGCGATGTCTCCACCCTGGCCGATCCGGGCGTGGTGAAGAACCTCGTGGAAGAAAGACTGATCAAGTGAGCGACGTCCTCATCGCCGATGACCATCCGCTGTTCCGCGATGCCCTGCAGCGCGCGGTGGTGGCGGCCGTGCCGGGTGCCACGGTGCACACGGCCGATAGCGTGCCGGCGTTGTTCGCGCTGATCGAGACGATGCCGGAGGCCGACCTCCTGCTGATGGACCTGCACATGCCGGGTGCGCGCGGGTATTCCGCGCTCGCCCACATCCGCGGCCAGTATCCCGGCCTGCCCACCATCGTGGTCTCCGGCCACGAGGAAGCACAGGTGGCGCGGCGTGCGCTGGCCCACGGCGCATCGGCGTACATACCGAAGTCGGCGGCGGTGGACGACATCGTCGAGGCGGTCCGGGCTGTGCTCGATGGCGACGTGTGGCTGCCGCACCAGCTGATGGGCGGCACGGTGGAACTGAAGGCCGACGAAGCCGACGTGGCCGCACGCGTCGCGTCGCTTACGCCACAGCAATTCCGCGTGCTGAACATGATCGCCGAGGGCCTGCTCAACAAGCAGATCGCCTACGACCTCGGCGTATCCGAGGCCACGGTGAAAGCCCATATGACGGCCATCATGCGCAAGCTCGGCGTCTCCAACCGCACCCAGGTGGCACTGGCCGCGTCGCACCTCGACGTGGAAAAAGAAGCCATCCCGGGTAACACGGCCGAGCTGTAACGCGCGGCCGACCCGCACCGCACGACCTACCTGTAACGCACGGCCTACCTGTAGGAGCCCACTCTGTGGGCGACAGGTTCTCGCGAGAAAGCTGTCGCCCACAGAGTGGGCTCCTACATTGGCTGTTTTTATGCGGCGTGGGTGCCTGTGCGTTTTGCCAGCGCCACCAGCATCGCGCGTAGCGCCGCGGGTTTCACGGGCTTGTGCAGCAGGGGATAGCCGAGTTCGCGTGCGCGTTGCTTCAGCTCGGTGCTGCCATCGGCGGTGACCATGGCGGCGGGCGGCATGGGTGACACCTCCGTGCCGATGATCTGCAACGCGGCCAGGCCGTCCATGTCGTCGCTGAGGTGGTAGTCGGCCAGGATGAGGTCGACGCGGGTATCGCGCAGCACCGCCAGCGCCGCAGGCACGTCGACAGCCACGCGGCAGTCGACGCCCCAGCGGCCGAGCAAGGCCCGCATGCCGTCTAGGATGGTCTCGTCGTTGTCGAGGCACAACACCGTGAGCGGCAGCTGTTCGCCGCCACCGGGGCGCGCGACAGTAGCGGTGCGCTTGCGTGCCGTGGCCTCGGTGCGCGGCACGCTGATGCTGAAGCAGCTGCCGTGGCCCACGCGGGAACGCAGGCCCAGGCGGTGGCCGAGGATGCCCGAGAGGCGGTCGCAGATCGAAAGGCCCAGGCCCAGTCCTTTCTCGCCCCAGGGCGAGGGATGGTCGATGCGCTGGAACTCACCGAAGATGCGCGCCTGCTGTTCCGTCGCGATACCCGGGCCGCTATCCCACACTTCGATGCGCACATCCTTTCCATCGCGTCGCACGCCGAGTACGGCGCCGCCCGCGCGCGTATAGCGCAACGCGTTCGAGAGGAAGTTGGCGACGATGCGGCGCAGCAGCTGCGCGTCGGAGCGCACGGCGACCGTCGTCGGCACCACGTGCAAGGTAAGGCCGCGCTGCTCGGCCACCACGGCGAATTGCTGCTTCAGCGAATCGAACAAGTCGGCCAGGGCGAAGGGCGCCACTTCCGGCCGGTAGCTGCCGGCATCCAGGCGGGAGACATCGAGCAGGGCGTCGAGCAGGTCTTCGGCGGCGCGGAATGACGCATCGATGCGCTCGGCCAGCAACGTCGCTTCACCATCGAGCCCCGGGTGCTGCCTTAGCGCGGACGTGAACAGGCGTGCCGCGTTCAACGGCTGCAGCAGGTCGTGGCTCGCCGCCGCGAGGAAGCGCGTCTTCGAGGCATTGGCGGTTTCCGCGTCGCGGCGCGCGGAGGCGGTGGCCACCAGCGCGTCGGAGAGCTCCGCGGTACGGTCGATGACGCGTTGCTCGAGCGTTTCGTTCGCCTCGATCAACGCGAGCTCCGCGTGCTTGTACGCGGTCACGTCGGTGAAGGTGGTGACGAAGCCACCACCGGGCAAAGCGCGCCCGCGCATTTCGATGACGGTGCCGTCGGGTCGGATGCGTTGGAAGAGGTGCGGCGAACCCGCGCGCATGTAGCGGATGCGCTTCGCCACGTGCTCGTCGACCTCGCCGGGGCCGCATTCCCCGTGCTCCGCGTTCCAGCGGATGAGGTCGGCGACAGGCAGGCCGACGTACACCATGCCCTCGGGGTAATCGAACAGCTCCAGGTAGCGACGGTTCCAGGCCACCAGGCGCATGTCGCCATCCACCACGCTGATGCCTTGCGAGACGTTTTCGAGGGTGGTGGAGAGCAGCTCGCGGTTGAAGCGAAGTTCCTGCGAGGCTTCGTCCATCAGCGCCATGGCCTCGGCGATGTCGAGGCCGGTGCCGCTCAGCGCACCCATGAGGATGCGCCGTGCGCTGGCCGCGCCGACCGCGCTCGCCAGCAGGCGCTCGGTGAACTGGATCAACGGGCGGTCGGCGGCGTCGGTGGGGGAGAGCGCCACGCCGTGGCGCACGCCATATTCGTGGAAGGCGCGCTGCGTGACACGGTCGCCGACGATGCGGCCGGCGATGGTGCCGAGGTCGCGCACGGTGACGCGGCCGCGCCAGTCGCCCGCGCCGCTGGCACTGCGCACAAAGGGGTCGACGAACAGCGCGGCGTGCAGGCGCTCGGCGACACTGGGCCGGAAGCGCAACGAGATGAAGACCAGGCAGGCCACGTTGACCAGCAGCGACCAGAACGTGCCATGCGTGACCGGTTCCCAGCCCGAAAGATGGAACAACTCGTTCGGCTTGAGCCATCCAAACCCGAAGGGGCCGTCATCCATCCACGCATTGTTGATCCAGCCCGCGCGGGTCATGGCTGGCAGCAGCAGCGTGTAGGCCCACGTGACGAAGCCCGCGAGGAGGCCCACGTAAACACCGACGCGGCTCGCGCCACGCCAGTAGAGCGCCGAGACGATGGCCGGCGCGAACTGCGCGACGGCGGCGAACGAGAGCAGGCCGGTGGCCGCCAGGTTCTCCTGGTCGGCGATGATGCGGTAATAGACATACGCCATGCCCGCGAGGCCGACGATGGCGATGCGGCGGATGGCGAGCACGAGCTGGGAGACATCGCCGCGCTGCTCGAGGCCCAGCGCGCGGATGCGCAGCAATGCCGGCATCACCAGGTCGTTGCTGATCATGGTGGCCAGCGCCACCGCGGCGACGATGACCATGCCCGTGGCGGCGGAGAAACCGCCGATGAAGGCGACGAGCGCCATGCCGTGGTTGCCGAGGGCGATAGGCAGGTTCAGCACCCACGCATCGACGTGGTTGCTGGTGACCGAGGCGTGGCCTAGCCCGGCGCTGACGATGGGCAGTACGCCGGCGGAGATCAGCACCATGTAGAGCGGGAACAGCCAGCGCGCACGACGCAGATCGCGCGGGTCCTCGCACTCCACGACACCGATCTGGAACTGGCGCGGCAGGCAGAACATGGCGCAGAACGCGAGCAGCGTCTGTGCGACGAAGCCCGGTGGCATGCTGCCCTGGTCGATCTGGGCCAGCGGCGCACGAAGGGTCTCGACCAGGCCGGGGCCGTGCAGGTACGCATAGACAGCGATGCCAACGAAGGCCACGAGCTTGACCAGGGATTCCACGGCGACGGCGAGCATCATGCCGTGGTGGTGTTCGGTGGCATCGATGGTGCGCGTGCCGAAGAGGATGGCGAAGATGGCGAGCAGGGCGGCGCACCACAGCGCGGTATCGCCGAACCGCCAGTTGGTGCCATCGCCGAGCACGTTCACCGACATGGCCACCGCTTTGAATTGCAGTGCGATATACGGAATGATCGCCACCACGGCGATGATCGCCACGAGCGCCGCCAGGCCGTGCGACTTGCCGAAGCGCGCGGCGATGAAGTCGGCGATGGACGTGATGTTGCGTTCGCGCGCGACCAGCACCAGGCGCTCGAGCAGGCCGAAACCCAGCACGAAGAGAAGCAGCGGGCCGAGGTAGATCGGCAGGTACGCCAGCCCGGACCGTGCGGCGGTGCCCACCGCGCCGTAGAACGTCCACGACGAGCAGTAAACGGCGAGCGCAAGGCTGTACACCAGCGGGCGGAGCCGCGGCTGGCGGGGGTAGAGTGGCCGGCGGTCGCCCAGGTACGCGATGCCGAACAGCAAGCCGACGTACAACAAGGCGACCAGCAGCAGAAGCCAGCCTGCGATCACGGTAAAGGGTCCCTGTATGGCACGGCGTCAGGCTAGCATGGGCGGATGGCCTTCGACGTTCCCCCGCTGCCCGCCGACGAGATCCACGTCTGGCGCCTCCCCTGGTCCACCGACGCGAGCCAGGCGCCGCCGTTCCTCGCGCTGCTGGCGGGGTATGCCGGCCCGGGCGCTCCGGAGGTGCTCCGCGGCGAGCACGGCAAGCCGCATTTCGGCGGGTCTGCGGGGGCGCTTGGTTTCAGCTGGTCGCATAGCGGCGATACCGCGCTCTTTGCGGCAGGGCGGGGGCCCATAGGTTTCGAGGTCGGCGTGGACGTCGAGCGGGTTCGGCCCCGTGCCCGTGCGCTGGAGCTGGCGGCGCGATTCTTCGCCCCGGATGAGACGGCATGGCTGTCAGGCCTTCCGCCCGAGCGCGTGCTCGCTGGTTTCCTCGCGCTTTGGACCGCGAAGGAAGCGGTGCTCAAGGCCCACGGCGGCGGGCTTTCCTACGGGCTGCACCGCGCGGCGTTCATCCTGGGAGCGGATGGCACGCCCGTACCGCACGCGTTCGACGGCGATATCGCGCCCGCGGCCGGCTGGCAGGTCCAGCGCCTGGCCATGGGCGAAGGCCTCGTGGCTGCCGTCGCGTGGCGCGGTGAGCCGCGCAAGGTCCGCGTCTTCACAATTGCGCTTTGAACCTTTCCGCGCCGGGGCGTGTCTGACTTAGCGTGTGTGTGTGTGTGTGAGCCGTGGAGTGCGCCACAGGGATGTGGCGCGTTATGCTGGGACGACAGTCATTGCGCACGTCGCGCTTGGTGACGTGCGCATTTTTTTGGACCGTCGATGACCCTACTCAGCGTTAACCTGAACAAGATCGCCGTGCTTCGCAATTCCCGTGGCGGCGACGAACCTTCCATCGCCACCGCGGCGAACACCTGCATCGACGCCGGCTGCGGCGGCCTCACCGTCCACCCCCGTCCCGATATGCGCCACGTCACCCCGGCCGATGTCCGCACGCTGGCCGGGCTTCTGCGCGGGCGGGTGGAATACAACATCGAAGGCAACCCGTTCGCCGCGGCGCGCGGGGCATACCCCGGGCTTATCGAACTCTGCCGCGAGGTAAAGCCGACCCAGGTCACGCTGGTGCCCGATGGCGATGGCCAGATCACCTCCGACCACGGGTTCGACCTGACGAAGGACATCGAAACGCTGAAGCCGGTGGTGGCCGCGTTCCGGGAAATCGGCTGCCGCGTCAGCGTGTTCGTCGATGCCGGTGCGCAGGGCTTCGCCGACGCACTGGCCATCGGCGTCCAGCGTATCGAGCTCTACACCGGCCCTTACGCGAAGGCGTTCCACGATGGCGACGCCCGCGCGGAGCTTGCAGCCTTCGCCGATACGGCTCGCCGCGCCCAGCAGGCCGGGCTGGCGGTGAATGCGGGGCACGACCTTAGCCAGGCGAACCTGGGTACGTTCAAGTCGGCGATTCCCGGGTTGGCGGAAGTGTCGATTGGCCACGCGCTCATAGGTGAGGCGCTTTACCAGGGGCTGTCGAGTACGGTGCGGTCGTATTTGCGGATCTTGGCGTAGGGGCATCGCGCGCAAGCGCGCTCCCACATTTGGTAGCTCCCGCATCTAGTGGATAAAAAAACCCCGCCGTGAGGCGGGGTTTTTGGTCTTACCGGACAGACCTGATCGGTTACTGCGCGTTGACGAAACCGATCTTGGTCAGGCCCTGGCCCTTGGCGTCGGAAAGCACGCGTGCCACGACCTCGTACTGTGCCGCGTCATCCGCGTCGATCTGCAGTTCCGGCTGGTTGGACTGCTGGGCGATCACCGCGATCTGGGCGCGGAGGCCCAGCTCGTCGACCGGCGTATCGTTCCAGTACAGCGAACCATCCTGGCGGATCTGCAGCCGGACGGGATCCGGCGGGTTTTCTGGGTTCACGATGTTCGGATTCGGCTGCGGAAGATCGATCTTGATCTTATGCGACAGCATCGGAGCCGTGATCATGAAGATGATCAGGAGCACCAGCATCACGTCGACGAGCGGCGTGACGTTGATGTCGGCCATCGGGCCACCAGAGTTGCCTGAGCTGAATGCCATGTTCGTTACTCCTTGCCAGTCGACATGAAGCCGACGTGGACCATGCCGGCGTCCTTGGCATCGCCAAGGATCTTCTTCACCACCTTGTACTCGGTGGTGCGGTCGGCGCGGATCTGGAGTTCCGGCTGCGGCGACTTCGCCGCCGCAACCGCGAACTGGGCCTTCAGTTCAGCCTCGCTGACTTCGTTGTCATTGAGGAAGTACGTACCGTCCGGCTTGACCGCGAGATCCATCGGCTCGACCGGGGTGTCATCCTTAACGTTCGGATTCGCCTTCGGCAGGTCGATCTGGACCTTATGGGACATCAGTGGCGCCGTGATCATGAAGATGATCAGCAGAACCAGCATCACGTCGACGAGCGGCGTGACGTTGATTTCCGACATCGGCCCACCGGAGTTGCCCCCGCTGCTCATAGCCATGGGTCAATTCCTCTAGCGATTCTTACTTCGTGCCTTCGACACGGGCGCCGGTGGCGAAGAAGTCGTGCAGGTCGTGCGCGAATTCGTCGAACTGGGCGTAGGTCAGGCGGTTCGAGCGCATGAAGAAGTTGTACGCAAGCACGGCCGGGATAGCGGTGAACAGACCGAACGCGGTCATGATCAGCGCCTCACCGACGGGGCCGGCGACCTTGTCCATCGACGCGGAGCCCGAAGCGGCGATACCGATCAGCGCGTGGTAGATACCCCACACCGTACCGAGAAGACCGATGAACGGGGCCGACGAACCGACCGTGGCGAGCAGGGTCAGGCCGCCTTCGAGGCGCAGGCTCTCGCGAGCCACGGCCTGGCGAAGGGCGCGGTCGATGAATTCCGAACGCGACAGCGATTCGGCGAGGCGACCGCCAGCAGCCTGCTGGTGGTGGGCAACGGCCGAGGCGGCGTCGAGCGCGATCTTCGAGAACGGTTCGCCCTTCGGCTGCTCTTCGAGCATGCGAATGGCTTCCTGGGTCGACTGGGTGTTCCAGAAGCCCTGGATCACCTTGTCGGCGCGCGAACGCACCAGGCTGTTACGGATGAAGTTGGCGACGATGAAGTACCACGACAGGATCGACATCGCGACCAGCACCACGAACACAATCCAACCAAGTGCGTCGAAATTGTGGATGAGGTGGTCGAAGCCCATCTGCTTGAGGGCGTCGGCATTGGAGTTACCTGCCGGAGCAGGCTGAGCGGAGGTGTCTTGCAACATAACGCTACCCTTGGGAAGTCAAGCGTGAACTTAAAAAGTTATAAGCCGTGGGGGGCTTACAGCTGGTTTAGGTTGAACGTAACGGGGACACGTGCATAGCCTTCGACGGCCTGACCGCCTCGCTTGCCCGGGTTGAAACGCCAGTTCCTGGCCGCATCCTGCGCTGCCTTGTCCAGTTCGCGGAAACCGCTCGACTGGTCGACCTGGATGTCTTTCGGCGTACCGTCGACTGCCACGAGGACCAGAAGTACCACCGTACCTTCATGCCGCTGGCGAACCGCCTGCGGCGGATACTTTGGCGGGTTGCGCTGACGGTACGACAGATTTTCGCTAGGCGCGATATCCGCGGGCGGAGCCGGGGGCGCGGGAGGCGCCGGCGGCGGTGCCGGAACGGGATTCGAGCTCGCCTCTTCAACAGCCGGCGGCGGCGGAGCCGGCGGCGGCGGTGTCGGCGGCGGCTTCACCTGCTGGATGATTTTCGGCGGCGGCTGCTTCGGGGGTTCCGGCGGCGGCGGCGGGGGCGGCGGGGGCGGCGGCGGCGGTTCGATGAAGTCGACCTGCACAACCTTATCCGTCTTCTTCTCCTGGGACTTGGGCGGCGCCATGGGCGCGACCAAGACCAGGAAAGCGAACGAATGCAGCGCGATGGCTACTGCCAACGCACTTGTGCGCCCCCAACTGAACGGCGCTTGGCCGGTTGATTCGTTACTTGAGGCCATCAGTCACTATCAAGAGCTAATCAAGCGGAAGTGAGCCCGCTGCTTCCCGGCGCTCGGCGGTTGACATTGCCTGAACGCAGGTTTATGCAAGCGGAAAATATGCAAGTTACACCAGCATATGGCGTTTGTATAGCACCTGAAGGGAAGATTTATGGCTTGCCACAAGCCCCCCTTCCGGCACTTACAACGCCTTACTGGTTACCTGCGGTTTTCAACCAGGCGTTGGCCTTGGCAGACGTCTCAGGATCCTGCGCCGCGAGCTTCATGTCCGCGATAGCACCCTGCTTGTTCTTCTGACCACGCTTGGCTTCCGCGCGCACCATATAGGCCTGGCCCTTATGCTGCACGCCCTTGCTGATGGCGTCCGTCGCTGCCTTTTCGGCCGCGGCGTATTTGTTTTCCTGGAGGTTCACGCGGGCCAGCTTGAGGGCTGGCTCGCCGTTCGTCGCGACCTTGGCAGCCTCGGTGTAGGCGCCAACGGCACTGTTCATGTCGTCGCTGGTGACATACGAATCACCCAGCAGGTTGTAGTTGTCGCCGGTCTTCTGGACGACGCCCTTGTCCATGCCTTCCTTGATGATGGCGGCGGCCTTCTGGGCGTTGCCCTTCTGGCGGGCTTCGTTTTCCTGGCCGTCGATCAGGTAGACCTTGGCGAAATTGACGTACTGCTTTTCATCCTTGATGGCGCCGGCCGTGTGGGCCTTCTCCATCAGCGCGATGGCTTCCGGGTACTTCTGCGCCTGGATGAGGGCCGACGACGCGTTGTTCAGCGCGGTGGCATCGTTCGGGTTCTTGGTCACTTCATCGGTGGCCATCTGGGCGGCCTTGTCGCCCTGGCCGGTTTCCGAGTAGCTGGCCATCAGGATCTGGTCCCACGCCGGCTGCGGCTTGGCATCGGGCATCGACTTCGCCTTGGTGATGGCGGCGATGGCTTCCGGGTACTTCTCGAGGCGGTAATCGATGTTGCCCTCGAGGCCGTAGGAATCAGCCGTTTCCTTCTTGCCTTCGCTGCGCCACTCCTGCAGCGACTGCAGCGCCGGCGCGTACTGCTCGTCGGCGACGAGGAACTGGGTGTACATGTACTTGAGCTGGAAGTACGTGTCGTTCGGCATGACGCCGATATCGAGCGCCTGCTTGAGCTGCGCGATGGCGCCCTTAACGTCGCCGTCGTTGTACTTCATGTTCGCAAGGCCCTGCAGCGCGAGCGCCTGGGCGTACTTGCTGCTCGTGCCCGAGCCATCGGCGAGCGGGGTAAGGATCTGCGTGGCCTTTTCCTTGTCGCCATTGTTGGCGGCATCGAGGCCTTCGTTCAGGGCCTTCTGGTCCTTCTCGCTCTTGAGGTCGAGCTTGGGTTCCTGGCGAGTGGCATTCGGATACAGCGCTTCTTTCTTGTCCGCCGGGGCTTTGTCTTTGGCAACGACAGCGCCGCTGGCGAGGGAAAGTGCGATCGCGACTGCGAACGCCAACTTGGAGAAGGAACCCTGTTTCATTGACTGCCCTCGGTTGATTGAGTCGTCGCACCAACGGTGCTTCGGGGGGACTAGAGAGGTTACCCTGTTTTTATTCCTAAGAACAAGTCGCAGTGCGTCAAAAAATAAGAGTCAAAACAATGACTTGTTAGAAAATAGTTGGCGCTTACGAATTAGGGGTGAATTTTGGCCCTTGAAAACCCTGTTTTCATCCACCCTACGCCCCCGCACGTCGTGGATACGAAAACGCCCGGCTTCCTGCGAAGCCGGGCGTTTCTTTTAGCACGATTGAAACCGGGAGGTATCAGATATCGAGGTTGGCGACCTTCAACGCGTTCGATTCGATGAAGTCGCGACGTGGCTCCACGGCCTCGCCCATCAGCATCGAGAACATCTGGTCGGCCGCGACGGCGTCTTCGATGCCCACCTGCAGCATGCGGCGCGTTTCGGGGTTCACCGTGGTTTCCCACAACTGCTCGGGGTTCATTTCGCCGAGGCCCTTGAAGCGCTGGATGGTACGGCCCTTCTTCGCCTCGTCGAGCAACCAGGTGCGCACGTCGCCGAAGCTGGTGACGCCACGCGAACCGTTGCCGCGGCGGACCACGGCGCCCGGCTTGAGGCTGAGCTCGGCAAGTTGTGTAGCGATCGATGCAATAGCGCGGTAGTCACTGCCACCGAAGAACGCCTGCGGCATGATCCAGGTGTGGCTCAGGCCGTGCTGCATGCGCTCCACCTCCACGGCCGCGCCCTGCTCGTTCAGCGCAGGGCGGAAGCGCAAGGCGTACGTGGGCTTGCCCAGGCCGCTCGCGCTGAGGCGCGTGGCGATGCCATCAAGCCATGCCTGCATGGCGCCGGCGTCCTTCCAGAACCCTTCCTCGAGCGGCTTGTGCTCGATGAGCGCGGTGAGCACCGAGCTATCGAAGCGATGCGACATGCGCTCGATCTGGTCCAGCGCGGCCTGGTAATCGCGCAGCAACTTCTCGAGCGTTTCACCGCCGATGCCCGGCGCGCCCTCTTCCGGCTCCAGCGACGCGTTGTCGACGGCGCTCGAAATCAGGAACTCGTTCAGGACGCTGTCGTCCTTAATGTAGAGCTCCTGCTTGCCCTGCTTCACCTTGTAGAGCGGCGGCAGGCCGATATAGACGTGGCCCCGCTCGATCAGCTCCGGCATCTGGCGGTAGAAGAACGTCAGCAGCAGCGTGCGGATGTGCGAACCGTCCACGTCCGCGTCGGTCATGATGATGATGCGGTGGTAGCGCAGCTTGTCGGGGTTGTATTCCTCCTTGCCGATGCCCGTGCCAAGCGCGGTGATCAGCGTGCCGACTTCGGCGGAGGAGATCATCTTGTCGAAGCGAGCCTTTTCGACGTTAAGGATCTTGCCCTTCAACGGCAGCACTGCCTGGGTACGGCGGTTGCGGCCCTGCTTGGCGGAGCCACCTGCCGAGTCACCCTCGACCAGGAACAGTTCGGACAGCGCCGGATCCTTCTCCTGGCAATCGGCCAGCTTGCCGGGCAGGCCTGCGATATCGAGCGCGCCCTTGCGGCGGGTCATCTCACGGGCCTTGCGGGCGGCCTCGCGGGCACGGGCCGCGTCGACGGCCTTCGAAGCGATGTTCTTGGCTTCGGTCGGGTTCTCGAGGAGGAACTCGGCGAGCTTGTCGTTGACGACCTGCTCCACCGCCGTCTTCACTTCGCTCGAAACCAGCTTGTCCTTGGTCTGCGAGGAGAATTTCGGATCGGGCACCTTGACCGAGAGCACCGCGATCATGCCTTCGCGCATATCGTCGCCCGAGAGCGCCACCTTGGCGTTCTTGGCGATGCCTTCTTTCTCAATGTAATTCTGCAGCGTACGGGTCAGCGCCGCACGGAAGCCCGTGAGGTGGGTGCCGCCATCGCGCTGCGGGATGTTATTGGTGAAGCAGAACATCGTTTCCTGGTAGGCATCCGTCCACTGCATGGCCAGCTCGACCGTGATGCCATCGGTCTGCGAGCTGAAGCTGATGACCGTGGGGTGCAGGGCCGTCTTCAGCTGGGCCAGGTGCTGCACGAACGACTTGATGCCACCCTCGTAGGCGAAGATGTCCTTGCGGTCGTTGCGCTCATCCACCAGCTCGATGGTGACGCCCGAGTTCAGGAACGCCAGCTCGCGAAGACGCTTGGCGAGGATGTCGTAGTGGAACTCGTTGTTGTTGGTAAACGTGAGCTTGCTGGGCAGGAACCGCACCATGGTGCCGCGGCGCGAGGTGTCGGCCGTGGCGGCGATGGGTGCCACCGGCTCACCGTGGCTGTATTCCTGGGTCCATTCCTTGCCATCGCGCCAGATCGTGAGCCACAGCGTTTCGCTGAGTGCGTTTACGACCGAGACGCCCACGCCGTGGAGGCCGCCGGAGACCTTGTACGAGTTCGCATCGAACTTGCCGCCCGCGTGGAGCACCGTCATGACCACTTCGGCCGTGGAACGGCCCTCTTCCGGATGCGTATCCACCGGAATGCCGCGGCCGTTGTCGGCCACGCTGGCCGAGCCATCGGTGTGGATGGTGACCGTGACGTAGTCGCAGTAGCCGGCCAGGGCTTCGTCGATGGCGTTATCCACGACCTCGAACACCATGTGGTGCAGGCCGGTGCCGTCGTCGGTGTCGCCGATGTACATGCCGGGGCGCTTACGGACCGCCTCCAGGCCCTTCAGGACCTTGATGCTGCCGGAGTCATAAGCGTTCGAGTTCGTCGGATCGAGAGGTTCGTTCATGCGATGCCTGGTGATGACGCAGGAGGCCCCGACACGCGCAGGACGCAAGGCCGGGACAGTCGGTCGATTATAGCAAAGCCGTCACACCACCCTGTTCCACGTGGAACACTGTGACGGGCTGGTCGGTGAGGGCGTGCGGAACCTCGGTGCCGGTCACCAGCACCTGCACATCGCGCCCGAGAAGTTGGGCAACCACCCACTCTTGATGGGTGCGATCAAGTTCCGAAGCAAGGTCATCGAGGCACACGACCGGCCATTCCCCGCGCAGCGCGGCGTGGAGCGAAGCCTGGCCAAGCAGGCACGCGAGGGCGCAGAGCTTCTCCTGGCCGCGTGACAGGTGCTCACGCAGGGGCGCGTGCTCAAAGGCGATGGAAAAGTCCGCGCGGTGAGGCCCCGCGGTGGTGTGGCCACGGCCAAGGTCCCGGCCCCGGCGCTCATGGAGGGTGGCAGCAAGGTCCATCGCCTCGTCCCACCCGGCTTTGTAGCGGAGCGAAAAGGCGCCGAGTTCAGGAAGCACGTTCCCCATGAAACCCTGGATGTGCGGCACGAGGCGATCAAGATAGCTCTTGCGGTAACCGGAGAGTGCCTCACCCGACAACGCCAGCTCCGACTCCCAGGGATCCATGAGACCCCCGTCCAAGGGTGCCCCAGTTCTCAGGAGCGCGTTGCGCTGCTTCAACGCCCGTTGATAGCGCCGCCACTGGTTAACGAAGCCATGTTCCACGTGGAACAAGCCCCAGTCGAGGAAACGACGCCGCTCGTCGGAGGCACCGGCGATCAGGTCGTGCGACCCGGGCTCGAAGCACACCACTGCGCACTCCTGCACGAGTGAACCAAGCGACACGGCGTCACCATCCACCCTCGCCTGCCAACGACCGCTCTCGCGGCCCAGCCCGAGGCGCCTCGCCCTGTCGTCACCGGCACGGACTTCCGCAAACACCGAGAGCGACGTGGCGCCGCGCTTGAGTAATACATCCCGCGAGCCCGCGCGGAACGAACGGCCATGGGAAAGCAGGTAGGCCGCCTCGAGCACGCTCGTCTTGCCGGCGCCATTGGCACCAACGAACACACTGATACCGGGCGCGGGCGTGATCGCCACGCCATCCAGGCATCGCAAGCCAGCGATACGCAGCGACTCGAACTTCATTGCCCGCCTTTAGCCATGCCAGAACGAACGACGCCGGGGTGTCGAAGACATCCCCGGCGTCGTGGGCCGAACTTTACCTTGCCGAGCGGTCAGAGGCGAAGCGGCATGACCACATGGCGTGCTTCATCGTTGCCCTCCTCCTGCAGGAGGCAACTGGACTGGGCATCACGCAGGTTCAGTCGAACCTTCTCGCCACGCAGGGCCCCAAGCGCATCGAGCAGGTAACCCACGTTGAAGCCCACGGCCAGGTCGCTGACCGCCGTCTCGGCTTCCACTTCTTCCTGGGCTTCTTCCTGTTCCGGGTTGTGAGCCACGATCTTGATGTGGCCCGGCTGCAGTTCCAGCTTGACGCCGCGATACTTCTCGTTGGAAAGGATGGCCGCGCGCTGCAGGGCGCTACGCAGCACGTCGCGCTCGATGGTGGCCGATTTATCGGCGCCGAGCGGGATGACCGCCTCGTAATCCGGGAAACGGCCGTCGATGAGCTTCGACGTGAACTGGACGCCGCCGCGGCGGACGCGCAGGTGGTTACGGCCAAACTCGAGCTCCACCGTGCCCTCGCCCGACTCAAACAGGCCGATGAGCTCGTTCACGCCTTTACGCGGGATGATGATCTGGCGGCGCGCCGACACGGAGCTATCGAGGCGCGTTTCCTTCAGCGCCAGGCGGTGGCCATCGGTGGCCACGCAGCGCAGGGTGTGCTCCTGCAGATCGAGCAGCATGCCGTTGAGGTAATAGCGCACGTCCTGGTTCGCCATGGCGAAGGCCGTGCGCTCCATCAGGTCGCGCAGCACCTCTTCCGGCAGCGTGACGCGCTCGACCAGCTCGATTTCGTCGATCGTCGGGAATTCGGTGGCGGGCAGCGTGGCCAGCGTGAAGCGGCTGCGGCCGGCGTTCAGCGCGATGCGATCGCTGTTGAGCTTGATATCGATCTTCGCGCCATCGGGCAGGGCGCGAACGATATCGAACAGCTTGCGTGCCGGGATGGTGATCTCACCTTCCTGTACGCCATCCGCCGCCGTGGTGGCCACCATCTCGACTTCGAGATCGGTACCGGTGAAGGAAACCTCGCCACCGGAGGCGCGGACGAGGAGGTTCGCGAGCACCGGCAGGGTCTGGCGGCGTTCGACGACACCCACCACCTGCTGCAGGGGCTTGAGCAGTACTTCCCTCTGGATGCTGAATTGCATGCGTCCCCTACTCCTGCTTTTAATGTTTTTAAGATTTATATGGTGGTTGTAGTTAGGGCGGTGGATATCTTGAAAAGTGCTTTTTTCGTCTACTTTTCAATCATTTACTGATTTATATCTACTGCCAAACCACGACGGTTTCATGTGGGTGCTCTGTGGATAACTTCGAGGGTCGAAACCATCCTCTGTCCATGCACCTATTATCCACAGGTTCTCAGCCCGTCAAGATACGGATGAGCTGTTCCCAATCCTGTCGCATACGCACGTCTTTCTCGCAGAAGCCACGGATGGTGCGGCACGCATGCAGCACCGTCGTATGGTCGCGGCCGCCAAAGGCCTCGCCGATCTCGGGCAGGCTGTGCTCCGTCAGTTCCTTGGACAGGGCCATGGCCACCTGCCGCGGACGCGCCAGGGAGCGTACGCGGCGCTTGGAGAGCAGGTCGGACAGGCGCACCTGGTAATAGTCGGCCACCGTCTTCTGGATGTTCGGCACGGTGACCGCCTGCGCGTGCGTGTTCAGCAGGTCGCGCAGGGTCTCTTCGGCGAAATCGGTGGTGATGGCACGGCGATAGAAGTTGGCGCGGGCAGCGAGCGTGTTGAGCGCGCCCTCGAGGTCGCGCACGTTGGAGCGGATGCGGCGCGCGAGCAGCATCGCCACGTCCTCCGACAGCGCCATGTCCTTGTCGACAGCCTTCGAAAGCAGGATGGCCGCGCGCGTTTCGAAATCCGGTGGCTCGATGGCCACGGAGAGGCCCCACCCCAGTCGCGATTTCAGCCGCGGCTCGAGCTTGTCGAGCTCCTTGGGGTAGCGATCGCAGGTGAGGATGATCTGCTGCTTCGCCTCGAACAGCGCATTGAACGTATGGAAGAACTCTTCCTGCGTGGTGTCCTTGCCGGCGAAGAACTGGATATCGTCGATAAGCAGCGCATCCACCGAGCGGAAGCGGCGCTTGAAATCGTCCATGTTCTTTTGCTGCAGGGCCTTCACCATGCCGCTGACGAACTGCTCCGAACGCAGGTAGAGCACCTTCGCACCGGGGTTGTTCTGCAGCAGCAGGTTGCCAGCGGCGTGCATCAGGTGCGTCTTGCCCAGGCCAGTGCCGCCATAGAGAAGGAGTGGGTTGTAGGCGCGGCCGGGGTTCATGGCGACCTGCATCGCCGCCGCCTTGCCCAGCTGGTTCGACTTGCCTTCCACGAATGTCTCGAACGTGTAGTGCGGATCGAGGTTGTGCTGGTGCGGGGGCTCCGGTGCGACCGGCGCGTGCACGGCGGGCGTGGCCATGGGCGCCGCGGCCGCCGGCATGCTCGCGGCCACCGCCGATGCGGGCCGCGCGGGCGCCGGGCGGCCACCGTGCGAGCCCACTTCGAGGCGGACGGGCAGGGGGTGGCCGGCAAGGTGTTCGATGATCGCTTCGATGCGCACCAGGAACTGGCTGCGCACGGTGTCGAGCGAATACGGGTTCGGCGCGTACAGGTACAGGCCCGTGCCGTCTTCCCGGGCCTGCAAGGGCATGAGCCAGGTATGGACGTCTTCGGGGCTCAATTCGCCATCAAGACGCTCGAGACAGCGCCTCCAGAGATCACTCATCGGGTATTCTTTGCCACAGCGTGAAGGGGCGCTTGCGCGCGGGGTGGACGATGAAGTCTACCAGCCTTCCGCCCCGCCCTCGGTGCCTGCCCAGCTCGGCCGCCGCTGTCATCGTCTGGCCAAGCGCTTGACATCCCTCGTGAATGTCCCGCATACTTTTGGGCCAATTTTTATCTTCACCCGGATGTTAGCGCCATGAAGCGTACTTACCAGCCCAGCAAGCTCAAGCGCGCCCGTACCCACGGCTTCCGCGCCCGCATGGCCACGGCCGACGGCCGCAAGATCCTCAACGCGCGCCGCGCGAAGGGTCGCAAGCGCCTCATCCCGTAAGCGGCTCGCCGGTCGTGCGTGCCGCAGCCCTGCCGCGCGATGCGCGGCTTCGCCGCGCCGCCGACTTCGCCGCCTTGCGAAATGTCAGCGGTCGCCTCGGCGGCCGCTGTTTTCTTTTGCGCTTCGGAAATAACTCGGCGGGCACAGCCCGGCTTGGCCTGGCGATCTCCAAGCGCTGCTCCAAGCGTGCCGTCGATCGGAACCGCATCAAGCGCCTCGCCCGCGAGGCGTTTCGTCGTGCCCGGCCCGAGCTGCCGCACGTCGACATCCTCGTCATGGCCCGCGATTGCGCGGTCGAGGCCCCCGGCGACGCCCTCCTGGCGGAGCTCGATGCCCTCCTCCGACGCATCCGGCCGTTGAAGCGCGAGGGTGCCGACGGCACAATCGCGCGTTGACCTCTTTCCTGCCCGTCCTGCCGTCCTCATATCGGCCGCGGTGCCTAACGGATCTGGCTTAAGCTAATGAATCAAACGCGCACGCTCCTTCTCTTCGCGCTCATGTTCGTGGCGTACGTGCTGTTCACGCAGTGGGAACAGGATTACGGCCCAAAGCCGCCCGCCCAGGCCGCGCCCACCGCGCAGGCCGATGGCAAGCCGGCCGCCGATGGCAGCGTGCCGGGCGCCGCGTCGCCCGCCAGCGTGCCGACCGATTCCGCCGCCGCGCCCGCCGCCAAGGCCGAGCTCGTCACCCTGCAGAACGACGTGCTCCGCCTCACCATCGATACGCGCGGTGGCAGCGTCGTGCGTTCCGAGATGCTGGCCTACCCGAGCGAACCGGTCACCCGCAAGGACCCGACCCCGCCGCCGGCGCGCCTCCTCGATGACGACCCGGCCTCGTTCTTCGCCGCCCAGGATGGCCTGGTCAGCAACAACGGCGCCGCGCCCGATCATCGCGCCCTCTTCGCCGCCGCGAAGACGGAAGCCAAGCTGGCCGATGGCGAGAAGTCCGTCAGCCTCGACCTCACCTGGGCCGATGCATCCGGCGTGAAGGTGGTGAAGCGCTACACGCTCAACCGCGCCGACTACGTGGTCAACCTCGACCAGCGCATCGAGAACGGTTCGCAAGCCACCTGGTCGGGCAATGCCTACCAGCAGCTGCAGCGCGCCCCGATGCCGAAGGCCAACTGGTTCAAGTCGTACACCGACCCGGCCCAGCACAGCTTCTTCGGCGCCGGCTGGTACAGCCCGGATTCGAAGTTCGAATCGCTCGGCTTCCTCGATTTCCAGAAGAAGCCGCTGAACCGCGCCATCACCGGCGGCTGGATCAGCATGCTGCAGCACTACTTCTTCGTCGCCTGGATCCCGCCGGCCGACCAGAACATCACCTACAGCACGAACATCGTCGACCCGAACTCCGCGTCGCCCCGCTACCTCGTCCGCGCCTTTGGCCCGGCGATCAGCGTCGCGCCCGGCCAGGCCGCCGACAGCAACGCCCGCCTCTATGTGGGCCCGAAGCTGCAGGGCACGCTCGACGCCATCGCGCCGGGCCTCGACCTCACCGCCAACTACGGCTGGCTCACCATCGTCGCCACCCCGCTGCACTGGCTGCTCTCGCAGCTGCATAGCATCAGCGGCAACTGGGGCGTGGCCATCATCCTGCTCGTGCTCATCATCAAGGGCTTCCTTTACAAGCTCACCGATGCGCAGTTCCGTTCCGGCGCGCGCATGCGCAAGCTGCAGCCCCGCGTCCAGGCGCTGAAGGAGCGCTACGGCGACGACCGCATGAAGATGCAGCAGGCCATGATGGAGCTGTACAAGAAGGAGAAGGTGAATCCGATGGCGGGCTGCCTGCCCATCCTCATCACCTTCCCGATCTTCATCGGCCTGCTCCGCGTGCTGTCGGAATCCATCGAGCTGCGCCACGCGCCGTTCTTCGGCTGGATCCACGACCTTTCCGCGCCGGATCCCTGGTACGTGCTGCCGGTGCTGTACTTCCTGGTCACGCTGCTCACCCAGCGCATGATGCCCACCGCGGGCATGGACCCGACCCAGGCCAAGATGATGAAGGTGATGCCGCTGCTGTTCGGCGTCTTCTTCGCCTTCTTCCCGTCCGGCCTGGTGCTGTACTGGACCGTCAACGGTGCGACCAGCCTGCTCCAGCAGTGGTACATCAACCGTAGCGTCGACCGGGCGCACGAAAAGGCGCGCACCGCCTAAACGCCATGAACCACGGCGCCGACACCATCGCAGCCATCGCCACCGGCGCCGGCGCGGCCGGTGTCGGCGCCGTTCGCGTTTCCGGGCCCCTGGTTCCGGCTATCGCGGCGAGCATGCTCGGCCGCGAGCCCCGGCCACGCCATGCGCACTTCGCGGCGTTCCGCGATGGCGCCGGTGAGTTGATCGACCGCGGCATCCTGCTCTACTTCCCGGGCCCCGCGTCGTATACCGGCGAACACGTGCTGGAGTTGCAGGGCCACGGCAGCGCGGTGTTGCTCGACGCCCTGCTCCGCCGATGTATCTCGCTCGGCGCCCGGCTCGCCCGCCCCGGCGAATTCACCGAGCGCGCCTTCCTCAATGGAAAGTTGGACCTGGCGCAAGCCGAGGCCGTGGCGGATGTCGTCAGCGCAACCTCCGAAGCCGGTGCGCGCGCGGCGTTACGTTCGATGGAAGGTGTGTTTTCCGCGCGCGTGGATGATCTGCTCGGCGAGCTGATCGCGCTGCGCGTGCATATCGAAGCGGCCATCGATTTTCCGGAAGAGGAAATCGACTTCCTTGCGGACCCGGTGATTGGTGAGCAGCTCGCTGCGCTGCGTACGCATCTCGACGAGCTCCTCGTCGAAACCCGCCGTGGTGTCAGGTTGAACGACGGCATCGCCGTCGCCATCGTCGGGCGCCCAAATGCCGGCAAGTCGAGTTTGCTCAACGCGCTCGCAGGCTCGGACCGTGCGATCGTCACCGATATAGCCGGCACCACGCGTGACGTGTTGCGCGAGGCGATCACCCTCGACGGCGTGACGCTGGAGCTCGCGGATACCGCGGGGTTGCGAGAGTCGGATGATGTCGTGGAGCGCGAAGGCATCCGGCGCGCACGTGCGCAACTCGAGCGTTGCGATGTAGCGATCCTGGTGACGGACGAAGCGCATGCTGCTGTGGATGTCGCGTTCTTTGAAGGAACGCCATCGCACGCTGCGCGCATCGTAGTGGTGAACAAGATCGATCTTGGATCGTCGCCTGCGCATGATGAATCTGCCGACGGAGTCGCGAAGCTTTGGCTATCGGCGCTGACGGGCGAAGGCCTCGATGCACTGCGTGGGTTGCTTCGCACGCTGGCAACGGCGGGTGCCGGTGAAGGTGCGTTTAGCGCGCGGCGACGGCACGTCGTTGCGCTTGAGATTGTGCATGAACATCTGACGCGGACCGCAACGGCGTTGCACGATTCGCATGCCGGTGAACTGGCTGCCGAGGAGCTTCGCCAGGCGCAGCAGGCGCTTGGTGAGATTACGGGTACGTATTCGTCTGACGACCTATTGGGTGCGATCTTCAGTTCGTTCTGTATTGGTAAGTAGATAGATCGCGCCGCTCCAAGATCGCGCTTTCCGAATCGATATCGATGCCACCGAGTACTTCAATCCGCCAGCGAAACTCATTGACGAGCTGATGGGTGTGAGCGGGACGGAAAAAGCTCCGAAGAATCTCTACCACCAAGTCCTCCGGATCGCGCCCGGTAATACCCGAAAGGTTGTCGAGATCAGATAGAAGTGCGCCGTCGGTAATGATCATGCGCAAGAGTCTATCGGTCGAACTTGGATGTGAAATAGGCGATCGCCTCACAAACAGGTAGGGCTTCGCCGACATCTGTGTAGGTATTGGATTTACTTGCGATCGATATCGGTCCGTACGGGTGCAGAGATTCGCAATCGGGATATCATCGGGCGCACGTTGCGCCGTGCGCGCAACGAAGCCCTCTTACGAAGGATCGCAGTGCCGTACACCAAAGGATGGAAGAGCTACGCGGATCAGGTCGATCAGCTAGAAGCGCGAGGATTGGAAATCGGAGATCGGGAATCCGCAATCAGGTACATGAAGCGGATAGGCTACTACCGCATCAGCGGATACTGGTTTCCTCTCCGGAAGCGAACCGGACCCGTTGTGCTTCTCAATGATGCTGGACAGCGACCGCAGCGTATTCGCGAGGTACGCATTCCTTTGGATGAATTCCTAGACGGGGCCCGCCTTGCTGATGCCATCGAACTCTACGTGTTCGATAAGAAGCTTCGTATGCTCACGCTGGATGCACTTGAACGAATCGAAATTGCGCTGCGAGTCGATATCTCGCACACACTCGGGGCGATCGACGCTTTTGCTTACTTGCGGCCCGCGTGCCTACACCCAGACTTTAGCGAGTCGATTGATCAAACTAGAGGTGTGACGCGCCATCACGAGTGGCTTGGTCGTCATGCACGCCTTGTAGGACGATCTCGGGAAGATTTCGTTCGTCACAACAAAGAAAAATACGGATTGCCTCTCGCAATCTGGGTAGCCTGTGAAGTCTGGGACTTCGGGACATTGTCGACGTTGTTCGGAGGCATGCGCGAGTCGGAGCAAGACGCAATCTCGCAGCTCTATGGCGTGAAGAATGGGCGAATATTCGCCACATGGCTCCGCAGCCTCAACTACCTCCGCAACATATGCGCTCATCATAGTCGCCTCTGGAACCGTAACATCATCGACCAACCGAAGCTTCCCCCACTCGGAGAGGTCCCGGGTCTTGATCGCTTCCGACACGACGCGCACGCCAGAGCACGTTGTTATCTTCTGCTGTTACTGACGAAGCATCTGATGGACGTCATCAACCCTGGTTCCACCTAGTCACATCGCATGAAGGCGCATCTGGTGACGTTTCCAGCCTTGACGCACTTGGGCATCGATCTACATGCGGCGGGTGTGCCGTCGGACTGGGCAGAGCAGTGGTAAAAAAAACCCCTCAGCGTCTAAGCGCATCCTAAGATGCACCCGGACGAGAGGGGCCGTGTTGAACACATGGTACCGAGTATCTCCGAGCTCGGTCAAATCGACCGTCCCGGCACGTTTAGCCTAGCAATTCGCGTTGCACGGCCCGCCGGCCTGCGCGGCTGTGGCATTCCGTTCGACAGCCACCGACACACCCCAAAGCAGCAAGCCACCCAACGCCAACCCGCTACCGACCCAGCCCGGCGAGGTCCAGCCGTAGCCGTTCGCAATGGCGAGGCCGCCCAGGAAGGGCCCGAGTGCGTTCGCGGTATTGAACGCCGAGTGGTTCAACGCGGCGGCCAGCGCCTGCGCATCACCGGCGACATCCATCAGTCGCGTTTGCAGCACGGTGCCAAGAGCGCCGCTGACGCCGATGAAGAACACGGCGACGCCGAGCGTCCACACATTGCCTGCGGTGAACGGGAAGATGGCGAGGACGATGAGCGCCCACAGCAGCAGTGCACCGGCCGTGCGCATCAGCGCCTTGTCGGCGAAGACGGGTATGACCATGTTGCCGAGCGTCATGCCGACACCGAAGATGCCCATCACCCAGGGCACGGTGGACAACGGCATGTGGGTGACGCTGAGCAGGATATCCGCGAGGTAGGTGTACACCGCGAACATGCCGCCGAAGCCGATCGCGCCGATGCCGAGCGTGATCCACACCTGCGAACGCTTCAGCGCGCCCAGTTCACGCAAGGGGCTGGCGTTCGGGTTGGCGGGCGTGTCTGGTGCGAACGCGAGCACGGCCGTCATCGTCGCGACGCCGAGCAAGGCGACCAGCGCGAAGCTCCAGCGCCACCCCACGAGCTGCCCGAGCCAGGTCGCCAGCGGCACGCCAACGATCGTGGCGACGGTAAGGCCGAGGAACATCTGGCCTACCGCGCGGGTGCGGCGGTTGGGCGGTACAAGTGAGCTCGCGACCAAGGCCGCCACGCCGAAGTACGCGCCATGCGGCAGGCCGGCCAGGAAGCGGAATACCAGCATCCAGTGGTAGCTCGGCGACAGCCCGGTGAGGCCATTGAACACCGTGAACATCGCCATCAACAGCAGCAACAGGCGGCGGCGCGGCATGCGGGCGCCCAGCACGGTGATGATGGGGGCACCGACAACGACACCGAGGGCATAGGCGCTGATGGCATGGCCGGCGGTGGGCGCGTCGATGCCGAGCCCCTGCGCGAACAGGGGCAGCATGCTCATCGAGGCGAACTCGGTCGTGCCGATGGCGAAGCCGCCGACGGCGAGGGCAAGGATGACGAGCCCGACGTGGGGCGCGCGGACGGGCGGGGTGCCCGGATCGAGTGCGGGGGCGGCGGAGGTCATGGGGAGGCCTGGGACGTGGGCGGGCGTCGCGTTGTGCGGCGCAGCAATGGGGTTAGTCTACGCCTCAAGGGGTGGGTGGTGCTAGCGCTTGCAACCGTGAAGTACACCCAATCGCGCGCAAGCGCGCTCCTACAAGGGATTGATCCAAATGACTTTTTAGGCGTGGTCGCGGAGGTATTCGATGAAGGCGCGGAGGGCCGAGGTGACGCGGCGCTGGCGGGGGTAATAGACCATGAAGCCCGGATAGGGCGGGCACCAGTCTTCCAGGACGCGTACGAGCCGGCCCTCGCGGACGTACTCATCCACCTGGTCGTCCAGCACCAGGGTGATGCCCACGCCGGCGATGGCGGCGTCGATGGAGATGCACAGGTCGCCGAAGGTGCAGCGGCCCCGGACGTCGAGCTCGAGCTTGGTCTCGCCTTGCTCGAACTCCCACTTATAAAGACGCCCACTGGGGAAGCGGAAGCGGATGCAGTCGTGCTGCATCAGGTCATAGGGGTGTTGGGGCACGCCGCGGCGGGCCAGGTAGTCCGGCGAGGCGACGCAGGCGCCCTGCTGCATGCCGCCGAAGGGCACGGCGATCATGTCCTCGGGCACGGCCTCGTGGAAGCGGATGCCCGCGTCATAGCCGGACGCCACGATGTCGATCATGCCGTCGTCGTCCACGCCCTCGAAATGGATGTCGGGGTACGCTGCAAGAAACCCCGGTAACAGCGACGGTAGGAAGAGCTGGCCAGCCACCCTGGGCATGTTCAGGCGCAACGTGCCGGCGGGATGCGAGCGGAAGTCGTTCATCTCCTCCAGGGCGTCGCCTACATCGCGGAGGGCCGGCTGCAGCCGTTCGAGAAGCCGCTGCCCCGCCTCGGTCAGCGAGACGCTTCGCGTGGTGCGATGGAACAGCGTGACCCCGAGCCGTTCCTCCAGCCCGCGGATGGCGTAGCTGATGGCCGACGTGGAAAGGGTTAATTCGGCCCCCGCCTTGCGAAAGCTGGCGTGGCGGGCGACGGCGGCGAAAGCCGCGAGATGGGAAAGATTATCTGGCCGCATGATTATCAAGGATACCTCAATGATTCATCCCAATAATCCCGTTGGCGCACTCGATTATTAAGGTTTATGGTTCCCGGCTTTCCCGCACCCCTGTAGAGGATGACACCCATGTTCGAAGTCCACGGTTTTGCCGCCAAAGACGCCACGTCGCCCCTCGTCCCCTTCACGTTCAAGCGCCGCGATATCGGCCCGCACGACGTCCACATCGAAGTCCTCTACAGCGGCGTCTGCCACTCCGACCTGCACCAGGCCAAGGGCGACTGGGGTAACTCCACGTTCCCCATGGTCCCCGGCCACGAGATCGTCGGCCGCGTAAAGGCGGTTGGCTCGGAAGTGAAAAAGCTGAAGGTCGGTGATTTCGCCGGCGTGGGCTGCATGGTCGATTCGTGCCGCACCTGCGAGTCCTGCCAGAAGGACCTCGAGCAGTACTGCACGGTGCATACCAGCTTCACCTACAACGGCACCGAGCAGGACAAGAAGACCCCGACCTACGGTGGCTATTCCACCGACATGGTGGCCGAAGAGCGCTTCGTGGTGAAAATCTCCGAAAAGCTCGACCTCAAGGCCGCCGCGCCGCTGCTGTGCGCCGGCATCACCACCTACTCCCCGTTGCGCCACTGGAACGTGGGCCCGGGCCAGAAAGTTGGCGTCATCGGCCTGGGTGGCCTCGGCCACATGGGCGTGAAGTTCGCCAAGGCCATGGGCGCCCATGTCGTGATGATCACGACCTCGGAAGCCAAGGGTGCCGACGCCAAGCGCCTTGGCGCTGACGAAGTGCTCGTGTCGAAGGACCCGAAGCAGATGCAGGCCGCCGCCGCGTCGTTCGATTTCCTGCTCAACACCGTGCCGGTCAGCCACGACATCCTGCCGTACCTCGCGCTGCTGAAGCTCGATGGCACGATGGTGCTCGTCGGCGCCCTCACCCCGCTCGATGCGTTCCCGGGTGGCGCGCTGATGATCCCGCGCCGCACCGTGGCCGGCTCGGCCATCGGTGGCATGGCCGAGACGCAGGAGATGATGGATTTCTGCGCCGAGCACAACATCGTTTCCGACGTTGAAATGGTGAACATGGCCGACATCAACGAGGTGTACGAGCGCCTGGTGAAGAACGACGTGCGCTATCGCTTCGTCATCGACATGGCGACGATGCCAAAGCACTAAGGCAGTACCTTGTGGGAGCGCGCTTGCGCGCGATGGGGGTTACGATCACCCCATCGCGCGCAAGCGCGCTCCCACAGTTTTTTCTGCCGCATCGAAAAGGAAGCCTGCTGCTTGAAACGGTTCTTGCGGTACCTCGGCTATACCGGCCTGCTCCTGCTTGCCTTCCTGGTGTTTGTCGCCATCAGCGCATGGCCCAACATCGGCACGCTGCCGAAGGGCGAATTCCTCGCCCGTAACGAGCAGTCGCCCGAATGGCATGGCGGGCAGTTCCAGAATCCGCAAGCCATGTTTTCGAACCTGCGCGGCGGCATCCTGCAGATCTTCGAATCGAAGCCGGGCGAAGTACCTGACCGCCCCGTGCCGACCATGGATTCGTCCGCGCTGTACAAAACGCCGCCTGGCAGCGGGTTGCGCGTCACCTGGTTCGGCCACTCGTCGATGCTGCTCGAGCTCGATGGCACGAACATCGTCGTTGATCCGTTCTGGAGCGAGCGCACCTCGCCGTTCGGCTGGCTCGGCCCGAAGCGCTGGTACCCGCCGCCGGTCCCCATCGATCACCTGCCGCGCATCGACGCGGTGGTGATTTCGCACGACCATTACGACCATCTCGACCGTGCATCCGTGCAGGCGCTGTATGCACGCGGTGCGCGCTTCATCGTGCCGTTGGGCATCGCCTCGCATCTCGTCGGCTGGGGTATCCCCGCCGACCGCATCACCCAACTCGACTGGTGGCAGGAAGCGAAGGTGGGCGCACTAACCATCGTATCCACGCCGTCGCGCCACGCCTCAGGGCGGCTTAGCGCGCGTAGCGACCAGACCCTGTGGACCGGCTACGCGCTCATCGGCCCGAAGCATCGCGTCTTCTACTCCGGCGACACCGGCATGAACGACAGCTACGCCGAGGTGGGCGAGAAGTTCAGCCCCTTCGACGTGAGCCTCATCGAATCCGGCCAGTACGATGCGCAATGGCCCGACTGGCACCTCGGCCCCGAGCAGGCCTTGATGGTCCACAAGGAAGTCCGCGCCCGTACGCTCATCCCCGTGCACTGGGGCCTGGTGAAGCTTGCGCACCATGCGTGGACCGAGCCACCGGAGCGCATCCTGGCCGCCGCCCGTTGCGTGGGCGCCGAAGTGCTGATCCCCGAGCCCGGCCAGGCCGTGGAACCCACGATGCATCCCGTGGTCCCACGCTGGTGGCCGTCCCAGCCATGGTCCACGCCGGCGCAGACGCCCATCGTTGCCACGAAGGACGGTGTCGCCAGCCATACTTACACCCAGCCGGCCTGCCACTGAGCGGCCCGGCACCTCATGGAGGGGAAGCCCATGCAGCACCTGTTCGTTCGTCGCGCCACCCTCGCCGCGTTGTTCCTCATGGCATCGGGCACGGCGTTCGCCGATGCGAAGGATGATGCGGTGGCGGCGAAATGCCCCGCCGTGGGTACATGGGGCGAGAAGATGAAGAAGGCGCACCCCGCGCTTTCGGAAGCGGGCATGCAGCGCGACGACGCCGCGGGCGGCTTCTCCGATACCGACCTGCGGGCCGAACTGCTGAAGCGCGTCAAGGCCGACCAGGAAACCCGAAACGCCTGGATCGGCACCCCGCAGGACCAGGCCCGGGCGCAGGCGATGCAGAAAGTGGATGCCGACAACCTTGCATGGATGAAGACGCAGTTCACGCAACACGGCTTCCCCCATGCGAACGCCGTGGGGCTGCGCGGCGTGCAAGCGGCGTTCCTTCTCGTCCAGCACGCGGTTTCCGACGTACCGTTCATGCAGGCGATGTTGCCGCAGGTGATGGCGCGCGGCGAAGCGGGCGAACTGGACAAGGGCAACGTGGCCATGCTGGTCGACCGCCTGCTCCGCCAGGAGGGCAAGCCGCAACGCTACGGCACGCAATACGCAGGGACGAACATGAAGGATCTCTCCGACATGAAGATGGACCCGGTCGAAGACCCCGCCCACCTCGACGAGCGCCGTGCATCGATGGACCTGATGCCGCACGCGGACTATGAGTGCGCGCTGCGCATCTTCTACGCGCCGGATGCGAAACCGGCCACGGCGTCTACGACGGCGCGTTAGCCGCGCGCGAATCGCACCGTCTTAAGCAGGCATCACCAGCCGCATGTTCGCTGCGGTGAGCGCTTCCCCGGTGGTGCGGTCGATCACCACCGGGTCCACTTTCTGCCCCGTCGCGGGGTTCACCAGCTGGCTCAGCTTCCCGGCGCCGTTATGGCGCCGACCCCATTCGCCCAACACCGCGAGGATAGGCAAGAACTCCACGCCGGCCGGGGTCAGGATGTACTCATCACGGGGCGGCCGTTCGCTGTAACGCCGTTTCTCCAGCACGCCGGCCTCGGTCAGGGCCTTCAGGCGCCGCGACAGGATGTTCGGGGCGATGCCCAGGCTCGTCCGGAACTGGTCGAACTGGGTCATGCCACGGGCCGCGTCGCGGAGGATGAGCGCGCTCCAGGCATCGCCGACGAAGGCCAGCGCGCGGGAGATGGGGCAGGTGCCCGACGAAAGCTTCTCGGTGTCCATTGCAAAATGATAGTAGCACCCCTATCGTAGGGCAACCTAGTTACTATCACTATGCAACCTACTACCATGGAGACGCGTCATGAGCATTGATTCCAAAGGGTTTGCGCTGGTTACGGGCGCCTCGTCGGGCATCGGCGAGGTCTACGCCCAGCGCCTGGCCGAGCGTGATTACGACCTGATCCTGGTCGCCCGTCGCCTCGACCGCCTCGAGGCCCTGGGCCGGAAAATCACCGAGCGCACCGGTCGCAAGGTCGAGGCCCTGCAGGCCGACCTGACCCAGCGCGCCGACCTGGCGAAGGTGGAGCAGCGCCTGGCCAGCGACGCCTCGATCACCCTGCTGGTGAACAACGCCGGCATCTCGCTCGACGGCAGCGTGCTCGAGAACGGCGCGGCCAACATCGAGAAGATCCTCGCCATCAACACCATCGCCCCGACGGTCCTCACCGCCGCCGCGGCGAAAGAATTCGTCAAGCGCAACCAGGGCGGCATCATCAATATCGCCTCGGTGCTCGCCTTCGCGCCCGAGATGATGGATGGCATCTACAGCGGCACGAAGGCCCACCTGCTGAACGTGACGCTGGGCCTCGCCTCGAAGCTAAAGGACACGAACGTGCGTGCGCAGGCCGTGCTGCCCGGTGCGACGAAGTCGGAGATCTGGGAGAACTCCGGCAAGGACCCGGAGACGATGCTGCCCGGCATGGTGATGGAGACAGCCGACCTGGTCGACGCCGCCCTGCTCGGCTACGACCGGGGCGAAGTGGTCACCATCCCGCCGCTGCATGACGAAGGGCAGTACCAGGCCTACGACGCGGCGCGCGTGGCGATGGGGCCGAACCTTTCGCGGAAAGAGGTGGCGCCGCGGTATCGGGGTTGAGAGCATCGCCCGCAAGCGGGCTCCCACATCAGTGGTGTCACCACTTTGTGGGAGCGCGCTTGCGCGCGATGTCCTTGCCTCAGGTCTTCGGCATGATCTTCCGCAACATCCCGTCGCCGCCGCCGCGGATGTACCAGATGCTGCCGTTGAACGGGTTCACCTTGATGGCGCGGACGCTGCCGGTATACACGCCATTCGCATCGCGGCCGTAGCGTTCCACGCCGGTGACGTTGCCCGCGGCATCCAGCACCACGCGGTACAGCGCGATGGATGACGTCGAGCCCAGCAACGCCGACCCGCGCCACTGCGGGAACTGCTTGCCCTTGTAGAACACCAGGCCCGACGGTGACATCGAACTGGTGGTCGGGAACCAGCCCCAGTACGCGGACGGCGCCACGAACTGGGGTGCCGTATCGTGGCGGGGATAGGGCTGGCCCGGCATGTAGGCATCGCCGGGGTAGTGGTTGCCGTTGCTCACCAGCGGCCAACCGTAGTTGCCGCCCGGCACGATCTGGTTGAACTCGTCGCCCGAGGCCGGGCCCATCTCCGTTTCCCACAGCTTGCCGTCTTCGCTGAAGGCCAGGCCGTAGGGGTTGCGGAAACCGGTCGCGTAAACCTGGCCCGCCACGCCTGGCGCGGTCGCATTGGGGTTATCCGCCGGCGTGCTGCCGTCGAGATTCAGGCGGATGATCTTGCCCAGGCCGCTGTCGGGCAGCTGCGCGGTGAAGCCGCGATCGCCCTTCGCGTCCGGGATGTCGCCGTCGCCCACCGAGAGGAAGACGTGCTGGCCACCGGGATCAAATGCAATGCGTGCGCCGGGCTGGCCGCGCACCGAATACGCCGACGGTTCTTGCCAGATGATCTTGAGGTTGGTGAGGCGCGCGGTTCCGGGCGTCTCGACGAGGCGCGCGTTTGCCAGCGTCAGGTGGTTGTTGCCATCGGCCGCCTTCACCACGTAGCTAAACCACAGCGTGTGGTCCTTCGCGAAGGTGGGCGACGCGGCCACGTCGTGGAAGCCACTCTGGCCACCACCGCCGTTCGCACCCACCGACGCGGGCACGCCGCTCACCGGGGTCTTCGTGCCGGCGGCGACGACGATATACATGTGGTCGCTCTTCTCGGTGACGACGATGCGGCCGTCGGGCAGGAAGTCGAGCCCCCACGGGTTGTCGAACGGCACCAGGTCGGTGATGACGAAGGGAGCGGGCGGCTCGGTCTGGGCACCGGCGACACGGGCGTTGTACGAATTCGTGGACGTCTGCGCATCGGCAATGGACGCAGCGCAGACGCCAGCGAGGAGGAAAACCGCGGGCATGGGGGGACGCATGGTGGGCTCCGGGGGCGGGTGGTCGCAAAAAGCTACGTCGCCTGCGCGTCCGGTTGTGTGTCGCAATCGCCGTAATCCGTGGAAGCCCGCCGAGCCGCGCACTCTGCCAACCCGGCCAGCGGGTTACGCCACCTTTGCACATCATTTCGCACGAAGGGGCGCTAAACTATCGCATTCGCTCGGTTCTTGCGGTTCGGCATGCTTTCATTCGTGTTCGGCGCCTTCGGGCTGTCCACCCTCTGGCTGCTCCCCCTCCCCTGGCGTGTCGTCGCTGCCCTCATCCGGCGGCGGCGCCCGCCCGCGGTGGGCCCCGGTGCCATCCGCTTCTGGGCGGGCCTTGCCCTCGTGCTGCTGTCGAGCAGCCTTATCGAGGGCCTGGTCGTGGCCCATTACACCGACGACCCGGCCGTGGGCGGCTTGGTGTGCCGCGCGCTTGCAGCGGTGTTCGCGGGTTCGTCGGGTGGCTACGTCGCGGCCGCCATCGCGCTGGGCATCATCGTCGTCGCCCTGCCGTGGTACCTCGGCGTGGGCTGGCGTGCCGCGCTCGCCGGCACGACGACGGTGCTGGAACCGGTCGGCGCGCTGGCCATCGAAGGCGTCCGCCGTCTGTTCATCCGCGGCACCGAGCGCGCCACGGGCCGTCGTGCCGCGGGTGCCGTGCGCCGCGCCGACCGCGCGCCCGCGCGCCGCCGCGCCGCGGTCGCCGCGTCGAAGCGAGTTGCCCCGCCGGCGCCCTCGCCTTCACCCGCGCATGCGCCGCAGCCCGCGCCATCATCGGCATCGTCATCCATCGGCATGGGCACGGTCCGCGGCGAGCCGCTGCACGGCACGCGCGTGCGCCCGTCGGTGAGCACCCCCGTGCCGCCGCGGCACCGCGTGCGCCCCGACACCGTCATCAGCGAGCCATGGCTGGCGCCGCGGGCACAAGGCCAGGCGACCGAGTCGCCTCCTGCGTCCCAGCACGCACCGACGCCCGCCGTAACGGTCGCGTCGCGCACGCCCGTGGACACGACGGCTGGCCATGACGCCGAGCCGTCGTCGCCCATGCTCATCGGCCGGCGCCGCCCGATGGAAAGCCAGGCGTTCCTCGCCCCCACGCAGCGCACGCGACCGGGTGAAACGCGTTCGCGCGCATCAGCCGCGCGTGATGTCGCCGACGAAACCGGCGTGCAGCACGGGGAATCGCCCGTGGCCCGCGCACCTGCCATCCCCACGCCGCCCACCGTCGCACCGGTGTCGCGCTTCGCCGTGGCGGCGAACGACGAATCGCCTGCCGTCGAAGTGCGCATCGAACCACGCATCGAAGCCCTCGTCGTGCCGAAGCCGCCGCGCTCGCCGCAGCCGAACGCGATCAGCCTGCCGCCCCTGACCCTGCTGGCGGCAGCGTCGCACGACGAGCTCGCCATCTCCGAACACGAGCTGGCCGGGACCGGCGAGCTCATCGAGCAGCGCCTCAGCGAGTTCAAGGTGCCGGTGCAGGTCGTGGGTGCGTCCGCCGGCCCGGTCATCACGCGTTACGAAGTCGAACCCGCCGTCGGCGTGCGCGGCAACCAGATCGTCGCGCTGATGAAGGATCTTGCGCGTGGCCTCGGCCGAACCACCATCCGCGTGGTGGAAACGATCCCCGGCAAGACGTGCATGGGCCTGGAGCTGCCGAACGAGCAGCGCCAGATGATCGCGCTGTCGGAGATCCTGGATTCCAGCGAATACCGCGACAGCGATTCGCTACTGACGCTGGCGATGGGCAAGGGCATCACAGGCGAGCCCGTGGTGGCCGACCTCGCGAAGGCGCCGCACATGCTGGTGGCGGGCACGACGGGCTCGGGTAAGTCGGTGGCGGTAAACGCCATGATCCTGTCGATGCTGTACAAGGCCACGCCCGAAGACGTGCGCATGATCATGATCGACCCGAAGATGCTCGAGCTCTCGGTGTACGAAGGCATCCCGCACCTGCTGGCGCCCGTGGTCACCGACATGAAGCTCGCGGCCAACGCGCTCAACTGGTGCGTGGCGGAGATGGAGAACCGCTACAAGCTCATGTCGGACCTGCGCGTGCGCAACCTCGCCGGCTACAACCAGAAGGTGCGCGAGGCGCGTGCCGCCGGCAAGCCGCTGTTCAATCCATTCCCGGCCCACCCGGAGATCCCCGAGCACCTCGACACGATGCCGATGATCGTGGTGGTCATCGATGAGCTGGCCGACCTGATGATGGTCGCGGGCAAGAAGATCGAGGAGTTGATCGCGCGCCTGGCGCAGAAGGCCCGAGCGGCGGGCATCCACCTCATCCTCGCCACGCAGCGGCCCTCGGTGGATGTCATCACCGGCCTCATCAAGGCGAATATCCCCACGCGCGTCGCGTTCCAGGTGTCGTCGAAGATCGACTCACGCACCATCCTCGACCAGATGGGCGCGGAGAGCCTGCTCGGCCAGGGCGACATGCTGTTCCTGCCGCCGGGCACGGGTTATCCCCAGCGCATCCACGGCGCGTTCGTGGCGGATGAGGAAGTGCACCGCATCGTTGGCTGGCTGAAGCAGTTCGGCGAGCCGGATTACAAGGACGAGATATTGCAGGGCCCCGCGAGCGAAGCCAGTGATGGCGAAGGCGGCGAGGACGGCATGGATGCCGAGCTGGATCCGCTCTACGACGAGGCCGCCGCGTTCGTGCTGCGCACGCGCCGCGCATCCATCTCCTTCGTGCAGCGCCAGTTCCGCATCGGTTACAACCGCGCGGCACGCCTGGTGGAAGCGATGGAAAACGCTGGCATCGTGTCGCCGATGGGCATCAACGGCCAGCGCGACGTGATCGCGCCGGCACCGCAGGAATAAGAGCCTTGCCCTGAATGGTAGGAGCCCACCCCCGTGGGCGACAGCTCTTCGCGAAAAGCTGTCGCCCACGGGGGTGGGCTCCTACAGGTGATGCGCGCCGCAGATGCGGCGGCCTTATTCCTTCGTCAGCAGCTTCAGCGGCACGGCGATCGATTTGTCGACCGGCTGCTTGTCGATCAGCTTCTTCGCGGTCTCGACGCCGAGGCGGCCGATCTCTTCCGGCTGCTGGGCGACGGTGGCGGCCATCTGGCCATCCTGCACGGCCTTCTTGCCATCGGGCGTGCCGTCGAAGCCCACCACTAGCACCTTCTTGTTCTTGCCAGCCAGCGCCTGCACGGCACCGAGAGCCATCTCGTCGTTTTGCGCGAAGATGGCCTGCGCATCGCTGTTAGCCTGGAGCAGGTTCTCCGATACCGAGAGGCCCTGCGCGCGGTCGAAGTTCGCCGGCTGCTGCGCGACCACCTTCATGCCCGTCGTGGCGATCTCGTCGTCGAAGCCCTTGCCGCGCTCGCGCGCCGCCGAGGTGCCGGCCACGCCCTGCAGTTCGATGATGTTGCCCTTGCCGCCGAGCTGCTTGGCGAGGAAATCGGCCGCCATCTTGCCGCCGGCGATGTTGTCGGAGGCGATGTGCGAGGCCACTTCGGCGCCATCGACGCCGCGGTCGAGCGTCACCACGGGGATGTTCGCGCGCTGCGCGGACTGCACGGCGCCGGCCAGCGCCGATGAATCGGTCGGGTTCAGCAGGATCACCGAGACGCGCTTCTGGATCAGGTCTTCGACGCTGGAGATCTGGCGGGCGGGATCATCCTGCGCGTCGACGACGACGAGCTGCACGCCGGCGGCGTCGGCGGCCTTCTGCGCGCCATCCTTCAGTTCGACGAAGAACGGGTTGTTCTGGGTGGAGAGCGCCAGGCCCACCACGGGCTTGCCACCGGCGGCGGCACCGCCCGCGGTGCCGGCGGCAGCGGGTGCGGATTCGCCGGGGCCTTGCTGCGAGCACGCGGCAAGGAGGGTGGCCGCGGCGGCGGCGAGGAAAGTCAGTTTGCGCATGGTATGTGCCTCGTGGTGTTCACTGCCGCCTGTCGAGCAGGACGGCGATCAGGATGACGATGCCCTTGACCACCTGCTGGTAGAACGAGCTCACGCCCAGCAGGTTCAGTCCGTTGTTGAGGAAGCCGATGAGCAACGCGCCGATCAGCGTCCCGAAGAGCCAGCCGCGGCCGCCCGCGAGGCTGGTGCCACCCAGCACCACCGCGGCGATCGCGTCCAGCTCGTAACCCGCGCCGGCCGTGGCCTGCGCCGAATACAGGCGCGAGGTAAGCACGATGCCCGCGAACGCGGAGAGAAGGCCGGATAGGCCGTAGATGGCCACCTTCATCGGCGAGACGCGCACGCCCGACAGGCGCGCGGCTTCTTCGTTGCCGCCGATGGCGACGACGTGGCGGCCAAACACCGTGCCACGCAGCAGGAAGCCGCACACCGCGAACGCGATGAACATCCAGATGACCGGCAGCGGGATCAGATGCGCGACGTAGCCACCGCCCATCAGCGCGAAGCCCTGGTCGGTGACCGGGATGGGGCTGCCCTGGGTGTATGACAGCGTGAGCCCGCGCAGCAGGGTCATGGTGCCCAGCGTCGCGATGAACGGCGCGACCTTGCCCCACGACACCAGCACGCCGTTGACCATGCCGAGCACCAGGCCCAGGCCGAGGCCGGCGCCCATGGCGAGCACGATGCCGTGGCCCGAGGCCATCAGCCCCGCGGTGATCGCACCGGTGAAGGCCAGGATGGCGCCGACGGAAAGGTCGATGCCACCGGCTAGGATCACGAAGGTCATGCCGAAGGCGATCAGCGCGTTGATCGACACCTGGCGCAGCACCGTCAGCAGGTTGCCCGTGGTGAGGAAGTCGGGGCTCATCACCGAAAGCACGATGAAAAGCAGCAGCAGGCCGATCACCGAGCCCAGCCGCTGGAGCAGCGTGCCTGCCCGGCTCCAGTTCATTTGCAGCGTCATGTCACTTGCCTCCGGTCGCGGCGGTCATCACGGCTTCCTGGGTGGCGCCGTGGGCATCGAGCAGGGCCGTCGCATGGCCTTCGTGCATCACCAGGATGCGGTCGCTCATGGCGAGCACCTCCGGCAGTTCCGACGAGATCATGAGGATGGCCACGCCCTGCTCCGCGAGTTGGTTGATGATGTGGTAGATCTCGGCCTTGCCGCCGACGTCGACGCCGCGCGTGGGTTCATCGAGGATGAGCACGCGCGGCTTCAGGGCCAGCCACTTGGCCAGCACCACCTTCTGCTGGTTGCCGCCCGAGAGCGCGCGCACATCGAGCTCCATGTCGCGCGTGCGGATCTTCAGCGCGTCGATGAGGCCGGCGGTCTGCTTTTTCTCGCCACCGCGATCGACAAGGCCCGCATGCGCGGGGACACGCGGCAGGCTGACGTTCTCGCGCAGGCTGAGGTCGAGCACCAGGCCCTGCGCCTTGCGGTCCTCGGTGACGAAGCCGAAGCCGGCGTGGATGGCCTCGGTGGGTGTCTTCGGCGTCACGGCCGTGCCATCGAGCGTGACCTTGCCTGATTCGAGCTTGTCGAGGCCGAACAGCAGGCGCGCCATTTCGGTGCGGCCCGCACCGAGCAGGCCGGCCACGCCGAGCACTTCGCCCGCGTGCAGCTCGAAGCTGATGTCCTTCACCATGCCGCCGCTGATGTGCTCCACCTTCAGCCGCACCTCGCGGATGTTGGGCGTGCGCGTTGGGTAGCGCGCATCGAGCGTGCGGCCCACCATCATCTTCACCACCTCGTCGAAGGCAAGGCCGGGAACATCGCGCGTGCCGACGAACTTGCCGTCGCGCAGGATCGAGATGCGATCGCACAGCGCGAAGATCTCCTCCATGCGGTGCGACACATAGACGATGCCGGTGCCCTGCTCGCGCAGTTCGCGGATGAGCTTGAACAGCGTGGTGGTTTCGCTTTCGGTCAGCGCGGCGGTGGGCTCGTCCATGATCAGCACGCGCGCCTTCTGGCCAAGCGCGCGGGCGATCTCCACCATCTGCTGCTGGCCGACGCTGAGGCGTTCGATGCGCGTGGACGGGTCGAGCCTGGACATGCCGACGCGGTCGAGCCATTCCTTCGCACGCGTTGCCATGGCCTTGCGGTCGAGCAGGCCGAAGTGGTGCAGTTCGCGGCCCAGGAAAAGGTTATCCGCGATGCTGAGCGCCGGGATGAGGTTCAGTTCCTGGTGGATGATGGCGATGCCGTGCTTCTCGGCATCGGCGGGCGACGTGATCGACACGGCCTGGCCATCCACCTCGATGCTGCCCGAATCAGGTGCATAGATGCCCGTCAGGATCTTCATCAGCGTGGACTTGCCGGCGCCGTTCTCGCCCATCAGGGCGTGGACTTCACCGGCGCGCAGTTCGAAGTCGACGCCTTCAAGCACCTGCACGGGCCCGAAGGCCTTGTGGATGCCGTGCATGCGGATGAGGGGCGCGGCCATCAGAACGTGACGCCGGCATGCAGGATGATGTTGGCATAGGGCGAGGTTTCGCCCGTGCGCACTACCGCGACCGCGCGGGCCGTGGCGTTCTTGAAGTCGTCGTGGGTGAGTTCGCCGACCGGCACGCCTTCGTTTTCGAGGCGCCGCTTCAAGGCCACCATGGCGGCGTTGTGCGCATGGATCTCGCTGGCCACCGTGGCGCTTTCCACCGCCAGCTCGCCGAACACGGCTTCGAACACCGTGGCGAACGGCGGCGTGCCGGGCAGCACGGCCAGGTCGATGCAGGGCACGCCAGGCGGCACGGGCAGGCCGACGTCGCCGATCACCAGCGTGTCGGTGTGGCCCATCGCCGCGATGATGCGGTTGAGTTCGGCGTGCAGTAGGCCGCTACGTTTCATGCGTGGCTCCCGAGGAAGGCCGCGACCTCGTCGGCGCGGGGCATGCCGCCCTGCGCACCGAGCCGCGACACGGCGATGGCGGCGGTGGCGCAGGCCTTGCGCACCGCCACCTCGAGGCCTTCGCCCAGGTACACCGCGAGCGCGGCATTGAAGGTATCGCCGGCACCGGTGCTATCCACCGCGTCGACCTTGAAGCCGGGCTGGTGGCGTGGCTCGTCATCCATGTCGCGGAACCACGCGCCGTCTTCGCCGCGGGTGAGCACCACCGGGCACGGCGCCTGGCGCATCAGCTCGCGGAAATCGGTATCGGCGGGCGCGCCGAGCACCATGGCAAGCTCGTGCTGGTTGGGCGTGATGAAGCGAACCCGTTGCAGCCATTCGCGTGGCAGCTTCTGCGCGGGCGCCGGGTTCAGGATGACGGGTACGCCCTCTTCCTGCGCGATGCGCAGCGTGGCGTCGACGGCGTCGAGGGGAATCTCCAGCTGCACCAGCAGCGCGTCGGCACCGCGGATGACCTCGCGCGCGGCATCCACCTGCGCCGGCGTGACGCGGCCGTTGGCCGCCGGGATGACGACGATGGCGTTCTCGCCCCCGGCCACCGTGATGCTGGCGGTGCCGCTGCCGATGCCATCCACCTTCGTGACGTGGCTGACATCGATGCCTTCGGCCTTGAGGCCGTCGTACAGCGATTGCCCGAAAGCGTCGTCGCCGATGTTGCCCACCATGGCCACCTGCGCGCCGAGGCGCGCCGCGGCCACGGCCTGGTTGGCGCCCTTGCCGCCGGGGATGGTGAGGAAGCGGTCACCGGTGATGGTCTCGCCCGGGCCAGCGAAGCGCGGGGCCAGGGTGACGAGATCCATGTTGATGCTGCCGACGACAACGATGCGCGTCATGCCACGGGGCTCCCTTCGATGGTCTGGAGTGGGGATGGCGCGCAAATATACGCCTTGCTAGCGCGCGATGCTTTCATGCGCGTGCTGTTTGTTCAGCGTTCGAGGCCTTTCGCTTCGAGCTCGGCAAGGTAAGCGGGCCAGGCGGTGTCGTGAGCGCGCCCCAGGTCGTGCAACGTATCCCAGCCAAAGATGCCGCTGGCATGGCCGTCGTCGAAGCGGATGAGGATGCCGTAATGGCCGGTGGGCTCAATGGCGTCGATGCCGACATGGCGCTTGCCCGCGACCAGCACCTTCTGCCCCCTGCCGTGGCCTTGCACCTCGGCGCTGGGCGAATTCACCCGCAGGTATTCATAGGGAAGGCGGAACTGCTCACCGTTGTCGAAACTGACCTCGAGGACGCGCGAGGCCTGGTGCAAGGTGATGTCGAGGGGGCGCGGGCGGGTCATGATTACCTGGCAGCGTACGTGTAGGAGCCCACCCGTGGGCGACATCTCTTCGCGACAAACCCACAAGCCACTGCTACATCATCGCGAAAAGCTGTCGCGCACGCGGTGCGCTCCTACCTATGCCTGCGTGAAGTGTCCGGATCAGGTGGCGTGGCCGAAGCCGCCGCCGGTACCTTGCTCGAGCGGCGGCGGATCGCCTGCCACGGCCAGCAGCGACATGGCGTAGGCATCTTCCATGCTGACGGTGGAGACTTCATCCCAGCTGAAGAACGACGGCTCGCGCAGCCATTCCGCGTCGGGGGTGATCTCCTGCATGTTGAAGCCGTCTTCTTCCACGCTGACCAGGCGGCCGATGTAGCAGACCTCGGCTTCGTCTTCGCTATCGACATGCACGCCGATGACCGGCGCATGCGCGGAGGCCGCCTTCACCACCTGCGTGATGTCGTCGAGCGGGAAATCCGCCGGCGGCGTGGGCGCGATGCCCTTGAGCGCGAGCGCCTTCACGAGGAAGCCGGCGTGCTTGTCGGGGGCCTCGAACTCGGAGATGTCGCGGTGCCGCATGATGTACATGCCGTCGTAGCTGACACCGTCGCCGATGACCCACAGCAAAAAGAATTCACGGCCGACACCGCCCACGTAGCCGCAGAAGCTGCCGTGTTCGAGTTCGCCGCGCCAGATGCGAACGAGCTGGCCGTTGTCCTGTGCTTCGCGCAGGGACGCCCGCTGGCCGTTCGTTTTGAGTTGGATAACCTTGCCCATAGTGGTCAATAGTTTACCGGAGGGAGGCCCCTCCGGTGTTTAGAGGATGTAAGTTCACAGGATGTAGCGGCTGAGGTCTTCATCCTTGACCAGCGAACCAAGGTTTTTATCGACATATTCAGCGTCGATCACGTAGTTTTCGCCGGATTTATCGGCCGCCTCGAACGAGATCCGCTCCAGCAGGCGCTCCATCACCGTGTGCAGGCGGCGGGCGCCGATGTTCTCGGTGCGCTCGTTGACCTGGAAGGCCACGTCCGCGAGCCGGTCGATGCCCGTCTCAGTGAAGTTGAGCGCCACGCCCTCGGTATGCAGCAGCGCAACATACTGCTTGGTGAGGGCGTTGTTCGGCTCGCGCAGGATCCGCTTGAAATCGTCCACCGACAGGGCATTCAGCTCCACGCGGATCGGCAGGCGGCCCTGCAGCTCGGGGATGAGGTCCGACGGCTTGGCCAGCGAGAACGCGCCCGAGGCGATGAACAGGATGTGGTCGGTCTTGATCGAGCCGTACTTGGTCGACACGGTGGAGCCCTCGACCAGCGGCAGCAGGTCGCGCTGCACGCCTTCGCGGCTCACGCCCGCGCCGCCCCATTCGGAGCGCTGGGCCACCTTGTCGATCTCGTCGATGAAAACGATGCCATTCTGCTCGGCGCTATCGACCGCGCGGGCACGCAGCTCTTCGTCGTTGATGAGCTTGCCGGCTTCTTCCTCGACCAGGAGCGGGCGCGCCTGGCGGATGGTCATCTTGCGCTTCTGCGACTTCTGGCCGCCCAGGTTCTGGAACATCTTGCCCAGCTGCTGGCTCATCTCCTCCATGCCCGGCGGGGTCATGATCTCGACACCCACGTTCATGGCGAAATCAAGTTCGATCTCGCGATCATCCAGCGCGCCCTCGCGCAGCTGCTTGCGCAGCTTCTGGCGGGTGTCGTTGTCGATGGCGGGCGGGCTGCTACCCGTGTCGTCCCAGCCGGTGGGCTGGCGGCGCGGCAGCAGGGCGTCGAGCAGGCGGTCCTCCGCGGCGTCTTCGGCCTGGCTCTTCACCCGGCTCTTGGCCTGCTCGCGGACAAGCTTGTACGACACATCGGCCAGGTCGCGGATGATGGATTCCACGTCCTTGCCCACGTAGCCCACCTCGGTGAACTTGGTGGCCTCCACCTTCACGAACGGTGCGTTGGCCAGCGTGGCCAGGCGGCGGGCGATCTCGGTCTTGCCGACGCCCGTGGGGCCGATCATGAGGATGTTCTTAGGCGTGACCTCGTCGCGCATGCCCGGCTCGAGCTGCATGCGGCGCCACCGGTTGCGCAGGGCGATGGCCACGGCGCGCTTGGCGTCCTGCTGGCCGACGATGAAACGGTCGAGTTCGTTGACGATCTCGCGGGGGGTCAGTTCGGACATCGCTCAGAGCTCTTCGATCGAAACGTTGTGGTTGGTATAGATGCAGATATCGCCGGCGATCTTGAGCGCTTTTTCGGCGACCGTGCGTGCATCCAGCTCGGTGTTCTCCAGCAGGGCCAGCGCCGCGGACTGCGCGTAGGGGCCGCCGGAGCCGATGGCGATGAGGCCGTGCTCGGGTTCGAGCACGTCGCCATTGCCGGAAATGATGAGCGAGGCGTCCTTGTCGGCCACGGCCAGCATGGCCTCGAGGCGGCCCAGGCGGCGGTCGGTGCGCCATTCCTTGGCCATCTCCACCGCCGCGCGGGTGAGGTTGTAGCCGTGCTTCACCAGCTTCTCTTCGAACAGCTCGAACAGGGTGAACGCATCGGCCGTGGCGCCGGCGAACCCGGCGAGCACGTCGCCGCGGCCCAGGCGGCGCACCTTGCGGGCATTGGCCTTCATCACCGTGTTGCCAAGGGTGACCTGGCCGTCGCTGCCGATGACGACCTTGCCGTCGCGGCGGACGCAGACGATGGTCGTTGCGTGCATCGGATCCATTGGGGGGGCTTCGCTGCTGGAGGGGAACGGAAAAGGTGGGGGACGGCGGGGCGGGAAGCAAGAGAGCGGAGATTCTTAGCCCTTGCGCTTCGCCCGCGGGTGCGCCGCGTCATACACCTTCGCCAAATGCTGGAAATCCAGGTGCGTGTAAATCTGCGTGGTGGCGATATCCGCATGGCCCAGCAGCTCCTGCACCGAGCGTAGGTCGCCCGAGGATTCCAGCATGTGGCTCGCGAAGGTGTGACGGAGCATATGCGGGTGCACGCGCTTGGCGTGGCCGCTGGACAGCTTGGCCAGGCGGCTCTGGATGGTACGGGGGCTGATGGGGCCGCCCTCGCGGCCCTTGAACACCGCTTGCTCCGGGCTGGCGCCGCCGGCGGCTTTCAGCGCCGCCAGCGCGGTGACGGCGAAGCGGCCCACCGGCAGGATCCGGGTCTTGTTGCCCTTGCCGAGCACCCGCACCAGGCCGTCGTCCAGGTCGAGGTCGCCCCAGCGCAGGCCGCACAGCTCGGCCAGGCGCAGGCCGCTGGAATAGAACAGCTCCATCATGGCGGTGTCGCGCGGGGCCAGCGTGCCGCCCAGGTTGGTCTCCACCAGGGCCTTGGCCTCGTCGGCATCCAGCACCTGGGGCAGCTTGCGGCGCACCTTGGGCCCGCGGACGGCGGCGGCCGGGTCGTGGCCCAGCTGGCCCTCGCGGCTGAGGTAGCGGAACAGGGTGCGGCACGCCGAGAGCAGGCGCTGCAGGCTGGCGGGCTGGAGGCCATCGGCCTTGCCCTTGCCGCTGCCGCGGTGTGCCCGGGCAACCATGCTGCGCAGGCGGTCAGGCGTGAGGTCGTCGAACGAGCCGATGCCCTCGGCGGCCATGAAGGCCAGCAGCTTTTCGAGGTCGCGCCGGTACGCGGCCAGCGTATGCGCCGAAGGCGCCCGCTCCGCGGCGAAGTGCCGGAGGAACGCCTCGACGCCGTCGCGGGGGGTCACGCGGCCTTCCGGGCCCGTTCGATCGCGGAGCCCACGGTGGTGCTGATCATGTCCAGGAACAGCGTGCCCATGCCCGGGTGGAAGCGGTTGCTGTCGCCGCTGCCGATGGCCAGCAGCGCATCGGGGCCGATGCGCATCAGCGCGGCCGAGCGCACGTCGGGCGCGGCGTCGCCGAACAGGCGGTGCAGCTTGTCGGGGGCCAGGCGCCCGGCGACCGGGTCGCCATGCGCGAGGAACGAGGCGAATTCCGGCAGGCCCGAGGCGCCGCGCGGCTCGCGCAGCAGCCAGGGCTCGTCGGGCAGGCCGGCCAGGTCGCCGAAGAACACCAGGCGCACGCGCTCGGATTTGAAATCGTCGGTGAGGCGGCGCACCACGCTGCGCACCGTTTCCTCGATGTCGGCCGCGCCCAGCAGGGCCAGCATGAGGCCGTGGACGCGCCGCATCAGCGTCTCGTTGTCGCCGGCGATGGACGAGAGTTCACGCAGGCGGGTTTCCAGCTCGGCGTTTTTCTCGCGCAGGGTGCGCAGCTGGTGCACGGCCAGCGAGGCGGCCGGGCCGTTGGCGCTGGGCAGCACCAGCTGGTTGGCCAGCTCGGGGTATTCGGTGAGGAACTCCGGGTGCCGGCGCAGGTACGACGCCACCGTGGTTGGCTTGATGTCGCCGTCGATCGCGGTGTCGGTCATGGCGCGGGTGTCCTTCGTGATGCTTTGCTGCCGCTGAGTGTGCCGCGTTCGCGTGCCCGCGTCACACTTCGCCTTCGAACACGAAGGCGGCGGGGCCGGTCATCCACAGCGTGTGGCCCGGGCCGTGCCACTCGATGGTAAGCGTGCCGCCGGGCAGTTCGACGGCCACGACGGGGGCGGCCAGGCCCAGTGCCTGGCTCACGGCGGCCGCGGCGCAGGCGCCCGTGCCACAGGCCTGGGTCCAGCCCGAACCGCGCTCGTGGACGCGCAGTTTCAGCCGGTCGGTGGCCACGCGCTGGACGAAGCCGATGTTGGCACCCTGGGGGAAAATGGGGTGCGCGGTGAGCAACGGGCCGAGGTGGTCGATGCGTGGGTCGGCCAGGTCATCGACGAACACCACGCCATGCGGGTTTCCCATGGACACGGCGCCGAAGCTCACTTCCTCGCCGCCCGCGTGCAACGTGTAGGTGGCGTGCGGCGCGTGGTCGAGCGGCACGCGCGCCGGGTCGAAGTCAGGTTCGCCCATGTCGACGGTGACGTTGTGGTCGTCGAGCACCCGCACGGTGACCGGGCCGGAGGGGCTTTCGAGCCGCACTGGCTCGTTGCGCTCGATGACGCCATCGCGGTAAAGCCACGCCGCCACGCAGCGCACGCCGTTGCCACACTGCGCCGCGGGCGAACCATCGGCGTTCCACAGGCCGTAATAAAACGCGCACGATGCATCGCGCGAGGGTTCGATGCTGATGAGCTGGTCGAAGCCGATGCCCGTGTGCCGGTCGGCCAGGGCCCGGATGCGGGCGGCGTTAGGCACGCGCCCGGCATCCTCGCGCCAATCCACGATGACGAAATCGTTGCCGATCCCATGCATCTTGGTGAAGCGCGTGGCCATGGCGGGTTACTGGTGGATGATGGGATTGAACGGGGTCATGGACGAGCTGGCCGGGGCCGGCGAATCCACGGTGGACGCGCGCGCCGGCTGCACCGCCGGGTTGGTGGCGTCCTGCAGCGACTGGCCCTGGTGGCCCTGCGGCGCCGGCGTGGGCGCGGGCTTGGCCGTGGTGCCGGGCGCGGGCGGCGGGGGCATGAACAGCGGGCCCTTCTGGCCGCAGCCCTGGAGGCTGGCGGCAGCGGCGCAGGCGATGGCGAGCGGCAGGATCAGTCGGCGCATGGGCTTCTTCCCGGAAACGGAGGCCAGTATAGCCCTGCGTGCCGTCAAAGCGCCTTCTCGAGGCGCAGGGCGTCGGCGCCGTCGCCGTAGTACCTCGCGTACTCGCCAATGCGGTGGTAACCCAGGCGCTCGTACAGGCCGATGGCCACGCCGTTGTCCTTGCGTACCTCGAGCCGGAGCGCGCGGCAGCCCCGCAAGCGCGCGGCATCCTCGGCGGCTTCGATCAGCGCCGAACCCACGCCCTTGCCACGGGCCTGCGGCTTGGTGGCGATGGAATACAGGCGCGCCACGGTGGTGCCCTTGCGGTAGAACACGACGGCGGTACCGAGGAACCGGCGGTGGTTGGCACTGGCCACGAGCACCTGCGCGGTTTCGCTGTCGAGGTGCTTGCGGTATTGGGCGCGGCTGAGGCGGTCCGTGTCGAACGTCGCCTCTTCGAGGGCGACCAGGTCGTCGAGGTCACTGACCTCGGCGCGACGAACGCGTACCGCGGCGGTTACCGGGGGTGGACGCATGCGCTTTGGGGACTCCGGCGCGAAGGGTGGGGGTATTGGGGCAAGCGCGGCACTGTAGACCCGTGGGCACGACGGATCAATGACTTTTTCCTAAACCTGCCCGGAAACGCGCCCTGCGTCGCCTTGTGCGCCGCCACGGGCAGGAACACACTGCGCCACCGGGATACACCGTGGAATTGAGGTCACATGAGCCGGCTCGTCATCGTCGTGGAGAAAGCCTCGGACTGGGGCTCGTACTACCCGTCCGCCGATGTCGTCACCGCCATGGATTACCTCCGCGAGCCGGTGGGTGGCGACGATGAACGCACGCACGTCATCAACCTTTGCCGCAGCTATAAATACCTGGGCACGGGTTATTACGTGTCGCTGCTGGCCGAGGCGCGCGGCCACAAGGTGATCCCCTCGGTGCGCACGGTGAACGATCTGCGCCGCCGTTCGCTGTACGGCTTGCAGATCGACGACCTCAACGACAAGCTCGCCAGCTTCCTGCCCGCCGGCGGCCGCGACACCACCGATTTCGGCATGCTGGTGTACTTCGGCGAAACCGCGCACCCCGACCTGCAGGATCTTGCGCGGCAGATCTTCGATATCTTCCCGTGCCCGCTCATGCGCATCGAGTTCGAGCGCGAGCGTGTATGGCAGATCGCCGCCGTGAAGCCGGTGGGCCTGCACACGCTGGACGACGCCCAGGAAGACGCCTTCGCCGCCACGCTGGAAAAATTCTCGCGCAAGATCTGGCGCCGCCCGCGTGCGCGCAAGCAGTACCGTTACGACATCGCGATGCTGGTCGACCCGAACGAGGCCATGCCGCCATCGAACAAGAAGGCGCTGAAGCACTTCATCGAAGCGGGCAAGCACCTCGGCATCGAGGTGGATCCCATCAACAAGAACGACTACCAGCGGCTCGCCGAGTACGACGGCCTGTTCATCCGTGAAACCACCGCCAGCGACAACCACACCTACCGCTTCGCGCACCGCGCGGAGCGCGAAGGCATGGTGGTGATGGACGACCCCACCTCGATCCTGCGCTGCACGAACAAGATCTTCCTCAACGACTTGATGGTGTCGCGCAAGCTGGCCACGCCGAAGACCGAGATCCTCTACCGCGACGATATCCGCCGCCTGCGCGACCTGCCCGAGCGCCTGGGCCTGCCCATCGTGCTGAAGATCCCCGATGGCTCGTTCTCGCGTGGCGTGGTGAAAGTGGAGACGCCCGAGGCGCTGGAGAAAGCGGCGGTCGACCTGTTCTCGCACAGCGCCCTGCTCATCGCGCAGGAATACCTCTACACGGAATTCGACTGGCGCATCGGCGTGCTCAACCACGAGCCGCTTTACGCGTGCCAGTACTTCATGTCGCGTGGCCACTGGCAGATCTACAACCATGGCGCGAAAGGCACCGCCAAATCCGGCGGCTTCCGCACCGTGCCCGTGCGCGAGGCGCCCTCCGACGTGGTGAAGCTGGCGCTGAAAGCCACGCAGACCATCGGCGATGGCCTCTACGGCGTGGACCTGAAGCAAGTGGGCGAGCGCCCCGTGGTCATCGAAGTGAACGACAACCCCTCGATCGACGCCGGCGTGGAAGATGCCTACCTGGGCGAAGACCTCTACCTGCGCATCATGCAGGAGTTCCTCCGCCGCCTGGAACTAAAGCGCCTGGGCATCCAGCCCTGATAACCCTTACCCTAACTGTGGCCCTACCTGTGGCCCTACGTGTGGGAGCGCGCTCGCGCGCGATTCACTAAAACGCCAGCGCGTGGCTCTGTAGGAGCGCACACCTGTGCGCGACCCCCTGGCCTCACCGCCGAAACAACCCCAAGAGCAATTCAACAGGCAACCGCGGCCGCAAAGCCACCAACACACTCATCGGCGCCAACAGCAGCCAGAACGTGGCCGACCACCCCAGGGCCTCACTGCGCCCCGAAAGCGGCGTAAGCAACAGCAAAAGCATGCCCCCGGCCAGCCAGGCCAGGGCGATGAGGGCGACGGTACGGCGAGGGGTCATCTCGTGCATGGCAGGCTCCGGGCGTGGTGGCATGGGGCGATCCTGACCGCCCCCTGTCTCAGAACCCGCGACCGTTGACCGCGCCTTGATGTGGTTAGTCGCAGCCTGCCCCCATGAACCGTATCCCTGCCGCGTTGATCCTCATGGCTGGCGTCGCCGCGGCGGGCTGCGCGGCCGACGCCCCGCTCAAGACCGTCAATCACGTCGACCTGCCCCGCTACATGGGCACGTGGTACGTCATCGGCGCCATGCCCAACATGTTCGAGAACGGCAAGGTCGCCACGGCGGACGAGTACCAGCTGCGCCCCGACGGCACCATCGACAACTGGTACCACTACCGCAAAGGCTTCGACGCCCCGCCGAAGAAGTGGCACGGCAAGGCATGGCTGCCCGACCCGAAGGACGCCAGCCGCTGGAAGGTGCAGCTGCTTTGGCCGTTCCGCTCCGACTACACCATCCTGGCCCTGTCGGACGATTACCGGGTGAGCCTGGTGGGCCTGCCCTCGCGGAAGCTGCTGTGGGTGCTGTCCAAGGATCCGGTCATCGACGACGGCGCCTACCACCAGTTGCTCGAACAGGCCCGCGCCCAGGGTTTCCCGGTGGAGAAAATGCGCAAGGTGCCGCAGCGGCCGGAAGATGCCGGCAAGCCGGGTTACCTCGAGTAGGCCTTGGTAGAATCGCCCGGCCGGGCACGGGCCCGGCGACGAGCCAGGAGAGTCCATGAGCGCTGAAGCGCAACGTTTCGCCGTCTTCGGTCACCCCATCGCGCATTCGCTCTCGCCCGAGATCCACGCGGCGTTCGCGAAGCAGCTGGGCATTCGCCTTGAATACACGACCGTGGATGCCGCGCCGGGCGAGTTCGACGCCGCCGTGCGCCGCTTCTTCGCCGATGGTGGCATGGGTGCCAATATCACCCTGCCGCACAAGCAGGCCGCGCTGGCCCTGGCCAGTGAGGTGAGCGAAGCCGCCCAGCGCACGGGCGTGGCCAACACCCTCACCCGCCTGCCCGGCGGCGGTATCGCCGCCCACAACACCGACGCCGGCGGTTTCGTCCGCGATATCACCGAGCGCCACGGTTTCGACCTGCGTGGCCACGACGCCCTGCTGCTCGGTGCCGGTGGTGCCGCCAAGGCCGTGGCCTGGGCGTTGATGGATGCCGGCGTACAGACGCTCACCATCATCAACCGCACGCCGGAGCGCGCCGACGAGATCGCCGATGCCATTGGCGAGCCGGCCCGCTGCCATACGCGCTACTGGGACGGCCTGGACGGCGAGTGCTTCGACCTCATCGTCAACGCCACCTCCATCGGCGTCACCGGCGGCGATTTCGACCTGCCGATGTCCATCGTGCAGGACCACTCCACCGCCTACGATCTCTGCTACGGCGCCGCCGCCGCGGGCTTCAAGGGCTGGGCACTGGCCGCCGGCGTGCGCCCCGACTGGTTCCGCGACGGCCTGGGCATGCTCGTGGAGCAGGCCGCCGACGCCTTCGAACGCTGGCACGGCCAGCGCCCGGACACCGACCCGGTGTACCGCGAGCTCCGCCAGCGCTACTGATGGCCCTCGCCTGCCGCCCCGGCTGCGGGGCGTGCTGCATCGCCCCGTCGATCAGCTCGCCCATCCCCGGCATGCCCCACGGCAAGCCGGCGGGTGTCCGCTGCATCCAGCTCAGCGACGACAACCGCTGCAAGATCTTCGGCCACCCCGAGCGGCCGAAGGTCTGCGGCGGGCTGCAACCCGAGGCGGTGATGTGTGGCGCCGATCGCGAACATGCGATGGCGTGGCTGGGGGCGTTGGAGCGGGCGACGGCGGCTTGAGCTAGCCGCGTGGCGCGCGGATCACTTCACCGCGCTGGCATCAAAGTGCGGATTCTCGATGATCCCCACGCGATTACCAAATGGATCCTCGACAGCCGCCACCTTGATGCCGCCACCTACTTCCGTCACCGCATCGATCACGTTTCCGCCAAGCTCGACAAGCCGCGCGAACGCCACGTCGATATCCGCCACGCCCCAGAGCGGCTGTGCACCGGCGGTGCCAGGCTCGCCATCCGGAATCAGGCCCAGCTCGAACCCACCGACGTTGAAGCCCACGTAGAACGGCTCATCGAAGTACGGCTGGCGCTCCAGCACCTCGGCGTACCAGGCCTTCGCCTTCGCCAGGTTGGTAACGGGGTAAATCGCGGTGCGCAGTCCGAGCATCATGGGGCCGTTCCTCGAGGTGGGCTTCGAGTATAGGCGGCCATCGACCGCTTATTGGGGCGCCGCGACCAGCGTGCCGGAACCTTTCGTCGGGCACACATACGTGGCCCGGTATTGATAGCTGGCCTTGTCCCCCTCCTGCTTCGCGAGCAGGAGGGGGATGGTGTCGACGGCGGCCGTCGGGCAATCGTGCCGGGCCGCGGCCAGGCAGGGCGAATCGCTGATCGCGCTTTCGGTGCAGGCCACCGCGATGGCCCCGGCGGCGGGCATGGCCGCGACGGGTTCCGGGGGCGCGGCCGCGCAGCCGGCGAGGCTCGCCAGCAGCAGGGCGGGGCAAAGGACTCGCAGCGGGCTTCGCATCGGGCACCTCCTTGGTGCGGAGGCTAGGGTGGCCCGATGACGCGCAGGTGTCAGCGAACCAGTTGGCGAATCCCAAGCGCCAGGATCACCGAGCCGCACACCCGGTCTATGCTCTTCTTCCACTGCCGGTACCGGGTGGCCACGCGTGGCGTGGCGAACAGCACGGCCACCAGGCCGTACCACGACGACGCCACCACGGCCACGGTGCCGAGCATGCACAGGAACGTGGGCACGTTGACGTGCTGGGGCGCGGCGGCGGCGAACACGGCGGCGAAGAAGGCCATGGACTTGGGGTTGGCGATATTGGTGGCGATGCCGGCGCGGAACGATTGCCACGCCGTGGGGCCGCCCTCGTCCACTGTCGCGGTGCCGCCGGCACCGGCCTTCACGATGAGCCGGCCGCCGAACCAGATGAGGTAGGCGGCGCCCGCGACCTTCACGGCCAGGGCGATCCACGGGAAGGTGGCGAAGACGATGCCCACGCCGAGGATCGAGCACGTGGCCCAGAACAGGTTGACCACGACGATGCCGGCGACCATGGCCAGCGCATCGGCTGTGTGGGTGGAGGCGGCCTTGTGCGCCACGGCCACGAAGTTCGGCCCGGGGATGACCACGCCTACGACGTAGACGGACAGGACGACCGCGATGGCGTGGATATCGAGCATGGGGCGATGGTAACGCGTGCGTCATACGCGCGGGCGAAGATGGCGCGCCCGCAGGGGCCGTCCGACAGGGGGCCGGCCTGGTTGCGGGCCGTGCCACCGGATCCCCCCCATGATCACCGCATCCCGTATCGCCGCGGTTCCCCGCCGCGCGATCATCGTTGTTGTCGTCACCGCCGTGCTGCTGGTGGCGGCCCTTGTGCTGGGCGTTCGCCAGACCCACCAGGCGGCCGAGGCCGATGCCGTCGCGTCGATCCCTGAGCCCACACCCACCACGGGCGCCTCGCCCGAAGTGAAGATCCTCCTCGACCTGGCCCGCGACGCCACCAGAGAGGGCCGGCTCATCGCGCCCCAGGGCAACAACGCCTACGAGTATTACCTCTCCATCCTGCAGCTGGATCCGAAGAACGGCACCGCCCAGGACGCCCTGCGCGAGACGCTGCCGTTCGCGTCGCAGGAGATCGAGCGGCAGATCAACCGCCGCGAGCTGGAAGAAAGCCGCCGCGAGATCGCCCTGCTGCGCGACTTCGACCCCACCAACTACACGCTGATCATCCTGGGTGCCAAGCTCAATGCCCAGCAGCAGGTGGTGACCGCCGAGAACGAGGCGAAGGCCGCGGCCATGCAGCGCCGCGCGGGGGCCTGAGCCGCGCCTGCGACCCGGTTCATGGTCCAGCGGCCAGGGGCGCGCCATAATCGGCGCTCCCCCAAGGCAAGGAGCCTGCCCCATGTCCCGCATCGGTACATTGTTTTTCATGGCCGTCCTCGGCGGCGCCGCCCTCAGCGCCTGCCAGACCGCCCCCGCCTCGTCGTCCGCGGCCCCCGCGCCGGTCAAGGGTTTCGTCACCGATACCAAGGCCTTTGACGCCTTCATCGCCACGAAGCCCACCGCCGACCAGTTCAAGGCGGCCTACCCCGATGTCCTGCTGGTGATGCCGAACACGCCCACCACCATGGAAATCCGCATGAACAACAGCCGCTATTTCCCCCAGTGGGACGCCACCGGCCACATCACCGGCGGCAAATTCCAGTAGGAGCGCACCCCTGTGCGCGACGCCTCTCGCCCCACCGCCACAGGGTGACCCAACCATGGGGGCTACAATGCCCCCATGGCCAACAACATCCGCCCCTTCAAAGGCACCCTCCCGCGCCTCGGCGCCCGCGTCTATGTCGACCCCGCCGCCACCGTCATCGGTGATGTCGAGCTGGCCGACGACGTCTCGATCTGGCCCGGCGCCGTCGCCCGCGGCGATGTCCACCACATCCGCATCGGCGCCCGCAGCAACCTGCAGGATGGCGCGGTCATCCACGTCACCCACGACGGCCCCTACAGCCCCGGCGGCTTCCCCACGATCATCGGCGAGGACGTCACCATCGGCCACGGCGCGGTCATCCACGCCTGCACCATCGAGGACGGCTGCCTCATCGGCATGCATGCCACGGTGCTCGACGGGGCGGTGGTGAAGAAGAACGCCTTTGTCGCGGCGGGCGCCCTGGTGCCGCCGGGCAAGGTGGTCGGCGAGCGGGAACTGTGGGTGGGGAACCCGGCGAAGATGGTTCGGGTGTTGAGTGACAAGCAGGTGGAGCAGCTGTTCTATTCAGCGGCTAATTACGTGCGGCTGAAGGATGTTTACCTTGAGGAAGCCGGGTAGGGAGCATCGCGCGCAAGCGCGCTCCCACAGGCTTCCACAGGCTTCCGCAGGAAATGGGTGGTCGGGGCTTTTGGAACAGGGGCTTAGCGCCTGCACAAGGTGCTGCTTGATTTGGCCCCGCGACAGCACCACGCTGGGTGCCGAACAAGGAGACACCCATGGACAGCACCACCAACCCCTTGCTGGATCCCAGCGGCGACCTGCCCGCCTTTTCGGCCATCCGCCCCGAGCACGTTGAACCGGCCATCGACCGGCTGATCGCCAGCCAGCGCGCCGGCGTCGACCAGATCACCGCGGCGGGCGCGGCTCGCGATTTCGACCACGTCATCCTGGCGCAGGAGCGCCTGGACCAGGCCCTTTCCCGCGCGTGGTCGCCGGTGAGCCACCTGCATTCCGTGGCCGACAGCGAGGCCTTGCGCAAGGTGCACGGCGCGGCGGAAGAAAAGCTCACCGACCACGGCATCGAGATGGGGCAGAACCGCGACCTGTACGCGGCCACCCAGGCCGTGGCCGACCGCGACGACTTCGCCAGCCTGCCCGCCGCCGCCCGCGCCGCGGTGGAACACGCCCTGCGCGATTTCCGCCTCTCCGGTGTTTCCCTCGAAGAACCGGCGCGTAGCCGCTTCCGCGAGATCGGCGTGGAACTGTCGAAGCTCACCACCGAGTTTTCCAACGCCGTGCTCGACGCCACCGAGGCCTGGCACAAGCACATCACCGACGAACGCGACCTCGCCGGCATCCCGGCCTCCGGCCGTGCCGTGCTGCGCGAGTACGCCCGCGAGCAGAACCTCGACGGCTTCCTCGTCACGCTGAAGCAGCCCAGCGTGCAGGCGGTGCTCACGTACGCCGAGAACCGCGACCTGCGCTTCGACGTCTATTACGCCTACCAGACGCGTGCGTCGGACCAGGGCCCGAACAAGGGCAAGTTCGACAACAGCGAGCGCATCGAGAAGATCATGGCCCTGCGCCACGAGGCCGCGCAGTTGCTCGGCTTCGCCAACGCCGCCGAAGAATCCCTGGCCACCAAGATGGCCACCTCGCCGCAGGTGGTGCTCGATTTCCTCCGCGACCTCGCCGCCAGGGCGCGCCCGCGCGCCCGCGAGGAGCTGGCCGAGCTGCGCCACTTCGCCAACGAGACGCTGAAGATCGACAACCTCGAACCGTGGGACGTGGCCTTCGCCGCCGAGCGCCTGCGGGTGGAGCGCTACGCGCTGGACGAGGAGCAGCTGAAGCCGTATTTCCCGGCGCTGCAGGTGGTGCAAGGCCTGTTCGATGTCGTGGAGCGCCTGTATGGCGTGACGTTCACCAAGCGCGCCGATGTCGATACGTGGAACAAGGACGTCACCTACTACGATCTCAGCAACGCCGATGGCACCGTGTTCGCCGGCGCCTACGTCGATCTCTACGCGCGCTCGGGCAAGCGTGGCGGCGCGTGGATGGATGTGTGCGAAGCGCGCTTCCGCGATGGCGGGCAACTTCAGCTGCCGGTGGCGTTCCTCACCTGCAACTTCCCGCCGCCGACCGATGGCGCCCCCGCGCTGCTGACGCACGACGACGTGCTCACGCTGTTTCACGAGTTCGGCCACGGCCTGCACCACATGCTCACCGAAGTGGATGTGCCCTCGGTGGGCGGCATCGATGGCGTGGAGTGGGATGCGGTGGAGCTGCCCAGCCAGTTCATGGAAAACTTCGCGTGGGACCGCGAGGCCCTGCGCCTGTTCGCGAAGCACTATGAAACGGGCGAAGCGCTGCCGGACGAGCTCTACGAGCGCATGCTCAAGGCGCGCCATTTCCACACGGGCATGTTCCTCGTCCGCCAGCTGGAGTTCGGCCTGTTCGATTTCCGCCTGCACCTGGAGTACGACCCCGCGCGCGGGGCCCGCCCCATGGAGGTGCTGGAGGAGGTGCGCAAGGAAGTGTCCGTGCTGCACCCGCCGGTGTGGCAGCGCTTCCCGCACGCCTTCACGCATATCTTCGCGGGCGGCTACTCGGCCGGGTACTACAGCTACCTGTGGGCCGAGGTGCTCTCGGCCGATGCCTTCGAGCCGTTCGAGGCCGCCGGTGTGCTCGACCGCGCCACGGGCGAGCGTTTCCGCAAGGAAATCCTTGCCGTGGGTGCCACCCGCCCGGCCCTGGCCTCGTTCACCGCCTTCCGCGGCCGCGAGCCGCAGCCCGAGGCCCTGCTCAAGAGCTACGGCCTGGCCTGACGGCAGCCCGAAACCCGCCTGACGCCGGGCCGTCACGCGGGTTTCCTTTACAATGGCGCGATGAAGATCGCTTCGTGGAACGTCAATTCGCTCAAGGTCCGCCTGCCCCACCTCCAGCAATGGCTGGGCGAGGCCGCGCCGGACATCATCGCGCTGCAGGAAACCAAGCTCACCGACGACAAGTTCCCCGTCGATGAAATCGCCGCCATGGGCTACCGCGTCGCGTACTCGGGGCAGAAGACCTACAACGGCGTGGCCATCCTGGCCCGGGGCGAACTGGGCGATGTCGTCACCGACATCGAAGGCCTCGACGATCCGCAGCGGCGCATCCTCGCCGCCACGGTGGGCGATATCCGCGTCATCAACCTCTACGTGGTGAACGGCAAGGCGCTGGGCGACGAGAAGTACGCCTACAAGCTGCACTGGCTGGCGAAGGTGCGCGACTTCATCGCCGGCGAGATGGCAAAGCACCCGAAGCTGGTGGTACTTGGCGACTTCAACATCTGCCGCGACGACCGCGATGTGTACGATGCTGCCGCCTGGGGCGAGGATATTTTCTGCTCGCCGCCCGAGCGCGCCGCGCTGCAGGCCATCCTCGACACCGGCCTGCACGACAGCTTCCGCCTGTTCTCCGACGAGGCCGGTCTCTTCAGCTGGTGGGACTACCGCCAGGCCGCGTTCCGGCGCAACATGGGGCTGCGGATCGACCTCATCCTGATCAGCGACGCCCTCAAGGCCGTGGCCACCTCGTCCATCATCGACAAGGGCCCGCGGAAGTGGGAGCAACCGTCCGACCACGCGCCTGTCGCGCTGGAGTTGAACCTTTGAACGTACCGAAATCCGAATGGCCCAGTTCGCTCGATGACAAGGAACTGGAAGAACTCGATACCTACCTGCGCAGGCACGGTGGCGACGGCGACCTGATGCTCGACGGCGTGCACGGGCTGCTCTCCGCCGTGGCGGTGGGCCCGCTCGAGGTCAAGCCCGAGGAATGGCTGCACGAAGTGCTGCACGACGCGTTCGACGACGAAGACGAAGGCAACCGCGTGCTGGCGCTGCTGGCCAAGCTCAACGATTCCATCACCGCCGAGCTCGACGTCGACGCCTACGAGCCCATCCTGGGTGAAGTCGATACCGACGAGGGCCCCATGCTCTCGGCCGCCGGCTGGTGCGAAGGCTTCAGCCGCGGCATCGACATGCGCGCCGCGCTGTGGGAGTCGCGCCTGGCCGAGGATCCCGAGCTCATGCAGATGCTCGGCCCCGTCATGGCCCTGGCCGTGGACGAGGGCGTGCTGCAGGCCGACGCCGAGTTCGAAAAGCTCAGCGACGAGGAATACGACGAGTGCCTGGGCCAGCTGCCCGAGGTGCTCGTGGGCGTGGGCCAGTACTGGCAGGACAGGCCGCCGACCGAGGCCGAGATCACCGCCATGGCCAAGCCCCGCGAAGGCGAAGAACACCCGCCCCGCCAACGCGCGGGCCACTGGGTCCACTAACCCGCTCCAGCGTCTGGGCGCTCTGGGGCACATGTGGGAGCGCGCTCGCGCGCGATGCCCCCCGGAACGGATCGTTCGCCAGATGAGACTTCTCCGCCACGCCCGGAGAAGCCATCTTGTGCGCAGTCCAAGAACCCACCCCGGAGCCCCCATGACATACCGCAGCATCGTCCGCCGCATCCGCGGCATGGATACCGCCGACGGCGCCGGCGTGAAACTCAAGCGCGTGATCGGCCAGCCTGCCCTCGACATGCTTGACCCGTTCCTGCTGCTCGACGAATTCCGCTCCGACCAGGCCGGCGACTACATCGAAGGCTTCCCCGACCACCCGCACCGCGGTTTCGAGACGGTGACCTACATGCTCGCCGGCCGCATGCAGCACGGCGACAACCAGGGCAACCGCGGCGATCTCGGCCCGGGCAGCGTGCAGTGGATGACCGCCGGCAGCGGCCTCACCCACTCCGAAATGCCGCAGCAGGAAGAAGGCCTTATGTGGGGCTTCCAGCTGTGGGTGAACCTGCCCGCCGCCGACAAGATGACCGCCCCGCGTTACCAGGACATCCCGCCGGGCGATATCCCGGTGGTGCATCCGGCCACGGGCGTCACGGTGAAGGTCGTCGCGGGCGAACTGGCGGGCGCCACGGGCCCGGTATCCGGGGTCGCCACGGCGCCGGTCTACCTCGATATCGGCCTGGAGGCTGGGGCTGGCTTCGAGCTGGCGCTGCCCGAGGGCCATAGCGCGTTCGCCTACGTGTTCGATGGCAAGGCGGCCAGCGTGGCGGGCCAGCCAGTGGCGCGTGGCGAGCTGGCCGTGCTGTCGAAGGGCGATACGGTGGCCCTGTCGGCCGAGGAGCCCAGCCGTGTCCTGCTCGTCGCCGGGCGCCCCCTGGCCGAGCCGGTGGCCCGCTACGGCCCGTTTGTCATGAACACCCCGGCCCAGATCCACGAGGCCATCGCCGACTTCCGGGCCGGCAAGTTCTGACCGGGCGAACCTGAACGGAACACGGAAGTTCCCTTCGGCGTTTAAGTGCTGGACGGGGAAGGGTTTGTAGGCTTGGAGCCATTCGAATTCGCAAGCCCTTCATTGCCCATGCGCTTCCTGCTCACCGTCGTCCCGCTAGCCGCCGCCTTCATCATCGCGGCCTGCTCGCCTTCCGAGCCCCCGGCGCCCCAGTCGGCCGGCCCCGCCGCGGCGTCCACCTCCGCCTCGCCAGCCCCGGGCCGCACCTCGCCGGCCACCGCCGCGCTGGGCACGCCCGAGTGGTACACGTGGGTCGACAAGACGCTCGCGGTCAGCGACGACGGGCACGGCCCGCAGCCGAACACCCCGGCATGGGACGATGCGGTAAACGCCAAGCTGGGCGAAGAAGCCCCCCAAGCCGCCGCCGGCTCCGCCGAGTGGCAGCAAGCCGTCGACGCCCTGCTCCGCACCCGCGTCGCAACGCACTAGCTGAAAGAACGGTGGGAGCCCGCTTGCGGGCGATGGCTCTTCGCGATGTGCCATCGCCCGCAAGCGGGCTCCCACAAGAGCATGGCCGCAAGTCAGAGATCGACGGCGAGCGTGCTCTTGCCGTTAGGTACTTTCGTTTCGCCCTTGGGCAGCGACAACACCAATCCACCGGGCGGCTTGATCGGCTGCGTGATCGTCAGTACCGCCTTGCCGCCTTTCGCTTTCAGCGTATAGCCGAAGCGCCCGTAAGGCGTGCGCAGATCGCGCACCGCGATGCCATCGCCTTCCAGCCACGCCGGCTGCACGCCGGCCGCGATGACCACGGCCTGGTCGGCGTCGCGGTCGTACGCGAACAGGTCGAGCGCCGAGCGGACGTAATCCGAAGCGATCCACGCGTGCGGCATGTCGCCAACGAAGCGCGGCTTGCGTGCATCGTGGCCGACCACTTCGGCCCACTGGTTCCAGGCGGCGGGGCGGCGGTCGGCGAAGAAGAACGCGATGAGGTCGTTGGTGCGGTCACGCCAGCCGAGGCGGACGAACGTGGCGATGACGCGCAGCTCGTAGGGCGTGTAGTCCTCCCACGCCATCTTTCCATCGCGGCGGGCGACGAAGGCCTGCCAGTACTTCTCGAACGTCGCGTCGACCAGAGCCTTCGGCAGGCGTGAACCTTCGCCGCCGGGTGACAGCGCGATGGTCGTGGAGGTCGCATCGAAATCGCCGAGCTCGGCGGAGCCGGGGATGAAGTCGATGCCCTTGGCCTTTACGGCCGCGTTGATCGAGGCGTGCAGGTCGGTGCGGAATGCATCGCGTGATGCACCGAACGACTTGGCATCGTCGGCACGGCCGAGCACGCTAGCCAGGTCGGCCGCGTCCTCGTAACCCTTCAACGCCCAGAAATCGTCCCAGTACGAATGCATCGGCTTGGCCGAATAACCTTCGTGGCTGATCGACGCCGGCATCAGGCCATACAGCGCACGGTCGTCGCCTTGCAGGCGCGACGGCTGGCGCTCGCTGGCGCGCAGCGTCTCCATGTAGGCCACGGCCTTCTGCACGTGCGGGTAAAGCGCTTCGACGGTCTTGCGGTCGTGCGAGTAGCGCCACAGCTCGGCCACACTGAAGACCAGCTCGCCGTGGCTGTCGTTCTCGGGCACCGGATCGGAGCCACGTGCGTCGACGCAGCAGGGCACCTTGCCATTGCTGAACTGGTGCGGCGCGTACCAGGTGATGAACTCGCGTGCCACGTCATCGTGGCCCGTGCGTAGCAGGCCCTCGAGCATCATGGCGCCGTCGCGCACCCAGGTGCGCGAATACGAACGTGTGCCTGGCTGCAGGGCAGGCCCATCGCGCGAGATCAGGATCTGGGCGATGCCGCTCTTCATCGTGTCGACGATGGGCTGGGCGGCGGCAGGTACGCGTACGTCGACGCGGTCGAGCTTGTCGCGCCATTGGGCGGCCACGGCGTCGGCGTGCGTGGCGAGCCAGGCGCTGGCGTCATTCGGTGCTTCGACGAGGTCATCCTGCTTTACCGGGACGACCAAGCCGAGGTCGATGTGGCCGTGTGCGGGGACGTGTACGGGGTATAGGAGTGCGGCTTGGGCGAAGCCTGATTCGTCGTGCAGCGAACCGACGCCAGACCCAGCGTGGTCGCGAGGAGATGTCGCCGGCGAGCCGGCTCCTACAGGGGGAGCGGGTAGCGACAGGGTCGAGAGCGATTCGCCGTTGTCGATGCGTTCGGTCAGCATCTTTGGCATGTTTGCCGAGCCGATGACGGACGACGGTGCCTGTAGCGGCACGACCTTGCGTGCGCCGTTGACTGTGAGTGCCTTGCCGTCCCACGCCACGTCGCGGATGGTGGCGATGCCGCCGGGGGCGTTAAGGAACTGCGTCGGGGGATTCACCTGGAACGGCCGTGCGGCCAGCATCAGGGTGATGTCTTTCGCCGCATCGCTGTCGTTGGCGATGCGGTACGACAGCACAAGCTGCGATGCGCCGGGCGCGCCCTGCGCAAATGCCGTCGTGGTCAGCGACACGTCGCCCTTCTTCCACGTCACCGACGGCATGGGCAGGTAGCGATCCCGCAGCGACTGGGTCTCGGTGACATCCGCCCATGTGACGAGCTTGCCGCCGTCGATCAGGAACGGCTCGATGGAGAACCCGCCACGCACGATCTCGACGGCGCCATCCTCGGAGATCAGCGCGGAATCACGGCTACCGCCATCCACGCCGACGATGGTCCAGTACGATTGCTCGCCGGAGAAACCACGCGGGTACAGCCCGCGGCGGATCGCCTTCGCTCGCTGCTCGAACACCGCGTTGGGCGTTGGTGGCGGCACCGGCACGGCCTCAGGCTTGCGCGGCACCATGGTGAGGTTGTCGAAGCACAGCTCGCCCTTGTCCGGGCCCATGGCCGGCTGCGCTTCCTTGTAGACGACGAACTCCACCTCGCGCGTCTTGCGCAACGTGCGGTCTTTCACGGGGCCCCAGGCGAATTCCACCTGGCGGCTCGTTGCTTCCATCGTCTTCCACGCCGCGGGTGGCACGAACCCCGCCTGCTGGTACCACCACACGTTATCGCCGCTGGCGTCGATCAGCTTCAGCTGCAAGGTGTTGGCCGGCATGCTGCCGCGCACGTCGAAGCTGAGCGCGAAGCCTTCGGGGAAATCGATGGGCAGCGTCTTGCGGATGGAAGCCGCACCCGATACACCGTTGAAGTCGAAGGCAAGGCAAACGGCCTGGCCGTTCTTGCCGGGCGCGGTGTGCAGCGAGGCGGAAACGTCGTCGGTGTGCGTCGCGACCCAGCCCGTCGTCGCGTCGAAGGTAGCGAGCTTGGTGGCGCTCGCGGCGACCGACGCGAAAAGCAACCCGACTGCCACAGCGCACTGTGGGAGCGCGCTTGCGCGCGATGCTTTTTTCGAGGGGCTGGAGCTATCGCGCGCAAGCGCGCTCCCACAAGAGGTGGGCGGGTTGGGGAGGGAACTGGACATCGCGTTAGCCTTTCACACTGCCGAGCAGCAACCCTTCGAGGTAGTAGCGCTGCAGGGCGAGGAACAACACCAGCACGGGCAGGATGGTGACCACCGAGCCGGCCATCATCAGCTCGCTATCCTGCACGTGTTCGCGCGATAGCGAGGCCAGCGCGATGGGCAGCGTGTAGTGCTCCTGGCCGGTCAGCGCGATCAACGGCCACATGAAGTCGTTCCATGCGGCGAGGAAGGTGAAGATGGCGAGCGTCACCATGATTGGCTTCAGCAGCGGCATGATGATGGTGGCGAAGATGCGGAACTCGCCGGCGCCGTCGATGCGCGCCGCTTCCATCAAATCGTCGGGGATGCCGCTGGCGTACTGGCGCACCAGGAAGATGCCGAAGATGGTGGCCAGCGCCGGCACGATCACCGCGCCGTAGGTATTCACCAGGCCCATGTACTTCAGCAGCAGGAACAGCGGCAGCATGGCCACCTGCGCGGGGATGACCAACGCACCCAGCAGCAACTGGAAAATGCGCGCGCGGCCCTTGAACTCCAGCTTCGCGAACGCGTAGCCCGCCATCAGGTTGAAGGCGAGCGAGACGACGGTGATGCAGGTGGAGATCAGCAGGCTGTTGAACAGGTAACGGCCCATGCCCGCGTTCATGAACAGCTCGCGGTAGTTGGCCAGCGTGGCGTGCGTGGGCAGCACCGGCGGCGGCAGCGCGCTCGCCTCGCCCTGGGTCATGAACGACACCGAGACCATGTACAGCAGCGGCGCGATGGCGATGGTGGCCGCCGCGATGAGGAGGCCATTGATGACGGCCTTGGCCATGCGCGGGCTCATGCCGGCTCTCCCCGCTTCGACAGGCGAAGCATCGCGGCGGTGACCACGAACATGATCACGAACAGGATGAAGGCCACGGCGGACGCCGAGCCCAGGTTCCACCACTTGAAGCCTTCTTCGTACATCAGGTACAGCACCGACGTGGTGCTCTGCAGCGGGCCGCCTTCGGTCATCACATACGGTTCGGCGAACAGCTGGAAGTAGCCGGAGACGGTGAGGATACCGACCATCACCATGGTGGGCTTCAGCATCGGCAGCGTGATATGGCGGAACTGCGCCCAGGCCGAGGCACCGTCGATGCGCGCGGCTTCGTAGAGGTCACCCGGGATCGCCTGCAGGCCGGCCATGAAGATGATCATGTTGTAGCCGAAGTTCTTCCATACGGCGAAGAGGATGATCGTGGGCATGGCCCAGTGCGGGTCGCCCAGCCAGTCCACCGTGGGCATGCCGATCGAATCCAGCGTGTAGTTCACCAGGCCGTACTTGGTGTTGAACAGGTAGCGCCAGATCACCGCTACCGCCACCACCGTCGTGACGACAGGCGCGAACAGCGCGGTGCGGAAGAACGGCTTGAACCGCGCGAGCGGCGAGTTCAGCAGCATGGCCGCGCCCAGCGACGCACCCAGCGACAGCGGTACGCCCACCACCACGAAATACACGGTGTGGCCCAGCGCCGACCAGAACAGCGGGCGCTGCAGCAGCGTCCAGTAGTTCTCCAGCGCCACGAAGCGCAGGTTGCGGATGTCGGCCAGCGCGTAGAGGTCGTAGTCGGTGACCGAGAGCACCAGTGCGGCGACCACCGGCAGCAGGAAGAACAGGCCGAGGACGATCAGCGCGGGGGTGATGAAAACCCAGGCGGCGCGGGTGGTATTCATGGCGTTGCCTTGTGGCCGTGGTCGAGCATCCAGCGGCGTTTCTCGAGGAGACGATCGGCGCGGCGGTCGATCTCGGCCGCGGCCTGGTCGATGGTGAGGTCGCCGTGCGCGGCCTGCGCCGCCACCAGCTGCATCTCGGTGACGATGCGTTCCCACTCAGCCACAGGTGGCGTGGCCTTCACGCGCTCCAGCTGGTCGCGGAACGCGATGGCCTTGTCGTCATCGCGCAGCGCCGGCGCGGCCCACGACGAGCGGCGCGGCGGCATGTCGCCGAGGATCTGGTAGAAGCGCTCCTGGATGGCGGGGCGCGACAGGAATTCGATGAGCGCCCAGGCATCGTCCTTGTGTTTCGAGGCGCGGTAGATGACAAGGCTGGAGCCACCGGCGTTCGACGCGCCGGGGCCCGTCGGGCCTGGCAGCGGCGTGGTGCTCCAGTCGCCCTGTTGCCCGGGCGGCAGGCGCTTGCGGAACTCGCCGATATTCCACGGGCCGGAAAGATAGAACGCGTAAAAGCCCTGGCCGAACGCGGCCCAGGGGTTACCGATGCCGACGTTCGTCATCATCGGCGCCTGCTGCTCCTTGAACAGCGAGACGTAGAAGGCCAGTGCCTTCTTGAAGCCGGCGCTCTGGAAGTTGCCGTAGCGCCCGTCGTCGCGCAGCAGGGGCTCGGGCTGCTGCAGCGCAAGCGCCAGCAACTGCTCGAACTCGTTGGTCGGCAGCAGCACGCCAAAGGCCTTGCCCTTCGGCTGCGACAGCTTCGCCATCATGGCCTGCCATTCCGCCCAATCCTTCGGCGGGTGGTCGTACCCCAGCTTCGCCAGCATGTCCTTGCGGTAGAACAGCAGGCGCGTGTCGACGTACCAGGGCACGCCATACAGCGTGCCGTCGATGACATTGGTGGACCAGATGGCCGGGAAGTAATCGCCTTTGTCGACCACTTTCGATGCATGGACGCGCGCATCGAGCGGCTCCAGCGCGCCGAGCGCCACCATCTCCGGGATCCACGTATTGCCCAGCTGGGTGATATCCGGCGTGGAATCACCCGCGTAGGCGGTAAGCAGCTTCTGGTGCGCCGCCGTCAGCGGCAGCTGCTGCACCGACACATGCAGGCCCGGGTGCTCGCGCTCGAACTCGGGCAGCAGCTTCTGCACCGCCTCGCCCTCGCGGCCGATCGTCCAGAACTCCAGCGTGCGGGTTCCGCTGTCTTCCTTCGCGCACGACGCGAGCCCCGCGCTGGCAAGCACCAGCGCGGCGACGAGGGCAAGGCGGGCAACGCGCATCACCACAGGTTGGAAGCCGTCTCGGCGTCGAGCCAGCCACCCGTGAAGCCGGCGCGCTGCAGGCCCTTGCGGATGTACGGGTTCTTCTTCATGACGTTCCACACGAACTCGCTGCGGTAGTTCTCGATCATGAGCACGATGGGGCCCTGGTCGATGCCCAGGTGCACGGTATCGGCCCAGCCGAAGCCCGGCACGAGCTGGCCGGTGCGCAGGTCGGTCTTGGTGTCGAAGCTGAGGTTGAACGCGTCGACGAAGCCGTACTTGGTGAAGATGTGCTGGCCGTACTTCTTTTTCATCTCCTCGAGTGCGGGGATGACGATCTCGGGCGCAAAGGCGATGGAGCCGCCTGCGGCCGTCGGCACGATGGTGCCGTCGTCGGAGATGTAATCCAGGCCCGCGCCGCGCGCGGTGTAGCCTTGGAACGTACGCTCCTTGTCGCCCTGCTTGATGATCAGGCCGCCCGGGCCATTGCTGGCGGTGAGGCCCCACACGTTCTTGCCGTAGCCCTTCCAGCCGCCCGGGTTGGCGATGGCGTAAGCCTGCTGGGAATACGTGGCGCGGCGGCTGTTCTCGAAGTAATCCAGGCCCTTCTCGCGGTTCCACGCATCCTTGATGCCGCGGAAATCGATCCACGTATGGCTGTACTGGTGGCCGAACATCGGCGCGAAGTTAAGGAAGGTCTGGCCGTGGAACTCGCCCCACGTACGGTCGTAGGTCTTCGTCCACGCCGCCCAGGCATCGTCACCCACCGGGTGCGTCGGCGAGCCCAGCGCCATGATGTAGACCATCATGCCTTCGTTGTAGCCGGCCCAGTCGTGCGGGATGGCCTTGCCGCCCGGCGTCCAGCCCATGCTGATGAGCGGCGCGTTGTGCTGCAGCCAGGTCCAGTCCACGCGGCGGTAGATCTGGTCGGCCAGGTCGCGGATCGCTTTTTCCTTGGGCGTATCGTGGTCGTAGTAGCTCTGCGCGAACAGCACGCCGCCCAGCAGCAGGGTGGTATCGACCGACGACACTTCGACCCAGCGCGCGAAGCGCTTGCCGGTCTTCATGTCGAGGAAGTGGTAGTAGAAGCCGTGGAAGCCGGTGGCGTCGTCCTCGGAATCGTTCTGCGCGGATTCGTTGAAGAACTTCAGGGTGGCCAGCGTGCGGTCCACCGCCTGCTCGCGCGTCACGTAGCCGCGCTCCACGCCCACGCCATAGGCGGTAAGGCCAAAACCCACCGAGGCGATCGAGGCGAACGAATCGGTCGGGTAGTGATCGGGAATGAGACCATTCTCAGGGTTGGCGCTGTCCCAGAACCACTGGAACGTGCGCTTCTCCAGGTCGGCGATCATCGGCGGCACCGGGTGCAGATCCTTCGACGGCATGGCGGCCTGGGCCGGGTGGGCCTTGGTGGCGGCCTTGGGCGTCTCGCCGGCAAAGGCCAGCGGCGCGGCGCAGGCCATCAGGGCGGCAAGGGCGAGGGTGAGGCGCTTGGTGGCGGAGGCTTTCATGGGGGGGATCCTTGGAACGGTGAGGCTAGCGCTGGCGGCGTGGGGATGGCGCCAATGTAAACGTTTACGCCGAAAGGTCAGAAGAAGGCCCCGAAGGGCCCTGGATACCACCGGGACCATACGGCGCCCGTATGCCCGTGTCCATGGGCCGCAGGCTCACGCGGCCACCTGCGGCGCCGGGCATTCCCGCGCGATGAACTGCTCGTGGGTAGGCATGAGGTCCACGTTTTTCGACACCACCTCGCGGACGCTGGCCATGAACTTCGGCAGGTCGGCGTCGGGCATCTGGTCCACCATCGGGTGGTAGCCGGTGGGCATGATGCCCTGGCCCACCATGACCTGGACCCAGCTCACCATGGCGAACATCTCCTCGGCATTGCGGAAGAAGCGCCCGCTGTGCCGGAACAGGTCGATGTTGGCCTGCAGCGAGTCGGGTATGGACATGGTGCGGCAGTGGTCCCAGAACGGCGTGTCGTTCCGCTCCGTGGCCTTGTAATGCAGGATGAGGAAGTCGCGGATGCGCTCGGCCTCGAAACGGCTCTGCGCGTTGTAGCGCTCCACCAGCACCGGGTCGATGTCGCCGGTGGCCGGGAAGAGCTGCAGCAGGCGCGAGATGCCCGACTGGATCATGTGGATGGACGTGGATTCCAGTGGCTCCATGAAGCCACTGGCCAGGCCCAGCGCCACCACGTTGCGCATCCACGGCTGGCGGCGCACGCCAGTGGTGAAGCGCAGCGGCTTCGGGTCGGCCAGCGCCACGCCGTCGAGGTTGCCGAGCACGGTGGCCGCGGCCTCGTCGTCGCTGATGTACTGGCTGGAATACACGTAGCCATTGCCCGTGCGGTGCTGCAGCGGTATGCGCCACTGCCAGCCGGCGCCGCGCGCGGTGCTGCGCGTGTACGGCGTGGGCGGGCCCACCTTCGCGCAGGGCACGGCCATGGCGCGGTCGCAGGGCAGCCAGTGGCTCCAGTCGTCGTAGCCCGAGCGACAGGTGCCTTCGATCAACAGGCCGCGAAAGCCCGTGCAATCGATGAAGAGATCGCCCTCCACGCGGTCGCCGTTTTCCAGGCGCACCGCGGTGACATGGCCGTTCTCCGGATTCGTTTCGACGTCTTGCACCTTGCCTTCGGTACGGCGCACGCCGAGGCCTTCGGCGAACTCGCGCAGGAAGCGCGCGTACAGCGCGGCGTCGAAGTGGTACGCGTAGGCGATGCTGCCCAGCGGGTTGTTCGCGGGCACGTCGACGGGCGCCGGCATGAACTTGCCACGCATGGCGGCCACGGTGTTGACCGAGTAATCGAGCAGGTCTTCCGCCTGGCCACGCAGGCGCGCCTTGATCCAGTACTGGTGGAACGGCAGCAGGCCAATATCGTGGCCCATGGTGCCGAAGCCGTGCACGTAGCTGTCGCCGAGGCGGTTCCAGTCGCGGAACTCGATGCCCAGCTTGAAGGTGCCTTGCGTGCGCGCCACGAACTGCGCTTCGTTCAGACCCAGCAGCTGGTTGAACGCCTTGATGTGCGGCACGGTGGCTTCACCGACGCCGACGATGCCGATCTCTTCGGATTCGACGAGGCGGATGGTGGCTTGCCGGTTGAGCGTGCGTGCGAAGGCCGACGCGGCCATCCAGCCGGCGGTACCGCCGCCGACGATGACGATGTTCGTAGTGCCGTTAGCCATCGCGCCCAACCACCAAGCCTGGAATGAAAAGGCGCCCGCGGGGAGACTCGCGGGCGCTAAAAGCGGGCCTTGCCGGTCATGCCCACCGGCGAGGCCCGTACCACGTACGCGTTGCGGTGCTTAGAACTTGAAGCCGGCGGTGAACTTGGCCGTGCGGGGCACGCCCGACAGGTTACCCAGTTTGTTGTACGACACCGGGTTACCCGTCGTGCCAGGACCCACGTTCGGCGAGTAGTCGGCGAAGTTCTTCCAGTTGAACACGTTGAGGATGTCGAAGCGGATATAGAACTTCGTCTGGTCGTTCTCGTCGATCACGAAATCCTTGGTCGCCTGAAGATCGAGTTCGCGATAGCCAAAGATCTTGCCACCGATAAGGAACTTCGAGGCTGCCGGGACACCTGCGATCGGGTACGACGACTCGCCATGCTCGTAGTAGCAACCGCTGCCGCAGTTCTGGAAGCCATTCCACGGGAGCGGCGTGGCCACGATCAGCTTGCCCGAGAACGTGAAGCCCCACGGGCCGTCCAATGAGCCAGTGGCCACGAAGCGATGCTTCGCTGCCGCGTTGGAGGTAATGAACGGATAGTCGTAGATCGTGGCTTCGTCGAACGAGTAGTGTTCGTTGATGTCGCGGTTCTGCTTGGCGTGGCTGTAGGTGTAGGCGAAGTTGGCGCTCCAGCCCGATTCACGCGTGTACGGCTTATCCGCCGACAGCAGGACCTGGGTCGTGGCGGTGCGGATACCGTTGTTGCCCACGATCATCGAACCGAAGCCCGGGATACCGTTGTTCCACGGCTGGCTGCCGTTCTGGAAGAACGAGCCATCCGGATAGCGGTTGCCCAGCGTGAACGCGAAGCCATCGTACGAGAGAACGCGGGTGATCGTCGCATCCGTGTTCCAGTCGCCCACCTTGTTCGACATGCCGATGCTGAACTGGTCGGAATACGGCGCCTTCAGGTTATTGTTGAGCATGTCAACTTCCTGACCCAGGTTCGTGCCGTTCACGAGACCCTGGAGTGTGGTCAGGCCGTTGAGGTAGGCCGGATCCCACGCGAAGCAGCTGTTGGCGCCCACAGTGCAGGGATGGCTCGCAGTGTTGATGTTGATCTGCTGGTACGGCAGCGCCGACTTGGTCTGTTCGAGCTGCAGATAGTCGTACAGGTTGCGGTCGTAGGAGCGGCCGGCACCGGCGTGGATCACGTGCTCTTCGTCGGCGAACAGGTCGTATGATGCACCGAGGCGGGGGGCCCACTGGTTCTGCGCCTTACGCTGGCTGCCGTTGCTGATGTAGTCCTGGTAGTTGACGCCACCCTTCGCCAGTGTCTGCGCATAGGTCTGGCCCGGGAACAGCAGCTGTGCGTTCGGGTCGAGTGCGCTGAACGCAGCGACGACGTTGGCCGGCGTCTGCCAGTCGAGATACGACGGGGTTTTTTCCTTGTCCCAGCGCACGCCGATGTTCAGGGTGAGGTGGTCGTTCACCGACCAGTCGTCCTGAATGTACGCGCCGAACTGCTTGTCCTTCGTCTCGGAGACCGAGTTCAGGCCAGCCACCGGGTTCGAGAACTGGATTTTGTACGGGATCGCTTCCGTTCCGGTCGGATCGACGTTGTAGGTGTACTGGGGATTGACGTTCTGCGCATCCTGCGCGTGCAGCGTCACTTCCTTGTACTTCCAGCCGACCTTCACGACGTGGTCGCCCTGCCACGAGAGGTCGTTGAACGTAAAGTCATCCTGGATCAGCGGACCTTCTTGCCCCTTGATCTGAGTGGCCAGCGGCGACGCTGCACCGATACCAATGATCGTGGCGTCGTTGGCCGGCTTCCAGGTGTAGTTGTAGCCGTTGCCGTAGTTGACGGGGAGCGGGTCGTTGGACGAGTTCTCGTACGACGCCTTGAGTTCATTGAAGTACCAATCACCACTGTGCTGCCAGCGGAACGTGCCGCGGGTGTCGTGGTTCTCGGTAACGATCGACTGCTCGCGCGACTGGCCGGTGCCGATATTGTCAGCCTGGGTCTCGCGGCGCACCTGCGTGCTGATCTCGATACGGTCACGATCGCTGAATTCCCAGTCGATCTTGCCGAAGTAGAGTTTTTCGTCGAACGGCAGCGACGCAGGCCCGAAGGCACCCTGCACGTTCGTCGGCAGCAGGCCGAGCGAGCTCGCAGGTGCATCGGTGCCAGGCGTGACGGTGATCGGCGTATCAAACTTCTTCTGCTCGAACGTCACGAAGAAGTGCATCTGGTCCTTGATGATTGGACCACCCAGCGCGAAGCCGTACTCCTTTTCGAACGAACGGGCCTTGTCGCCTTCTTCCTCCGCCGGGGTGCGGCTGCGGTACTTGTCCGAGGTGTAGGTGTCGAACACTTCGCCGTGAAACTCGTTCGTACCCGACTTCGTCTCGGCGGTGATCGCGGCCGACGACACCTGGTCGTACTCGGCCTTGTAGTTCGTGGTGATGACCTTGTACTCGCCGATGGCGAGCTGCGGGAACGGGTTGCCCTGGCTGTTGACCTGGCCGGAGACGCCGCCCTGCTTCACGTAGCTCTTCTGGCCGACGCCGTCGATGAAGACGTTTACCGAGCTATCGTTTTGGGCGCCGCCACGAAGCGACGTGTGGCCCTGAGCGTCGACGTTAAACACCATGCCCGGCACGGTATCGGCGAACTCGAGGAAGTTGCGCGACACCTGCGGGATGGTCTGGATCTGGCGCAGCGAGATGTTCTTCGCCACTTCGGGCGTCTTCACTTCGGTCAGCGTCGAGGCGCTAACCGTGACACCTTCGAGCGACGCCGCGTTGGCGGCGCTGGCGGCCACCGGGGCCGACGAGGCGGCTAGGTTCAGCGTCGCCGTGGAAGCCACGGTGAGCGTCACGTTCTGCTGGGTGTTCGGGCCTGCGTCGACCTGATACGTCGCCGGCGGCAAGCCGTTGATGATGTAGTTGCCATCGGCGCCGGCCGTCGCCTTGCGACTCAGGCCCGTGGACGGGTTGAACGCGGTGACGGTGGCACCCGGCGTGGCCTTGCCCTTCAGGGTGGCGACCACGGTCTGGGCCATGGTGGGTGCGGCGGTGGCGGCGATGCTGGCGGCGATGACACCGCACAGCAGCTTTTTCTTCATCTGCATCGGAGCTTTCATGGTACCCCTCTCTCCCAATCTTCTTCTGAGTGTGTGACCCGGCCCGCTTGGGCGTGGACACGGTGGCCGGCCTTGCGGCCGCATCGCGGTGGTCTGGGCCACCTCTGTTGTCGGCGATCGCTCGCCACGCCCCCGCCCGTTCCACTGCGGCCCGAATGGTTGTCGCAATCCATCAATGGCGCCGTCCTGGTTCCCGCCACGGCCCGGCAAGCCGTGTAATGCCGACGGTGGATCAGTTCCGTCGTCGCGCCTGGTCGCTGGCGCCACACGAGGCGCGTACGACGAGTTCGGTGCCCACGACCACGCGCGGCTCGGGCGCGGCGTCCTCGGGGGCTTCGATCATGCGTGCCAGGCGGTCCATCGCCGCTTCGCCCAGTTCCGCGATGCGCACGCGCACCGTGGTGAGGGGCGGCGAGACGTAGCGCGCCATGGGAATGTCGTCGAAACCGGTGACGGCGATGTCACCGGGCGTGGCCACGCCGGCTTCGGCGAGTGCCGAGAGCGCGCCGATGGCCATCATGTCGTTGGCGGCGAAGATGGCATCCGGGCGCGGCGACATGGCCAGCGCTTCCTTCGCCATGCGGTAACCGGAGGCTTCGGTGAAGTCGCCCTGCAGCACCACGGCGGTATCGCCAAGGCCCGCGGCGGCCAGGGCTTCGCGGTAGCCGCGTGCGCGTTCTTCCACGTCGTGGTTCACCGCCGGGCCGGCGATGAACACGATGCGCTTGCGGCCACCGGCCAGCAGGTGGTCGACCATGGCCTTTGCGCCGCCGAAGTCGTCGACGTCCAGCGCGGCGTGGCGCTCGGAGCGCACATGGCTGTTGATCAACACGGTGGGCAGGATGATCGGGAGGTTCTCGTCGAGGAAGGCGGCGTCGGCGTGCGGCGACATAACCAGCAGGCCATCGACGCGGCCCTGCATCGCGCGCAGGGCGATGGCGGCCTCGGTGGCATCGCCGTGCGAGCTCGACACGAGCAGGTACAGCCCGCGGGCGCGCGCGGCAAGGTCGATGCCGCGGATAAGCTCGGAGAAGAACGCGCCGTGCAGGTCGGGCAGGAGGGCGCCGATGGTCTGCGTGCGGCGGGTGATGAGGCTGCGCGCCGCGCTGTGCGGCACGTAACGCAGGCGGGCGGCCACCTCGCGGATTCGCTTTTGCGTTTCCGCGGTGACACCGCCATGGCCATTCAGTGCGCGCGAAACCGAGGCCACCGAAACGTTGGCCATCCTCGCGACGTCTTTGATCGTCACACTCACTTAAGTGGTCGCCCTGCGTCCCCGGCCCCTCCGGGGTTTGACGGCGCGGAACGTAAACGTTTTCAGCGAGCGTGTAAAGTGTGTTAAATCAAGGGCTTGTTGCACTGCACGAGTAAACGTTATTACGGGCAATACCACTCAGCGGCGAGACGCAGATTAGCTTTGCGAATCATGGGGTTGTGTGGTCTGCACCGGGATTTTGCGTTGCAGCACGCTTCTTCGCAAAACATTCACCTATTTGAATAGCTGCCGCAGCCATGAAACGCCATTTACGCGCTGCCATGTAAACGCCATTTACGTCGGTACACTCCCCCGAACCCAAGCGAAGGAGTCGTATGCATGAAGCAACTGCGCCGCGCCACCCTGCTCGCCCTGTCCCTGGCCACCCTGCCTGCCTTCGCCCAGTCCGATCGCGAAGTGGTGGAGAAGATGGTGACCCGCTCCGCGAACGTCTGCCCCGGGCATAGCACGGAGCGCACCACGCCCACTGTGCGCGCCACGCCCGTGGGCGCCCTGCGCGTCATGCTCGAACGTGGCCTGGTGATGTGCCCCGATCGCCGCCTGGACGCCGACGCGCCCGCCGCGTTTTACGGCCGCGTGGGCGTGTTCGAGTGGAACCCGGAAGTGAAGGGCGGCTCCGATGTGATCGTGAAGCAGATCGACGCGATGACCCGCAAAGATGAGTACCCGCAGGACACCCTGGTGTGGGATGCGAAGGGTACGGCGTTGAAGCAGCGCACGGTGCCGGCCTTCGAGGCCAAGCCCGGCGCCGCCGTGCTGTATCACGTGGAGTGACGGGGCGCCTGTAGCAGCGCGTCGAGCCAGCTGGCCACGTCTTCGTTCGTCGGCGCCTGCGCGGCGAAGAGGATGCGATACATCATCGGAGCCACCACGCCATCGAGCACAGCCTCGGTGGCGAGGGTGCTTTCGCCGCGCGCGGCGGCACGTTCGTGGATGGCATCCAGTTGCTGCGTGCAGTAAAGCGCGCACTTGCCCGTGTTCTCGGTACCGGCGCCCAGCACGTCGCGCAGCATGGCGCGGCCCGGGCCCGAGGACATTTCGTCGCGGTATTGCTCGAGCCACGCCAGCAGGTCACCCTGATAGCTGCCGGTGTCTTCCGGTGTCGCCTCGGGGCGCAGCGTTTCCACGGCCACATCGGCCAGCAGCTGGCCAAGATCGCCCCAGCGGCGGTAGATCGTCGACGGGGTGACGCCGGCGCGCGTGGCCACGGCGGGAACGGTGAGGGAATCGCGCGGGGCTTCAGCGAGCAGCTCGCGCACCGCCTGGTGGATCGCCGCCTGCACGCGGGCACTGCGGCCGCCGGGGCGCGGGCCGGCCGTGCGGGGGATGAGGGGCGTCGTGCTCATGGGGCCGATTCTAGAACAAAAGCGAAATATTTGCTTTAGGCAGCCAGCGGCGTAGACTAACGCACATTCTTTGCTTTTGAGCTTTCGCCATGAGTGTGCAAGACACTTGGCGGCCGATCGCCGTCCACACATTGACGCTGGGCACCTTCATCGGGGCCTCGGCCGCGCCGACGCCGCTGTATCGCCTTTACCAGGCCGAATGGCATTTCACGCCAGCGGTGCTGACGGCCGTGTTCGCGGTGTACGCGTTTTCGCTGCTGGCCGCGCTGCTTTTCGGCGGGCGCTTGTCCGACCACCTCGGCCGGCGGCCGGTGATCGCCGCCGCCATCGCGCTCGATATCGTCGCCATGCTGGTGTTCGTGCTGGCCGCGAACCCGTGGTGGCTGGCCGCGGCGCGCCTGCTGCAGGGCGTGGCGACGGGCGTGGCGATGGCCGCGCTTGGCGCGGCCGTGCTCGACATCGACCGCCACCGTGGCGCCGCCGTGAACAGCGTGGCACCCATGATCGGCATGGCGGTGGGCGCGCTGGGCAGCACGGCGCTGGTGGTGCTCGCGCCCGCGCCGTTCCAGACCGTGTTCGCGGTGTTCATCACCCTGCTCCTGGTCGCCTTCGTGCTGACGTGGCAGGTGCCGGAGACATCCGGCGGCAAGCCGGGCGCGTTCGCGAGCCTGCGCCCCACTGTGGCCGTGCCGCCGCAGGCCCGGCCTGCGTTGCTTGCGGTCACGCCGCTCAACATCGCGGTGTGGATGCTTGGCGGGTTCTATCTCTCGCTGATGCCGTCGCTGGTGGCGAAGACCACGCATTCGTCGTCGCCATGGCTGGGCGGCCTCACGGTGGCGGCGTTGATGTTCAGCGGCGCGGTGGCCGTGCTGTTCGGCCTGCGCCACGTCGCACTGCGCACGCTGGTGGCGGGCGCCATCCTGCTCGCGACCGGGCTGGTGCTGGTGCTTGCCGGCGCGGCCGCGGGCTCGGCACCCTGGCTGATGGGTGGCTCGGTGGTGGCAGGCATGGGTTTTGGCGCCTCGTTCCTCGGCGCCGTGCGCAGCGTGCTGCCGCTGGCCGGGCCGCATGAACGCAGCCACCTCATGGCCGTGTTCTACATCGAGAGCTACCTGGCCTTCAGCGTACCCACCATCGCCGTGGGCTTCCTCGCGCAGCAGGTGGGTCTGCCTGCGGCTGTGAACATCTACGCGGGCATCATCATCGCACTGACGCTGGCGGCCCTCGCATGGATCGCGACGCGCGCGCACCACGTGCGCGCGCCGGCCGCATCGTGAGGGTTCACCCGGCTGGGTGGGCCAGCGCGTAATCGATGGCGGCGCGTACCGCCGCCACCTGCGCGTCGTTGCATTCCCTGGGGGTGGCGCGCGGGCTATCGGGGTACACCTCGGTGGTGGTGCAGTAACGCGCCGGGGTGATGCCGGCGCACAGGCCGAGCTGCGCCAGCGCGTACTCGATGACCCCGTGCGCCACTTCGGGGGAGCCGATGATTTCGCCACGGGCATCCGCCGGCGCGATGTGCGTGACCTTCGCCACCGCATCGATCACGGCTTTCTGGAAAGCTGGCTGAGGCTTGGCGGCATCGTCGACGAGATAGAAGCCGTCGGGGACCTCGCCCGGTTCGTATTCCTTGCCGTCGCGTGCCGCCAGCGCGGGGCGGAATTCGGATTCGTCGGTGTCCGTGGTTTCGTGCAGGTCGATGTGCATCAGCACCTTGTCGCCCAGCGGCGCGAGCAGGCGCACCAGTGCCGCCGACTCCGCGGCCGGGCTGCCCTCGCGGAAGTTGCGGTTCGGGTCGATCGCATCGAAGTTCCAGCGGTGGATGCGTTCGTACGCCCACGGGCTGACGCACGGCACCACGAGCACGTTGGCGCGGCCGGCGTAGGCATTGCCGTGTTCACGCAGGAACTGCAGCGCGCCGTGCACGCCGCTGGTTTCGTAGCCGTGGACGCCACCTGTCACCACCATCACCGGCAGCTCGTCGTGCCACCCGCGCGTGCGCACCACCAGGAAGGGGTATTGCTCGCCAGCGTAATCGACGGAACCGTATTCCGTGACGTCGAACGCGGCCTGCAGCGGTTCGATGGCCGAAAGCACCTCGTCGCGGTAGCTGCGGTGCTTCACCTGCTTCGCACGCCAGGCCTCGATCTCGGCGGGGCCCCAGGGCGTGCCGGGCGTACCGATGGGATAAGGCGTGGCGTGGGTCATGGCGTGAGGCTCTGGCTTAGGGCTTCCCGATTGTATACGCGCACCCCGGTACAAGTGGCCTATGGCGACGGCGGCGGGGCGGGCCTACGCTGGGCTTCGCACATCGTTGGCCCGGAGGAACGCGCATGCACGAGCTTCGCCCGACGCACACCATCCGCTGGCCGCTGCTGCTCGTGGGCGCGGTGCTCACGGGCGTGGTGGCCCTTTCCGTCCATGTGGTGATGCTGCAGGTCATCGGCATTCCCTACCCCGCGCTAGGCGCGATACCGAAGTGGTTGTTGTCGTGCAACGGTGTCACGAGCTACATCGCCGTCGTGGTGCTGGCGCTGCTTGCCGCGAAGCCAACACCGCTGGCTGCCGCGTGGGTGCGGTGGCTGTTGCTGACCGTGGCTTACCTCATGATCCGCGAGACGCTGCGCGCCGGCATCATGGAGGGTGTGGTCACCACGACGTACGCGAAGCCGTTGCTGGGCGTGCTGCCCAACATCGTCCTCGGCCTGGTCGTATGCGGTATCGCCACCGTGGCGGCCGACCGCCTGCCGCGCTGGGCCGCCGTGGTGTTTGGCACGGCCGCCATGTATGCGGTGGCCACGTGGCTGGTGCGCCCTTACCTCATGGCGCCGCTCACCGCATGGATTGGCTCGCTGGGGCTGCCGGAGGGCGACGAGGTGTACAAGGCGCCCTATGGGTTCCACGTGCTGCTGCCCGCGTACCTCACGTTCGCCGAGGCCGTGCTGGGCGCGTTCGTGGCATGCCGGCTGGCGTGGCGTAGTGGCCGCTACGCGCTCGCCGGGTTCGCCGTCGCGATGACCTTCCTTGTGCCTTTCCTGCATGCGACGGCACTGTTGCCGGTGTGGCTGGCCATCGTCGGCCCACTGCCGTGGTGGGAAGGATTCCTGAGCGCGTTCCAGTTCTCACTGGAGCATGCCGTGCTCGGCCTGGGCGCGGCGTTCGCCTGGTGGTGGGCAGTGCCGCGCGGGGAGCACTAGCGCCGTGCCGTCACGTCGCGTGCGCACCGCCGGTCGCCGCCGGTTTGGGCGTACGGCCGTACCACACGCTACACGGATCGCCCTCGACCACGCGCTTGCGCGTCGCCATGCCCAGCCATGCGAAGCCGGCGCTCAGTGCCATCGCGCCGAGGTCCACGCCCAGCACGTCGTAGCGACCTTCGGCCAGCGTGCGGGCAAGGCGATCGCCGTGCAGCGCGATGTCGAGGATGCCGACGGCGGCCGACACGGCGGCGGTGGCGAACAACAGGTCGACCGCGGCTTTTGCCGGGCGCCGCCAGAACGTCCACGCCACCGCGGCGAAGAACGCGCTGAAACACACCGGCTGCACCACGTGGGTAGGCTCCGCGCCGAACAGCGGGGCGAGGTGGTTGCCAACGAACGTCACCGATATGGCGAAGCACGTGCCGAGGCACACGCCCACCGTGGCGGTGGCCATGGCGCGCACCTTCATCGGTTGCTCGGCGCTACGGCGCTTGCGCCGGGTTTCGATGTAAAGCAGGTTGCCCGAATAGAACAGGAAGGCGCCGGCCAGGCCGAGGATGAAGTAAAGCCAGCGCAGCGACAGGCTGCCGAACGTGCCGAAGTGCAGGCCGAAGATGGCCGAGTACGTGGCGTGGTTCGCATCGCGCGCCCCCGTCAGCTGCACGTTGAGGATGCGTCCGCTCGCGGGATCGACGGCAACCATGCCGTATTCACCGAGCGTCTTCGTGGACGTGCCGCGCACCTCCGCCTGCGCACCCGGCTGGCCGTAGTGGACGTAGCGCATGTAGTCGGGCTCGAAGTTCGCGGCGCCCGCGTCGAGCGCGGCCTTGCGTGCCAGTGCGCCGAGTTGCGCCGGCGGCAGCATGGCGATGTCGCCCGTGGCCTTGCCCTTCGCCGCGTTCGCGTCGGCCATCGCCGTCGTATCGGGCAGCGCGCTGGTCATGCGCTCGAACGCACCCATCAGCTTGCCGTCGAAGATCGCGGTGTTGAACGCCATCAGCGCTACCAGCGTTAAACACAGCAAGGCGCCGGTGACGGCGAAGATGATGTGGAAGGGCAGGCTGAGGATGCCGATGACGTTATGCGCGTCCTGCCACAGCCGCTTCAGGTTGTGGCCCGGGCGCAGCGCGAACATCTCGCGCACCAGGTTCGGCAGGTGGATCAACACGCCGGTGAGCAGTGCCAGCCCGTAGATGACGCTGACGATGCCCATGAGGTAGATGCCGATCTCGGGGATGCCGAGGTCGTAGTGCAGCTCGTAGACGAAATCCGCGAGGCCATGCGTGTGGTCTTCGGAATCATGCGCGGCGGCATCGTCGACGGCTTGCGTCTTCCACGTGCCGTCCTTCTCCATCCAGTAGGCGGCCACCTCGTGCGAGGGGTGCCCGGCCGCATACGTGACGCCAATCGAATCACGCGCGGCGGGGTGCTTCGCGACGATGTCGGCGACCATCGCGTCGGCCTGTTCCATCACCTTCGCATCCGCCAGCTCCGCCTGCGGCAACGCCCAGGTGTCGATGGGGTCGTGGAACATGGTCAGCGCGCCCGCGTAGAACGCGATGAACAGCGCGAAGCCAGCGAGCAGGCCTGTCCAGGTGTGCACGGTGGTGAAGGTGCGGAGGGTGCTGGACTTCATGGCTCAGAGACCGGGCAGGGTGTGCTTGGCGAGGAACAGCGCCGCGAAGGCGCCCACGTTGGCGACGGCCAGCCAGCCCCATGCGCGCACGCCGGTGCGGAACATGAAGGTGGCCGCGATCACCACCGTCCACAGGGGGAAGAACGCCACCAGCCACGGCATCAGCACGGCCTCGCTGGAACCTGGCCACAGGTAAACGACCAGGCCGATGACGGCCATCGAGAGCGGGCAGCCCAGCAGGATGCCGGCGAAGGTCTTGGCGAGCATCAGCGCGGCTTCCTTTCGTCACCGGCCGGCTTGAGCAGCCACAGCACGTAGGGGAAGGCCACGGCGCCGAGCATCAGGGCGGTCAGCGTTGAGAATATTCCGGGAAGCGTGGTTTCACCGGCGACCCAGCAGGCCAGCGCGCCCACCGCCAGCGCCCCTGCCGCCAGCTTGCCGCCACGGCCCAAAGGCCGCGCCAGCGCGCGCTGGTTGCGGGAGGAGAGGTAGGCGAGAGCCATGGCGGCGAAGGCCACCAGGCAGCCGAGGAAGTTCATGGGCGGGACCAGCTGGGTAGTTATTGATAATTGTTATCATTCACCACTTTGGGGTCAACAATGGTCATCGCTTGACCAGTGCTCAAGTTTTGACCAACCCAACCGCTAACTGAACATGGGGGTTTGGTAAAACTAGCGTTAACCCCCAAAGTTAAATTAGAATTAACCCCTCGCTCCATCAACGCGGTGCACCATCTCGGTATGCCGTGAGACAGGAAAACAACGTAACTACCTGATGTAACTGCCATGCTGACCATCACCTTCCTCGCCATCGTCCTTGCCACCTGCGTCCTCGCGGTCGCTTCGGTCAAGCGCGTGCCTGAGGGCCAGGTGTTCAGCGTGCGCCGCGTCGGTCGTACGCCTGCCCTCCTGTCGGCTGGCACCCATGTGGTGCTGCCCCTCCTCGACCGCATCACCCACAAGATCGACCTGGGTGGCCAGGTGCTCCGCTTCGACGGCGGCACGGTGTATTGGCAGGTGCTGGAGCCGGCCGCGGCCGATCCGGTCATCGAGGAAGCCCCGGAACTCATCCGCACCAACGTGGTGGCCGCCCTGCGCAACGCCGCCACCGCCCACGCCGCGGACCGCCGCGCCGTCGGCACCCAGTTGAAGCACGCCGTGAACGGTTCGCTCCGCGCCCGCGGCATGCTGGTGACACGCGTCGAGCTCGACGCCGCTTAACGTTCGTAATAAAGCTCGGCTTATTAGGGAGGCGACGGCAACGTTGCCTCTTTTTTTGTGCCCCGCGCCTGGCATGGGCGATACTTGCCCGCCTTATCGTAGACATTCGCCGCCAATGCCCGCCCGCGACGACCTCAAAGCCCTCCTCGAACGCGGCATCGCCCAGCTGCAGGTCGACCTGCCCGCTGGCGCCGTCGAGCGCCTGCTCGATTACCGCGAGCTGCTCGAGCGCTGGAACAGCGCCTACAACCTCACCGCCATCCGCGAGGCCCAGGCGCAGGTCACCCTGCACCTCATCGATTCGCTGGCCATCCTTCCTTATGTGCACGGCCGCACGCTGGCCGACCTGGGCACCGGGCCGGGCTTGCCCGGGATCCCGCTCGCCATCGCCGAGCCGGCCCGCGAGGTGCTCATGGTGGATTCGAACGGGAAGAAGGTGCGCTTCCTGCGCGAGGCCATCCGTTCGCTGAAGCTGGGCAATGCCAGGGCGCTCCAGAGCCGGGTGGAGGACGTGGAGGGCACGTTCGAGTGCATCACGGCGCGGGCCTTTGCCTCGCTGGCCGACATGCTGGGCTGGGGTGGGCATCTGCTGGCGCCAGGGGGTACGTGGCTGGCCATGAAGGGGAAGCACCCGGCGGAGGAGCTGGCGGGGGTGCCGGCTGGGTTCGAGGTCGAGGCGATTCACAGCCTTGGGGTGCCGGGGGTTGAGGGCGAGCGGCATTTGGTCGTTATTCGCAGGAGCTGAGCGCCTCGCGAAACGCTGTCGCGCACAGGGGTGCGCTCCTACAGGGGGCCATCGCGCGCAAGCGCGCTCCCACAGTAAAACGCCACAGATGCTACGCTAGCGCCCCTTCCGTGCACGGTAGCTAGCGACTTTCCATGGCCCGCATCATCGCAGTCGCCAACCAGAAGGGCGGCGTCGGCAAGACCACCACTTCCGTCAACCTCGCCGCGGCGCTGGCCGCCGCGAAGCGCAAGGTGCTGCTTGTCGACTTCGATCCGCAGGGCAACGCCACCATGGCGTCGGGCGTGGACAAGCACGAGGCCAAGCCGAACGGCTGCGAAGTGCTACTGGGTGAAGTGGGCATCGAAGACGTGCTGGTGCGCACCGAGGCCGGCTACGACCTGATGCCGGGCAATGGCGACCTCACGGCCGCCGAGCTGAAGCTGATGGACGGCATGGCCCGCGAGCAGCGCCTGAAGGAGCAGCTGGCCAAGGTGGCCGACCGCTACGACACCATCCTCATCGACTGCCCGCCGTCGCTGCACCTGCTGACGCTGAACGCGCTCACCGCCGCGAACGGCGTGCTCATTCCGGTGCAGTGTGAGTACTTCGCGCTCGAGGGCCTGTCCAGCCTGCTCGATACCATCACGGCCGTGCGCCAGCGCCTGAACCCCGAGCTCGAGCTCGAGGGCCTGCTGCGCACCATGTACGACGTGCGCAACAACCTCGGCAACGAGGTGTCGTCGCAGCTCACCACGCACTTCGGCGAAAAGGTGCTGCGCTCGATCATCCCGCGCAACGTGCGCCTCGCCGAGGCGCCCAGCCACGGCCAGCCCATCCATCTTTACGACCGCGGTTCGCGCGGCGCCATCGCCTATATCGGCCTGGCCGGCGAGATCATCCGCCGCGAGCGCGCCCTGAAGGGCGGCGCCGAGCCCAGCGACGCCGAAGCCACCGCGCCGACCACGCCCTAAGGAGCCCCCATGGCAACAGCGAAGAAACGTGGACTCGGCCGTGGCCTCGATGCCCTGCTGGGCGGTGGCGCCGGCCCGGAAGCCGCCCCCTCGGTCATCGAGCAGGAAGGCGAGCTGCGCACGCTGCCCATCCACCATATCCAGGCCGGCAAGTACCAGCCGCGCCGCCACTGGAACGACGAGGCGCTCGACGAGCTCGCCGCCAGCATCAAGGCCCAGGGCCTCATCCAGCCGGTGGTGGTCCGCGCCCTCGGCAAGAACAGCTACGAGCTCATCGCGGGCGAACGCCGCTGGCGCGCCGCCCAGCGTGCGCAGATGAGCGAGATCCCCGCGCTGGTGAAGGACGTGCCCGAGCAGTCCGTGCTCGCCATGGCCCTCATCGAGAACATCCAGCGCCAGGAGCTCACCCCGCTGGAAGAGGCGCAGGCCCTGCAGCGCCTCGTCGACGAGTTCGACCTGACGCACCAGCAGGCGGCCGACGCCGTGGGCCGCTCGCGCGCCTCGGTGTCCAACCTGCTGCGCCTCAACGAACTGCCGGCCGCCATCAAGCAGCTGCTCGACGAGGGCAAGCTGGAAATGGGCCACGCACGCGCCCTGCTCACGCTGCCTTCGACCATCGCCGAGCCGCTGGCCCGCGAAGCCGCCCGCAACGGCTGGACCGTGCGCGAGCTCGAGGAAGCCGCCCGCAAGGCCCAGCTGGAACCCAAGGGCAAGGCCAAGTCGGCCGCGCCGGCCGACCCCAACGTGGCCAACCTCGAGCGCGAGCTGGCCGAGCGCTTCGCCACCCGCGTGGAGGTGGCCCAGGGCCGCGGCGGCAAGGGCAAGCTCGTCATCCATTACCACAGCAACGACGAGCTCGACGGCATCCTCAGCAAGATCCGCTGACGCCCGGGCCTGTAAGGAAATGCCGACGCCGCCGGTCAAAGGGGATGTGAACCCCAAGCAGCGCCAGTACGAAGCCATGGTGCGCGCCCTGTCGGCGGACCTCTACCGGTTCGCCTGGTGGCTGTCGCGCTCCGAGACCGTCGCCCAGGACCTGGTCCAGGAGACGTTCCTGCGCGCTTGGAAGAACCTCGACGCCCTGCGCGACGCCGAATCGGCCAAGGCCTGGCTGTTCACCATCCTGCGCCGGGAACATGCCCGGCTTTACGAGCGCAAGCGCCTGGAGGTGGTGGAGCTGGACGATACGCTGCCCGAGGACGCCGCCTACGCCAGTCCCGAGCGCAGCGGCGATGCCGCGCAGGTACGCGAGGCCATCGGCCGCCTGCCCGATAAATACCGCGCGCCGCTGGCCATGCAGGTGCTGGGCGGCATGAGCGCCGACGAGATCGCCGAGAGCACCGGGCAGAAGGCCGGCGCCGTGATGACCCAGTTGTTCCGCGCCCGCCAGCAGCTCAAGAAGCTGCTGGGCGGCCGCGCCGCGGCCGAGGGGGGCCGGACATGAACTGCCTCGACTTCCGCCGCCGCATCAGCGCCGAACCGCGTTCGCGCGACCCCGCCCTGCTCGCCCACCGCGATAGCTGCACCGAGGGCTGCGCCGCGTTCTGGCAGCGCGCGCAGCGCTTCGAGGATGACGTGGAAGCCGCCATGGCCGTGCCCGTGCCGGATGGCCTCGCCGACCGGATCCTGCTGGCCCACGCCACCGGCGAGCGCCGGGCCCAGGTGGGCCGCCGCCGCGCATGGCTGGCCATGGCCGCCTCGGTGCTGATCGCGTTCGGTGGCGTCGGCATGCTATGGCGCTACAGCGACCAGCATTCGCTGCCGGCCCTGGCCGTGGCGCACATGCCGTGGGAGATGGACTCGCTGGCGCTGACCCGGCCGATGACCGACGACCAGGTGGAAGCCGGCTTCGTCGGCCGCGCCACGCACCTGAAAGGCCCGGCCCCGGGCATGGTCACCTACGTGCACGACTGCACCGTGGGCCCGTACCCGGCGGTGCACGCCGTCACCCGCATGGACGACGAGCCCGTGGTGGCGCTGTACATGCCGGGCAAGATGGACGGCAAGCCCGGCACCTTCCACCGCGATGGCTGGGATGGCCGCGAGCTACAACTGCACGGCGGCACGCTGGTGCTGCTGGCGCAGGGGGCGAGCCGCAAGGCGATGGAGACGGCGGAACGCGGCTGGCGCGCCGCCATCGAAGGGCCCGCGCCGGCATCGATCGGCCAGATCTGAACGAATGCCGCGGGCGCGGCCCACGCGGCCGCCGCATCGGCGATAATGCCGCCCGATCCCCCCTGACCGCCCCCGGAACCACGATGACCGACCTCGCCGTGGTCGTGCCAGTCTTCAACGAGCGCGACAATATCCCGCCCCTCCTTGCCGAGATCGCCCAGGCGCTGCGTGGCCGCGTGGATTTCGAAATCATCTACGTCGACGACGACAGCACCGACGACAGCGTCGCCGTGCTCACCGCGGCGAAGAAGGATTACCCCGAGCTACGTGTCATCCACCACGTCACCCGCAGCGGGCAGAGCACCGCGGTGGCCAATGGCGTCCGCGCCGCGCGCGCGCCGTGGGTGGCCACGCTCGATGGCGATGGCCAGAACGACCCGGCCGACATCCCCAAGCTGCTCGCCGCCCGCGATGGCGCCGGCCCGCAGCTGAAGCTCTTCGCCGGCTGGCGCGTCACGCGCCGCGACAGCTTCAACAAGCGCATCTCGTCGAAGATCGCCAACGCGGTGCGCTCGCGCATGCTGCAGGACGATACGCCCGACACCGGCTGCGGCCTGAAACTGTTCGAACGCGAGACGTTTTTGCGGCTGCCCTACTTCGACCACATGCACCGCTACCTGCCGGCGCTGGTCAAGCGCGCTGGCTACGCCAGCCAGAGCGTGCCCGTGGGCCACCGCCCGCGCACGGCCGGCACGTCGAAATACGGCATGCTCGACCGCCTGTGGGTAGGCCTGGCCGATTTGCGCGGCGTGGCGTGGCTCATGCGCCGCGCGAAGGTGACCAAGACCGAAGAAGTCTGAAATCGCGACGATATGTAGGAGCCCGCTTGCGGGCGACAGCTTTTCGCGAAGAGCAGCAGGGCCTGCGGCGTTGTCGCGAAAGATGTCGCCCACAAGTGGGCTCCTACGGTTACCGCAGCGACAGATCGCGCGGCACCCACTTGTCCAGCATCTCATCGGCCTTCTCGCGGCCCAGCTCGATGAGCTCGCGCGCGCGGTAAAACTCGTACACCGCCGAGACATTGCGCGGCAGCTCGATGAGCAGGTCGGGCTGGTAGGCGGCCAGGCGCAGGCGCGAGAGGTTCGCCTGCATCAGGTCCATCGCCTGGGTCATCAGCTCGAACGCACCGGGGTCGCGGCGCAGTTTCGATTCCGCCGTGCCCGGCAGCACCTTGCCGATGAGCCGACCCAGCTTCGCCGCGTAGCCGTGGTCGGCCACGGCCGCGACGTCTTTCTCCGGCGCCTTCTGCAGTTCCGCGGCGCCATCGACGCTCACCGCCACCACGTAGTCGGCGTCCTCGCGCATGAGCGGCAGCACGGGCAACGGGTTCAGCAGGGCGCCGTCGACCAGGCGGCGGCCGCCGTGGGTATACGGGCGGAACAGCGTGGGGATGGCGATGGACGCGCGGATGGCGTCGAACAGCGGGCCCTTGGTGAGCCACACCTCGCGTTCGCGGTCGATATCGGTGGCCACCGCCGTGTAGGCGATGGGCAGGTCTTCGATGTTCACTTCGCCGATAAGCTCGCGCAGCGCCGCCATGATGCGGTCGCCCTTGATGAAGCCACCCCCGGAGAAGCTCCAGTCGACGAGGCGCAGCACGTCGAAACGCGCCAGCGTCGATACCCAGTCGCGGTAGATGTCGAGCTTGCCCATGCCGTAGATGCCGCCCACCAGCGCGCCCATCGACGTGCCGGAGATGGCGACGATCTCGAAGCCACGATCCTCCAGCGCCTCGATGGCGCCGATGTGGGCAAGGCCCTTGGCGGCGCCGGCGCCCAGCGCGAGCGCGACGCGGGGTTTGCGGGGGTGGCCGTTCGCGGCGGGCAGCGCGCCCGGGTCGGCGATATCGAGTTCGGTCATGGAACGCAGTGCGGGATCAGTGGTGGTTGCCGTTGCCGTTCTGGTAGCCGGAGAGGGCCAGCTGCAGCAGGATCTTCATCTCTTCGCGCAGGGGCAGCGGCGACACGATCTCGGCATCGGGGCCGTATTTCAGTACGTCCATCAGCAGCTCGCGCGAGTTCGAGTACGGCACCTTGAGCTCGTAGCGGCCATCGGGCATCCACTCGCCCTTCTGCTGCGAGTGCCAGTGCTCGTCAGCCACCCAGCGGGCGGCGTGCGAGGTGAAGCGGATGGCGGCCCACGCCTTGGGCTTGCCCGCGAAGATGCCGTAGCTGGAGGCGAGCAGTTCGTTGAGCTCGGCGTCTTCGACGTCCCTGGCGCGCGCCTCGAGCGCGGTCGGCTCGGCGATGCGGTCGACGGCGAAGCTGCGCAGCGCCTCGCGGTCGTGGTCCCACACGTCGAGGTACCAGTTGTCGCGGTAATGCGTGAGGCGCTGTGGCGACACCGTGCGGCGCGTATCGGCATTGGTGGTGCGCGCGCGGTAGCGGAACGTCACCTGGCGGCGCTCGAGCACCGCGCCGGCCACGATACGGAACACCTGTTGGTCGAGCTTGCGCGCGCCCCACGAGATGACCCGGATGCGGTCGACGGGCAGCGCCTTGCCGCTGCCGTGGTCGGAGAGCAGGCGCTCGATGCGTGCCTTGAACGGTGCCAGCGCACCCGCCAGCACGCCCGGATCGGAGCGGCCGATGAGTTCGTTCAACGCCATGAGGGCGGCGAGCTCGTCGCTGGTCAGCCACAGGCCGGGCAGCTCGAACGAATCGCCCTCGCCGGCCTCGTAGCGGAACGAGGCCTGGTCGCCGGCGACGCTTTGCACCGGCGCGCCGAGGGCATCGCGCAGGAAGGCCACGTCGCGGTACAGGGTGGCGCGCGAGCACTCCAGTTCATCCATGAGCCGCGAGAGCGGAACCGGATAGTGCGCGGACTTCAGGAGTCGGTGCAGCGTGAGAATGCGCTCGTAGCGGTCCATGGGTTTCGCCGGCAGGTGGAGCTTTACGGAGTGTTACCGCGGGGGCGTGACGCCCGTATCTACGCCCGCCAAGCATGGCCTTGGGCCGAGCCATTCGCAAGGGCGAAGAGACGCAGCCAGAAGGCCGAGGCGGCGGCCGGATTTAGATCGATTTGCACGCGGAATCAATCAGGGTAAAAATAGACCTTTGCCACCGCCCAAGCCCCCGACCATGGCGCCACCCGACGACGCCCCGGCCGCTGCGCTGGACCCGAGTGCCCAGGGCGCCGGGGCGCGTACCCGCCAGCTGTTCGCCATGCCCGCCGTGGTCCTCCAGACCGCGACGGCAACCGGCTATGGCCTGTGGATGGTGCTGGGCACGGCCGTGGCACTGGGGTCGTACCCCGATGGCCGCGGCGACGTGCTGGTGCCGCTCTCGTTCGGGCTGGTGCTGGTCGGCCTGGGCCTCGTGGCCACCTGCCTGCGCCTGCCGTTCGCCCGCGAGTGGCACGGCTGGGATCCATTCAGGCGCATGTTGCCTACCACCGAGGGCATGGTGGCGATGGCGAACTTCCTCCCCATGCTGGCGCTTGGCGGCCTGGCGCGGGGTGAGAACGATTTCTGGGCCACCCGGCTCGCGGGCGCCGCATTGATGCTCTGCAGCCTGGCGACGCTGATCTACACCGCGCGCGGCGTGGTGAAGGAGATGCCGGCGCCGCTGGCGGCGGTGGCCAACGCGCAGCCCATGGGCCGCGCGGTGTCGGCGGTGTTCGCCGGTGGGTTGTGGTTCTGGCGGTGCGTCGCGCTGCAGGTTGAGACGACAGTCGGGCCCCTGAACCCCTGGCGCCTGAGCATGCTGGCCCTGGGCCTGGTGCTTGGCGTGATCGAAGGCATGCGCTGGCGCGCCTTGCGGCAGATGGCCGAGGAACGTGGCCATGGCACGGCCCCCGCCGCCGGGGGCACGGGCACGCTGCTGGCGTGGTGCTTCGGCATCGCGGCGCTGTCGGTGGGGCTGCCGTGCGTCCTGCTGGTCTCCCACCCCACGGGCCCGCTGGTGGCCGTGGCCGCTGGTATGGCCGCGTTAAGCTGCGTTATCGGTCAATGTCTTGAGCAACGGTTGTACGGACGCGCCTGGGCGCAGTTCGGCGGCGCTTAAACCACTTTCCACATACGGGTAGACAATGAAGAAGATCCTCCTTGCCTCGCTCGTCCTTGCCGCGCTGCCTCTCGCTGCCCAGGCCCAGGACGCTTTCGCCCCCAACACGGTCGCCCCGGCGCCGAGCTCCGACGCCTCGAAGAACGGCGGCTGGACAGGTTCCGGTGAGTTCGGCTTCGCCTCGTCGCGCGGCAATTCGCGTTCGGAGAACGCAAACGCCAAGCTCGGCCTTTCGCAGGAAAACGAAGTGTGGAAGAACAACTTCTTCCTCAACGGCCTGCGTTCGAAGGGTGATGTCGAAGTCCAGGACGCCAACGGCAACACCGTGGACAAGTTCAGCACCACGGCCAACCGCTACGACACCGGCGCCTCGGTCGGCTACAAGTTCGACCCGCGCAGCTACGTCGTCACCGCCGCGCGTTATGAGCACGACGATTTCGGCGCCAACCTGTGGCAGGGCATCGTCTCGGTCGGCTACGGCTACATCGCGCTGAAGAACGAGCGCGCCGAGCTCTCGTTCGAAATCGGCCCCGGTTTCAAGCGCTACCAGCCGGCCAAGACCACCGAGGACGAAACCCAGCCCGATGGCACCGTGGTGGCGGTCACCCGCACGCCCAGCGCCGAAAGCGAAGTGGTCGGCCGCGGCCTGGTGAACGGCAAGTACCGCCTCACCGACAACACCGCGCTGGAAGATACGTTCCTGGTGGAAGCGGGCTCCAAGAACCAGTACTACCAGAACGACATCGGCCTCTCGGTCAGCATGACCAAGAAGATGGCGCTGAAGCTCGGCTACCAGATCCGCTACAACAGCGACACGCAGCCCGGCACGGTCAGCACCGACAAGCTGATGACGACGAACCTCGTCTACAACTTCTGACGTTGCATCGCGCGCAAGCGCGCTCCCACAAGAGGGGCACCACGCCTTTCTGTGGGAGCGCGCTTGCGCGCGATGCCCCACCCTCACCGCTGGGGCTTAAGCAACTCCCCCGCCCCCTGCGCCAGCAACATCGCCGCCACCGCATGCCCCAGCGCCACAGGCGTATCCCCGTCGCTATCCGCCTGCGCGCGGATCAGCTCACCCGTGTGCGCATCGCCCACCAGGCCATGCAGCGTGAGCCCGAACTCCGCCACCACGCACATGGCGCCGATGGCGACGGCGCAGCTGCCGCCCAGTTGTTCGTTCAACGCGCGCTCGGCGTCCACCGCCAGGCGCGTGTCGGCGTCGTCGATGGCGGCCATCAGCTCCGCCACGCGGGTATCGCCCTCGCGGATCTCCACGGTGATGGCGCCCTGGCCCGGTGCCGGCAGCCAGTCGGGGCTGGCCAGGCGGGTGCGGACGCGGCCGCCGAGGCCGAGGCGGTCGACCCCCGCGCAGGCCAGCACGATGGCGTCGTAATGGCCCTCGTCGAGCTTGGCCAGGCGCGTGTTGACGTTGCCGCGCAGGTCGAGCAGCTGCAGGTCGGGGCGCAGCGCACGCAGCTGGGCCTGGCGGCGTAGCGACGACGTGCCCACGCGGGCGCCGTTCGGCAGTTCGGCCAGGGTGGCGTAATCGTTGCTGATGAAGCCATCCGCGGCATCGGCGCGCGGCAGGATGGCCGACAGGGCGAAGCCCGGTTCCAGCACGGCCGGCACATCTTTCAGCGAATGCACCGCGATATCGGCGCGGCCCTCTTCCATCGCCACTTCCAGTTCCTTGAGGAACAGGCCCTTGCCGCCGATGGTGGCCAGCGAGCGGTCGAGCACTTCATCGCCCCGCGTGGAGAGCGGCACCAGCTCCACCGCCAGCCCGGGGTGCGCCTGGCGCAGCAGTGCAGCCACGTGTTCGGCTTGCCAGAGGGCCAGCGCGCTCTTGCGGGTGGCGATGCGAAGCGGTGCGATCATGGGGTGTCCGGTGGGGCGGCGTGCGATGGTGCCATTGTCCCGTAAAACGCCGGCGGCGCGCAGGGATCAGTTGTCGCTACGCAGCAGCTGGCGCACGGCCGGCAGGTTGCGGCGGCTCACTTCCGGCGCGCTTTCGGTACCCGCCAGCCGCGCAAGGACGCGGCCATCGGCCAGCGTGCGCAGGCCCGTCAGCCGCTCGCGTGGCACCAGGCAGTTGCGGTGCAGGCGGATCACCCGGTCGCCCAGGGCGGCCTCCAGCTGGCGCAGCGAATCATCGATGAGGCGCGAGCCACCGACGTGCTCAATGGTGACGTACTTTTCGCCGGCCACCAGCAGCAGCACGTCGGCCAGCGGGATGCGCACCTCGTCATTGCCACTGCGTGCGCGCAGCCACGCGCCGCGCGCCGGCTGGGTGGGCGTGAGCCGCGCCGCGGCGCGGTCCAGCGCCTCGTCCAGGCGCTCGGCGCGCACGGGTTTCAGCAGGTAATCCACCGCGCCGACATCAAACGCGCTGAGCGCGTGTTGCTCGTACGCGGTGCAGAACACGACCAGCGGGCGCGATGGCATCGCGGCGAGCTTCGCCGCCACCGCCGTGCCGGAAAGGCCGGGCATCTCGATATCCAGCAGCAGCACATCGGGCCGCTCGCTGGCGCATGCGGCCAGCGCGGCATCGCCATCGGCGACGCTGCCCACCAGCTCCACGTCGCTGCGGCGGGCGAGCAGGCTGGCCAGCCGTGCCCGCGCCAGCGGCTCGTCATCGGCGACCAGGACGCGCACGCGCTACCTCCGGCAGGAACAGGGTGACGACGAAGCGGCCATCGCGCGCCTCGGCCTTCACCGTGGCGCGCTCGCCGAACTGCAGCCGCACGCGCTCGCGCACGCTGCGCAGGCCATGCCCGGTGCCGGGGGTGGCGGGTGCGTCGGCCAGCGGGTTATCCACGGTGACCGCCACGCCGCCCTCGACACGGCGGCCGCCCAGGCGCACCACGCCGCCCGCGCGCGACGGCTGGATGCCGTGGCGGATGGCGTTTTCCACCAGCGGCTGCAGGAGCAGGCGCGGCATGGGCAGCGCCTCGGGCGTATCGATGTCGCGTTCCACCTGCAGCCGCGCGCCGAGGCGCAGGGCTTCGATCTCAAGGTACTGGTCGACGAGGCGCCATTCCTCGCCCAGCGTGCCCTGCGCGGCGCCTTCGCTCCCCAGCGCGGCGCGGAACAGCTCCGCCAGGTTTTCCACCGTGCGTTCGGCGGCGTCGGGGTCGACGCGGATCAGCGCCGCCACGGCGTTCATGCTGTTGAAGAGGAAATGCGGGCGGATACGCGCCTGCAGCGCGGCCACCTGGGCCTGCGCCACCGCCTCGACGCGGACCTGCCACTGCGCCACCACGTAGAAGTAGCGCAGCATGGCGGCGCCCAGCAGGCCGGTGGCCAGCAAGGTATCGCGGACGAAGCGCGCCATCGACGGCGGCGTGAGCCCAGCCCCCAGGTTATGGTCGAGCCACGCGACGACGGCGCTGGTGAGGCCGACCATCGACATCAGCACGAGCCAGACGGCCGCATAGGGCAAGATGCCCGGCAGCCGCTGCATCAGGGGCTTCGCCTTGCACAACACCACGGTGAGCAGGATGGCGAGCCATGCCGTGTAGAGCACCCCAACCGACAGTGAACTCACCCGCAGGTCGCCACCCGGGGCAAGCCACATTAGGCACGCGGTGATCGTGCCCACCACCAGCAACGCGAACAGGGTCGGCAGGCTGCAGAAATCCGGCAGCGGCGCCGACGCGCGGGGCGTGGTGGGCAGGTCAGGGGACGCATCGGCCATGCGCGGAGTATGCCGGAACCAACCCCCTGTAGGAGCGCGCTTGCGCGCGATGCCCCTGGTCAAACCGCGCCGAAAATCCCACCGAGCCAGGCCCGTATATCCCCAATCTCCGGCAAGCTAACCTGGTGCCCCATCGGGTAGGTATGCCAATCGATCCGATGCCCCAGCGTCTCGAGCAACTGCTTCGACTGCTCACCCAGCGCCAGCGGCACGACCGGGTCGGCCACGCCATGCCCCCAGAAGATCGGCGTGGCATGGTTCGCGCCCGCGCGTTCCGCCTCGATCGTGTCATGCAACGGCAGGTAGGCCGACAGCACCAGCAGCCCCGCCAGCGTTTCACGGTGGCGCAAACCCGCAGACAGCGTCATGGCGCCACCCTGCGAGAACCCCGCCAGCACGATGCGCGAGGCTGGCACGCCGCGTTCCTGCTCGCGGGCTATCAGCTGCTCCACCTCGTCGATGGAAAGGCGGATGCCCTCGGCGTCCTGCTTGTCCGCGATGGCCAGGCCCTTGATGTCGTACCACGCGCGCATGGGCACGCCGTTGTTGACGGTGACCGGGCGCACCGGCGCATGCGGGAACACAAAGCGGATGCCCGGCCAGGCGGGGTCCACCAGCTCAGGCACGATCGGCGCAAAGTCGTTGCCGTCGGCACCCAGGCCGTGCAGCCAGATCACCGCCCACTCGGGCGCGGGGCGGGTTTCGTGTTCGACGGTGGGGAGGGGCATGGCGGGGGTCCGGGCGTGGGGGATCGGGGCATCGTAGCAGCCGCGCTTATCGGAACAGGTGCGGCACGAAGCAGCTGGTGTTCCGCGTGATGCGGTCGTTGTCCTCGCGGATGCCGATGCCCGCAGGCTGGTCGCCGATGATCCATGAGCCCACGAGCGCGTGGCGGCCGTCGAACACGGGCAGCGGCGCGAGGGCCTGGTACACCGTATGCGGTGCCGCGACGCCGCGCTCGTGTGCGCCGAGGATGCGGATGCCCTCGCCTTCCCGCCCCCAGAACGGCTTCGCCACCGCCGGCCCCGCGACGTCCTCGCGGCGCAGGCTGGCGGGCAGCAGGTTCGGGTGGTTCGGGAACCATTCCCACAGCAGTGGCAGGATGGCCTTGTTCGACAGCAGCATCTTCCACGCCGGCTCGATGAAGCGCGTGCGCGACGGTGCGATGTGCGGCGCGAAGGCCTCGGTGACCAGCCACTCCCATGGGTAGAGCTTGAACAGGCGGTCGATGGGCCGGTCGGCGGGGTCGATGAACGCGCGGCCGTTCCAGCCAATTTCCTCGATGTCGAGCGCCTGCACCTCGTGGCCGGCTTGCAGGCAGGTATCGAGCAGGTAATCGGTGGTGGTGCCATCTTCCGGGTTGTCGTAGCACGCGGCGAAGTGCACGCGGTTGCCACCACCCATGGTGCGCCACCGTTCCACCAGCTTCTCGTGGATCGAATTGAACTGGTCGGCGCTGGGTTCGCGCGCTTCAAGCCAGTACCACTGCACCACCGAGGCTTCAAACAGCGACGTGGGCGTATCGGCGTTGTACTCGAGCAACCTGGGTGGCGAGACGCCATCCCACGACAGGTCCATGCGCCCGTACAACGAGGGCTCGCGGTCGAACCAGCTGCGCTCGGCAAGCCGTGCCGCGTCGTCCGTCAGGCCCAGCGCCGCGTAGCGGCCATCCCGGACGATGCGGTCCACGGCTTCCAGGCACATCGCATGCAGTTCGCCCGTGGCCGCTTCCACCGCATCGATGGCATCCGACTCGAACACGTAGCACGCGTCTTCACGCCAGTACGGCTGGCCGTCCAGCGTGTGGAAGCCAAAGCCGACGGCTTCCACCTCGGCCTGCCAGTTCGGTCGCGGCGTGATCGCTTCGCGGCGCATCAGCCGCCCCGTGCGCCGACGCGGCCGCTGGAACCAAAGCCGCCGCGCGAGCCGAAATCGAAGCCCGTCGGGCCGTGCCCGGTGAACCCGGTGGCACCGCTGGTGCCGCTGGCTGCGTACGCCCGCCCCGGGCCGGGGTCTCCTGCCACGCGGTGGCTGCTCCAGTCGCTGCGGTACCACGGGCCGTAGTAGTGGTACCCGCCGTAGTAACCGCCGCCGCTGTCGCGTGACTGCTCGTAGGTGCACTGCCCCGTGGCGTAGTCGTGCTCGCAGTCTTCCTTGCTGGCGTAGCTGTTGCGCTGCACGTCGGTGCTGGGCCAGGCCGCGTAGCCGACCAGGCCGATGACACCCACGGCGACGGCGGCCGAGCGCATGCGCTTGCCGCGGTCGCCGATGTTGAACAACGGCTCCGCCTTGCCGGCGGGGTGGAACGAGGGGTGCCGGTACCCGGGCGGCAGGTCGGGCTTCTTTTGTTTCGCCATGGCCGCGACCTCAGTAGGTCATGGCGGCGGCGTTGAGCGCGCCGACGCACGTGGCCACCACGGCCACGAACAGCGCCACCGAGCACATGTTCGCCTCGATCTTGCCGCGCAGGTCGCGGACGATGAGCCGAAGCACCCCGTGCGTCGCCAGCTGCACCGCCCATGCGACCGCGCCCCACAGGGCCAGGTCGAGCAGGCTCACGCTATGGGCGATGGCGCTGGCCAGCGGCAGGACGAAGCCGATGGCGGCGCCGGCCAGGCTGATGGCGGCGGCGAGGTTGCCCGCGCTGATCAGCGCCATCTCGCGCTGGGGGGTGATCCAGATGTACGTCACCAGGAACGCGACGAAGTAGAGGATGCCCAGGCCAAGGTAGGCCACGAAGGCGGGCAGGGTGAACAGATCCGCTGCGAACACGAACGCTTCCTTGTAAAAACGGCCTCCGTTGGCCGCCCCGCCATCATAGGCGAGGCGGCGCCGGTATTACTCGCCCAGCCCCAGCTCATTCGCAAAGAATGTCATCGACAGCGCCGCGTTGCCCACCCGCTGGCTGAAGGGTGCACCGATGCCATGCCCGGCGTTCATGCGGGTGAGTAGCAGCACGGGGTTGCCCGAGGTGCTGGCGTCCTGCAGGCTCGCGGCGAACTTGCGTGACTGCCACGGTGCCACGCGCGGGTCGTTGGCGCCGGTGGTAAGCAGCACCGACGGGTAGTTCGTGCCCTTCTTCACGTTGTACAGCGGGCCGTACGCGCGCATGGCCTTGGCTACGGCGGGATCCTTCACCGAGCCGTATTCGCTGACGTTGTACGGGCCGTTGGCGAACGCGGTTTCGTGGCGGGCCACGTCGTAGATGCCAACCATGGCGACGACGGCACGGTACTGCTCCGGGTGCTGCGTGAGCAGCGCGCCCATCAGCAGGCCGCCGTTGCTGCCGCCCAGGATGCCGAGGTGCTTCGTGTCGGTCCACTTCGTGTCGACCAGCGCTTTCGAGGCGGCGTAGAAGTCGTCGAACACATTCTGCTTGCGGGTCTTCTGGCCCTGCTCGTGCCACTGTTCGCCAAACTCGTTACCGCCGCGGATGTTCGCGTAGGCCAGCACGCCGCCGCGTTCCAGCCATGCCAGGTTGGGGCCGATGAAGCCCGGGGTCACCGGGATGCCGAAACCGCCGTAGCTGTAGAGGATGGTCGGGCGCTTGCCGTTGGGCGTGATGCCATCCATGGAGATGAGGGTGACGGGGATCTTGGTGCCGTCTTTCGACGTGCCGTCGATGCGGGTGACGCGCACCTTCGAGTAATCGGCGGCGGGCTTCACCTCGAACACGGTCTTCAGCGTGCCACTGGTGCCGTCGTATTCGGCCCAGCGGGTGGGCTGCGTCCAGCCGCTGTACGTGACCAGCGCCTTGTCCTGGCCTTCTTCGGCCGCGACGCCGCCGATGGTGATGCCGGTGGCGGGCAGCGGCAGGCGGCGGACGAACGTGGCCTTGCCGTCGTACTGGTCGGCCCACCAGTCGGGGCCGGCGCTGCGCACCACGAGGAAGCCGTTGCCCATGGGCGTGACGCGCTGGATGGCGCCCTCGCCCTGCGGTAGCACGTCGGTGGCCTTGCCCGTGGCATCGAGCGCCACGACCTTGCCGCGCGGCGCACCGACGAAGGTCACCACGTAGAGTTTGCCGCCCACCCAGTGCGCCGAACGCACGTCGGCCTCGCGGCCCAGCGCCTTCTTGAACGCGCCGTTGCCCTGGCGCAGGTAGACCTCGGCCGGGCCACCATCGCCTTCGTTCGCGAGCAGCGCGGTGGCCTTGCCGCCGTCGCCCGCCATGAGGATGTACTCGGCGACGGGCGAGTAGCCCTTGCCGAACACCACGGTGTCCTTCTCCTGGGTGGTGCCGATGACGTGGTGCGCAAGGTACGCATCGAACTCGCGCAGTGGCTTGTCCTTGGTCGGCGCGTCGAAGCGCGCGTACGTCACGCCCTTCTCGTCGCCATCCCACGACAGCGCCTGCGGCGTGGTGCCGCCACCGGCCCACGGCAGGCTATCGCTGAGCGGCTTGCCGGTCTGCGTATCGAGGATGTGGATGGTGGTGAGCTCGCTGCCGCCCTCGGCCGTGCCGTAGGCGAGGTAGCGGCCGCTCGGCGAGGGCCAGTATTCGGTGATGGCGGTGTTGCCGTCGCCCTTGTTGAGGTCCACCAGCGTGCGGACGGGGCCATCGGGCCAGGCCTTCGCCACCAGCACGGGCTGCGGCTGCGGCGGCGTGTTCTCGAAGTAGAACAGCGTGCCACCGGCCAGTTCGGGCGACGAGCGCGTGGTGGAAGTGATGGCGAGCTCACGGATGCGCGCGCTCAGCTCCTTGCCCATGGGCATCTTGCCGATGGTGCCTTCGGTGTAGGCGTTCTGCGCCTCGATCCACTTCTGCACGCCCTCGCCGTCGGGGTTTTCCAGCCAGCGGTACGGGTCGGTGAGCGCCTGGCCGCCGAGGGTGTCCTGCACGGCGTGCTGCGGCGTCGGCGGCGGGGTGGCCGTGGCGGCATGGGCCGCGCAGGCGGCGAACAGGCTGAGTGCCAGGAGGCGGGGGGCGAAGGGGCGCATGGGGCAACCTCGGGGAACGGGGCACCGAGCGTAGCAAACCCATGACGCCTGGCACCCCTGCCGCCAGTTGGGGCGCGGCACCCGTTATCCTCGTCCGATTTACCGTTGCAAGGCCACCCCATGCGCACGCTCGCCACCGCCCTTCTCGCCGCCCTGGCCGCCGCGCCGGCCCTCGCCGCGCCGCCCCCGCCGCTGGACATGGAAACGATCATGGCCGACCCGGACTGGATCGGGCAGGCGGTGGAAGACCCGTACTGGAGCGTCGACGGCAGCCAGGTCTACTACTCGCTCAAGCGCGACGGCAGCCCGGTGCGCGACCTCTACCGCGTGCCTGCGGCGGGCGGCCCGGCCGTGAAGCTCGACCCCGCGGCCGCCGCCACGGCCGATGGCACGAAGCAGGTGTTCGACCACGACCACCGCCACGCGGCCTTCGTGCGCCATGGCGACATCTTCCTCCGCGACGTGGCCAGTGGCCGCACCGTGCAGGTCACGCGCTCCGCGAAGGCCGAGACCTCGCCGCGCCTTTCGGCCGATGGCCGCCTGCTCACGTGGCGCGCGGGCGACGACTGGTTCGCGTACGACACGGCGGGCGGCCCGGCGTGGCAGGCCGCCGTGGTCGAGGCCAAGGACGATCCGAAGAAAGACAAGAGCGACGACCTGCAGGACCAGCAACAGGCGCTGTTCTCCACGCTGCGCGGGCTGAAGAGCGACGAAAAGGCGATGAAGGCCGATGCGGACCAGCTCGCCGCCGCTGACCCGGCCCGCGCGCCGGAATCGTTCTACCTCGGCAAGGATGTCGCCATCGTCGACACCTCGCTCTCGCCCGATGGCCGCTACATGCTGGTGGTGACGAAGGCCAAGGGCGCGGATGACGGCAAGGTGGCCGACCTCACCCATTACGTCACCGACTCGGGTTACGCCGAGCCGGAAAGCACGCGCACCTACGTGGGCCGCAACGACCCGGCGCCGCAGGCGCTGAAGCTGCTCGACCTGCGAGGCCACGCCGTGTTCAACCTCGATACCGCCACGCTGCCGGGCATCCACGACGACCCGCTCGCGGATATCCGCGCGAAGACCGTTGCCGCCCTGCGCAAGGAAGGCAAGGACGACCGCGCCGACGCGCTGGCGGTGCCGAAGACGCGCCCGGTGGTGGTGAATGCCGAATACAGCCCGGGCATCGTGTGGAGCGACGATGGCCAGCAGGTGGCCGTGCAGCTGCGCGCGGTGGACAACAAGGATCGCTGGATCGCCACGGTGGATTTCGCCCACCATGCACTCGCCACCCAGCACCGCCTCACCGACAAGGCGTGGATCAACTGGGACAACAACGATTTCGGCTTCCTGCGCGATGGCCGCACGCTGTGGTACCTGAGCGAGGAAAGCGGTTACTCGCACCTCTACACGCGCCCCCTCGGCGGCAAGGCCACGGCGCTCACATCGGGCCACTTCGAGGTCGACCACCCGGTGCTCAGCGGCGACGGCAAGACGTTCTACGTGCGCACCAACCCGGTGGCGCCGTACAGCTTCGATGTCTACAAGGTGCCGGCGGCGGGTGGCGCGCTCACGCGCGTCACGAAGTACGAGGGCATGGATGATTTCGCGCTGTCGCCCGATGGCCGCCAGCTGGCCGTGCTGCACTCCGCGCCGTACGTGCCCTCGCAGCTCGCCACGGTGGGCGTCGATGGCGGTACGCCGCGCGAGCTCACCCACACGGTGAAGCCGGCCTTCGCCGAACGCCAGTGGATCGCGCCGAAGATCGTGCAGGTGCCGTCGAAGCACGGCGCCGGCACCATTTATGCGAAGTTCTACGGCCCGGCCGATGCCACGCAAGCCGCCTCGCGGCCCGCCGTGATCTTCGTGCATGGCGCGGGCTATCTGCAGAACGTGCACCTGTCGTACCCGTCGTACTTCCGCGAGCAGATGTTTCACAACCTGCTGGTGCAGCGCGGCTACGTGGTGCTCGACATGGATTACCGCGCGTCGAAGGGCTACGGCCGCGACTGGCGCACGGCCATCTACCGCAACATGGGCCATCCGGAACTGGACGACCTGCTCGACGGCAAGGCCTGGCTGGTTGCGAACCAGGGCGTCGACCCGAAGCGCGTGGGCATCTACGGCGGCAGCTACGGTGGCTTCATGACCCTGATGGCCCTGCTGCGCGCGCCGGGCGAATTCGCGGCCGGCGCCGCGTTGCGCCCGGTCACCGACTGGACTTCGTACAACCACGACTACACCGCCAACATCCTCAACGACCCGCAGCTCGATCCCGAGGCCTACGCCACCAGCTCGCCCATCCAGTACGCCGACAAGCTGCAGGACCCGCTGCTGATCGAACACGGCCTCATCGACGACAACGTGCTGGCCAGCGATTCGATCCGCCTGTACCAGCGCTTCATCGAACTGCACAAAAAGAACTTCTGGATGTCGCTGTACCCGATGGAGCGCCACGGCTTCGTCCACCCCGATTCGTGGCACGACGAATACCGCCGCATCGATGAATTGTTCAAGGACAAGCTCGGCCAATAAAGCGCCCGCCCACCCCATGTAGGAGCCCACCCCCGTGGGCGACCGCTCTTCGCGAATGGCTGTCGCCCACGGGTGTGGGCTCCTACACGCAAGCAGGCAAGCGTGCATGGTGAAAATTTACGCGGAATTTACGGCGGTGCCTGCCGGCCTTACACCGTAAATATCCACGCGGCAGAAAAATACGCTCCGTCCCCTCATGACGGAACCTTCCCGTGGAATTCCTGTGCGTCCTCCTCATCGTCGTGCTCACGGCGGTGACGATCGGCTTCCTGATGATCTGCGACCGGCTCGGTCGCCGCTAAGGGAGCCGCCATGTCCTTCATCTATGTCGTGGCCACGCTGCTTGCCGTGGCCCTGTGCGGCTACCTTTGCGTGGCCCTGCTGAAGCCGGAGTGGTTCGAATGACCACCAACGACTTCCTGCAGCTTGGCCTTTACCTCGCCGTGTTGATGGCCCTGGTAAAACCGCTGGGCGCCTACATGGCGCTCGTGTTCGCCGATGCGCCCAACCGGGTGACACGGGTGGGTGCGCCCGTCGAACGCCTGCTCTACCGGCTCGCTGGCGTGCGTGCCGACGAAGACATGGGCTGGAAGCGCTACGCCCTCGCCATGCTGGTCTTCAACGTGGCCGGCGTGGCCGCGGTGTACCTGCTGCAGCGCACGCAGCAGTGGTTGCCGCTGAACCCGCAGCACCTGGGCACCATCACGCCCGATTCGGCGATGAACACCGCCATCAGCTTTGCCACCAACACCAACTGGCAGGGCTACGCGGGTGAATCGACCATGAGCTACCTCACCCAGATGCTCGGCCTGGCGGTGCAGAACTTCCTTTCCGCGGCCACGGGCATCGCCGTGCTCATCGCGGTGGTGCGTGGCTTCGCGCGCCGCGGCGCCGGGGCCGTCGGCAATTTCTGGGTCGACGTGACGCGCACCACGGTGTACATCCTGGTGCCCTTCTCCCTCCTTATCGCCGTGCTGCTCCTCTCGCAGGGCGTGGTGCAGACGCTTTCGCCGTACGTGGACGTCGCCACGCTGCAGCATGGCACGCAAAGCCTGCCGCTGGGCCCGGTCGCCTCGCAGGAGGCGATCAAGATGCTCGGCACGAACGGCGGCGGTTTCTTCAACGCGAACTCGGCGCACCCGTTCGAAAACCCCACGCCGTTCTCCAACTTCATCGAGATGCTGGCTATCTTCGCGATCCCGGCCTCGCTCTGCTACACCTTCGGGAGCATGGTGGGCGACCGTCGCCAGGGCTGGGCCATCCTTGCCACGATGCTGCTGATCTTCGTGCCGCTCACCGTCGGCCTGGTGGCCGCGGAGCAGGCCGGTAATCCGGCCTTGCACGGCCTCGCCATCGACGCGCAGGCATCGGCGATGCAGGCCGGCGGTAACATGGAAGGCAAGGAAACCCGCTTTGGCATCGCCTCTTCCGGCCTGTTCGCGGCCATCACCACGGCCGCTTCGTGTGGCGCGGTGAACGCCATGCACGATTCGCTCACGCCACTGGGCGGCCTGGTGCCGATGTGGCTGATGCAGCTGGGCGAGGTGATCTTCGGCGGCGTGGGCTCCGGGCTATACGGCATGCTGGCCTTCGCCGTGGTCGCGGTCTTCATCGCGGGCCTCATGGTGGGCCGCACGCCGGAATACCTGGGCAAGAAGATCGAGGCCCACGAGATGAAGATGGCGAGCCTGGCCGTGCTCATCCCCTGCGCGCTGGTGGTGGTGTGCACCGCCATCGCGGTGATGGTGCCAGGCGGCAAGGCGGGCATCGCCAACCCCGGCGCGCACGGCTTCAGCGAAATGCTCTATGCCGTGAGCTCGGCTGCCAACAACAACGGCAGCGCGTTCGCCGGCCTTTCCGCGAACACGCCGTTCTGGAACACCTTGCTGGCCATCTGCATGTTCCTGGCGCGGTTCCCGCTTGCCATCGCCATGCTGGCCATGGCCGGTTCGCTGGCCGCCAAGCGCCACGTGCCGCCCTCGGCCGGCACCCTGCCTACGCACACGCCGCTGTTCATCGCGCTGCTGGCCTGCGTCGTCATCGTCGTCGGCGCGCTTACCTTCCTCCCGGCGCTGGCCCTCGGGCCGATCGTCGAGCACCTCACGTCCATCACGGGCCACTGAATCATGACCACCCAAGCCCATGCCCCGCGCGGCTTCGACCGCGCGCTGGTGGCGCGCGCCCTCCGCGACGCGTTCACCAAGCTCAACCCCCGCCTGCAGTTCCGCAACCCGGTGATGTTCGTCGTGTTCGTGTGCAGCGTCCTCACCACCCTGTTGTGGGTGCAGGCGCTGGCGGGCCACGGTGAAGCGCCCACCGGCTTCATCTTCCAGATCTGCCTGTGGCTGTGGTTCACGCTGTTGTTCGCCAACTTCGCCGAAGCCCTGGCCGAGGGCCGCGGCAAGGCGCAGGCCGACGCGCTGCGCGGCTCGCGCCGCGACGTGGCCGCGAAGAAGCTGGTGGCGCCCCAACGCGATGCGCAGGTGGTGTTCACGCCGTCGAGTGAACTGCGCACCGGCCACCATGTTCTCGTTGAAGCCGGTGACATCGTGCCGGGCGATGGCGAGATCATCGACGGCGCGGCCAGCGTGGACGAGAGCGCCATCACCGGCGAATCCGCGCCGGTGATCCGTGAAGCCGGCGGCGATCGCAGTGCCGTGACCGGGGGCACCCGCGTGCTTTCCGACTGGCTGGTGATGCGCATCACCAGCAACCCGGGCGAGAGCTTCCTCGACCGCATGATCGCGATGGTGGAAGGCGCCTCGCGCCGCAAGACACCCAACGAGATCGCGCTAACCATCCTGCTGGCGAAGTTCACGCTGATCTTCCTGCTCGCCTGCGGCACCTTGCTGCCGTATTCGATCTACAGCGTGGAAGCGGCGGGCAGCGGCAACCCCATCACGCTCACCGTGCTGGTGGCGCTGCTGGTGTGCCTGATCCCCACCACCATCGGCGCACTGCTCTCCGCCATCGGCATCGCCGGCATGGACCGGATGATCCGCGCCAACGTCATCGCCACCTCGGGCCGCGCGGTGGAAGCCGCCGGCGACGTGGACGTGCTGCTGCTCGACAAGACCGGCACCATTACCCTGGGCAACCGCCAGGCGGTGGCGTTCCACCCGGCGCCGGGCATCGAGGAGCGCGAGCTTGCCGAAGCGGCCGACCTCGCCTCGCGCGCCGACGAGACGCCGGAAGGCCGCAGCATCGTCGTGCTGGCCGAGACGATGGCCGGCGTCGGCGGCCGTCGCCGCGATGCGGACGCCACCTTCGTGCCGTTCACCGCGCAGACGCGCATGAGCGGCGTGGATACGGGCACCCGGCACATCCGCAAGGGCGCCATCGACGCGGTGGAGCGCTATCTCAGTGCGCAGGACAGCCACCTGCCGCCGCTGGTGAAACGCATGGCCGAGGACGTGGCCCGCCGTGGCGCCACGCCGCTCATCGTGGTGGACGGCGCGCTCACGCTGGGCGTGGTCGAGCTGAAGGACATCGTGAAGGACGGCATCAAGGAGCGCTTCGCCGAGATGCGCCGCATGGGCATCCGCACGGTGATGATCACCGGCGACAACCCGCTCACCGCCGCGGCCATCGCCGCCGAAGCGGGCGTGGATGATTTCCTCGCCGAGGCCACGCCGGAAGCCAAGCTGGCCTACATCCGCGACATGCAGGCCGAGAACCGGCTGGTGGCGATGTGCGGCGACGGCACCAACGATGCGCCGGCGCTGGCCCAGGCCGACGTGGCCGTGGCGATGAACAGCGGCACGCAGGCGGCGAAGGAAGCCGGCAACATGGTCGACCTGGACTCCAACCCGACCAAGCTGATCGAGGTGGTGGCCATCGGCAAGCAGATGCTGATCACGCGTGGCGCGCTCACCACGTTCTCGATCAGCAACGACATCGCCAAGTACTTCGCGATCATCCCCGCCGCCTTCGCCACCACCTACCCAGCGCTCAACGCGCTGAACGTGATGCACCTGGCCACGCCGCAGAGCGCGATCCTGTCGGCGGTGATCTTCAACGCGCTGATCATCATCTTCCTCATCCCGCTCGCCCTGAAAGGCGTGGCCTACCGCGCCATGGGCGCCGCCGCGCTGCTGCGCCGCAACCTGCTGGTGTACGGCCTGGGTGGCGTCGTCGTGCCGTTCATCGGCATCAAGCTCATCGACATGTTGCTGGTCCTCGTCGGGCTGGCCTGAAGCGGAGTAACCCCCATGCATACCGTGAACCTCACCGTGCTCATCGACGACCCGGCCGACATCGACATGGAAGTGCGCGTCGTGGCCCCCGACACCACGGCCACGGCGGCCAGCGCCACCGTCACCCCGCTGAAGCCGCGCAACGCGCCGGCCATCGCCAGCACGGCCGACGACGACTACACCCTCGGCGGCTACGCCGGCATCTGAACCAACCCAAGAAGACCCCATGAAAACCGTTCTGTTGGCCGCCTGCGCGGCCGTCGCCACCCTCGCCCCGGCTGCCCACGCGGCCGACACGCCGCCGCTCACCGGCAACGTGGCGATCGTTTCCGACTACATGTTCCGTGGCCTTACCCAGACCTGGGGCCACCCTGCCATCCAGGGCGGCGCCGATTACACCAACCCCAACGGCTTCGCGGCCGGCACGTGGGCGTCCAGCGTCAGCGACCGCAGCTATGCGGGTGGCTCGATGGAGCTGGACCTTTACGCGAGCTTCGGCCGTTCCATCAGCGACGACTGGTCGTGGCGCGTGGGCCTTTACGGCTACCTGTACCCTGGCGCGAACCTCGACCAGGCCAGCGGCTACCAGCGCCGCACCTTCAATACCCTGGAGGCGAACGCCGCGCTCACGTGGCGGCAGTTCACGCTGAAATACAACCGCTCGCTTACCGACTACTTCGGTGCGGACCGCGAGCAGGGCTACGACGGCGACACGCACGGCACGGGCTACCTGCAACTGGATGCCGCGCTACCGCTCGCCGACGCCTGGTCGCTCGCGCTGCATGCGGGGCACACGCACTACACCGCGTCGCTCGCCACGCCGACGGCCTACGGCGTGCGCAACGTCAGCTACAGCGACTTTTCCGCCACCGTGAAATACGCCTTCAACGACCACTGGTCGGTGAGTGGTGGCGTCACCCACGCCACCAACGGCCGCTACTACAGCCACGTCTCCAGCTACACGGATGCCAGCGACACGCGCGACATCGGGGGCAACCGTGGTCTCGTCATGATCCAGGGCACGTTCTGAGGAACCCGCCATGAAAACCCTCCTCCGCCAGGCGATCGTCCTGTTCCTCGGCCTCACCGTGCTCACCGGCATCGCCTACCCGCTGCTCGTTACCGGCATCGCACAGGCCGCCTTCCCGCATGCGGCCAGTGGCAGCCTCGTCGAAGCCAACGGCAAGGTCGTGGGCTCGTCGCTCATCGGCCAGGCCTTCACCGAACCTCGTTACTTCTGGGGCCGCCCCTCGGCCACCACGCCCGCCGCGTACAACGCGGCGGCGTCCACCGGCTCGAACCAGGGTCCGACCAACCCCGCGCTCACCGATGCCGCGAAACAGCGCATCGCCGCGCTGCGCCAGGCCGACCCGGGCAACAGCGCGCCGGTGCCGGTCGACCTCGCCACCGCCTCGGCCAGCGGCCTCGACCCGGAGATCAGCCCCGCTGCTGCGGAGTACCAGGTGGGTCGGGTGGCCAAGGCGCGTGGTGTTGCGCCGGACAAGGTCCGTGAACTGGTCGCCGCGAATACGAAGGGGCGCCAGTTCGGCGTGTTGGGCGAGCCGCGGGTGAATGTGCTGGAACTCAACCTCGCGCTGGACCAGGCGGTCCGGTAACACCGGCCCGCCCTGTAGGAGCTCACACCCGTGAGCGACAGCTTTTTGCGTAGTCGCGACGAGCTGTCGCCCACAGGTGTGGGCTCCTACACGAGCATGCGGTGCATCAGGCGCCGACCACCCCCACACCCTGTATCGTTCGCCCCATGACCGACACCCGCGACGCTCGCGCCGACGCCCTGCTGAACACCGTGAACGGTGACGTGGGCCAGCGCCTGAAGATCTTCCTCGGCGCGGCGCCCGGCGTCGGCAAGACCTACGCCATGCTTTCGGCCGCGCGCGACCTGCGCCGGCAGGGCGTGGACGTGGTCGTCGGCTTCGTGGAGACGCACGGCCGCGCGGAAACCTCGGCATTGCTGGAGGGCATCGAGGTGCTGCCGACGCGCACGGTCCCCTACGCCGGTCGCGACTTCCAGGAGTTCGACCTCGACGCGGCATTGGCCCGCAAGCCCGCGGTGCTGATCGTCGACGAGCTGCCGCATACCAACCTGCCCGGTGGCCGGCACGCGCGCCGGTGGCAGGACATCGCCGACCTGCTCGACGCGGGCATCGAGGTCTACACCGCGCTCAACGTGCAGCACCTCGAAAGCCTCAACGACCAGGTGCGCCGGATCACCAACGTCGCCGTGCGCGAGACGGTGCCCGATGCCTTCCTTGACCGCGCCCGCGACATTGTCCTCATCGACCTGCCCCCGCGCGAGCTGATCACACGGCTGAAGCAGGGCAAGGTCTATGTCCCTGAAACCGCGGCCGTCGCGCTCGATGCGTTTTTCTCGCCCACCAACCTTGCCGCGCTGCGCGAGCTGGCGGTGGAAACGGTGGCGCACCACGTCGACAGCGACCTGCGCGAGCACATGCTGGCCCGCGGCGGCGCCATGCCCGTGCGCCGCCGCACCATGGCAGCCATCGATGGCCATGCGCAGAGCGAGTACCTCGTGCGCATGACCCGCCGCATCGCAGAGCGCCGCGGTGGCCCGTGGAGCGTGCTGTTCGTCGACACCGGCCATGTCGACGGCGAACGCCGCGAGCGCGTGGACGCGGCCATGCGTCTCGCCCGCCGCCTGGGCGGCGAGCCCGTGATCCTGCGTGGCCATGCCATCGCCGACGAGCTGCTGGCATGGGCCGACCGCGAAGGCGTGGGCCAGATCGTCGTCGGGCGCACGCGCGAACGGCCCATCGCGCGGCGCATGGGGTTTTCGCTGACGCAGCAGCTGCTGCGCCGTGGCGCGCACCTGGAACTCACCATCGTCGCCACGCCCGCCGAACGCGCCCGCGCGCGGCGCAAGCTGCGTTCCGGCGTTGGCGCGGCTGGCGGTACGCGGCGCGATTACGCGTTTGCCACGGCGGCGACGGCCGTGGCGATGGGCCTGTCCTTCGTCGCCGACCGCTTCCTGTCGGTGGCCAACCTCTCGCTCATCTTCCTCACCGCCGTGCTGGTGGTCGCGGTGCGCACGCGTATGGCCGTGGCGGTGTACACGGCCATCCTCTGCTTCTTCGGTTACAACTTCTTCTTCGCACCCCCGCGCTACACGCTGGCCATCGCCAATGCGGATGACGTGCTGGCGGTGGTGCTGTTCCTCGTCGCCGCCCTGGTGTGCAGCCGCCTGGCCACGCGGCTGGCCGGGCAGGTGCAGTCGCTGCGCGCGGCACAGGTGCGTGGCCGCGCGCTCGTCACGCTCGGCCAGCAGCTCGCCACCAGTGCCGACGCCGAAGGCATCCGCACCGCGGGCGCAAGGGCACTGGCCCGTGCGCTCGAGGCGGAAGTGGCGATGCTTGCGCGCAACGCAGGCGGCGAGCTGGCACTCGCCGTGTCGTCGCCCGATGCTTTCGCGCTGTCGACGCAGGATCGGGCCGCCGCCGACTGGTGCGACAAGCACGCCGAGCCGGCGGGCCGCTATACCGATACGCTGCATGGCGCATCGTGCTGGATGCTGCCGCTGGGTACGGAACACCACCGCGCGGGCGTGGTGGCATTGCGTTTCCCGCTCGGCGCGCGCGAGCCCGACGCCGACCGCCGCGGCCTGGCGCAGGCCATGGCCGAGGACATCGCCCAGGCGCTCGAACGCGCCCGCCTCGCGGTGGAACTGGAAAGCGCCCGGGTGCAGGGCGAGACCGAACGCCTGCGTAGCGCCCTGCTCTCGTCGGTCTCGCACGACCTGCGCTCGCCGCTGGCCTCCATGATCGGCTCCGCCGGCACGCTGCTCAGCTACGACGCCCAGTTGCCAAACGACGAGCGCCACGCGCTCCTGCAGGCCATCCTCGGCGAAGGCCAGCGCCTGGATCGCTATATCCAGAACCTGCTGGACATGACGCGGCTTGGGCACGGCACCCTGCAGCTCCACCGTGACTGGGTCGATGCCGGCGAGATCGTCGCGGCCGCCGTGGCCCGGTTGCGCAAGCTGATGCCCGATACGCATGTCGACGTGCACCTGCCGCGCGACACCGTGCTGCTTCACGTGCACCCTGCGCTGATCGAGCAGGCGCTGTTCAACATCCTGGAAAACGCGGCCAGCTTCTCGCCGGCGGGCGAGCCGGTGCGCGTGCTGGTGCGCACCGAGGCCGGGCGGCTGCTGTTCGATGTCAGCGACCGCGGCCCGGGCATCCCCGAGGAGGAGCGGGCGCGCATCTTCGACATGTTCTACTCGGTATCGCGGGGTGACCGCGGCAAGCAGGGCACCGGTCTGGGCCTGGCCATCTGCCGCGGCATGGTTGGCGCGCACGGCGGCACGGTGGAGGCCTTGCCCCACGCCGGCCAAGGCACCACCATCCGGGTCTCGCTGCCCTTGCCGCCGCCGCCCGACGAACCCGCATGAATCCCGCCGCCCCGCGTGTCCTCGTAGTCGATGACGAAGCGCAGATCCGCCGCTTCCTCGATATCGGCCTGCGCGCGGAGGGCTACCAGGTGGTGCTGGCCGCGAACGGTGCGGAAGGCCTCGGCCTGGCCGCCACGCAGAGCCCTGACATCGTGGTACTCGACATCGGCCTGCCCGACATGGAGGGACACGACGTGCTGCGCGAGCTGCGTACCTGGAGCCAGGTACCGGTCATCATGCTCTCGGTGCGCGATGCGGAAACCGAGAAGGTGAAGGCGCTCGACAACGGCGCCAACGATTACGTCACCAAACCCTTCGGCATCCAGGAGCTGATGGCGCGCCTGCGCGTCTTGCTGCGGCAGAGCGCCAAGGCCGGCCAGCCGGAAGCGCCGGTGCGTTATGACGACGGCGCGCTGGTCGTCGACCTGGCCCGTCGCGAAGTCTTCTTGCACGGCCAGCCCGTGGCGCTCACGCGCAAGGAGTTCGCCGTGCTGGGCATGCTCATCCGCCACCCCGGCCGCGTCGTGAGCCAGCAGCAGATCCTGCGCGATATCTGGGGGCCCACCCACGTGCAGGACACCCACTACCTGCGCATCGTGATGGGCAAGCTGCGCCAGAAGCTCGGCGACGACGCCACCACGCCCCGCTGGCTAAAGACCGAACCCGGCGTCGGCTACCGCTTCCCGGCTGCGTAGGCGTTCCCTGTAGGAGCGCACACCTGTGCGCGATGGGTGTTCGCGAAAAGCTGTCGCGCACAGGTGTGCGCTCCTACAAGGGGGTGGGGGCCTGTGAACCGTGCGGCACATCACACGTCGCTCGATTGCCCCGATTTCTCAGAATAGTCTGATTCCCTTCGCCCCCTCGCGCCCGCAGGCTCGTCGGCCCCTGTACCCCATGGAGCCACCATGCGCCTGCTTCCGATCGCCCTGCTCTGCCTCGTCGCCACGCCCGCGTGCGCCACCATCACCTGCAACGCCGAGCGCTATGTGTTCGGCAACCACCACTTTCCCTCGCACGACGAGGCCATGGCGCAATGCCTGAAAGAGGAAGCCTCGATGACCCACGCGGAGACGGGCGCCTATGAACACGGCACCGGCTGCCACGACGTGGGCGCGGTGGGTGAGCACGATGGCTGGCGCTACGGGCGCGTGGCGACGGCGGTCATAGCGCGCGAAAGCGGCGAGACCTACACCTTCGAGGGCTTGTGGATGTGCAAGCCGGTGGCCGACTAACGCTCGGTGTGGGAGCGCGCTTGCGCGCGATCGCGCGCAAGCGCGCTCCCACATATTCAAGCGGCGGCCGCCTGGCGGGAGAGGTAACGCCCGGGCGTATCGCCGAAGGCCTTGCGGAACATCGCCACGAACGCGCTGGGCGTGGCGTAGCCCAGCGAATCGGCGATCGTGGCCACGGTCTCGCCTTCGGCCAGCCGCTCCAGCGCGCGGGTGAGCCGCGCGTGCTGCCGCCACTGCGCCACGCTGCACTGGGTCTCCTCGCGGAATAGCCGCGTCAGCGTGCGCACCGACAGCCCGGCCCAGCTGGCCCATTCGTCGATGCCGCGGGTGTCCTCGGGGTGCTCGAACATCGCCATGGCCACGCGGCGCAGGCGGCGGTCGGTGGGCATGGGCAGGTGCATCGGCTCCACCGGCGCGTGGCGGATCTCGTCCAGCAGCACGGCGAGCAGCCGCTCGCGCTCGGGCGTCATCGGCGCGTCGGGAGCCCAGGTGGCCGCGCGCTTCACCACGGCGCGGAACACGTCGTCCACGCCCACAACGCAGGCGTGCTCGGGCAGGCCGCGGGCGGCATCCGGCGAAACGAACACGCCCCAGGCGCGGCTGGGCCCCGAGATGCTCACCGTGTGAAGCATTCCCGGCGGCATCCAGCCGGCCCGGTGCGGCGGCAGCAGGTAAGTGCCTTCATCCGTCCGGGTAACGATAAGGCCCTGTTCTACGTAGAAAAACTGGCCGCGCACGTGCTTGTGCCAGTCGATTTCCAGCTGGGAGGTTTCGCGCTCGGCGGCGTACGCCAGCAGGGGCGGGCCGTCGGCGCTGTCGAACAGCTCATGGAACTGGGATTTATCCATTTTGGCCTGATCTCGACATTATTTGGCCCGATGACGATATCAGGCCGATAGGGGACATGTATAACATTTGCATCCCCAAGTAACTGTTCCGTGCGTGGCATCCGCCGACAGCCAGCGCAGGCGAACACCGAGCCCGGAGGTCCCCATGATCCGCCTCGTCACCCACGATTACACCGACCTGCAGGACGACACCAGCGCCGGCGAGGCCCTGGTCACGTTCGTGGCCTGCGCCCATGCCATGCTTGATTCCACCACGCCAGAGGAGCAGCGGCGCCGCCTGGAGCCCCGCCTGCTGGCCCAGCTGCCCACCCTGCGGGCCCTCGGCGTGTTCGAACTGTTCGACGTCCGTAACCCCGCCCTGGCCGCCCTGTTGGCCGACGAGGAGTAAACGCTCCATAACTTGAAAATATCTGACGCAAGCATATTTGCCTTGACAACTATCTGGTTGGCAATAGAATGCGCGTCATGAATACGAACCTCTGCGCTTCACCGGACGGCCGCGACAGCCTCGGTGCCCTCATCGGCATGGTCCGCGGTGAAATCGTGCGGGCCATCGAGGCCGACCTCGCCGCGCAGGGTGCGGACCTGAAATTCACCCAGTTCCACGTGCTGAAGCGCCTGGCGAACATCGGCCCCATGACGGCCACCGAACTCGCCCGCGCCGTGGACCTGGACGGCGGCGCCATGACGCGCCAGCTCGACCAGCTGGAAGCCAAGGGGTACCTGCGCCGCACGCCGCACGAGCAGGACCGCCGCGCCCTGCGCATCGAGCTGACCGAAGCCGGCGTGGCGTTGTGGCGCCACCTGCATGAAAGCAACGTGGCCACGCTCGAGCGGGCGCAGAAGGACCTCTCTGGCGACGAGCGCACGAAGCTGCTGGATTACCTGCAACGCGTGCTGTGCGCGTTGCGCGAAAAAAACTGACTCTAGATACCTGAGGCAAAACGCATGCGTCTGCACACTCTCGTGGCGGCCATCGGTGCCGCCTTCGTCCTTTCCGGCTGTGTCACCAGCCGCGGACTGGAACCGCAGGGCCACCTGACCGACCCGGCCACCCTCCATGCCGAGAAGAGCCTCGCCAAGGGCGAGGGCGCCACCTCGGCGTGGCCGGCGGCCGATTGGTGGACGGGCCTGGGTGACGCCCGCCTGTCCGCGCTCATCGACGAAGCCCTGAAGGACAACCCGAACCTCGCCGTCGCCGACGCCCGCGTGCGCCAGGCGCAGGCCAAGGCCGGCACGGCCGACGCCAACCGCGCGCCCACGTTCAACGTGGGTGGCGGCGTGGCCGGCGCGCACCTGCCCGAAGGCCTGGTGGGCCCCGAGCTCGGCAAGTTCAGCTGGACGAAGTACGGCTACGGCAACTTCAATTACGACCTCGACCTGTGGGGCGGCAAGCGCGACGCGTTCGAGGCCGCCGTCGGCTCGCAGCGCGCCGCCGAGGTGGACGCCCGCGCCGCGCGCATCGAGATCAGCACCAACGTGGCCCGCGGCTACGTGCAGCTGGGCTACGCGTTCGACCAGATGGACGTGGCCAAGGCCGAACTCGACCGCAGCCGCGCGTCGCGCGACCTGACCAAGCAGCGCGTGGCGGCCGGCGTCGATAACCAGATGCAGGTGAAGCAGGCCGAAAGCGAAGTGGCGTCGGCCGAGCGCGAGATGGCGGTGGCGCAGCGTGCCATCGACAGCGCGCGCACCCAGCTCGCGGTGCTGCTCGGCAAGGGCCCGGACCGTGGCCTCGAGATCGAGCGCCCGACCACGCTGGCGCCCTCGGCCGTGGCCGTGCCCGCCAACGTGCCGGCCGACCTGCTCGGCCACCGCGCCGACCTGGTGGCCGCGCGCTGGCGCGTCGAGGCCGCGTCGAAGGATATCGACTCGGCCAAGAAGGAGTTCCTGCCCAACGTCACGCTCGGCATCCTCGCCGCGCAGGTGGCCGGTGGCTCGGATAACCTGTTCTCGTCCGCCGCCCGCTTCTGGCAGGTGCTGCCGGCCTTCAGCCTGCCCATCTTCGATGGCGGCCGCCGTCGCGCGAACCTTGCCGGCAAGGATGCGGAATACGACCTCGCCGTGGCGCAGTACAACCAGACCCTGGTGGGCGCGCTGAACGAAGTGGCCGACGACCTGGCCGGCCTCGATGCGCTGAACGCGCAGCTGCAGGCCCAGCAGCGCGCGCACGATGCCGCGCAGCAGGCGTATGACCTTTCACAGCAGCGCTACAAGGCCGGCGTGGGCAGCTACCTCGATTCGCTGGTGGTGCGCCAGCAACTGCTCGAGGCCGAACAGCGGCTTGTCTCGCTGCGCGCCGAGCAGGTCGACACCAGCGTGCAGCTCATCCAGGCGCTCGGCGGCGGTTTCCGCCCCGAAGCCGGCGACCAGCCCGTCGCCGCCGCCGACACCCATTAAGAACACACACACTTCAAGGCACTGACCGATGTCACAAGAAACCATCGCCCCCACTGGCGCGACCGTGGCGCCGCCGCCGAAGAGCCGTCGCGGCTTCTTCCTGAAGCTTCTCGTCGTCCTCATCGTCCTCGCCGCCATCGCGTGGACGGTGTGGTACTTCGTCGACGGCCGTTGGTACGAAGATACCGATGACGCGTACGTCAACGGCAATGTCGTCCAGATCACCCCGCAGATCGCCGGCACCGTCACCTCCATCGGCGCCGACGACGGCGACCTCGTCCACCAGGGCGATACGCTGGTGAAGCTCGACCCGAGCGACGCCGAGGTGAACCTGGAAAGCGCCCGCGCCAACCTGGCCAACACCGTGCGCCGCGTGCGCGGCCTGTACAACAACGTGACCTCGGCGCAGGCCGATGTCGCCGTGCGCCAGACCGCCGTCGACCGCGCCCGCGCCGACTACAACCGCCGCCGTGACCTCGCCAAGAGCGGCGCCATCTCGGCCGAAGAACTGTCGCACGCGCAGGACACGCTGATCTCCGCGGAAAGCGCGCTGGCCTCCTCGAAGCAATCGTACAGCAGCAGCAAGGTGCTGGTGGACGACACCGTCGTCGCCTCGCACCCCGATGTGCGCGCCGCCGCCGCCAAGCTGCGTTCGGCCTACCTCGACTTCGTGCGCTCCACCATCGTCGCGCCGGTGGATGGCTACGTCGCCAAGCGCAGCGTGCAGGTGGGCCAGCGCGTGCAGCCGGGTGCCGCACTGATGGCCGTGGTGCCGCTCCACGAGGTGTGGATCGACGCCAACTTCAAGGAAACCCAGCTGACCAAGATGCGCATCGGCCAGCCGGTGGATGTCACCGCCGACGTGTACGGCGGCGACACGGTGTACAAGGCCAAGATCCGCAGCCTCGGCGTCGGCAGTGGCAGCGCGTTCTCGATCCTGCCGGCGCAGAACGCCACGGGTAACTGGATCAAGATCGTGCAGCGCGTGCCGGTGCGCGTGGTGTTCACCGACCCGAAGCAGCTGGAGAAGATGCCGCTGCGCCTGGGCCTGTCGACCAAGGTCACCGTCTCCCTGCACGACCAGAACGGCCCGCTGCTTGCGCAGCAGGCTCCCACGCAGCCCGAGTTCTCGACGCCCGTGTATGACAAGCAGCTGGCCGATGCCGACAAGGATATCGCCCGCGTCATCCACGAGAACGCGTCGGCCGGCGAGGGTGCCGAGCAGCAGAAGGCGCCGAAGTAAGGAGCCCGCTCCATGAATACGCCATTCCGGCCACCCAACCTGGCGTTGTCCACGGTCGGCCTCTCGCTCGCGACCTTCATGCAGGTGCTCGACACCACGATCGCGAACGTGTCGCTGCCGACCATCGCGGGCAACCTCGGTGTCAGTTCCAACCAGAGCACGTGGGTGATCACGTCGTTCGCGGTAAGCAATGCCATTGCCTTGCCGCTTACCGGCTTCCTCACCCGCCGCTTCGGCGAGACCAAGCTGTTCGTGTGGGCCACGCTGTTGTTCTCGCTGGCCTCGTTCCTGTGCGGCATCGCGCAGAGCATGAGCATGCTCATCCTGTTCCGCGCCATCCAGGGCGCGGTGGCAGGCCCCATGTACCCGATCACCCAGTCGTTGCTGATCTCGATCTACCCACCCGCGAAACGCGGCATGGCGCTGGCGCTGCTGGCCATGGTCACCGTCGTGGCGCCCATCGCGGGCCCCATCCTCGGCGGCTGGATCACCGACAACTACACCTGGCCGTGGATCTTCTTCATCAACGTGCCCATCGGCATCTTCGCCTCCATGGTGGTGGCGAACCAGATGAAGGGGCGGCCGGAGGTGACCGAGAAGCCGAAGGTCGATTACGTGGGCCTCATCACGCTGATCATCGGCGTGGGTGCGCTGCAGGTGGTGCTCGACAAGGGCAATGACGAGGACTGGTTCAACTCCAGCTTCATCGTCATCACCGCCATCATCGCCGCGATCGGCCTGGCCGTGTTCCTTATCTGGGAGCTCACGGACAAGGACCCGATCGTGAACCTGAAGCTGTTCCGGCACCGCAACTTCCGCATGGGCACGCTGTGCCTCGTGCTGGCATACGCGGCGTTCTTCGCCATCGGCCTGCTGGTGCCGCAGTGGTTGCAACGCAACGTGGGTTACACCTCCACGTGGGCGGGCTTCGCGTCGGCGCCCCTAGGCATCCTGCCGGTGATCCTCACGCCGTTCGTGGGTCGCTACGCGCACAAGTTCGACCTGCGGATACTGGCCTCGGGTGCGTTCATCGTCATGGGCGCCACATGTTTCCTGCGCTCGGAGTTCTACCTCGAGGTGGACTTCTACCACGTGGCGATGGTGCAGCTGATCCAGGGCCTGGGCGTGGCGCTGTTCTTCATGCCGGTGCTGTCGATCCTGCTCAGCGACCTGCAGCCAAACGAAATCGCGGCGGGCTCGGGCCTGGCGACGTTCCTGCGTACGCTGGGCGGCAGCTTCGCGGCATCGCTCACCACGTTCCTGTGGGATCACCGCGCCATCGTCCACCACGAGCGCCTGGCCGAGAACATCACGCCGTACAACCAGAACGCCCAGGCGGCGCTCACCCAGATCGGCCATGGCGACCCGACGTACGCCGCGGCGTCGGTCAACGGCATGATCACGCAGCAGGCTTACCAGATCTCGTTCAACGAGGTGTTCCACCTGCTCGGCTTTGTGTTCATGGCGCTGATCCTGGTGGTGTGGCTCGCCAAGCCGCCGTTCGCGGCGAAGGCGGGGCCTGCGGCCTCCGGCCACTGAAAGCGAAAAGGCCCGGCGATGCCGGGCCTTTTCTTATGCCTCCGTAGGAGCCCACACCCGTGGGCGACAGCTCTTCGCAAAAAGCTGTCGCCCACAGGGTGGGCTCCTACCGAGGTGACGTCAGATGTCGAAGCCGACGCCGATGAGCGCCATGGTTTCGCCGCGGTTGGGCTCTTTGAAGCTGCCGTTTGAGATATGGCGTACCTGGAAGCTCAGGTTCTTCCACTGCCAGCCCAGGGTGCTCACGAACTGGTACCCCGACGACAGGGCCTGCGTGCGGCCGCCGGCCGTGCCGGCCACCTGGAAGCTGAAGAACAGCGGCTGGTACCAGTCGCCCTCGCTGCCGTAGTGCAGGCGGGCGCCCAGGGCGCCGACCCACACATTGTTGGTGACGCCCGGGTGCGAGTCGCGGTAGCGGCCGATGTCACGGCCCTTGATGTAGCCGATGGAGACATCCGGCGACCAGGTAATGCGGCTGGCGCCCATCGGGTGGGCGTCGAACACCGATTCCACGAAGAACGCGTTGGTACCGTGGCTATCCATGTAGCTGCGGCCACCCTGCACTTCGATGTGGGTGTCGGCGAAGGCGGGCAGGGTGGCGGCGGAAAGGCTGAGGGCGGCAAGGGCGCCGAGGGCAACGCGGGACGAGCGCATGGGGTGACCTTATGCTGGGACGTTTATGGGGACGGCATTCACGAACTGGATCGTTCGGTAAATAGTGTTCATCTGGCGTGAAAAAAGGGGTGGGCGCACCACGATTTCTGCCGAATAGGCGTACGCGTGCTGGCCCATGCCCGTCCATCTCGTCTCAAGCACCGGGTTGCCCGGCCGATACAGGCCAAGGGCCTCGCCGGAGCGGGGCCGATCCATCGATGGCACGGGGCAGTGGCAAGGTGACAGGGGCAAGCGACAAGGGAGCGACGAAGCGGCGCGCGCGGCGTATCCGCGTGGCGTTGTGGCTTGCCGCCGCCGCCGTCTCGGTCGGCGTGGTGGCCATCGTCGGCCGCCTTCAGTTCGACGCCTACCAGCGGATGCTGAGCGCCAGCCAACGGCAGATCGCCGGCGCGGCCTCGGGGGTCCGGCGCATGCTCGACCAGGACATCGACGCCAGCCTCGGCCCGCTGCTGGCCCTGCGCAACGGCGTAACCAGCCGCGACCCCGGCCCGCTCAGCACCGCCCTGGCCGAAGTGCAGGCGCGCCACCCCGAACTCGCCACCTTCGTCGCGCTGGATGGCGAGGGCACGGTCATCGCGGCCACCCGCCCATCGCTCATCGACTGGCGCCCCATGCACGATGCGCCGCGCCACGAATCGCTTGGCGCCAGCGTCCGTGTCGCCGTGGCCCCGGCACGCGACGGGCTGGGGCCCACCGTGCGGGTGCTGGTGGATTCCCGCGTCGCCGACCCGGCGGCGTTCGGCGCCCGCATCGACAGCGACCGCGCCACCGACATGCTCCGCCATTCCATGATCAGCGCGAGCGGCGTGCTTACCGTGTTCTCGTCCGAGGGCCATGTTTTCGCGTCGAGCCGCGACATAGCCTCGCAACGCTGGTCGATCCCGGGCGTGCTACCCGGCGCCACCGGCAGCTACGACGAAGGCGACTACATGTACGCGTGGGCCGCGTCGGCCACCTACCCGCTCGTCGTGCGCGTCGGCGTCGACCGCGCGATGATCCGCGCCGAGTGGTACAGCCAGGCCCAGGCCACCGTCATCGCGACGCTGGTGCTGTTGCTCCTGTTGAACGGCCTGGCCGCGTGGCTGGGCCGCGCGTACCTGCGCCAGGGCACGCTGCTCGAGGCGCTGACGCGCAGCGCGCGCCACCTGGGCGACGTGCAGCGCAGTGGCCACATCGGCCTGTGGGAAGCCGACCTCAGCTCGCGCAGCATCCTGTGGTCGGGCCATGTGCATGAGATCACCGGGCTGCCCGTCGACCAGATGGGTGGCCGGCTAAGCACCTATTACAAGCTGGTGCACGTGGACGACCAGCCGGCCGCCGTGGCCTGGCTGGAGCGCTTCGCGCACGGCGATGGCCCGTACGAGCTCGAACACCGCCTGTGCCGCCCCGACGGCAGCGAGGTGCGCGTGAACCTGCGCGCCGCGCGCATCACCAACGAGGTGGGCACCACCATCCTCGCGGGCACCATCAGCGAGATCACGGCGCTACACGAGACCCGCCAGCGGCTGCGCGAATCCGATCGCGACCTGGCGGCCAGCGAGGCGGCCTACCGCAAGCTGCTGTCGCGCATGCCGCTGCCGTTGCTGGTGGTGCGCGACGACCATATCGACTACGCCAACCCGCTGGCGGAAGAGCGCCTGGGCATGGAAGGCGAGAGCCTCACCGGCCGCCATGCGTCGCAGGTGATGGATGCCGACGCGCTCGCCGCGCTGCGCATGGGCAGCAGCGAAGGCACCGGCGTGGCCGCGTGGCTGGAGCCCATGCAGGGCATGCCGTTCGAAGCCGAGCTCGCGCTTTCCGATTACAAGGATTCGCGGGGCCGCGGCACGCTGGCCATCGTCCGCGACGTGACCGACCAGCGCCGCTACGAAGAACGCCTGAACCACCAGGCCACGCACGACGAGCTCACCGGCCTGCCCAACCGCCGCGCGCTGCGCGAACACCTCGACGGCCTGGTGCGTGAGTGCATCCGCGACAACACCGGCCTCATGGTGCTGTTCATCGACCTTGACCACTTCAAGTTCATCAACGACGCGCTGGGCCATGCGCTTGGCGACCAGGTGCTGCGCGACGTGACGCTGAAGCTGGGCGACGCGCTCGATGGCCTGGGCCACGTCGGCCGTTTCGGCGGCGATGAGTTCGTGGCCATGCTGCCGTTCGACGGGCCGCCGGCCAGGGCGCTGGATGTGCTGCCGCGCATCCAGCGCGCCATCGAGGAGCCGCTCGAAGTGGGTGGCACCATGCAGCGCCTGAAGTGCAGCATCGGCGTGGCCTTCGCCACGCGCGACGGCGCCGACGCCGATACGCTGATCCGCAACGCGGACACGGCCATGTACGACGCGAAGCGTTCGGGCCGGCACACGTGGAAGCGCTACTCGCCCGAGATGCACGCCACCGCCATGGCGCGCCTCACGGTCATCACCCGCCTCGCCGCCGCCCATCTCGACCAGGAACTGGCGCTGGCGTGGCAGACCCAGCACGACAGCGTGACGGGCCGGGCCATCGGCGTGGAGGCGCTGCTGCGCTGGCCCATGGGCCCGGGCGACCTCGGTCGGCCGGACCGGCTCATACCGTTGCTGGAAGAAACCGGCGCCATCGTGCCCATCGGCCAGTGGGTGCTGCGCGAGGCGTGCCGCCAGCAGCGCCGCGTGCTCGAGACCCTGGGCGAAGGTTGCCGCGTGGCGGTGAACATCTCGGCCCACCAGCTGGCGCATGCCGACCTGGTGGCCGATGTGCGCCAGGCCCTGCGCGAAACCGGGGCGAGTGCGTCGGCGCTGGAACTCGAACTCACCGAAAGCGCGTTCATGGACGAGCCGGAACGCGCCATCCGCACGCTGCACGAGCTGCGCGCCATGGGCGTCAGCATCTCGCTGGACGACTTCGGCACCGGGTACTCCAACCTCACCTACCTCTCGCGCCTGCCGCTGGACAAGATCAAGATCGACCGCCACTTCACCTCGGCGCTGCTCGAGGACAAGGTCGACGCCTCGATCAGCCGTTCCATCATCTTCCTGGCCCGCAGCCTGAACCTGCAGGTGGTGGCCGAGGGCGTCGAGACCCAGGGCCAGCGCGAGTGGCTGGAACGCGAAGGCTGCACGGCCATGCAGGGATATCTGTTCTCGCGCCCGGTTCCGCTGGCCGATCTCGAAGGCGAGGCTGTCGCCCTGCGCTGAACAATCCGTTCCGCTGGCGGCGGTTTATCCGCGCCATGGCGATGCCTACATTGGTGATGCCCCCTAGCCACCCCCAGGCACACCGCCATGCAACGCGCACCCGCCCTCTTCGTTTCCCACGGCGCACCCACGTTCGCGCTGGAACCCGGCCTGCTCGGCAGCCAGCTCACGGCGCTGGGCGAGCGGTTCGAGAACGCCACCGCCATCGTCATCGTCTCGCCGCACTGGCAAACCTGCGGCGTGCGTGTGTCGGGGGCCGCGCGGCCGGCCACCATCCATGATTTCGGCGGCTTCGCACCGGAGCTCTATACGCTCAATTACCCCGCGCCCGGGCTGCCTTCGCTCGCCGCCGAAACCGCCGGCCTGCTCATCGACCAGGGCTTCGCCGCCCTGGTGGACGGCGACCGTGGCCTCGACCACGGGGCATGGGTGCCGTTGCGCTACCTGCGCCCGAATGCCGATACGCCGGTGCTGCAGGTCTCGATGCCGCACAACCTCGACGTGGACAGCGCGTTGCGCCTGGGCAAGGCGCTGGCGCCGTTGCGCGATCGCGGCGTGGTGGTCGTCGGGTCGGGCAGCCTCACGCATAACCTGCGCGAGGCGCGGGTGACCCGCGATGCCGAGGAGTACGCCAGGGCCTTCGCGGCATGGGCCCGTTCCGCGGTGCTCGCGGGTGATGTCGAAGCCTTGCGCGACTACCGCCGGCATGCCCCGTCGGCCTTGCGCGCGCACCCCACCGACGAGCACTACCTGCCGTTGCTGGTGGCCGCCGCCGCGGCAGGCGACGACAAGCCACTGACCATCGATGGCGGCATAACGTACGGCGTGCTGTCGATGGACTGCTACGCCTGGGGTGTCCATTGATCGTTATTTTACCCGGGCACTATTGACGATTAATTTTTACCGGGTAATATCTGGCGGGTCTTGGTTAGAAGGATCCACCCCCATGCCAAATCACTACACCGCTTTCGAGGGCACCCGCCGCGTCGCGGCGGGCACGTTGCCGCTCGTCGCCGAGCGCTGCAAGGCCCTGCTCGACGGCGAACCCAACGCCAGCCCCATCATCTACGACGATCACACCGGCCGGCCCGTGGACGTGGACTACCGCGGCACCACCCACGACGTGCTGGCGCGCCTGCCTGCCACGGCCGCCGACGGCGAAGCGCCTGCCCGCCGCGGGCCGGGCCGTCCGAAGCTGGGTGTTGTCGCGCGCGAAGTGACGCTGCTGCCGCGGCACTGGGAATGGCTGGCCACCCAGCCCGGCGGCGCATCCGTGGCGTTGCGCCGGCTCGTGGAGAACGCCAGCCGCGATAGCGTGGACGCCGACCGCACCCGGCAGGCCGACGAAGCCGTGGACCGCGTGATGCTGGCGTTGGCCGGGGACCTGGCCGGGTATGAGGAGGCGTCGCGCGCTTACCACCGGCGCGAGGTGGCGCGGTTTAGCGGACTTATCGATGGATGGCCTGCAGACGTCAGGGACTACGTGAAGCGCCTGGCGGGCGTGACGCTCGCGGCCTAGCCGCGAGCCTTGCGCAACTTCACCCACGCCTTGTAGCGCCGCTTCAGCATGCGGCGGTGCTTGCGCCGCACCTTGCGGATCTTGCGGTCGTGGTTCCACAGGTAGATGGCGGGCGTGCTCAGCAGCGTGAGCAGCTGCGACACCAGCAGGCCGCCGACAATGGCGATGCCCAGCGGGCGGCGCATCTCGGAGCCCACGCCGAAGCCGATGGCCAGTGGCAGCGCCGCGCCCATCGCCACCAGCGTCGTCATGGTGATGGGGCGGAAACGCACCAGCGCCGCCTGGCGGATGGCGGCCACCGGGTCCATGCCCTGCTCGCGTTGCGCGGTGAGCGCGAAATCCACCATCAGGATCGCGTTTTTCTTCACGATGCCGATCAGAAGCAGCACGGAGATGATCGCCATCAGCGTCACCTGGGTCTGCGTCACCAGCATGGCGAGGAACGCGCCGGCGCCGGCGGCGGGCAGGGTGGAAAGGATGGTGAGCGGATGGCCGAGGCTTTCGTAGAGGATGCCCAGCACGATGTACACGGCCAGGATGGCACCGATGAGCAGCACCATGCCGTTCGACTGCGCATCGCGCAGGCGCTGGTTCGTACCGGTGAAATCCATGCGCACGCCCTCGGGCAGGTTGAGCCGGGCCACTGCCTGCTCAACCAGCGTGTTGCCCTTGTCCGGCGTGATCTTCGGCGCGAGGTTGTACGTGATATCCGCTGATTCGAGCTGGTTCTGGTGCGTCACCGCGCTGGGTGTCGACGTCGGCGCGATATGCGCGATGGCGCTGAGCGGCACCATGTTGCCCACGCTGTTTTTCACGTAGGTGTTTAGCAGCGATTCCGGCGACAGCGATTGCGCGGCCGCCGAGGTTAGCACCACCCAGTACTGGTTGATGTCCGAATAGATGACCGAGACCTGGCGCTGGCCGAATGCGTTGTACAGCGCGGTATCGACCATGCCCATGCCCACCTGTAGGCGGCTGGCCGCATCGCGGTCCACCTTCAGCATCTGCTGCTTGCCGACCACGTCGAAATCGCTGCCGACGTCGCGGAATTCCTTCATGCCGCGCATCACCTGCACCAGCTTCAGGGTCCACGGCTCAAGGCTTTCGCCGCCGGTGCTGATCAGCTGGAACGAGTACTGGCCGCGGTTGCTGTTGCCGCCGCCGCCGCCCAGGAACTGCATGGGGTTCATGAACACCTGGACATCGGAGATCTTTTCGTACTCCTTGCCCATGCGATCCATGATGTCCTTGATCGACTCACGGCGCTGGCCGGGGCCATCGCCCTTCGGCTTCAGGTCGATGAACATCATGCCCTGGTTGCCCACGGCACCGCCGTTGTCGCCGCCGAGGATGGCGGTGACATCGGCCACCGTCGAATCCTTCTGCATGATTTCCGCGACACGTTGCAAGCGGCGGGTCATTTCATCGGGCGAGATGTTGGCGTCGGCGGTGATCTGCGCCTGCATCATGCCGGTGTCCTCGTCCGGCATGAAATTACCGCCGGCCGTGGCCACGACGGCCCAGGCCAGGCCGAACGTGGCCAGCAGCAGCGTGATCGGCTGCCAGCGCATGATGCGACGGTGGCGCATGGCCCAGTCCAGCGCGCGCTCGTACGCGCGCAGGAACCCGCGATCGAAGCGCTCCAGCGCCTTCTCAATGCGGCCCGGCTGGCGGTCGGGTGCATCGTGGTGCAGGTAGCGCGCGCACAGCGCGGGCGTCAGCGTCAGCGAGACGATGGCGGAGATGAGCACCGCCGCGGCCAGGGTCACCGAGAACTCGCGCAGGAGCTTGGTGATCATGTTGTTGCCGAACAGCAGCGGCGCGAACACGGCGACCAGCGAGATGGTGATGGAGATGACCGTGAAGCCGATCTCGCGCACGCCTTCCAGCGACGCCGGCATGGGCGCCTGGCCGTTCTCCATGTGGCGCACGATGTTCTCGATGACCACGATGGCATCGTCGACCACGAAGCCGATGCACAGCACCAGCGCCATCAGCGACATGGTGTTGAGGGTGTAGCCCAGCGTCCACATCACCACGAACGCGCCGGCCAGCGACAGCGGCACGCTGAGGGTGGCGATCAGCGTGGGCCCCAGGCGGCGCAGGAACACCAGCATCACCAGGCACACCATGACGATGGAGATCATCAGCGCGACCTTCACCTCGTGCAGCGCCGACTGGGTGGTCTGGGTCAGGTCGAAGATGGGCGTGACCACCGCATCCGCCGGCAGCAAAGCGCGGAACCGCGGCAGTGCCGCGCGGATCGCATCGGCCGTGGCGATCGAATTGGCCTCCGGGCGCTTGCTGATCTGCATGGAGACCGAGCGTTCGCCCTGGAACCATGCCTTCTGGTAGATATCCTGCTGCCCGCTGGTCACCTTCGCGATATCGGAGAGGCGCACCGGCACGCCATTGCGCATGGCGATGAGGATGTTGGCGAATTCATCGGCCGTGCGCAGGCCGTCGTTGGCGATCACCGTCATCTGCGTGCGGCCATTGCTCAGCAGGCCTTGCGGCGAGTTGACGTTGGCGGCCTGCAACGCGTTGGTGACATCGTTGGCGGTCAGGCCCTTGGTGCTGAGCGCATTGGTGTCCAGCTCCACGCGCACCGCGTGCGGCGTGCCACCGAACACCTGCACGCGCGCCACGCCGTCGATCTGCGAGACGGCGGGCCGGATCAGCGTATCGACCACGTCGAACAGCTTGTCGGCCGGCATGGTCTTCGAGGTGAACGACACCAGCAGCACCGGGATCTGCCCCGTATCGAACTTGAAGTACTGCGGCGGGCTGGGCATGCCCGCCGGCAGGTCGGCCGCGGACGCATTGATGGCCGCCTGCACGTCGCGCGCGGCGGCATCCGTGGAGCGGTCCATCGTGAACTGCAGGCGCACGAAGCCGGCGCCCTCGTTGCTCTGCGAGTACATGCGGTCCACGCCCGGGATCTGCCCCAGGTGGCGTTCGAGCGGCGCCACGATGGTGTTCGCCATCGTCTGCGCGTTGGCGCCCGGCATCTGCACCTGGATGAACACCGCCGGCACTTCGATCGAAGGCAGCGCGGCCACGCCAAGCAGCATGTAGGCAAGGATGCCGGCCAGCGTCAGCCCCGCCGCGAGCAGCGACGTTCCCCGGGGCCGGCGAATGAAAGGAGCAAAGAAATTCACGACACATCCTGTGACAGCGGGAGACCCCGCGCCGCGAACTTTATGCCGTCAGGCGCCTCCTTGTCGCCTGTGCCACCCGTAAGCCCCTGCCGAAAGGCACGGTAAACCTGTTCGAGCAGGTTTCCGGTCCGTAGGAGCCCACCCTGTGGGCGATGGGTGCTTGCGGCAAGACCCGATCGCCCACGGGGTGGGCTCCTACAAAGCGCGTGTTACATCGTCGGAGCGAACCGTAAGGTTACGTAATAGGTCCGCCCCAGCTGGTTGTAATACGCCGCCGTCTCGTAGCGCTTGTCGGCCAGGTTGGCCACGCGGCCCTGGACGCTCCACGCAGCGTCGATGTGCCAGGTGGCGCGCAGGTCGGCCGTGGCGTAGCCGCCCAGGCGGGTGGTGTTGGCGGCGTCGTCGTAGCTGTAGCCCGCGGCGTAGACCGAGCCGCCCAGCGTGAACATGCCCAGGTCCTTGTCGAGGTCGACGCGGCCGGTGCGGCGCGGCCGGCGCGCGAGCAAATTGTCCTCCTGCGGGCCACTGTCGCGGTTCAGCGGCTGCTGCAGCGTGGCATACGCGCGCACGTGCCAGCCGTCCACGTCGGCGCCCACCTGGCCTTCGAGGCCGCGGATGCGGGCTTCGTTGACGTTGATCGGGCGGTCGATGCTGAAGGCGATCAGGTCATCCACCTTGGTCTGGTAGGCATTCACCGCCCAGTTCCAGATACCCGGCGTGCCGCTGAGGCCGATTTCGGCCGTGCGTGACTTTTCCGGCTTCAGCGCGACCGATACGCCGTACGGGTAGTACTCATCATTGAAGTTCGGTGCGTGGAAGGCCGTGCCATACGACGCCGTGATGCGCATGCCATTGTCAAAGCGGAACCCGTACGCGGCCGAGCCGGTAGTGTGGTTGCCGAACTGGCTGTTGTGGTCGTGGCGAGCCGAGAGCTGGACCTCGTGGGGGCCGAACACACCCTGGTATAGGGCGAACACACCCGTGTTGTTCCGGGTGGTCTTGAGGTAATCCGTCGCGCTGTCCAGCTTTTCCTGCTGGTAGTCCACGCCCGCGCTGAGGGTCTGGCCCGGGGCAAGCGTGAAGTCGTTCTGCCACGCCGCCTGGTTGCGCTTTGAGTACAGGTAGCCCATGCGGAGCTTGTCCGCGCCGAGGTGCGGGGTAAAGGCGGCGTCATACCAGGTCTTCTGCGACCCGTTGAGGTAATCGTCGGCACGGTCCTGGTTCTGCCCCAGGCTCACCGACATGCGCCAGCCCGCCATGGCATCGAAGCTGAGCTTGCCGCCGGCCACCTGCTGCGAGCGCCGGGTCAGGTTCTGGTAGTCACCGTCGTATTCGATGGTGCCCTTGCTGCGCAGCCAGCTGCCCGTGAGCTCGGTGCCGTTGTCCCAGCGGTAGCCGCCCGAGAGTGCACCGTTATAGGTGCGGTAGGCGTCGTGGTCGGGCTCGTTGGTGAAGCAGCCCTTGAACACGTCGCCCGCGCCGTCACGGCAGGCATTGATGCCGGCGGTGTACTGGCCACCCAGGCTGGCGTTGTACCAGCCGTGGGTGGTGCCGCCCGAGATACCCACCTGGCCGGCGGTGTAGCTGTTGCTGCCGCCCGTCAACGAGATGCTGGGGGTCGGCGCCTGCCCGGCCTCGCCGTGGCGGGTGAAGATCTGGATGACGCCACCGATCGCGTCCGAGCCGTACAGGGTGGAACGCGGGCCGCGCACCACCTCGATGTGGTCGATCTGGTCCACCGGGAGCTGCTCGTAGGCGGGCAGGCCCGCGCCCACGGTGCCGACGCGTACCCCGTCCACCAGCACCAGCGTGTGGGCCGAATTCGTGCCGCGCATGAACATCGAGGTCTGCTGGCCGAGGCCACCGGTGTTCGCCATCGCCACGCCCGGCAGGCCGGTCAGCAGGTCCTGCACGCTGAGCGGCTGCAGCCGGTCGATATCCTCTCGGGTGATGACGGTGACCGGGGCCAGCACCTCGTCCAGCGGGGTGGGCGCGCGGTTGGCGGTCACGACCACCGACGGCAGGTCGGCGGGGGCATCGGCGGCGTGCGCCACGGCGATGGACGACAGCAGCGCCGTCGCGAGCAGGGTCTTTTTCATGAGCATCCTCGTAAGCGGAGGACGGACGCGGGGAAGGGCGAACGGCGCGCGGGGGCCAGGCCAGCCGCGGAGCTGTCCGGATCCGCCCGCCGCGAATCGTCCGAAACAGGGCACCCCCGCCGCGGGGCGGCAGGGGGCTTTCGGGCCGGTCTCCGGACTCGCACCTGCCGCGCTTGGCGCAGGCCCGGCGGGCGCCTTCCCGCTCCCGTGAGCAGTGGCGAAGGCCGGCCGGGCGGGGCGCAGGGCCCCTGGTGCTTACCGTTGCGGGGGCAGTGCCGGCCTTGCCGCGACGCGGCGCACCGGCTTCCCGTTTCATCCTACCGGCCCCATGGCCGCGGCGGACACCCGAACGGGCGGATTGTAACGCGCGTTACGTGGCAGGGGCCACGGATTTCACACGGGATGTTAACGGGCACTTGACGATCGCAAAAACAATCGATTACAACCGCAACTGATTGCTGCCAGGCGCATTAACTTGCGCCACGGGGGGCTTTCCGGGGCAACCCTGCCGTTGGGAGCGGCGGGCGAGCCGAAGGGAAGCGGTGGCCATCACGAACCGGGCTCGGCCCTCGTGTTGGTGGGCCGGCCTTTTTGCAGGTCATTCCGGGGAGACACCACATGCAGCGTTCCACCCTGCTTCGCGGCGCCATGCGCCGTACAAGCCTTTGCACCGCCGTCGCGCTTTGCCTCGCGTCGGGCGGCGCCTTCGCCCAGTCCAACGCCTCCGGCGCCGTCTTCGGCCGCGTCGCGCAGCCCGAGGGTGCCGTCGTCCACCTCCAGAACATGGACACAGGCCTCACCCGCGACGTCAACGTCGATGCCGACGGCCGCTACCGCGCCAGCTCGCTGCCCAGCGGCCGCTACAAGGTAAGCCTCGAGCGCAACGGCGCCGTGGCCGAGTCGCGCGATAACGTCACGGTCGCCATCGGCGGCGTCGACGTCTCGTTCGGCGGCGCCGCGCCCGCCAGCGCCGCCGAGGCACAGAACCTCGAGGGCGTACAGGTCGTGGGCAACGCCCTGCCGGCCATCGACGTGTCGCAGGTCGACTCGCGCACCGTGCTCTCGTCCGAGCAGCTGCAGAAGCTGCCGCTCGCCCGCGACATCACGGCCGCCGCGCTGCTCGCGCCGGGCGTCATCTCCGGCGATAGCCGCTACGGCAACGTGGCCTCGTTCGGTGGCTCGTCCGCGTCCGAGAACCAGTACTACATCAACGGTTACGCGGTGACCAACGCCCTCACCGGCCTCGGCTTCGTCAACCTGCCCTACGACGCCATCGATTCGCAGCAGGTGCTCACCGGCGGTTACGGCGCGGAATACGGCCGTTCCACCGGCGGTGTCATCAACATCGTGACCAAGCGCGGTGGTAACACGTGGAAGGGTGGCGTCGGCATGTACATCCAGCCGAACGGCCTGCGCCAGTCGCCGCGCAGCATCTACCGCACCAGCGGCCAGGAATTCCAGAACCGCCGCGACAACACGCGTGACGATATCCAGTACACCGCCTACCTGAGCGGCCCGCTGATCAAGGACAAGCTGTTCCTGTTCGCCGCGGGTGATTTCACCCGCACCGACACCAAGAGCACCAGCAGCATCCTCGCGCCGCAGCGTACCAACCAGACGCAGAAGGCCACCAAGTGGATGGCCAAGGTCGACTGGAACATCACCGACAGCCACATCCTCGAAGTCACGGGCGTCGGCGACAAGACCAACACCGATCGCAGCATCTACGCGTACGACTACACCTCGCACAGCCGCGGCAACTACCTCGGCACCGACAAGCTGAAGAACTTCGACGCGGGCCCGGGCTCCACGCCGGGTGGCGACGTCTACATCGGCAAGTACACCGGCTACATCACCGACGACCTGACCATCACCGGCCTGTACGGCCACACCAAGACGGTGCACGAGCGCGACATCGCCTACTCGGGCAGCCCGAACTGCCCGTGGATCACCGATAGCCGCCGTGGCATCGCCAACCCCATCGTCGGTTGCGGCCTGGTCAACGGCACCGTGCTGAACGCGGGCGCCAACGACAAGACGAAGGGCTGGCGCTTCGACGTCGAATACCGCGCGGGCGACCACGACCTGCGCGTGGGCGTGGATAACCAGACCCTGGAATCCACCTCGGGCCAGATCTACGAAGGCGGTTACCGCTGGATCTATCGCAACGCCGGTACCGTCCCGGGCCGTCCGGACATCGTGCCGCCGCCGGGCCAACCGTACTTCGTAGAGAAGCGCCTCTTCGAGACGGGCGCGAGCGTCAAGACCGAGCAGGAAGCGCAGTACATCGAAGACCACTGGCAGGCCACGGATCGCTTCATGGTCTACCTCGGCCTGCGTAACGAGCAGTTCAAGAACCTCAACGGTTCGGGCGATACGTACGTGAAGCAGCGCCACCAGCTGGCGCCGCGCCTCGGCGTCACCTGGGATGTGTTCGGCGATTCGTCGTTCAAGGTGTACGCCAACGCCGGCCGCTACCACCTCGCCATCCCGTCGAACGTCGCCATCCGCGGCGCCTCGGCCTCGACGTACTACAGCGAGTACTACTCGTATAACGGCGTGGGCGCTAACGGCGAACCGCAGAACATCGCGCAGCTCGGCAGCCGGTCCTACCTCAACGGCGAGGATGGCACCACGCCCGATCCGAAGACCGTGGCCGCGAAGGACATGAAGGCCTACTACCAGGACGAGTACATCGCCGGCTTCGACAAGGCGATCAACGATAACTGGAGCTTCGGCGCCAAGGCCACGTACCGCAAGCTGCGCGGCTCCATCGACGATTTCTGCGATTCGCGCCCGTTCGAGAACTACGCCGCGGCCAACAACATCGACATCAGCAACGCGTCGCTGCCGGGCTGCTACCTGTTCAACCCGGGCTCGTCGAACACGTTCCTGGTGGATACCGGTGGCGGCAACTACGTGCCGTTCGATATCTCGAAGGAAGGCTTCGCCGTCGTCGATAATGGCGTGCGCATTCCGTTCCCCGACCTCAAGCGTGCGTATTACTCGCTGGACCTGTACCTCGAGCACCACTTCGCGGACGACTGGTACGGCCGCATCGACTACACGTTCTCGCGCAGCTACGGCAACTCGGAAGGCCAGCTGAAGTCCGATATCGGCCAGCTCGATCCGTCGGTCACCCAGGATTGGGACGCGCCGGAGATCATGCAGTACACCAACGGCCCGCTGCCCAACGATCGCACGCACCAGCTCAAGGCGTACGGTTACTGGCAGGCGTCGCAGGAATGGCTGCTCGGCGGCAACCTCTCGGTGGCCACCGGCCGGCCGAAGAACTGCATCGGCCTGGATCCCACCGACGCCATCCAGTACGGCGCCTCGTACTTCGAGTGCGGCTTCCAGCCGTCGCCGCGTGGCTCGAAGGGCCGCCTGCCGTACACCTGGAACCTCGACCTCAATGCCGAGTACAAGCCGATGTGGGCGGGCGAGAAGCAGCCGCTGGCCTTCACCGCCACGGTCTTCAACGTGGTGGGCAGCCAGCGTCCGGTCGCGCAGATCGACGTGGGTGAAACGGGTTCGGTCGATGCCGCCACGGGCCAGCCGGTGGTCAGCGACGACTATCGCCGTCCCATCGCGTTCCAGAACCCGCGCTACGTGCGCCTGGGCGTGCGTTACGACTTCTCGCTCTAAAGCGTGACCCACGAGTGCCCGCGGACCATGTATCCGCGGGCACGACGCAACTCCCCTGTACTGGCCGGCGCGGAGCGCCGGTCTTTTTTATGCGGTGGCGAAGACGCGCTCGCCACCGATCCAGGTCTCGACGACCTGGTGGGCCTCGTCCATCACCACCATATCGGCGCGATACCCCGCGGCGATATGGCCATGCGTACGGCCCAGGCCAAGGAAAGCGGCCGGGTAAGTCGACGCCATGCGCGCCGCCTCGTCGTAAGGCACTCCCACCATCTCGATGGTGTTGCGCACCGCGGCGGCCATGTCCAGCGCCGAGCCGGCCAGCGTGCCGTCGGCCGTCTGGCAGACGCCATCGCGTGCCGTGATGGTCTCGCCCTTCAGCACGAAGTTCGGGTTATCCGAACCCACAGGCGGCATCGCGTCGGTCACCAGCATCATCTTTGTCGGCGCCTTCGCCGCGATGGCCACGCGCAGCGACGCGGGGTGCACGTGGTGGCCATCGACGATGAGGCCGCACCAGCTGTCACGGTCCTCCAGCGCCGCGCCGACCACGCCGGGCTCGCGGCTGGTGAAGGGCGTCATGGCGTTGAACAGGTGGGTGAAGCCGCGCACGCCCATGGCCAGCGCGTGGTGCATGGCGTCGTAGTCGGCACCCGTGTGGCCGGCGCAGACGATGACGCCGTTCGCCACCAGCTGCGCGAGCACATCATCGCTGGCGCGCTCCGGTGCCAGCGTGAGCAGCGTGACGCCGCCATGCCGGCGGGCCACCATGGCGATGTCGTCGGCACCCGCGATGCGGAACTTCGCCGGGTCGTGCACGCCCTTGCGTTCCGGCGCGATGAACGGGCCTTCGAGGTGGATGCCGAGCACGCCCGGCACGCCCTGCGCCACGGCATCGTTCACGGCATCGATGGCGCGCGACATCACCTCGGCGTCGTCGCTGATCAGCGTCGGCAGGAAGCCCGTCGTGCCGTACTTCGCATGCGCGGCGCCGATGGCACGGATGGCGTCCACCGTCGGTTCGTCGTTGAACAACACGCCACCGCCGCCGTTCACCTGGCAATCGATGAAGCCGGGCAGCAGCGTGCGCCCGCCCAGGTCGTGCTTCTCGGCCGCGCGCACGCGCGGATCGGAGGGCAGCGCCAGCGCGGTGATGTTTCCATCATCCACCAGCACGGCCATGCCGGTCTGGAAGCCGTTATCGGTCAGCACGCGGCCGTTGACGAAGGCGGTAGTCATTGTGTGGAGTCCGGTGCGTGTGGAGGGGTGTGTGGCGGTGGGGGGATGCAGGTGGTGGGCGATGGTGCTGGGTGATGGGTCGTGGGTGTGGCAACCCGGTTGCCTCGAGGCACAAAACGCCACTCCCTCCACCCATCACCCAACACCTTTCGCGTTCCTCAGACGGTCTCCGTCACCTTGTTAAGGTGCGGCGGCACATCCGGATTAAAACCCCGCTTGATCGCCAGCGCGGCCGTGGCCTTGTAGAAGCTCTGCACGGTAACCAGCGGTGCCGAAATCGGTGCCGTGGTGACGAGCGGCAGCACGCCCTCGCCTTCGGCGCCCGGCGCGGCCACCCATACGGCGGCGCCGCGCTTGCGGAATTCGGCGGCCACGTCGAGCACGCCGGGCAGGGTGTCGTCGTTCTGCGCGAAGAACAGCACCGGGAAATCCGGGCCCACCAGGGCCATGGGGCCGTGTTTCACTTCCGCCGCGCTGAACGCCTCGGCGTGCAGGCCGCAGGTTTCCTTGAACTTCAGCGCCGCTTCCAGCGCGCCGGCGAAGCCGAAGCCGCGGCCGACCACGAACAGGTTGTGCGCGTCGACGAGGCCGTCGGTCAGCGACGACCAGTCGGCGTCCCAGCCCTGGCGCAGCTGCGCGGGCAGCGCGGTGAGGGCATCGGCGATCTCCTGCTTGCCGCCCCAGCGCGCGGCGATGTGCAGGATGGCGAACAGCGCGCCGAGGTAGCTCTTGGTGGCCGCCACGCTCTTTTCCGGGCCGGCCTGCAGCGGCACCACCACGTCGGCCACGGCGGCCAGGGGGGAATCCACGACATTGACCAGCGCGACGACGTAGGCACCCGCGCGCTTGGCTGCTTCGGCGTTGCGCACCAGGTCGGGGCTCTTGCCTGACTGCGATACCGCGACGTACAGCGCGCCGTCGAGGTTCTGCGTGGCGTGGTAGATGGAGGTGACCGACGGCGACGCGGATGCGGTGACAACGCCCAGTTGCGTCTCGAACACATACTTGGCGTACATGGCGGCGTGGTCGGAACTGCCGCGGGCGCAGGTGATGACCATGCGCGGCGGGTGGGCGCGCAGGTGCTCGGCCAGGGCGGCCACGACGGGCTCGTTCCGGGCCAGTTGCCGCTCGACGACCTCGGCGGTCTCGTGCGCTTCGCGGAACATCAGGGTGTCTTGCGGCTGGATGGTCATGGGGGTTTCGGCTCGGTCAGTCGCTTTGCAGTTCCGCCACGAAATCGTAGATGTCGCCGCGGTACCAGGAATTGGTGAACTCGACGATGCGGCCATCCTCGAGGAAGCTGCGCCGTTCGATGTTGAGGCCGGCGCTGCCGGTGGGCAGGCGCAGCAGGCGCAGCTGCGCGGGGCCCAGCACCACGGCGCGCAGGCGCTGCAGGGCGCGGTTCGGCCGGTGGCCGAGCTTGTCCAGCGCCTCGTAGAGCGAATCCTCGACCAGGCCGGGGTCGGGCAGCAGGGCCAGGGGCACGGCGCTGCGCTCGATGGCCAGCGGCTCGTCGCCGGCGTAGCGCAGCCGGTGCAGGCGTACCACCTGGGTGCCCGGCGACAGGTTCATCGCCATGGCCTCCTCGGGGTTCACCTCGCCGATGGCCTTCTCGAAAAACTCCGAGCGCGGGTTCAGGCCGCGGGCGCGCAGGTCTTCAGTGAAGCTGGTCATGCGCGACAGCGGCTTCACGATGCGCTCGGACACGAACGTGCCTGCGCCGTGGCGCTGCGTCAGCAGGCCATCCTCGACCAGCCCGCCGATGGCCTTGCGCACCGTGACCCGCGACAGGGTGAGGGCCCTGGCCAGGTCACGTTCGCTTGGCAGGGCGTGGCCCACCTGCACTTCGCCGTTCTCGATCACGTTGCGGATGGCCCGGCGCAGGCGCATGTACGCCAGCGGCAGGCGGGCGGCCGGGTCGTGCTGCAGGCGCTGGTATTCGGCGACGAGGGCGGATTCCATCGAGCGAAGATACCAATACGTGACCACTTGGGCAAGGCGTCCCGGATTCTGCTCGAACGCTCGTTTAATCGAACACGCGTTGGCACGATCTAAACTGGCGTGAAAACGTTTCCTTCGTGTGATCACGAGGTTACGTGGGGAGGAAGCACATCCCCAGTGGTACGGGGCTGGTACGCCGTGGTATGTCACTGGTACGATCAAACGGAACCCCTCCGCGAACCCGTCAAGAGGCACTGTCGTGAGCGCTCCTTCCCTGCCGGTCGAACCCTTCGACCTGGTCATCTTCGGCGGCACCGGCGACCTCGCCGTGCGCAAACTCCTCCCCGCGATGTACCACCGGTTCATCGACGGCCAGATCCTGCCCAAGAGCCGCATCATCGGCGTGGCGCGCGAGGGCCTGGACGACGCCAGCTACCGGGCGCAGGTGCGCACCGCCGTGGAGAAGGGCGTCTCGCACGTGGCCCCCGCGCAGCTCGATGCCTTCATCGAAATGATCGGCTACCGCTCGCTCGACGCGCGCAAGGCCGATGGCTGGGACGAATTCGCCACGCTGATGGGCGACCGCCCCGACCACATCCGCGTGTTCTACCTCTCGACCTCGCCCGACATCTTCACCGACATCTGCCAGCGCCTCGCCTCGCTGGGGCTCAATGGCGAGGGCTCGCGCGTCGTGCTCGAGAAGCCGATCGGCCGCGACCTGCAAAGCGCCAACGCCATCAACGATGCCGTGGCCCAGGTGTTCACCGAATCGCAGACCTATCGCATCGACCATTACCTCGGTAAGGAAACGGTGCAGAACCTGCTGGCGCTGCGCTTTGGCAACGCGCTGTTCGAGCCGCTGTGGAACGCGCAGCACATCGACCACGTGCAGATCACGGTCGCCGAAACCGTCGGCGTGGGCCACCGCGCGGGCTACTACGACCGCGCTGGCGCGCTGCGCGACATGGTGCAGAACCACATCCTGCAGCTGTTGTGCATGCTCGCCATGGAACCGCCGTCGTCGCTGTCGCCCGATGCGGTGCGCGATGAGAAATTGAAAGTGCTGCGTTCGCTGCGCCCGATCAACGGCAGCAACGCGGCCCAGCTCACCGTGCGCGGCCAGTACCGCGCCGGTGCGGCCGAAGGCCAGGGCGTCCCGGGGTACAGCGACGAACTGGGCAGCGACCAGTCCAGGACCGAAACCTTCGTCGCCCTCAAGGCGGAGATCGGCAACTGGCGCTGGGCGGGTGTCCCGTTCTACCTGCGCACCGGCAAACGCCTCCCCAACCGCGTGTCGGAGATCGTGGTGACGTTCCGTGCGTTGCCGCATTCCATCTTCGACCCCGCCAGCGGCGCGCTCATGCCCAACCGCCTCACGCTGCGCCTGCAGCCGGACGAGGGCGTGAAGCTGTGGCTGACGATCAAGCATCCGGGTCCGGGTGGCCTGCGCCTGCGCCACGTGCCGCTCGACATGAGCTTCGCGGCGGCGTTCGGCGTCGAGCAGCCCGACGCCTACGAGCGGCTCATCCTCGATGTCGTGCGTGGCAACCCGACCCTGTTCATGCGCCGCGACGAAGTGGAAGCGGCATGGAACTGGGCCGGCCCCATCCTCGACGCGTGGGAGGCAAGCGGCGATACGCCGAAGCCGTACACCGCGGGCACCTGGGGTCCGAGCGCCGCCGTGGCGCTCATCGAACGTGATGGCCGCACCTGGGCCGAGGACGCCGCATGAACGCCAAGATCAACCGCCACGAATTCGCCGACAAACTCACGCTCGCCGACCAGCTCGCGCGCGATATCGCGTCGAAGCTGGATGCCGCCATCAAGGCGCGCGGCAAGGCCACGCTCGCCGTCTCCGGCGGCGGCACGCCGAAGCAGATGTTCGCCGTGTTGTGCGAGCAGGAAATCGACTGGTCGAAGGTCACCATCACGCTGGTGGACGAGCGCTGGGTGGATACCGACAGCGATCGCAGCAACGCGAAGCTGGTGGCCGACCACCTGCTGCACCACGAAGCGCACACCGCCACCTTCGTGCCGCTGTTCGACAGCGCGCACAAAGATGACGTGGACGCCGCGCTGGGTGACGTGGGCAAGCGCATCGACGCGCTCGGCCAGCCGCTCGACGTCGTCATCCTGGGCATGGGCCCGGACGGCCACACCGCGTCGTTCTTCCCCGGCGGCGACAACCTCGACAAGGCGCTCGACCTCGACGGCAAGCAGGCCGTGATCTCGATGCGCGCCGGCGGCGCCGGCGAGCCGCGCATCACGCTCACCCTGCCGCGCGTGCTCGACGCGCGCACGCTCTACCTGCACATCGAAGGCAACGACAAGAAGGAACTGCTTGCGAAGGCCGAGGCCGGCGAGGACGTGCCCATCCGCGCCGTGCTCACGCAGGATCGCGTGCCGCTGGATGTCTTCTGGGCTCCCTGACGGAATACCTGCCATGACCCTGCACCCCATCCTCGCCGAGGTGACCCAGCGCATCGCCGAGCGCAGCCACGCCACGCGCGCGGCGTACCTGGCCAAGATCGAGGCCGCCCGCGGCAAGGGCGCGAAGCGCCACCACCTGTCGTGCGGCAACCTTGCCCATGGCTTCGCCGCCTCATGCGAGCCCGACAAGGATGCGCTGCGCAACGGCCACGCCGCCAATATCGCCATCGTCACCGCGTACAACGACATGCTCTCGGCGCACCAGCCATACGAGGGTTACCCGGAACGTATCCGCACCATCGCCCGCCGCCTGGGCGCCACCGCGCAGGTGGCCGGCGGCGTGCCGGCGATGTGCGATGGCGTGACCCAGGGCCGCCCCGGCATGGAGCTGTCGCTGTTCTCGCGCGACCTGATCGCCATGGCCACGGCGGTGTCGCTTTCGCACGACATGTACGAAGGCGCCCTGTACCTCGGCATCTGCGACAAGATCGTGCCGGGCATGATGATCGGTGCGCTCTCGTTCGGCCACCTTGCCAGCGCATTCGTACCGTCGGGCCCCATGCCCTCGGGCATCCCCAACGAAGAAAAATCGAAGGTGCGCCAGGCGTTCGCCGCCGGCAAGGCCACGCGCGCCGAACTGCTCGAAGCCGAGGCGCGCTCGTACCACGGCGCGGGCACCTGCACGTTCTACGGCACGGCCAACTCCAACCAGATGCTGATGGAGATCATGGGCGTACACCTGCCGGGTGCGAGCTTCGAGCCGCCCGATACGCCGTTGCGCCATGCGTTGACCGAAGCCACCGTCGAGCGCGTGCTGGCCACCGACTGCATGGGCGGCCACTACATGCCGGTGGGCCACATCATCGACGAGCGCGCCATCGTCAACGGCGTCGTTGGCCTGCATGCCACGGGTGGCTCCACCAACCACCTGCTGCACCTGGTCGCCATCGCGCGCGCCGCGGGCATCGACCTGCGCTGGGACGATTTCGACGCGCTGTCGTCGGTGGTGCCGCTGCTGGCGCGCGTGTACCCCAACGGCTACGCCGACGTGAACCACTTCCACGATGCCGGCGGCATGGGCTTCCTCATCGACCAGCTGCTCGATGCCGGCCTGCTGCACAACAACGTCAACACCATCATGGGCCACGGCCTGGAGGCGTACCGCAAGTTGCCGGTGCTCGAGGACGGCAAGCTCACGTGGGTGCCGGTCCCGAAGGAAAGCGGCAATCGCGGCGTGCTGCGCGCGGTGACCGAGCCGTTCCGACACGATGGCGGCCTGCGCATGCTGAAGGGCAACCTCGGCCGCGGCGTCATCAAGGTGTCCTCGGTGCCGGACGACCGCATGGTCATCGAGGCGCCCGCCATCGTGTTCGACGAACAGGATGACGTGAAAGCCGCCTTCGACCGCGGCGAACTCAACCGCGATTTCGTCGCCGTCGTGCGTTTCCAGGGCCCGCGTGCACGCGGCATGCCCGAGCTGCACAAGCTCACGCCCACGCTGAGCCTGCTGCAGGATCGCGGCCACCGCGTGGCGCTGGTCACCGACGGCCGCATGTCGGGTGCCTCGGGCCGCGTGCCGGCGGCGATCCACGTCACGCCGGAAGCCGAAGCGGGTGGCCCCATTGCGCGCATCCGCACGGGCGACATGGTCCGCGTCGACGCGCACACCGGCGAGCTCGAAGTGCTGGTGCCCGCCGACGCATGGAACGCCCGCGTGCCCGATAACGTGGACCTTGGTGTGCACCACACCGGCATGGGCCGCGAACTTTTCGCCATGTTCCGCCAGTCGGCCGTCGCGGCCGACCTCGGTGCGGGCGTGTTCTGATCAACGGAGTAACGATGAGCAACGAAGCAAAGCAGTCGAAGGTCGAAGCCACCCTGGCGCTCGCGCCGGTGGTTCCCGTCGTGATCATCGAGGACGCCTCGAAGGCCGTGGGCATGGCCCGCGCCCTCGTCGCCGGCGGCATCCCCGCCATCGAAGTGACGCTGCGCACGCCGGCGGCGCTCGATGCGGTACGCGCCATCGCCGCCGAAGTGGAAGGCGCGTTCGTGGGCGTCGGCACCGTACTCACCGCGAAGGACCTCGACGCCGCGCTGAAGGCCGGCGCGAAATTCGCCGTGTCGCCGGGCAGCGCACCGCGCCTGCTCGATGCGGCCGATGACTCCGAACTGCCGCTGCTGCCGGGCGCCGCCACCTCCAGCGAAGCCATGGAGCTGCTCGAGCGCGGCTACCGTTTCCAGAAGTTCTTCCCGGCCATGCCCGCCGGCGGCCCCAAGCTCATCGGTGCGTGGGCCTCCCCGCTACCGCAGATCCGCTTCTGCCCCACGGGCGGCGTCAGCCTCGCCAACGCCCCCGAGTTCCTCTCCCTGCCCAACGTGGCCTGCGTGGGCGGCTCATGGCTCACCCCCGCGGACAAGCTCGCCGCCGGCGACTACGCCGCCATCGAAGCCCTGGCCCGCGAAGCCGCGCAGCTGAAGCGCTAAAGCCCGCTGCGTGTCGTAGGAGCCCACACCCGTGGGCGACAGCTCTTCGCAAAAAGCTGTCGCCCACGGGTGTGGGCTCCTACGCAAGGCCATTCATCCGGCACAAGGCGCGGAGTTCGTGCGATCCTTCGCACCTTTCGTATACCCGTAGCCCCGTCCCATGGTTTACATCGCCCTCGCCATCCTCTTCAGCGTCGCCGTTTCGGTCCTGCTGAAGTTCGCCCGCCGCGCGGGCATCGATATCGTCCAGGCCGTGGCCACGAACTACGTGGTGGCTTCGCTGCTTGCCTGGCAGCTGCTCGGCGCCACGCCGCAGGCCGCGCTCGCGGCGAAGGCCACCTGGCTACCGCTGGTCGCGCTCGGCATACTGCTGCCCGCCATCTTCGTGGTCCTCGCACGCTCCGTGCGCACGGCCGGCATCGTCCGCACCGACGTCGCGCAGCGCCTGTCGCTGTTCGTATCACTGTTCGCCGCGTTCGTGTTCCTCGGCGACGTACTCACTGGCCAGAAGGCGCTGGGTATCGGCATCGCGCTCGTCGCCGTGCTGTGCGTGCTGTGGCGGAAGGAACACGGCAAGGCGGAAGGCGGCGCGTGGTGGGCGCCGCTGCTGGTGTTCGCGGGGTTCGGCGCCATCGATATCTGCTTCAAGCTCGTGGCGAAGGCCGGCGCTTCGTTCGCGGCCGGGCTGCTCGGCGCGTTCCTGATCGCGCTGGTGCTGTGCTGGGTCGTCGCGATCGTGCGCGCCGTCGCCGGCAAGGCACCGCTCACGGCACGCAGCATCGGCTTCGGCGTGCTCCTAGGCGCGTGCAACTTCGCCAACATCCTGTTCTATGTGCGCGGCCATCAGGCGCTGCCGCACGACCCGTCCCTGGTCTTCGCGTCGATGAACGTGGGCGTGGTGGTACTCGGTTCGCTCGTGGGCGCGCTGGGATTCCGCGAGAAACTTTCCGCGGTGAACTGGGTGGGCGTGGTGCTGGCCATCGCTGCCGTGGCGATCATGACCTTCATGTGATGCGTTGCCCGCTGTAGGATCCAGCTTGCTGGCGACATCTCTCGCGACCACCTCCAAGGCTTTTGTGAGAAGCTGTCGCCCACAAGTGGGCTCCTACACAGGGCACATCCTTACTGCAGCAGGCGGTTGATCTCTTCGATGTCTTCGAGTGACGCGACGCCCGCGGAGCGCTTGAGGTTGAGCTTGTTGAGGATGAACTGGTGGCGCACCGAGATGTACTGGCTGCGCACGTTCGCGAGCTGTTCGATGGCCACCACCACGTTCGTCAGGCTCTGCGTGCCGATGTCGTAGCCGGCGCGCAGGGAGTCGAGCGCTTTCTTCGCCGCATCCACCGAGCCGCGCGCATCGTTCACCTGGCCGATGCCATCCACCACCTGGTTGAAGTAGTTGTACGCATCGCGCGCGGTGTGGCGGCGCAGGGCTTCAAGGTCATCCTGGTCGGCGTCGCGCTGGTGGATCGCCTGGCGTACCTGCGATTGCGTCAGCCCACCGCTGAACAGCGGCACCGTGAGCACCAGGCCTACCGTGGTGTTGCCCGGGCCATAACCGGCGCCGCCGCGCATGGTGTTCGACCACGCGCCCGTCTTGTCGTAGCCCATGGCAAGCCCCACCGTCGGCAGGTGGCCCGCGCGCGCGGCCGTGATCGAATGCTCGTCAGCCTTCACGAGGTGGCCCGCCGCGAGGATATCGGGGTTCTGGTTCATGGCCTGGTCCACCCACGCCTGCGCATCGTTCGGTGACGGCGGCTGCATCGGCAGGTCTTCGCGCAGGGTCTTCAGGTGGCCAGGCTCCTTGCCGGTCAGTTCCTGCAACGCGCGGCGCGCATCCTGCAGCGTGTTCTGCACGCTCACCCGCTGCGAGCGGATGAAGAAGTAATACGCCTCCGACTGGCTCACGTCCGCTGCCGGGTTGATGCCTTGCTGCACCAGCACCTTCGCTTGCTCGTTCTGCGCCTTGTAGCCATCCTCATAGGACTGGAACACCTCGAGCTGGTCCTGCGCCACCAGCACGTTGAAGTACGCGGTGGCCACGCGCACGTACAGGCTCTGCAGTTCACCGCGGTAGGTTTCCTCCTGTGCGTCGGCGGTATCGTGCGCGCCGCGTTCGCGGGCGAACTTCGACACGTCCACCACCGTCTGGTCCAGCGCCAGGGTAAAGTCGCGCTGGCGGCTGTGGCCGCCGCCGGTGCTCGTGCCCTGGTCGGTGCCATCGCTGTACACGCGGCCGGGGTGGAACTGCTGCATTTCCAGGCCCGCGCTCAGCTGCGGCAGCAGGGCCGAGCGCGCTTGCGGCACGGCTTCGGCGGCCACGAGGCGGCGGGCGTCGGCGCCGGCCAGCACCGGGTCGTTGGCCACGGCCTCGCGGTAGATGTCGAGCAGATCCTCGGCGCCGGCCGCGGCGGGTGCCAGGCCGGCCATCGCCAGCAGGAGGCGGTAGGCCCAGGTCTTCGTCCCCATGTTCGTTGTCCTTGCACGCTTGTCTATGGATGAAGCGGCAGGAGCAAGTCGCATGCCACGCCCGGAAGCGAGGCGTGGCGCGGGTTGCAGGGCTCATGCGCGTGTCCGCGGACACCGCCCTGCGGACACAGGGGACAACGCCGCCTACGCCAGGCGGGCGTCCGCGGTGTCGTCCGGGAGCGGCGGCAGGGCCTCGTCCACCGTCAGCGGTGCGTCGCCCGCCAGCAGCTCCTTCGCTTCGGCGTGGTCGGCCACGGCAGGCGGCGAGCCACGCAGCGGCAGGCCGGCGGTCTCGGTCACGAAGAGCATGGTGATGACACCCACCACGGCGGCGCCCATCAGGTAATAGGCGGGCACCATCGGGTCGCCCGTGCGCTCCACCAGCCACGCGGTAACCAGCGGCGTCGTGCCGCCGAACAGCGATACCGACACATTGAACGCGATCGACAGCGCGCTATAACGCACCGGGGTATAGAACAGCGCCGGCAGCGTCGCGGGCATGGTGCTGGTGAACGCCACCAGCGCCACGCCAAGCAACATCAGCCCGGTGAAGATCCACGCGTCGTTGCCCGTGCGCACCAGCAGCATGCAGGGGATGGCCAGCAGGAACATCGCCACGCAGGCGCCGATGATCATGGGGCGGCGGCCGAAGCGGTCGCTGAAACGGCCACCCACGACATTGAGCGGCATCATCACCAGCATGACGATGAGGATGAGCAACAGGCCCTTCGCTTCGCTGTAGCCCAGCGTCACCGTGAGGTAGCTCGGCATGTACGTCAGTAGCATGTAATCGGTGACGTTGAACACCAGCACCAGGCCGATGCACTTCAGCAGCTGCGTGCCGTGGACGGAAACCAGTTCGAGCAGGCCGATGCGCGGCTTGTCGCCCGCGGCTTCCATCGCTTCCGCATGCGCCTTGAACGCCGGCGTCTCTTCCAGCTTCATGCGCATGTACAGGCCGAGCAGGCCCAGCGGGCCGGCCACGAGGAACGGCACGCGCCAGCCCCACGCCAGCATGTCGTCGCTACCCAGCAGGGTAGTGAGCGCGGTGACCACGCCAGCGCCGGCGATATAACCACCCAGCGTGCCGAACTCCAGCCAGCTGCCCATTTGCCCGCGCCGCGCGTCGGTCGAATATTCGGCGATGAACGTCGCCGCGCCACCGTATTCGCCGCCCGTGGAGAAGCCCTGCAGCAGGCGTGCGAGCAGCAGCAACGCCGGTGCCCACAGGCCGATGCGTTCGTAACTGGGGATCAGGCCGATGGCGAACGTGCCGAGCGCCATCATGATCATCGTCGCGGCCAGCACGCGCTGGCGGCCAAAGCGGTCGCCCAGCGGGCCGAACACGATGCCGCCGATGGGGCGCACGAGGAACGCGACGGTGAAGGTCGCGAACGTGGCGATCACCTGCGCGGTGGGGCTGTTGCCTGGGAAGAACACATGGCCCAGCGTCACGGCGAGGTAGCCGTACACGCCGAAGTCGAACCACTCCATGGCGTTGCCAAGGGCCGCCGCGCCCACGGCACGCTTCAGCATGCCCTCGTCGACGATGGTGAGGTCATCGGGCTTGAGGTGTTTGCGGCGGCGGGTGAACCAGCCGAAGTGGGCGTCGTGCCCGGCGGTATCCTGCATCGTGTGTGCTCCTGTTTCTCGCGGCCACGCAGGCACGCCACAGCGTGGCCGGGGCCAACCGTCCTGAAGAAGGGGGATGCGCAACGCGGAAGGCGGCGCTCGGCGCGGTCCGCGGAAGGGGACACACGCGGTGAATATCAGCCGGATAATACCAAGCGTGACGTTAAGCGAATGTGGGGCCGTTGCTGTGGGAGCGCGCTTGCGCGCGATCGCGCGCAAGCGCGCTCCCACAGTTCAACGGATCACAAACGGCGCGGCGCCGTAGAGCCGCGCACTACCAAGTCGGGGCTGAAACCCTCGTTGCCGATATCCGGCGCACCGCCATCGCGCTCGAGTTCGGCGATGAGCCGCTGCGCCGCGTGGCGGCCGATTTCCTCGGTGTTCTGCCGCGCCGTGGTGAGGGCGGGCCACGACTGCTTCGAGAACGGGCTGTCTTCGAAGCCGGCGATGGAGAGCTCCCACGGCACGTCGACACCACCCGAGCGCGCGGCGGCGAGGACGCCGGCGGCGATTTCGTCGTTGGAACCGAAGATGGCGGTGGGCGGGTTGCGCAGCGCGAGCAGCCGGCGCGCGCCGCGGAAACCGTCGTCGAACGAGTAATCGCCTTCCACCACAAGCGCGGGATCCACGTCGATGCCGTACTCGCGCAGCGCATCCTCGTAGCCCTGGTAGCGCTCGGGGCTGGAGCGGTGCTCCTTGCCACCCCACAGGAACCCGATGCGGTGGTGGCCGAGCTGGATGAGGTGTTCGGTGATGGCGTAGGCCGCGTCGCGGTCGTCGACGAAGACGCAGGGCCAGCCGTCTTTCGGGTCCTGCCGCGCGGAGATGATGCGCACGAAGGGCACGTTCTGTTCGGTGAGCGAGGCCAGCAGGCCGGGCTGCTCGGACATGGGCGGGCACAACACCAGGCCGGCAAGGCGGTTGCGGCGGACCAGGTCGCCCAGCTGCTCGGCCAGGCGCGGGGCACCGGAATCGCAGGGGTGGATCTGCAGGCCGAAGCCACGCTCGCGGCATACCGACAGCACGCCGTTCTGCATGGCGATGACGTAGTGCGCGTTCGGGTTGTCGTAGACCAGGCCCAGCGCGTACGTACGGGCGCTGCGCAGGCTGCGAGCCGCCTGGTCGGGCTGGTAATCCAGCGCCTCGATGGCGCGCAGCACCTTGTCGCGCGTGCGCGCGTGCACGGAGGGTTCGTGGTTGATGACGCGGGAGACGGTCTTCAGCGAAACGCCGGCCCGCTCGGCAACGTCCTTGATGGTGGGGCTACGCAATCTACGACCCTCGATAGCAGGACGGCCATCCTAGCGGATGGCCGTCACCGAGCGAAGATGGGTTATCAGCCCTTCGTATGCTGGCCGACCTTATGGCCGACCGCGCCGTAAAACAGGATGTACAGGTAGCAGGGCGCCATGATCGCCAGGAAGACCAGCTGGAAGTCGTGGCCCTGCTTCAGGTGCACGAAGATCTGCGGCAGGGCGGCGCCGCCAACGATACCCATGATCATCAGCGCCGAGCCGATTTCCGTCAGCGAGCCCAGCCCCTTGATGGCCAGGGGGAAGATCGCCGGCCACATCATCGCGTTCGCGAAACCCAGCGCGGCGACGAATGCCACCGAGGTGTAACCGGTGGTGACATAGGTGCCGATCGAGAACAGCACGCCGAGGATGGCCGAGATCGCCAGGTACTTGTGCTGCGAAATGACCTTCGGGATCAGCACCAGGCCGGCCACGTAACCCACCAGCATGGCCACGAGGGTGTACGAGGTGAAGTGCTTGGTGTCTTCCGGCGTCATGCCGAAGCCCTGGCCGTAGGTGCCGATGGCATCGCCGGCCATCACTTCCACGCCGACGTAGAGGAAGAGGCAGAGCACACCGAGCCACAGGTGCGGAAAGCTGAAGATGCTGCCCTTCGCATGCCCGATAGCACGCTCGGAGTTGTCGGTCGAGGCGCGGATCTCCGGCAGCGACGAGCGCACCACCCAGATCGCCAGCACCACCAGCAGGCCGGCCATCGCGAGGTATGGCATGTGCACCTTCGCCGCGAAGCCGTTGAGCAGGGCTTCCTTCTCGGCGGGGGAGCCCGCCGCGGCGATCTGCTTGTCGAAGCCGCCGATGTTGCTCATCACGAGCCAGCCGAAGACGAACGGGGCCAGCGCGCCCGCGACCTTGTTGCAGATGCCCATGAAGGCGATGCGCTGCGCGGCGCTATCGATGGGGCCAAGCACCGAGATATAGGGGTTGGACGCCGTCTGCAGCAGGGAGAGCCCAGCGCCGATGATGAACAACCCGGTGAGCGCGCCCGGGTAGATGCGCATGGTGACGAACTGGCCGAAGGTCGCCGCGCCGATCGCCATGACGAACAGGCCCAGGCCCATGCCTTTCTTCATGCCGGTCTTCTTCAGGATGAAGGAGGCAGGCAGTGCCAGGCAGAAGTAGGAGAGGTAGAACGCACCAGGCACGAGGAAGGCGCCCACGTCATCCAGGTTGAAAGCCAGCTTCACGAAGGTGATGAGCGGGCCGTTTAGCCACGTGACGAAGCCGAAAATGAAGAACAGGATGCCGATGATGATCATCGGCCCGACGCTGGACTGACGCGTCTCGCCGACGGCGGCCGTGGTGGACGACATTGGGTGGTTCCCCTTAGCTGGTGTGGATCCGTCGTGGATTTGTCCTTTATTGACTCGTGCGCGCAACGTTGTCAATGCACGGTCACTGGCGAAACCATGACCTATGGCCAAGCCCTGACTTTCGATGTCGCGGCGCCGCAAGCACCTGATCGCCCGTCGCAAATGGCGACGCAAAGCCCTGCGGCGCAGTGCCCGCAGGAAATAGGGCCCCTGTCGTAAACGTTTCCTGTTGCGGCGCACGACGGGACGGCCCCTGTCCTAGCCATCTGTCCAGTTGACAACGTTGTCATCGCGCTCACAGACTCAGCCTCACACAGGGGCGTCACGGAATTTTTATGTGGCGACGCAGGCAAGGGTGAAAGGGGGAAGGCGTGGGTAAACAGGCAAACCAGCGGGAAGCCATGCTGACAGCGCGCGCGGAGGCGTTCATCGCCGCCGACGTGGGCGGCACGCATGCCCGCATCGGCCTGGTCCGCCCCGCGCTGGCCGGCGGCACCTTCGAGGTGCTGCGTTACGAGCGCTACGCCTGCGCCGAGTGGCCCAGCCTCACCGCCGTGCTGCAGGATTTCGTAGGCCACCTCGATGGCCAGTTCGCCGTGCAGCACTGCGCCGTGGCCAGCGCCGGGTACGTGGTGGGCGACGCCATCGTCAACGAGAACCTGCCCTGGCCGGTCTCCATCGGCGATATCCGCGACAGCCTGCACCTGGCTGGCCTGCGCGTGGTGAATGATTTCGAAGCCGTGGCCTACGCCTGCCAGTTCCTGCGCGAGCACGAGACCACCGCCATCATCGAGACGGCCGCGGCCCCGGCCATCGGCCCGATCCTGGTGATGGGCCCGGGCACCGGCCTCGGCTCGGCCGTGCTGTTGCCCGGCACACCGCACGCCACCGTGCTGCCCACCGAGGCTGGCCAGATCTCGCTCGCCCCGGGCACGCCACGCGAAGCGGCCATCCTGGCCGAGCTGGCGAAGACCCGCGATTACGTTTCCTACGAGGCCGCCCTCTCGGGCCCCGGCCTCGTGAACCTCTACAAGGCCATTTCGACGCTGCGCGGCACCGCCGCGACGCTGGCCGAGCCCGCCGATGTCACCACTGCCGCCCTCGCCGGGAACGACCCCGCCGCGGTCGAGGCGCTGGAGGTGTTCTGTGGCCTGCTCGGCAGCTTCGTGGGCGACCTCGCCATGCTCTACGGCGCCCGCGGTGGCGTGTTCCTCGCGGGCGGCATCCTGCCCCGGGTGCGCGACTACCTGGCCCGCAGCAGCTTCCCCGACCGGTTTTTCAACAAGGGCGTCATGCGCGCCTTTCTCCAGCAAGTGCCAGTACGACTGATGGACCACGGACAGTTGGGTGTGATCGGTGCCGCCGGTCTCTACCTGCACGGTCCGACTGCTCACTGACGAGCGGGAAAGGAACGCAGGCTCAGTAAAAAAGCGGGCCGGAAGGCCCTTCGCTACCCATCCTCTGAGGGGAGGACACCATGTCGCATCGCAGGAACCTGCTCACGGCGAGCATCATCGCCGGACTCATCTGTATGACCGGTACCGTCGCCGCGCAGGACGCGTCGACCCAGGACCCGGGCCACACGCAGACCGCCCAGGAAAAGGCTGACGCCGCCAAGGCAGCGCAGCTCGAGGGCATCACCGTCACCGGCATCCGCGCCAGCCTCGAGAAATCGCTGGACACGAAGCGCAATGCCGATGCCATCGTCGAAGCCGTCACGGCCGAGGATATCGGCAAGTTCCCGAACACCAACGTCGCCGAAGCGATGACCCAGGTGCCGGGCGTGACCATCGACCGCCAGTTCGGCCAGGGCGACCGCGTCTCGATCGACGGTACCGACCCCAGCCTCAACCTGACGTTCCTCAACGGCCAGCCGGTGTCGCAGACCCCGTGGCAGTACGGCGCCCAGCCGAACCGCGGCTTCGACTTCACCATGCTGGCCCCGGAAATCGTCGGCCGCCTGGAAGTCTACAAGTCGCCCGAAGCGCGCCTCACCGAAGGCAGCCTGGGCGGCACCGTGCTGCTGCACACGCTGAAGCCGCTCGACCTGCCGGCCAACACCATCCGTGGCTCGTTCGGCCTGAACTACAACGACCAGGCCACCCCGGGCACGCGCCCGAACGGCTCGGCGCTGTATAGCTGGAAGAACGACTCCAACACCTTCGGCATGATCGCCTCGATCCAGCATTACGAGGAAAAGATCGATCGCCAGGGCTTCGAGATCTTCAGCTACAGCCCGGTCTCGAAGTGGGCCGCCAGCCCGGCCGTCGCCGCGGGCATCGCCAACGGCACGCTCGACCCGAACGCCAAGGTGCCCGACGAGGTCAACTCGGCGTGGTTCCAGCAGAAGCGCAAGCGCGATACGGCCACGCTCGGTTTCCAGATCCGCCCGACGGATAACTGGGACATCGACATCAACAACCTGTTCGTCCGCGAGAACTTCGATAACTGGAACCAGTCGCTGTACCCGTTCACCGGCGCCACGCCGGGCAACGTCACCAGCTTCAACCAGGGCCCGAACGGCGTCGTCACCGGCGGCCACGTGTGCGGCAACGACGACCCGACCTGCCCGGCCATCGCGCAAGGCACGTTCGACAGCAACATCCGCAAGTCGGTGGTGCGCACCGTCGCCCACGACCTGAAGTCGACCTTCCACGGCGACGGCTGGCAGCTGGGCGGCGCGGCCGGCTACAGCAAGGCCATCAACAACAACATCTCGCAGGCCGTGATGGAGCCGGTGTATGCCGGTGGCTACACCTGGGACATCAACAAGGGCTTCAACTTCGACAGCCCCGCCGCCGCGCGCGACCCGGCCAACTGGCACATGGGCGACGTAGACGGCCTGGGCGGCTGGCCCGGCAACTACGGTTCGTACTCCGCGCACTCGCGTGATACGTACGCCCAGCTCGACTTCTCGAAGTTCTTCGATTCGTTCATCAACGAAGTGGCCGTTGGCTACCGCTGGAACCGCCACGAAGAGGGCATGAACGCCCACGTCTACGGCGGCAACGCACCGACCAACCTGGCCGACCTCGGGTTCGGCGGCTACACCGACACGCTGGGCGCGCTCGACGGCCTCGACGGTTCCGCCAGCCATGTCATGCCCGACCGCAACGCCCAGTACGCCTGGGTGCGCAACACCAACGGCGGCAACGAAGATCCGGGCACCTACCTCAACGGTACCTACAAGCTCGTCGAGAAGACCAACGCGGCCTATGCGCAGGCGAACTTCGCCGGCGGCGGCTTCCACGGCAACTTCGGCATCCGCTACGTCGACACCAAGACCGACGGCACCGGCTTCAACTACAGCGGCGCGCCGACGCTGCCGGCCCCGGCTGGCTCGTGGCAGACCTCGTCGCGTACCTCGAAGAACTGGCTGCCCAGCATCAACATCGCGTACGACCTCGCCGAGGACGTGGTGCTGCGCGCGGCGGCCGCCAAGGTCATCGCCCGCCCGCCGTACAACATGCAGGTGAACAACCTGTTCCTCAACGACTCGGTGCTTACCGGCTCGGGCGGCAACCCGAACCTGAAGGACTACAAGTCGAAGAACTACTCGCTCTCGGCCGAGTGGTACTTCGCGCCGCAGTCGTACCTCGCGCTCACCGGCTTCCTGAAGCAGATCGACAACTACGTGCTCGTCGATTCGGCCAACGAGCTGCAGTACAACTCGGGCCTGGTAAACGACCCGACGACGTTTGCCCGCCAGGTGGCGCAGGGCCTCTGCACGCCGGATGGCTTCTGCGAATACTCGATCAGCCGCCCGCGCAACACGGGTAGCGGCAAGGTCCGCGGCGGCACCCTGAGCTACCAGCAGGCCTTCTGGGATACCGGCTTCGGTGTCACGGCGAGCTACACGTATGCGAAGGGCACCCTGGATGCCGGCGGCTCGCTGCCGTACAACTCCAAGAACGCCTACTCGGTCAGCCCGTACTACGAAATGGGCCCGTTCAGCGCCCGCGTCACGTACAACTGGCGCAGCAAGTACCTCGCCGGCGGCTACATCGCCGGTGCGCCGCCGGCCACCACGGCCGATTACGGCGACCTGGGCGCCACGCTGGGCTGGAAGCTCAACGACAGCATCTCGTTCACCCTCGCGGGCATGAACCTGACGAACGAAAAGTACAAGCAGTACCTGACGGTCACGTCGATGCCCGTGGCCAAGTACACCACCGGCCGCCGCTACATGGCCTCGGTGCACTTCGACCTGTAAGCGTTCGCGTCATGGCTTGGCGGCCACGGATGGCCGCACATAACCCTCAAGCTCGAACTTTCCCCTGGGCCCGTCGACTCCCTTGCCGGGCCCTTCTTTTTGACTCTTTACGATTTACGGGGCGAGCCCTTACCCTCGCAGATTCTGTCGACATCGATGACCCAGGGGCCCACCATGCGCCGTATCGTCTTGCTCGCCCTGGCTTCCGGGCTTGCTGCCTGCGCCAGCCAGCCGAAGCAGCCCGCCGCGCCCGTCGACACGACGCCGCTTTCGCTCATCCCCATGCCTGCCCAGCTGGCGCGCGTGCCGGGCCACTTCCGCATCGAGGCTGGTACCACCATCAGCACGGCGCCGGGTGATACCCAGGCGAAGAAGGTGGCGGCCCAGTTGCAGGGCTGGCTGCGCCAGGCCCGCGGGCTCACGCTGCCCATCGTCGAAGGCAAGGGCGGCAGCGGCAGCATCTGGCTGCACACCGAGGCCTCCGTGAAGGGCATCGAGGCCTACACGCTCGACGTGGACGGCAAGGGCGTGCGCATCGCCGCCAATGACGAAACCGGCCTGTTCTATGGCGCTGTCACCCTGTGGCAGCTCGCCACCGACCCCGCCGCGCAGAACGGCCTGCCGGGCGTGCACATCGTCGACAAGCCGCGCTTCGAGTGGCGTGGCCTCATGCTCGATTCGAGCCGCCATTTCCAGTCGGTGAGCGAGATCGAGCACCTGCTCGACCAGATGGCCATGCACAAGCTCAACACCTTCCACTGGCATCTCACCGACGACCAGGGCTGGCGCCTGCAGATCGAGAAGTACCCCAAGCTCACCGAGGTGGCGGCATGCCGCACGCCGGTGGGCCCGGACATCGCCCTCACGGGGGGCGCCGACAAGCCCTACTGCGGCTTCTACACGAAGGAAGAAGCGAAGCAGGTGGTGGCGTACGCCGCCGAGCGCCACATCACCGTGGTGCCCGAGATCGAGATGCCCGGCCACGCGCAGGCCGCGGTCGCCGCCTACCCGAAGCTCGGTGCGGGCAAGAAGCACGCCGTATCGGCCGATTGGGGCGTCAACACCGCGCTGTTCAACGTCGACGATGGCACCTTCACCTTCCTCGAAGGCGTGCTCGACGAGGTGATGGAGGTGTTCCCGTCCACGTACATCCACGTTGGCGGCGACGAAGCCGCGAAGGACGAATGGGAGCACTCCGCGTCGGTGCAGGCGAAGATGAAGTCGCTGGGCATCACCGACGAGGAGAAGATGCAGGGCTGGTTCGTCGCCCGCATCGGCGATTACCTCGAGAAGCACCAGCGCCGCCTCATCGGCTGGGACGAGATCCTCGACGGCAAGGTGCCCGCCAGCGCCACCGTCATGTCGTGGCGTGGCACCAAGGGCGCCATCAAGGCAGCCAACGCCGGCCACGACGTGGTGATGGCCGCGGCGCCCACGCTGTACATGGATTACCTGCAGTCCACGCTGCATGACGAACAGCCGGGCCGCCCGAACGTGCAGACCCTGCAGGACGTGTACAACTTCGACCCGGTGCCCGAAGGCATTTCGCCGGCCATGGCCAGCCACGTGCTCGGCGAGCAGGTCACGCTCTTCAGCGAGTACCTCTCCACGTGGCCGCGCGTGCAGCATGCGGCGTTCCCGCGCATCGCCGCCATGGCCGAGCGCGCGTGGTCGCCCAGCGCTGACTGGAACGGTTTCCTGCAGCGCCTGCCCGCCCAGTTCTCACGCTATCGCTCCGCGGGCATCATGCCGGCCGACAGCGCCTTCGCCGTCACCATCGACGCCGCACCCGCCGGTAACGACAAGGCCACGGTGACGCTGGCCAGCCAGACCGGCTACGGCAAGATCCGCTACACCACCGACGGCACGCCGCCCACGTCGCAATCGCCGGAATACACCGCGCCGTTCGAGGTGCCGCTGCCGTCGACGGTGCAGGCCATCACGTTCAACGGCGGCTTCGGCCTCTCCGGCCCGCGCTCGTCGACGATTGATGCCAAATCCCTGCTCCGCCGCAACAGCGACCAGCTCGACCTTTGCAGCAGCAAGCTGCCCGTGCGCGTGGAATCGCCCACGCTCATCGATGGCGTCCGCCCGGTGTACAAGGTGGACATCATGGATACCTGCTGGACGTGGAAGGGCGTGAAGCTGGACGGCCGCTACGGCGTCGCGATCAGCGTCAACCGGCTGCCGTACAACTACGCGCTGTGGAAGGACGCGGCCGGCATCGTGTCGCGCAAGGCGCGCGGCCGCGATGGCGAGATCGAGGTGCGCCAGGATACGTGCGATGGCCCGAAGCTCACCACCATCGCGCTGTCGAAGGCGAAGGGCGGCCCGGCAACGCTGGATGGCATCCTGCCGAAGCGCGAAGGCACGCACGACCTGTGCTTCATTATCACGGGCAAGCCGGGCCCCAATAAGTTCTGGGTCATCGGCGACGTCCAGCTCCGCTAGCGCCCGGCTCTTGTGGGAGCTTGCTTGCAAGCGACGCTCTTGCACCGGTTCATTCGCTATCGCGAATGCATGTAACCAGCGGCTTGCGCCGCCTTAGGCTGGCGGCGTTTCGCCAGTCGGGGGCGGGCAGGCCCTTCGCTCATGTCGGCCCCAAGGGCCTGCCCGCCCC
>NZ_JZRB01000070.1 GCF_000964085.1 Luteibacter yeojuensis
GTTGCGCGGCCCTCCGCTCATGTCGGCCCCAGGGGCCCACCCGCCGCCGAGTCCACACGTTGCGGTTCGTGCAGCAAAAGCGGGGCCTGAGGCGAGCCGTTCCTTGCGATACGTACAAGCGCAAAGTGACAGCCACGGCGTCAAGGAAAGTCTGCATGGGCTCAACCGATCGCGGCGCGCGGACGATTCACGGGCGTGCTCCGTCGAGCCAGCATGTCTCTTTACGCGGGGCGCACCGGGCGGCTGGGCGAGCGTTTCGCCATGAGGCACTGGCTTGTGCCACACGAAGCTGTGCGCATCGGTTCGGGGGCGGGCAGGCCCTTGGGGCCGACATGAGCGGAGGGCCGCCATGCGCAACGGTTATCGCGACGGAGGACCTACGGCCCGGTCCGCAGGTCCGCGACTGGCGGCACCAAGGGCCTGCCCGCCCCCGACTCGCCACACCCTACAAGCCCAAGGCGGCGCAAGCCGCTCAACACATGCATTCGCGCTAGCGAATGAACCGCCTAGCGGCAGGCGGCGGGCTGGCCGTTGGCTACCGAGCGGGCGGCCGCGGCTACCTGGTCGGACAGTTGGCCGATGGCGCGCTGGTGTGCTTCCACCAACGTGTCATAACTGCCACCCGCCGGCTCGACCACGCGCGACGCGCAGTTCGCCGATTGCGCATCCGTACGCACCGACCACGCCGCCTCCAGCGTGGCATTGCCGCCCAGCTCCGAATCGAAACGGCGCACATCCACCTGCACCCGCACCACCTTCGCATCCTTGCCCCGCGGCAGGCCGTGGATATCGTGCGTGCCCAGGCGGCTGGACAGGTCGGCGGCCAGCGCCGTGCGGATTTCATCGCCCAGCGGCGACGCCCAGCGCTCGCCGTCGAGCACGTTCACCGACGAGCTGCCCGAGCGCAACACCATCGACGGCTGGTCGACCTGCGGGGGGACGCCCACCGCCTGCACATCGATGGCGAACGGCGCCACGGTGGCCGACGGCGCGGTGGCCGGCGGCACCAGGGTGTGGAAATGCACCGGGGCCGACGAGCACGCGGCGAGCGCCGTGGCGAGCAGGGCCGACGCGGCGTGGCGGGTGTACTTCATCATGGCTGACCTTCCTTGCCCTGCTTCGGGGACGACGGCGCGGTGGCCGGCGGCGGTGCGTCGGCGCCACGGCCGCGCAACAGCGCCTCCGGGTGGCGGCCCAGGTAATCGGTGAAAGCGCGCACGGAGCGCACCGTGCGCTGCAGTTCTTCCAGCGTGTTGGCGATGTTCTGCTGCAAGGGCGAGTTCTCGCTCAGCGCGTCGTTGGCCGTGCCCACCGTGTGGTTCACGCCCTGCAGGGTCTTCTTCGCCTCGGGCAGCAGGTCGGTGTTCACCGAGTGCAGCGTGCCCTTCAGTTCCTTCAGGCTGCCGTCGAGGTTCTTGCCGATGGAATCGAACGGGATCTTCTCCACCTTGTCGACGATGCTGGAGAGCTGTTCCTGCAGGTGGTCGAAGTCACCCGCCACCGTGGGCACCTCGAGCGGCTTGGCGTTCGGGTCGAGCGTGGCCTTCGGCGCCTTCGGGTCGAAGTCCATGGCGATGTAGAGCTGGCCGGTGAGCAGGTTGCCGGAACGCGCCTGCGCACGGATGCCGTGCTCGACCAGGCCCTTCATGATGCGCGGGAACAGCGTCTCTTCGTCGCCGCCCAGCACCTGGGCCAGCTTTTCATGGGCCTTGCCCAGGCGCTGCGGGTAGACCAGCGCACCCACGATGACCGGGAAGGTCTTCTTCACCGGGTCGTAGTCGAGGTTCACCGACACCACCTTGCCCACCTTCACGCCCAGCATCTCGACCGGGGCGTCGACGTTGAGGCCGCGCAGCGAGTGCTCGAAGCGCATGCGGATGTAGCGCGGCTTGCCATCGGGCGGCGCCAGCGCGGTGGCCTGGTCGCCGAACAGGGTGTATTCGCTCATCTCCGGCGCGGGGCTTTCGTCGTGCGGGCCCAGCGGATCGGAGAAGGCCACGCCGCCCGCGACCACGGTGGCGAGCGACTGGGTGTTCAACTTCAGGCCATCGGCGCCGAGCGATACGTCCACGCCGCTGGCGTTCCAGAAGCGGGAATCCTTGGTGACGAACCGGTCGTTGGGGCCATCGATGAACAGTTGCAGCGAGACACCCTTGCCATCCTTGTCGAGCTCGTACGAGACGATGCGGCCCACCTGGATGCGGCGGAAATACACCGGCGAGCCGATGTCGAGCGAGCCCAGGTCGCCCGTGTGCAGCTGGAAGCGACGGCCCGGCGCGCCGTGGGTGACGGCGGGCGGGGTTTCCAGGCCGGTGAAGTCGCTCTGGTCGTCGTCGGACGTGCCGGTATCCGCGCCGATGAAGGCGCCCGAGAGCAGGGTGTCGAAGCCCGAAACGCCACCCGCGCCGATGCGCGGGCGCACCACCCAGTAGCGGGTGCCCTTGGTGGCGAACTCCGAGGCGTTCTTTTCCAGGTCGACCACCACCTTGACGTGGGTGCGGTCCTTGGAGAGCCGCATGCCGGTGACCTTGCCGATCACGACGTTCTTGTACTTCACCTGGGTCTTGCCGGTCTCGATGCCTTCGCCGGTGAGGAAGGTGACCGTGATCTGCGGGCCGGCGGAGACGAAGTGGTTGACCAGCAACGAGATGCCCACCAGCGCGGCCACGATGGGCACCAGCCAGATGAGGGAGACGCCCATCTTCGAGCGGCGCACCTCCGGTTGGGGCAGGTCGTCGCCTTCGGGCTTGTTTCCGTCTTGGGTATCGCTCATTGCGCTTTCCTTTTGTCCCAGATCAGGCGGGGATCGAAACTCATCGCCGCCAGCATCGTCAGCACCACGACGATGCCGAAATAGATCACACCGGGTAGCGGCTCGACGCGCGAGAGCACCTTGAAGTGCACCAGCGCGGAGAGGATCGCCACCACGAACACGTCCAGCATCGACCAGTAACCCACCAGCTCGACGAAACGGTACAGCTTGGCGCGCTGCCGGGGGCCATAGCCACTGGCGCGCTGCACGGATACCAGCAGGTAGCCCATGATGCAGAACTTCAGCACGGGCACCACGATGGACGCCGTGAAGACGATGATGGCGAGGTCGGGCGAGCCGTTGCGCCACAGCTCGAACACGCCGCTGAGGATGGTGTTGTCATCCTTCGAGAACAGGCTCTGCGTCCGCATGATGGGGAACAGGTTGGCCGGCAGGTAGAAGATGGCCGCGGCTACCAGGAATGCCCAGGCGCGGGCGACGCTGCCGGTTTTACGCGGGTGCAGCGGGTTGTGGCACCGCGGGCAGTGGGCGTGCGGGTCCTCGCTGTAGGTGGTGACGAGGCGGCACACGTGGCAGCCCATCATGCCCAGGTCCTGGGCGCGCGGCAGTTCGCTCACCGGCGCACCTCCTTCGTCTGCTCCCAGAGGTTGCGCGGGTCGTGGCTGGCGAACACGGTGATCAACAGGGTGAGGAACCCGAAGGCCCATACGCCGGCGCCCGGCACCACGTCGAAATAGGTGTGCGCTTTCACCACCGCCACCAGCACGCCGAGCATGAACACCTCGATCATGCTCCACGGCTTGACCTTCACCAGCGTGGACATGGCCATGCCGAACCCGGGTGCCCGCTCGCCGCGCCGGGCGAACAGCAGCACCCACCCGAACAGGGTGATCTGGACGAGGGGGAAGAAGAACAGCGTGAGCGCCGTGAGCGCGGCGACGATCTGGGCGCCATCGTTCCACATCGCGATGACCGCGCCCCACAAGGTGGTGTCGGCGAGCATGCCCGAGAAGCCCAGGGTGACGATGGGCGAGACGTTGGCGATGACGAACACGATGGCCGCGGCCATGATGAGGGCGAACTGCGCATCGATGCCCAGCCACTGGTGGCGCTCGAGCACGGCCCCGCAATTGACGCAGCGCGCCACCTCGCCGCGCGCGAGGTGGCGCCGCCGGTAGACGGTGTCGCAGTGCTCGCAGATGATGAGGTCAGGGGCTTTTTGCATGCACGCCGGCGATGGAAGGCCGGTATGGCCCATGGCATATGATCGCAAATCCGCGTAAACGGCGCATGATGGCGCGCGGCGGGCCGCTGGCCGGCCGCCCCGGGCTTGATATGCTGCGCCATTCCCCCGATCTAGGGGTGACCCCATCCGCCCCAAGGAGCCTTACGTGAGCAGCGCCCAGACCCCCAGTGCCCATGTCTTCGATGCAACCACGGCGGGTTTCGAGAAGGACGTGATCCAGGCCTCGCTGGATACCCCCATCCTCGTCGACCTGTGGGCGGAGTGGTGCGCCCCCTGCAAGACGCTGGGCCCCATGCTCGAGAAGCTGGCCGTGGAATACGACGGCGCGTTCCGGCTGGCGAAAATCGACGTGGAAGCCGAGCAGCAGCTGGCCGCCATGTTCGGCGTGCGCAGCATCCCCACCGTGGTGCTCATCCGCGATGGCCAGATGGCCGATGGGTTCGCGGGCGCCCTCCCCGAGGCCCAGCTGCGTGAGTTCCTCACCCGCAACGGCATCGTCCCGGGCGATGGGTCGGCGAATGACGCCGAGGTGTTCGACGCCGAGCCGGAAACGCCCGAGGACGCGATCAACCGCCTGCAGCAGGCCATCGCCGCCGACCCCGGCCAGGCGGAGCTGAAGCTCGAGCTGGCCGGCGCCCTGCTGCGTGCCGGGCAGGTCGACCCGGCCCAGGCCGAGCTCGACGCCCTGCCCGCCAACCTCGCCACCGATACCCGCGCCACGCGCCTGCGCAGCCAGCTCGACCTGGCCCGCGCCCTCGCCGGCGCCCCATCCCTGGCCGAGCTGCGCCAGCGGGTCGACGCCAATGGCGACGACTGGGAAGCCCGCGACCTGCTGGGCGTGCGCCTGCTCATCGAGGGCGATGCCCCGGCCGGCCTCGACCAGTTCCTGGACATTCTTAAGCGCCAGCGCGACTGGCACGATGGCCAGGCGAAGAAGCGCCTGCTGGCGGCCTTCGCCACGTTGGACGACGCCGACGTCGTCGGCAGCTACCGCCGCAAGATGGCGTCGCTGGTTTTCTAAAGTGCACGGGACGTACGTGTAGGAGCCCACACCCGTGGGCGACAGCCTATCGCGAAGAGCGGTCGCCCACGGGTGTGGGCTCCTACATTGAGGTGTTTCAGGCAGGCATCGGCGGGAACGCCGTGATGCGTAGCTTCGCGCCCGCGTAGGGCACCAGCTTCAGCGTCGTGACCGGCTCGGTCGTGATCGCCACCTGTTCCGGCACCGGGTCCGCCACGCCCTCTTCCGCTTTCCACGCCACCGGCCGCCCACGCACGCTGAGCGTCACCGCAGGGGTGCCACCTGCGAACGGCACCTTGCCAATGGGGTGCTCCTCGGCCGTGGCCTCCGGCGCCACGCCGTAGTTCCACGCCGTGGTGGGATACACCTGCCAATCGTTGGTGAGGCCACGCGGGCGCCACTTCACCCATGCCTCGCCGATGGGCAACGAGAACACGAGAGGGCCACGCAGGAACGTCACCGCGTTGTTGAAGCCACGCTCGGTGAGCACCTCGGCGGGGAACGAGAGCGCGATGCGGTCGCCGGGCTTCCACGTGCGGTCGATGGTATGGAAACCGGCGCCAGCCTTCACGGCCACCGCTTCGCCATTGACCTTGACCACCGGCTGCCTGCACCACGCCGGGATACGCACGCGCAGCGGGAACGCCACCGCCTGCGCCGGCTGCACCGTGATGGCGACATCGCCGCGGAACGGGTAATCGGTGGCCTGGTCGATGCGGACGGGCACGTCGCGCACCACGGTTGAAACCTCGCACGGCGCGTACACCGTGGCGGCGAGGCCCTTGTCGCTGGTCGCCATCCACAGCGCCGCCGTGAGCTTGGGCCAGCCCTGGTGGAAGTTGGCCGTGCAGCAGCCGAAGTGCGGGTCGAGGCCGAACAGGTTGGCTTCGGGCCCGTTGGTAGTCCATGGGCGGCGGTGCAGGCTCACTTCCACCTGGTTCGGCTGCTGGTCGTACTGGTGTGCCCACATGTCGTCGGTGAACGTGCCCGGCAACGCGTTGTACGCGATCCGTTCGATGCGATCGCCCAGCACGGCATCGCCGGTGATCGCCAGCGACATCTCCAGGGAGTACATGGCCTCGACCACCGTGCACAGTTCCACGCCCTGCGAGGGGCTGCGCCCGGCGAGGTGCTCGTCGCACGAGAACATGCCATTGGGCAGGCCATGGTACGTATCGAGCATGGCCAGCTGGTGGTGGATGGCGGCGCGATCGTCCGCGCTGCGCGATACCAGCGACCATACCGGCGAGGCCTTCAGCGCCTGGCCATTGTTCACGCCGTGCACCTGCAGGCCATCGTCGACCATGAACACGTCCTCGCCCTTGCGCTTCGCTTCCAGCGCCTTGACGTCCACTTTCTCCTTGAACGAGAAGTTGGCGAACATGCCCTGCCAGTCGTAGCCCTGCTTTTTAAGCAGGTGCGCGAGTTCGATGAGTTTCGGGTCCTGCGTGCGCGTGTACAGCCACAGCACCACCGCCACTTCATCCTGCCAGCGCATGCGGCCCCAGTCGCGCAGGGGGCGCTCGGGCATGGCCTGCAGCTGGTAGTGGAAGTAGTTCGTCATGAACGGCACGACGCGCGCATCGCCGGTGAGCTCCTGGTACTGCGCCAGCACCTTCAGCATCACCATGCGCGGCCACCAGTCGTCGTTGCTGCGTGGGCCGAACATGCCATTGGGCTGCGCGCTGCCGAGCGTCCAGTCGATGAAGCGCTGGGCCTTCGCCTTCAGCGGCGCGGAATCGAGCTGCCACGCGAGCGGCAGCAAGCCGTCGAGGAAGTACGGGCCGCGCTCCCACGACTCGCCCTTGCCACCCAGCCAGCCGCTCTCGGGGCCGAGATCGGGCCAGGTCTCGTCAACATGCCCGCCCAGGCCATTGGCCTGGATCTCGAGTTGGCGGCGCAGCCAGCCGGCCGGCTTGATGGCGCCCGCTGGCAGGAGCTGGAGTGGCTGCGGGGCAAGCGGCGCGGGCGGGAACAACGGCGCGGCAGGCACCGCCTTGCCCGAGGCGCCGGAGGCGCTGGCGGCGGCCATGGCGCCCAGCGGCACGAACGATGCCAGCGTGCCCATGGCGGAGGCGCGCAGGAACGCGCGGCGGCGGTTGGCGGTGTCACCCATCGTTCGAGGTCCCGTGTGGCCTGGCCCCCGATACTGGCAGGCGTGGCCCGCCGCGTCACCCCTTGGGCTTCTTCTTCCTCACGTAAAGCTGCTTGCGCACGGTGGCGATGAGCTCGCCGCCCGCCGTGCGGATATCGGTCTCGAACCAGCGCAGGTGCTTCTGGCCGTCCGCGCATTCGGCGCGAATCTCATCCAGCATGGTGTCCTCGACGTGGAATTCCGCATAGACGTCTTCACGGCCAGGTGCCACGAAGCGGATCTCGCCGGCCTGGTCCCAGACGATGTAATCGTTGCCAAGGCTCTTCAGCACCATGATCATCCAGAACGGATCGGTCATGGAAAACAGGTTGCCGCCGAACTGGGTGCGCACGTAGTTGCGGTTGTACCAGGCCAGCTTGAGCTTCACCCGGGCATGGCGGTAGTCGTCGAACCGGACCACGCGGATGCCGGCGAACAGGAACGGGGGCCACGCGTTGAGGATGCGGCGGAGGGTGGTTGCTTTCATGCGGGCATCGTAACGGCCGCCCCCGTCGCGACGTAGCCCCCCGTTTCAAACGCCCGTGACCTCTGGCATATACGTCGCCGGGCCATCCGGTTCCACCATCGGGGCTTCATCCGCCGCCGGGAACCACCCCATGCGCCTTGCCCTTCGCCGTGCCTCGCTTGCCACCGCCATCGCGCTGGCCACCTCCCCCGCCGCCTTCGCCGCCGCGCAGGATCTCCCGGCCCCGGTCGACCAGCCGTACAAGGGCAACCTGGCCGTCACGGTCGACCTCACCGACCAGGCCCGCCACCTGCTGCACGTGCGCGAGAGCATCCCGGTCTCCCCGGGCCACGTCATCCTTTATTACCCGAAGTGGATCCCCGGCGAGCACGGCCCCAGCGGCCCGTTGTCGAACGTGGCCGGCTTCACCGTCACGGCCAACGGCAAGAAGATACCGTGGCGTCGCGACCTGAAGGAGATGTTCGCGTTCCATGTCGACGTGCCCGAAGGCGTCGACAAGCTCGACCTCAGCTTCGATTACCTCGACTCGGCCACGCCGCACTACATCCCGCTCGAGTTCAACGAGGTGTCGTTCTACCCGGCCGGCTACTACACCAGCCGCATCATGATCGAGCCGACGGTGAAGCTGCCCGCCGGCTGGAAGTTCGCGACGGCGCTCGAGACCGCCTCGCAGTCGGGCGATACCGTCACGTTCAAGCCAGTGAGCTACGAGAACTTCGTCGATTCCCCGCTCATCGCCGGCCAGTACTTCAACCGCGTGGACCTGGCGCCCGGCCAGTCGGTGCCCGTGCACCTCGATATCGTGGGCGAGACGGCCGAGAGCGTGAAGATCACCGACAAGCAGATCACGCCGCAGCGCAACCTCGTGGTGCAGGCGAACAAGCTGTTCGGCGCGCACCACTACGGCCACTACGATTTCCTGCTCGTGGTCTCCGACCACACGGGGCATTTCGGGCTCGAGCACCACCAGTCGAGCGACGACCGCCTGTTCGCCAACTTCCTCACCGACCCGAAGGTGCACACCGCCGCCGGCACGCTGCTGCCGCACGAATACATCCACTCGTGGAACGGCAAGTTCCGCCGCCCGGCCGACCTTTGGACGCCGACGTTCACCGAGCCGATGCAGGACGACCTGCTGTGGGTGTACGAAGGCCTCACCGACTATTTCGCCGGCGTGCTGACAGCGCGCTCGGGCATCTGGACCACCGACCAGTGGCGCGACAGCCTGGCCTCCATCGCCGCAGACATGGGCGCCCGCACCGGCCGCCAGTGGCGCTCGCTGCAGGACACGGCCGATGGCATCCCGCTCTCGTCGCGCGGCAGCAGCGGCTGGCTGAACTTCCGCCGCAGCTCTGATTACTACCCGGAAGGCCAGATGCTGTGGCTGGACGTGGACACGAAGATCCGCGACCTCTCAGGCGGCAAGCACACGCTCGATGATTTCGCCAAGGCGTTCTACGGCATGGACAACGGCAGCTACGTGCCCAAGACCTACACCTTCGAGGACGTGGTGGGCACGCTCAACAGCGTGCAGCCGTACGACTGGGCGAAGTTCCTGCGCGAGCGCCTCGACTACACCGGCGACACCATGCCCGAGAAGGGCATCGAAGGCGGTGGCTGGAAGCTCGCGTTCGACGACAAGCCGTCGGATATCTTCGCCACGCAGGAAAAGATCCGCAAAGCCACCAGCCTCGCCTACTCGCTCGGCATCACGGTGACCGACAAGGGCGAAGTGCGCGATGCGCAGTGGGAAGGCGCCGCGGCCAAGGCGGGACTGGTGCCTGGGGTGACCATCGTGGCCGTCAACGGCAAGGATTTCTCAGGCCAGGTGCTGAAGGACGCCATCACCGACGCGAAAAACACCACCACGCCCATCGAGTTCCTGGTGAAGAACGTGGACGACTACCAGACCGTGAAGGTGGATTACCACGGCGGCCTGAAGTACCCGCACCTGGTGCGCGGCGAAGGCAAGGACCTGATTGGCGCCATTGCCACGCCGAAGAAGTAACCGAACCGCCTCTGTAGGAGCCCACCCCCGTGGGCGACAGTGTTTTGCGAAGAGCTGTCGCCCACGGGTGTGGGCTCCTACACGGGCGGCTGGCCGCTTAGCGGTAGCGTCACCACCACGCGCAACCCACGCCCGCCAGGCCCTTCGAGTAGCTCGACCGACGCGCCGTGCAGCTCGGCGGCGCGCTGCACGATCGACAGGCCCAGGCCGTAGCCATCGCCTTGCGTATCGCTGCCGCGCTCGAAGCGGCCGAACAGGCGCGCGCGGCGTTCCGGTGGGATACCGGGGCCATCGTCCAGCACCTGCAGCATGGCGTGGCCATCGCGCCGCCCCACTGATAGCGTGACGAGGCCACCACGCGGCGCGTGCCGGAACGCGTTGTCGAGCAGGTTGCGCAGCAAGGCACCCAGCGCCGTCGCATAGCCCTCGACGGTGAGCCCTTCCTCGAGGTGGTCGATCGCAAGCTCCACGTTGCCGCGCGCGATCACGGGCGAGAGTTCCTCGACCACGTCCAGCGCCAGCGCAGCGAGGTCGATGCGCGCACGCGGGCCCGATGCCGCGCCCGCCTCGAGCCGTGCCAGCGCCAGCAGCTGCTCCGTGCGCCGCGCCAGCGAGACCAGGCATTCGCGCGCCGCCTGCAACGCGGCCTGCGCCTCGTCCGGCCGGGCCGAGGCGAGCGCGTTCTCGAGGTTGATCATGGTCGAGGCCAGCGGCGTGCGCAGCTCGTGCGCCACATCGGCGCTGAAGCGGCGCTCGCGCTCCAG
>NZ_JZRB01000071.1 GCF_000964085.1 Luteibacter yeojuensis
CGGACCTTCGGACCGGGCCGTAGCTCCGTAATCGCCACGACCTGACGTCGCGCGGCCCTCCGCTCATGTCGGCTCCAGGGGCCCACCCGCCACCGAGTCCACACGTTGCGGTTCGTGCAGCAAAAGCGGGGCCTGAGGCGAGCCGTTCCTTGCGATACGTACAAGCGCAAAGGTGACAGCCACGGCGTCAACGGAAGCCTGCACGGGCTCAACCGATCGCGGCGCGCGCACGATTCACGGGCGTGCTCCGTCGAGCCAGCATGTCTCTTTACGCGGGGCGCACCGGGCGGCTGGGCGAGCGTTTCGCCATGAGGCACTGGCTTGTGCCACACGAAAAACTGTGCGCATCGGTTCGGGGGCGGGCAGGCCCTTGGGGCCGACATGAGCGGAGGGCCGCCATGCGCAACGGTTATCGCGAGAAAGTCGCTACGGCCCGGTCCGCAGGTCCGCGACTGGCGGCGCCAAGGGCCTGCCCGCCCCCGACTCGCGACACCCTGCAAGCCCAAGGCGGCGCAAGCCGCTCAAGACATGCATTCGCGATAGCGAATGAACCGATGCACCCACGCAGCGTCCCACGGTCATGCGTAAAGAACCATAAAAGAACCCGGCGGGTAGCCGGGTTCTTTCTGAGGCATCGCCAGCAAGCTGGCTCCCACAAGGGTAGGCGGCGGGGCGTTATGCCTGCAGCAGCGCCATCAGTTCGTCGCGGGAGACATTGCGCGCCTCGGCATCGGTGCGGGCCCGGTACTCGAACGTGCCGGCCTCGAGGCCGCGGCCGCTGACCACCACGCGGTGCGGGATACCGATCAGCTCCATGTCGGCGAACATCGGGCCGGGGCGCAGGCCGCGGTCGTCCAGCACCGCGTCGATGCCGGCATCGCGCAACGCCGCGTACAGCGACTCGGCGGCCTCGGCCACCGCGGCGTCGTTCTTCGGGTTGATGATGCACACCGCCACGCGCCACGGTGCCATGGTATCGGTCCAGACCATGCCGTTGGCGTCGTGGCGCTGTTCGATGGCGGCGGCCACGATGCGGCTGACGCCAACGCCGTAGCAACCCATGAACATGGTGCGCATCTTGCCCTGGTCGTCGAGGACGCCGGCGCCCATGGCCTCGGCGTACTTCTGGCCGAGCTGGAAGATGTGGCCGACCTCGATGCCGCGCGCCAGGCGCAGGGTGCCCTTGCCATCGGGCGAGGCATCGCCCTCCACCACCTTGCGGATGTCTTCGACGCGGGTGATGGTGGCATCGCGGCCCCAGTTGGCGCCGGTGTAGTGCGTGCCATCCTGGTTGCCACCGCACACGAAGTCGGCCAGCACGGCGGCGCTGCGGTCGACGATGACCGGGATACCCGCGGGCAGGCCCACCGGCCCGATGAAGCCGGGGCGGGTGCCGGTGGCGGCGAGGATCTCTTCCTCGGTTGCCAGCTCGGGCTCGCCAGGGATTTCCGCAAGGTGCGAGACCTTGACCTCGTTGATCTCGTGGTCGCCACGCAGGCACAGCGCCACGACGCCTTCGGTTCCCTTGACCAGGATGGTCTTGACCGCCTGTGCGGCGGGCACGCCGAGGAAGGCGGATACCTCGTCGATGGTGCGCTGCGTGGGCGTATCGACACGCTGCAGCGTGGCCGACGGGGCAGGCCGCTCGATGGCCGGTGCCACCGCCTCGGCCTTCTCGATGTTGGCCGCGAACGGCGAGGCATCGCTGAACGCGATGAGGTCTTCGCCGGACTCGGCCAGCACCTGGAACTCGTGGCTGGCGCTGCCGCCGATGGCGCCGGTATCGGCGTCGACCGCGCGGAAATCGAGGCCCAGGCGGGTGAAGATGCGGCTATAGGCGTCGTACATCACCCGGTAGGTTTCGCCGAGCGATTCCGGGGTGAGGTGGAACGAGTAGGCATCCTTCATGAGGAACTCGCGCGCGCGCATGACGCCGAAGCGCGGGCGGATCTCGTCGCGGAACTTGGTCTGGATCTGGAAGAAGTTGAGCGGCAGCTGCTTATAGCTTTTCAGCTCGTTGCGCGCGAAATCGGTGATGACCTCCTCGTGCGTGGGGCCGTAGCAGAACTCCTGCTCCTTGCGGTCTTTCATTTTCAGCAGCTGGCCGCCGAATTTTTCCCAGCGGCCGGTTTCTTCCCACAGGTCGCGCGGCTGCACGGAGGGCATCAGTACCTCGATGGCGCCCGCGCGGACCATTTCCTCGCGCACCACGGCCTCGACCTTGCGCAGCACGCGCAGGCCCAGCGGCGACCACGTGTACAGGCCCGAGGCGAGCTTGCGGATCATGCCAGCGCGCAGCATGAGCTGCTGGCTGGCGATGTCGGCGTCGGCGGGAACTTCCTTGACGGTGGCGAGGTGGTACTGGCTAAGGCGCATCGGGCGTGATCGTCGGGGAAAACCCCGATTATAGGCCCGTTACGACTTGCAGTAGAGCGTCATCTGCGCCTGCGTGGTCTCGACCTGGCGCTGGCGGCCGGCGGCGTCGAGCTGCTTGGCCCCGCCCTTGCCGTCATCCATGGAGACGACCGCCTCTTTCTGCAGCACGTCGAGGTTCTTGCGCAGCTGCGAGCAAAGCTGCGCGCGGTTGGCGGGGTTGTCGGCCACGGGGGTGCCGGGTGGCGGGTTGCCGGCCGTGCTGGCGCGGGCCGGGGCGGGCGCCGAGCCGGAAGAAGCCGGCGCGGAAACCCCGCCCTTCATCTGGATCTTCTCGACCTTGCCGGCGCTGCCCGGGGGCGGCGAATCGGAGTAGTGGGTGACGCCCTGGGCATCCTTCCACTTGTAGGCCTGGGCGAACGCCAGCGGGCAGGCGGCAACGAGCAGGATCAGGGCGAGTCGGCGGCGCATGCGGGCGTTCCAGGCAGGGTTGGATGGGCGACACATCTATCACCCGCCCCCGGGCCGCGCAAGCGACCACGTCGCGCTTCGTGCCCGTCGTGCCCGCACTGACTCGTCGCGGCGGCTGGGCTAGACTGGGGGCCCAAGTGATGAATGAACCGATGAGCGATCCGATCCAAGCCCGGGGGCCCCGCCATCGCGGTATCTACCTCCTGCCGAACCTGTTCACCACTGGCGCCATGTTCGCCGGTTTCTACGCCATCGTGTCCGCCATCCATGGCAATTTCGGCACCGCCGCGCTGGCGGTGTTCGTGGCCGGCATCCTCGACGGCATGGACGGCCGCGTCGCGCGCCTCACCAACACGCAGAGCGAATTCGGCGTTCAATACGATTCGCTCTCCGACCTCGTCAGCTTCGGCCTGGCGCCCGCGCTCGTCATGTACACGTGGTCGCTGTCCTCGCTGGCCGATTACGGCCGCGTATGGGGCAAGATCGGTTGGGCCGCCGCCTTCATCTACGCCGTCTGCGCCGCGCTGCGCCTTGCCCGCTTCAACACCCAGGTGGGCGTGGCCGATAAGCGCTATTTCCAGGGCCTGGCCAGCCCGGCCGCCGCGGTGCTGTGCATGTCGTTCGTGTGGACGATGACGCGCTTCGACATCGACGGCCCGTCGGTGGCGTTCTTCGCCATGCCCCTGGCGGTCATCGCCGGCCTGCTCATGGTCAGCAACGTGCGCTACTACAGCTTCAAGGCATGGCCCAAGAGCGATCGCGTGCCGTTCATCTGGCTCATCGCCGCCGTGCTCGTCGTGGTGCTGCTCGTCATCGACCCACCGCGCGTCCTGTTCATCGGCACCCTCGTCTATGTTGTCTCGGGCCCGGTCATGACCCTGTGGGGCCGCGCCACGCACCGCCGCCGCGTGCGCCGCCACGCACGCCCGGTGGAATGACCATGCCGCGCGCCGCCTCGCCCGCGCATCGCGAACGGCTGCTCAGGGTCATGGGGGTTACCCCGTGGCGCCTGCGCGGCGGTAGCGCCGGGGGCGTCGAGGGCGCTGGCGCGGCGGTCAACGACGCACCGCCGGGCGACCGCGTGCCTTGCGTCGTGGTGCTGCCCGCGGGTGCCTCCGCACGCGAACACGAGCTGGTTGGCCGCGCGCTGCGTGCGTTCGGCCCCGTGATGGGGCGCGCCGCACGGCTCGAGGCCGGCGAGCGCGGCCTTGGCCACGTGCCCGTCGCCGCCCATTACCTCGTGTTCGGCGAGGCGCAGGCGCGCGCGCTGGGCCACGAACTGCCGGCCGCCGTCATGGCCGCCGCACAGATCGTCCTCGTCGATGCACCGGCCGCCTTGCTCGCCGACCCCGCCGCCAAGCGCCGGTTGTGGAGCGGCCTGCGCGCCCTGGGCCGGTCGCTGGGCCGGGGCTGACCCATGGTGGCCGTGGCCCGCCCGTCCACCGAAGTGCGCGCCATGCGGCGCGAGGACCTCGACGCCGTCGTGGCCATCGAGCACGCGTCGTACGATTTCCCCTGGAGTGCCGGCATCTTCCGTGATTGCCTGCAGGCGGGGCACAACTGCTGGGTCATCGTGCACGAGGGCGCCATCGCCGGCTACGGCATCCTGTCGGTGGCAGCGGGCGAGGCGCACGTGCTCAACGTGTGCATCGGCAACGACCACCGCGGCCTTGGCTACGGCCGGCGCATGATGCGCCGCCTCGTCGACCTGGCGCGCTGGTACGGCGCGGAGCGCATCTTCCTTGAAGTGCGCCCGTCGAACCCGGTGGCGCATGCGCTGTACGCGTCGATGGGCTTCATCGAGATCGGCCGCCGCCCCGCCTACTACCCGGCGAAGGGCGGCCGCGAGGAAGCCATCGTCATGGCCCTCGAGATGCACATCGCCGACTAACCCTCGCGCAGCAGCGCCATCGGCGAGGTACGCAGCACGCGCCGCGTGCCAAACAGGCCGATCAGCATCACCACGAAACCGGCGAGCGCCGCGGCGCCCACCAGCGGCCACAACGGCGGGACGAACGCCTCGAGCCGGAACACGGCCTTGCCCAGCCAGAAGCCCGCGCCCGCCGCGCCCAGCGCGGCGGTAAGGCCCGCGACGAGGCCGAGCAGGGCGAACTCGCATGCCGCCGCGGCGCGCAGTTGCGTTCGCGTGGCACCGAGCGTGCGCAGCAGCGCGGCCTCCTTGCGGCGCTCCTGCGCGCTGGCCGCGAGCGCGGCGGTAAGCACCAGCGCGCCGGCGAGCAGGCTGAAACCGAGCACCCAGCGCACGGCCCCGCCCACGCGGTCGACGATCTCGCGGACGCGATCGAGCAGGGCATCCACGTCGATGAGGCTGAGGTTGCCGTAGTCGCGCGACAGCTTCGACAGCTGGTCGCCGTGGCCGCGCGGCAGGTAGAAGCTGGTGAGCCAGGTGTGCGGGATATCGCCGGCGTGCGCCGGATCCACCATCAGGAAGAAGTTCACGCGGAACGAGGTCCAGTCCACCTTGCGCACGCTGGTGACCTTCGCGTCGAGCGCCCCTTCGCCCACCTCGAAGCGCAATGTGTCACCCAACTTCAGGTGGAAGCGATCGCGCCACGAGGTGTCGACGGATACCTCGGCCTGCCGCGGCGAGGCACCGGCCCACTGGCCCTCGACGATCTCGTTGGCGGGCGGCAGGTCGGCGGCCCACGACAGGCGCAGCTGCTGGTCCGCGGCGTTGCGCGCGTCGTCGCCTTCGAGGAAGGGCAACTTGTCGACGGGCGTTCCGTTCACGGCGGCAAGCTTGCCCACGGCCAGCGGCATCATGTTGGTCTTCGACGCACCGATGCGCTGCAGCTGCTGCGCGAACGCATCGCGCTGGTCTTCCTGCAGGTTCAGCGCGAACCAGTTCGGCGTGTCGGCAGGCAGCTCGCGGCGCCAGCCCTCGAGCAGCGACGGGGCGATGACGGCGAGCAGCAACAGCGCGCACAGGCCGAGCGACAACGCGGTGGCCTGCACCAGCGATAACCCGCGGCGCCGCGCCAGCGCGGCGAGGCCCAGCCGCAGGGCCGGGTGCGCACCCGGCGCGACGCGGCGCGCGACCACAAGAAGCAGGGCGGCGAGCAGCGCGGCCACCGCCGCGACACCACCCAGGCTGGCCGCGAGGATCCCCGCCAGCTTGGCCGAGTCGCTCTGCAACCACAGCAGCCCGATGGCGGTGGCGATGGGCACGAGGTACAGCGCGTCGAAGCGGCGCAGGCGGCGCTGCATCGATTCGCGGAATACCGCGACGGGCGGCACTTCGGCCAGGCGTACCAGCGGTGGCAGCGCGAAGCCGGCGAGCACGGCCAGGCCCATGGCCGCCGCGGCGAACGCCGGCGCGAAGGGGAGGGTGGTGGGGATATTGTCGAACAGCTGGCGCGCGAAGTACCACGCGCCCTCGGTCAGGCCGAGCGCGATCACCACGCCAAGCAGCGCCGCGGGCAGCGCCAGTGCGGCGAGCGTCATGACGAGCAGCGAGGCGATCTTGCGGCGCGGCGTGCCCAGCGCGCGCAGCAAGGCCACTTCGCCTGCCTTGCGCCGCGCATAGCGCGCGGACGCCAGGGCGATCGCCACGCCGGAGAGCAGCGCCGAGAGGAGGGCCGTGAGGCGCAGGAACGCGCTGGCACGGTCGAACGCGTTGCGCATGCGTTCCTGCATCTTCTCCGGCGTGATGAGGTCAGCGCCTGCGGGCAGCGGGTTGTCTTCGATGCGGCTGCGCCAGGTGGCCACCGCCGACGGGGGGCCCGACACCAGCAGGCGGTGCCGTGCGCGGCTGCCGACGCCGAGCAGGCCGGCGGCGTTGGCGTCGTCGAGGTTCATGAGGGCACGTGGCGCGAGGGCGAACAGTTCGCCGCCATCGGGCTGGCGCACGAGCTCGGCGGCGGCGACAAGATCCTGCCCACCGATCTGTACGCGCTGGCCGGGGCGGATCCCCAGGCCGACCATGGCGCGGTGGTCCAGGAACACCTGGCCGCGGGGCGGCCCGTGGGCCACACGGCCGCGCCCGTCGGCGCCCGCCACCTCGAGCGTGCCGCGCAGGGGGTACGCGTTGTCCGTGGCCAGCACATCCAGGAGCTGGCTGCGTTCGCCCACGAACGCCACGCTGCGAAACTGCGCGCCCCGGGTCTGGGCGAGGCCGTCGGCGCGGGCCGAGGCCACCATGGCATCGGGCAACGGCGCGGGCGCCGAGACGCCCACGTCGCCACCGATCAGCTCCGCGGCGCTGGCCAGGATGCCGCGTTCAATCCGCGTCGACAGCGTGGCGACGACACCGAGCGCCACCACGGCAAGCACCAGCGAGGCCGCCAGCGTGCGTAGTTCGACCAGGTGCCATTCGCGGCGCAGCGTGCGCAGGGCCAGCCGCGCGACGTTCACGCGGGCACCCCGAGCCGGCCCTCGCGCAGCTCGGCCTGGCGGGCGCAGCGCGCGGCCAGGCGCGGATCGTGCGTGACCAGGATGAGCGTGGTGTGGTGCTGCCGGTTCATCTCGAACAGCAGGTCGCCCACGTGCTCGCCCGTGTGCTGGTCGAGGTTGCCGGTGGGCTCGTCGGCGAAGAGGATCCGCGGGCGGTGGACGAAGGCGCGCGCCAGGGCCACGCGCTGCTGTTCGCCACCGGAAAGCTGGGCGGGGTAATGGCGGCGGCGCGCGGCCAGGCCGACGGCCTCGAGGGCGGCATGCGACTTGTCGCGGGCGTTGTCGTCGCCCTCCAGCTCCAGCGGCAGCATGACGTTCTCCTCGGCGGTCAGCGCGGGGAGCAGGTGGAACGACTGGAACACGAAGCCGACCAGGCGGCGGCGGACGGCGGCACGGGCCTCTTCATCCATGCCCTCCAGTGGCTGGCCATCGATGCGGATGGAGCCCGTCGTGGGCACGTCCAGACCGGCAAGCAGCCCCAGCAGGGTGGTCTTGCCCGAGCCGGACGCACCGACGATGGCGAAACTTTCGCCCGCGGCCACCGCCAGGTTCACGCCCGACAGGATATCCAGCTGGCCCTCCGGCCCGAAAACCGACTTGCTAACATCGGCCACTTCAAGAAGAACACGGGAAGAATCGCTCATGCGTCGTTGCCTGGTCCTGTTGCTGCTCATGGTTTGCTGCGCCACCGCCCACGCGGCGGGTGCGCCGCGCAAGGTGCTGGTGCTCGGGGACTCATTGTCGGCGGCGCACAACATCCCGGTGGAGGCCGGCTGGGTGCGTCTGCTGGACGCGCGCACTTCGAAGATGGCGACGCCATGGACGATGGTCAATGCCAGCATCAGTGGCGAAACCTCGCTGAGCGGCCGGAACCGCCTGCCGGCCTTGTTGGGCAAGGAAAAACCGGGCGTGGTGGTGATCGAACTGGGCGCGAACGATGGCCTTCAGGGGCTGCCGCTGGGCAAGCTGGCCGAGAACCTCGACGCGATGGTCACGGCCGCGAAGGGCGCCGGGGCCCGGGTGCTGTTGCTGGGCATCGAGTTGCCGGTGAACTACGGGCCCCAATACCGGGATGGCCTGCGCAAGGTGTATGCCGACGCCGCGGCGAAGCATGGCGTGGCGCTGGTGCCGTTCCTGCTCGATGGCGTGGCCCTCGACCCCGCGCTGATGCAGGATGACGGCCTGCATCCCAAGGCCGCGGGCGAGCCTCGCGTGGCCGACAATGTGTGGAAAGCGCTTTCGCCTTTGTTGATGTAAACGACGAAACGTGCACGTTCGCCTACCCAGAATGAATACCTGTTTTCGGTCTTCACGCTGTTCTCACCGGTCCGGCCGTTAACTCTTCACATTTGTGAATCACGAGAAGGAGAGTGGAGCGATGAGCAACCGCGACGAACAAGCAGGCCTGATCCTCCTCGTCGAGGACAACCGTCAGATTGCCGAGATGGTGGGCGAATTCCTTGAGCGCCGGGGCTACTCCGTCGACTACGCAGCCGATGGCGTCAGCGGCCTGCACCTTGCCGTGTCAAATAGTTACGACGTGATCGTGCTCGACCTCATGCTGCCGGGCATGGATGGCCTCGACGTGTGCCGCAAGCTGCGCAAGGACGGCAAGAAGTCCACGCCGGTGCTCATGCTCACGGCGCGCGACACCCTCGAGGACAAGCTGGTCGGCCTCGAGGCCGGCGCCGACGACTACCTCGTCAAGCCGTTCGAAGTGCGCGAACTCGAAGCCCGCCTGCGCGCCCTCATCCGCCGCGACCGCCGCCAGGTGTCTTCCGAGGTGCTGACCGTGGGCGACATGACCCTCGACACGGCTACCCTGCGCCTCACCCGCGGTGGGCAGGAGCTCACCGTTTCGCCCATTGGCCTGAAGCTGCTCGCCATCCTCATGCGCGAATCGCCGCGCGTGGTCAGCCGCCGCGACATCGAACGCGAGATCTGGGGCGATACGCTTCCCGATTCGGATACGCTCCGCTCGCATCTTTACAACCTGCGCCGCGTCATCGACAAGCCGTTCGACCGGCCGCTGCTCCACACCATCCACTCGGCGGGCTACCGCCTGGCCGACCTCGACTCCGAGGTTGCCGCCTCCCAGACGGCATGAAAAAGGTGCGGGGCCGGAAGTAACCGATGGAAGGCAGGTCATCGCAGGGGACACGGCAGCGCTGGCGCGGATCATTCCGCGCCCGCATCGCCATGGTCTTCGGCCTCCAGACGCTGGTGGTGGTCATCGCTTCGGTGATGGCCGCCTATAACGTCGCGCCCATCGGCGCGGTGCTGGCGATCATGTTGTGTTCCGGCGGCCTGTCCTGGCTGGCGGTGTCGCGCGCGTGGCTGCCCATCGCCGCGCTGGCCAGGCTGCTCAGCGGCTGGGACCCCGACCACCCCGACATGGAAGGCCTGGAAGTGGAGCGGGGCAAGGGCGGCGACAACGACGTCGTGGCGCTGGTGCGTGGCCTGCACGGCCTCGCGTCGCGCGTCGAGGGCTTCGGCGAGCGCGAGCGCAACTTCACCCGCGACGCCAGCCACGAGCTGCGCAGCCCGCTCACCGTCATCAAGATGTCCTCCGACATGCTGGCCGATGAAGCCGACCTCTCCGAATTCGGCCACCGCTCGCTGGAGCGCATACGCCGTTCCACCCGCGAGCTCGAATCGCTGGTCGAGGCGTTCCTCATCCTCTCGCGCGAATCCGACCAGGGGCTGGCCGAAGAGGATTTCATCGTCAACAAGGTGCTGCGGCAGGAAGTGGATTACGCCCGCGAGCTGATCGCCGGGCGGCCGGTCGAACTCATCCTGGATGAGCCGTCGGCCTTCGCGCTGCATGCGTCGCCGCGCGTTTTCGCCGTGCTATGCGGGCAGCTGATCCGCCACGCCCTGCAACAGACCGACCAGGGCACCATCGTGGTCACCGTGATGCCCGGCAGCGTCAGCGTCATCAACCCGGCGGTGGACGCGCCCGACCCGGGCAGCCGCAGGCATGCGTCGGTGGACCGCCACGGGTTCGACCTTGCCATCGCCCGGCGTCTTTCCGATCGGTTCCAATGGCCGCTCGAACTGCGCGCGCTCCCCGGCGCGTCCCGCGTCGCCAGCGTGCGCTTCCCGAACCCGCAGCCCGTCGAAGCCTGAGCGCTTTGCGTAGGAGCCGGCTAGCCGGCGACATCTTTCGCGATAGCGCAGCAGGCCCTGGTGCGTTTGGGCGAAAGGATGTCGCGCGCAAGCGCGCTCCTACAGGTGGATGAGCGCCTCGATGCGCTCCGCCGTAAGCGCACCGCTATATGTCTTGCGCGACCCATCGGCGTGGATCACCACGGTGCGTGGCGTCTCGCCGCCCCACGTCGGGTCGATGAGGAAGTTGAGGCGATCGGGGGTGGCATCGGTGTATGCGCGCGACGGCACGTCGCCGAGTTTCGCCCTGGCCAGGCGCGCTTCCAGTGCGGGAGCCTGCGCCATCGGGTCGGTGGCGACGTAGACAAGCTCGATGCCATCAGCGTGCTGGCGCTGGTAACGACGCAATGCGGCGAGGTTTTCCTCGCAGTACGCGCAGTCGAGCGACCACAGGGCCAGCACCTTGCTGCCCGTGGCCGGCGCGGCGACCAGTGCCTTCACGTCGGCGGACGACAAGGGCGTCGGCGAAGCCGCGAAGGTGGGCGATACGGCGGCGACCAGGGCGAGGGCCAGCCACCGGTTCACTGCAAGGCCTCCGTCGGCACCAGGCGGAACTGGCCGCCGGGGTTCCATGCCACGAAGGCACGGTGGTCGTGCAGCACAAGCTTCGGCCAGCCCGATGGCCCGTCGGTATGCGCGATGGCGCGTGGCTCGCCGAAGGTGGCGCCGCCGTCGGTCGACTCGCGCAGCATCAGCTGCAGGCCATCGGCCGTCATCTGGTGCCAGGCGACCCATACATGGCGGCCGTCGACGGCGAGGTCCGCGTGCGAGGCGCCGTTGCCAGCCACGTCGACACCGTGCACGGGCGGCTTGCCCGGCACCAGCTGGCCGTAGCTGATATGCGGCTTGCCGCCTTCGGCGCTGAACCACACCGCGTGCTGGGTACCGTCCGCGGCGATGGCCAGCGATGGCCCATGGTGCGGGCACCCTTCGATGTGCCACTGTGTGAACGTGGCGCGCTCGACGGTGGGCGAACCACCCACCGGCAGGCTGGCGTAGGCGTGGTCGCGGATATTGTCGCCGTAGATGGCGCGGAAGAAGGCCTCGATGCCACCCTGCGGCGTGCGCGCCAGCGCGATGCGGCAGCACTCGCAGCTTTGGTCGGTGATCTTCCTCTCGGGCGCGAACGTGGCGCCGCGGTCGGTCGACCAGCTGTAGTAGGTGGCCGCGCCAAGGTACGGCGTGTGCGCTTTCGTGGCCGCCTCGAGGTCGCGCTTGTCGATCCAGGCGACGACGAGGTTGCCCTTGCCATCCACCGCGAGTGAGTCGAAGCGATGGGTGATCTCGGCGGTGTCCTTGTGCACGGTCTTCGGCGCGTCGAAATGCGCGCCGCCATCGAGCGAGCGCGAGAAACGCACGAAGCCCGTCCACGGTGCCTTGCGCGGCTGCGACCACGTCACGTACAGCTCGCCCTTCGGGCCCAGCGCGATCTTCGGGCGGTTCTCGCCCTCGGCGTAGATGGGCTCGCCCGTGGGGTTCACGATGGTGGAAAGCGCGAAGTCGCGGCCCATGTCGTCGGAGCGGCGCACGCGCACGTGCTCGCCCACCGTATCGACGACCCACAGGTGGCCCGCGCCATCGAGCGCGGCGTCGAAGCCGAGCGGGGCCTCGTGGCCCATGGCGGCCATGTCGTGGGCGTGGGCCAGGGGGGTGGCCAGGGTGGTCAGGAAGAGCATCGCGCGCAAGCGCGCTCCCACAGCTCCCACAGCTCTCACAGCTCCCACGGGGCCCAGCGGCTGTTGTTCCGCCCCTGTGGGAGCGCGCTTGCGCGCGATGGCACGAGCCACGGTCGTCATGGTCACCCCTCGTCCGGCCGCTCGCGCACCGGGTGCTTGCTGAGCTTCCGCTGCAACGTGCGCCGATGCATCCCCAGCCGCCGCGCGGTCTCCGAGATATTCCCCTCGCATTCCGTGAGCACGCGCTGGATGTGTTCCCACTCCAGCCGGCGCAGCGGCAGCGGGGCATCCGGCGCGTCGGCGAAATCATCGCCATCGGCCGGGCCGGCGTCGCCGTCGAGCAGTGCGCGCACCACCGCGTCGGCGTCGACCGGCTTGGCGAGGTAATCGTGCGCACCGCGCTTGATCGCCTCGACCGCCGTGGCGATGGAGGCGTACCCGGTGAGCAGCAGCACGCGGATATCAGGCACCAGCGATTGCAGCTCGGGGATCAGCCGCAGGCCATTCTCGTCGCCGAGCTTCAGGTCGAGCACGCAGTACCGCGGCTGGTGGCGGCGGGTGAGGGCGCGCGCGTCGTCGACGTTGTCGGTGATGATCACCTCGAAGCCACGCGAGCTGAGCGCGCGGCCCAGCACGCGGGCGAACGTCGCGTCGTCGTCGACGATGAGCAGGGGGCGGCCGCTGGGCGGGACAAGATCGTTCATGCGTGGTCTCCAATGACCGAAAGGGGCAGGCGTAGGCGCATCTGCGCGCCATGCCCGGTGTTGCTGGCGGCGAGTTCGCCGTCGAGGCGTTCCGCGGTGGCCTCGGCCAGGGCCAGGCCGATACCCAGCCCCGTGGCCTTGTCGGAGAGGCCCAGGGTGCCGAGGTCGTCCACTTCGTCGAACCCCGGGCCCTCGTCGGTCACGGTGAGCACGAGCCAGGGCCCGTCGGCGCGCACATCGAAGCCGACGTAGGCGCTGCCGTTGAGCGATGAGGCGTCGACCGCATTGTTGAGGAGGTTGATGACGGCATGGCGCAGGCCCGCCGGCGAGCGCAGGGCAAGGCGTTCGGTGCCGGGCTCCACGCTGAGCGCCACGTCGGCCTCGGGGCGGAGCAGCTGGAAGCGCTCCATGCACACATGCACGAACTGGGCGACGGTCACCTGTTCCGGTGCCTGGGAAAGCTGCGCCTTGCCGAAGGCCACCATCTCGCGAAGGATGGTGCGGCAACGCTCCACCTGGCCATCGAGCAGGTCGAGGTCATCGCCCAGCGCGTTGTCGCCCGCGTGTTCGCGGCGGATCTCAGGCAGCAGCGTGCGCATGGTGGAAAGCGGGGTGTTGAGCTCGTGCGCGGCGCCCGCGGCTTGCGTGGCGATGGCGAGGATGCCCTCATCGCGCAGGGCGCGTTCGCGCACGCGTTGCACCTCGCCCTGCTGCGTGCGGATGGCCTTGGCCAGGTTGCTGATGAACACGCCCAGCAGGATCGCCATGATGACGAAGTTCACGCCCATGCCCGCCACGTACAGGTCGAAATCGAGGCCCTTGTCGCCGAGCGTGGGCAGGGGCAGGTGGTAAGGCACCAGCAGCACGTAGGCCACGCCGGTGAGGATGGCCACCAGCGCCACGCCCACGATGGAGAGCGCCGCCGCCGATAGCGCGATGGGTACGAGCAGCAGGCTGACGAAGGGGTTGGCGGCGCCGCCGGTGAAATACAGCAGGTAGCCCAGCACCAGCGTATCGAACGCGATGTGGACGATGGCCTCGCCCTCGCTGATCTTCCACGGCATGCCAAGGCGGAACGACGCGCCCGCAGCGAACACGGCCAGCACGCACACGCCGATCATCAACGGCAGCAAGGGCACGTCGAGCTTCAGCACCGTGACGCAGGACAGGATGGCGACGCTCTGGCCGGCGATGGCGCACAGGCGCAGCCATGCCAGCGTGCGTGCCAGGACGAATGGACCGGAGCGGGTGGACGGGCTGTGGAGGTGGTCGCTCATGGTCTCGTCAAGCGAGGGGCCGCCCGCGCCGGGCGGCCCCCGCCGGGGTCAGTAGTCTTCGTTGTGCACGGGCGGCACCGGCTGCACGTCCGCCAACGCGTGGTCGAGCGAAAGCTTGCGCATCAGCGGGAGCATGAGCACCGCGACGACCGTGCAACCCACGCCGACGAACCCCAGCTTGTTGAACAGGCTGGTGTAGACCGGGAGCGACTGCAGCGGATCGGTGATGTTGTCGGGGATGGCGGCGTAGTTGGCCACCACGCTGCCCATGTACTGGGCCACGCCAACGGCCACGTAGTAGGCGCCCATCATGAAGCCACCCATGCGCGCCGGCACGTAGCGGGCGATCATGGCCAGGCCAAGGCCGCTGACCAGGATCTCGCCCAGCGAGTAGGCGCCGTAGCCCCACACCATGTACCAGGACGAGATCTTGCCGTCGACGGCGCTGTGCGCGCCCAGGCCATACATGAAGAAGCCCGCGGCCACGGCGACGAAACCCAGCGCGAACTTCGCCGCGACGGAGAAATCCTTGCCGTGCCTGCCAAGCGTGTTGTAGAGCCACACGAGGATCGGCGACAGGATCACGATCCAGATCGCGTTGAGCGACTGGAACTGCTCCGGGATCCAGGTGAGCAGGTGGATGCCGAACAAATCGAACGAGAGGTCGACATTACGCTGCGCGAACAGGTTCAGCGAGGTCGACATCTGCTGGTAGAAGATGAAGAAGGCGATGGTCTGCACCGTCAGCACCAGCGCGGCGACGAGGCCGGCGCGCTCGCCGGGCTCCACCGAGCGGATGAGGTACGCGAAAATGCCAAGGATGACCACGCCCGCGATGTAGACGCACCACTGCGCCACGGTCTGGTTCTGCAGGATGAGCGCCGATACGCCGATGATGGCCAGGCCACCCACCAGCACGCCCAGGACGTTCTTCACCGGCGGCCGGGTTTCATCCGGCGTGGAGCCGATGTGCGCCAGCGTGTGGCGCATGAAGAAGTAATTGATGAGGCCGAGGATGAGGCCGATGGAGCAGACGCCGAACGCGGTATGCCAGCCAAGGGCGTCGCCGTAGTGCTCGCCCACGTAGTCGCGGATCCACGGGGTGAGCAGCATCGAGATGGTCGAGCCGACGTTCACCGCCATGTAGTAGATGGTGAAGGCGCTATCGATCTTTACTTCGTCGCCCTCGTAGATCTTGCGCACGAGGTTGCCGGCGTTCGGCTTGAACAGGCCGTTGCCGAGGACGATGACGCCCAGGGCGAGGTACAGGAAGATCGCGTTGTTCGTGGGCACCCAGAGCATCGCGTAACCGATCATCAGCACCACGGCGCCGGTGAGCATGGTGCGGCGCGTGCCGAGGAACTTGTCGCCGATCCAGCCGCCGATGGCGGGGGTGGCGTAGATGAGGGCCGCGGCGGCGCCCCAGACCAGGTTGGAATCGGCTTCGGCGAAGCCAAGCTTCTTCACCATGTAGGTGACCATCAGCACCTGCATGCCGTAGAAGCCGAAGCGCTCCCACATCTCGATGAGGAAGACCGTGCTGAACGACTTGGTCTGTGAAACGGGCGGGTTCTGGATTGCCATGTAATTTCCGGACGCATTGAAACAGCGAGCGGCCACGAAGGCCGCTCCCATCGTCGTGAGCCTGAACGGGGCCACAACCGTTCAAGCGTAATACAAATGGTCCGCCCGGTTGTGTTGCAGCGCCAGAGGGGCGCGGCGAAACACCGCAAGGGGCCGCTAAGTTCCCCAAAAGCTTGCGGCCGGCCCGCCTGTGGCATCATAGCGGGCCTTGACCTACCCGCCGGCCGCCGTCCATGACGCAGCGCAACCATCCTTTGCCCGTCCAGGCGGGCTGAACCCCATGGCATCGAACGTCAGCCGCGGCCCGCGGCAGATCTACGCCGCCTTCCAGTGGTCCATGAAGGGCCTGAAGGCCTGCTACCAGTACGAAGCCTCGTTCCGCCTCGAGGTGTTCAATGCCATCGTGGTCATCCCGCTTGGCCTGTGGCTGGGCGCCGGCGCCGTCGAGAAGATCATCCTCATCACCTTCCCCATGCTGGTGCTGGCCACCGAACTGCTCAATTCGGCCATCGAGGCCGTGGTCGACAAGGTCAGCCCGGAGTTCCACGAGCTGGCCGGCCGGGCCAAGGACATGGGCTCCGCCGCCGTCTTCCTCATGATGGTGATGGTCGTAGCCAGCTGGGCTCTCATCCTTATCCCACGATATTTCTGAGCCCCCGGCGGCGGCTGTTTGCGCTACCTTTGCGGCGGATACCCCACGGAAACCGCCGCCATGAAGACACTGCTCCGTACCTTCGCCCTCGTCGTGCTCGCCGGCGTCCTGTCCGGCTGCGGTTACAACGCCATCCAGCGCGAGGACGAGGCCGTCAAGGCCGCCTGGTCCGAGGTGCTCAACCAGTACCAGCGCCGCGCCGACCTGGTACCCAACCTCGTCAACACCGTGAAGGGCTACGCGCAGCACGAGGAACGCGTGCTCACCGAGGTCACCAACGCCCGTGCCAAGGTGGGCCAGGTGCAGATCACGCCCGAGACCGCCAACGACCCGCAGGCCCTGGCCAATTTCCAGGCCGCCCAGGGCCAGCTCACGGGCGCACTGTCGCGCCTCATGGTGGTCAGCGAGAACTACCCCCAACTCAAGGCCGACGGCTCGTTCCGCGACCTGCAGGCCCAGCTCGAGGGTACCGAGAACCGCATCACCGTGGCCCGCAAGCGCTATGTCGATGCCGTGCAGTCGTACAACACGCTCATCCGGTCGTTCCCCAACAACCTCACGGCCAAGGTCATGGGGTACCAGGTGAAGCCGAACTTCAGCGTCGAGAACGAGAAGGCCATCTCCACGGCGCCCACCGTCGACTTCAACAGCGCCCCGGCGCCGGCTGCCTCGGCCGCCCACTGATGCGCCGGTTCGCGGCGCGGCTGCTGCTCGCGTTCGCCCTGCTGGTGCCGCCGCTGGCGGCGCTGGCGGATGACGCGGCCAGCGTCCCGAAGCTCACCCGGCATGTCACCGACCTGACGGGCACGCTCAGCGCCGACCAGGTCAACCAGCTCGATGCGCGGCTGCTGGCCCTCGAGAAGCAGAAAGGCGCGCAGGTGGTGGTGCTCATGGTGCCCACCACCCAGCCGGACGATCTCGAGAGCTACTCGATCAACGTGGCCGAAGCCAACAAGATCGGCCGCAAGGGCACCGACGATGGCGTGCTGGTGCTGCTGGCGAAGAACGACCGCCGCGTGCGCATCGAGGTGGGCTATGGCCTCGAGGGCGCGCTGCCCGACGCCATTGCCTCGCGCATCATCCGCGAGTACATGGCGCCCAAGCTGCGCACCGATGATTACTACGGTGGCATCACCGAGGCGCTGAACGCCATCACCCAGATCGTCAACGGCGAGGCACTGCCGCCGCCGGTCAATGCCGACGAGGGCCGCGAGCGCCGCGGTGGCGGGGGCGGGCACTTCCTCATCCCCATCCTGTTCGGCATGTTGTTCTTCCGCAGCATCCTTGGCCGCGCCCCGCTGGGCGTGCGCATGCCCATCGGTGGCCTGGTCACGGGCGGCCTTGGCTACCTGTTCCTGCACTCGCTGTTCTTCGGCGCCATCGGCCTGGTGGCCGGCGCGCTGCTCATGGCCATCCCCCTCGGCGCCGGGCGTTCCATCGGTGGCGGCGGGTGGGGTGGCTGGGGCGGCTTTGGCGGGGGCGGCGGGTTTGGTGGTGGCGGCTTCGGTG
>NZ_JZRB01000072.1 GCF_000964085.1 Luteibacter yeojuensis
CCCACCACCCACCACCCACCACCCACCACCCGCCCACCACCATGCCCCTACCCACCAACCTCATCCTCAACACCGACAGCTACAAGGCCAGCCACTGGCTGCAGTACCCGCCGGGCACGGACGCCACGTTCTTCTACGTGGAGTCGCGCGGCGGCCTGTACGACCGCACGGTGTTCTTCGGCCTCCAGGCCATCCTCAAGGGTTGGCTGGCGCAGCCGGTGGGCCACGCCGACGTGGACGAGGCCCGCGACTTCTTCGCCGCCCACGGCGAGCCATTCAACGAGGCCGGCTGGCGCCACATCGTCGACACGCACGGGGGGCGCCTGCCGATGCGCATCCGCGCCGTGCCCGAGGGCAGCGTGGTGCCGACCCACCAGGCCCTCGTCACCATCGAGTCGACCGACCCCGAGGCGCCGTGGGTGCCCAGCTACGTCGAGACCCTGCTGCTGCGGCTGTGGTACCCGGTCACCGTCGCCACGCTGAGCTGGCAGGTGAAGCGTTGCATCGCCGCGTTCCTCGACAAGACCAGCGACGACCCGGCGGGGCAGCTGCCCTTCAAGCTGCACGACTTCGGCGCGCGCGGGGTGTCCAGCGCCGAATCCGCGGCCATCGGTGGCATGGCCCACCTCGTCAACTTCATGGGCACCGACACGGTGCAGGGTGTGCTCGCGGCGCGCACGTTCTACGGCGAGCCCATGGCGGGTTACTCCATCCCCGCCGCCGAGCACAGCACCATCACCAGCTGGGGGCGCGACCGCGAGGTGGAGGCTTACCGCAACATGCTCCGCCAGTTCGCGAAGCCGGGCTCGCTGGTCGCGGTGGTGTCCGATAGCTACGACATCTTCGCGGCCATCCGCGAGCATTTGGGCAAGACGCTACGCGACGAGGTCATCGCCTCGGGTGGCACGCTGGTGGTACGCCCCGATTCCGGCGACCCGGTGGAAGTGGTGCACCAGTGCGTCGCGCTGCTGGACGAGGCCTTTGGCAGCACGTTGAACGGCAAGGGCTACAAGGTCCTCAACCACGTGCGCGTCATCCAGGGCGATGGCGTGAACCCGCAGAGCATCCGCGCCATCCTCGAGCGCCTCACGGGGGCCGGTTACTCCGCCGATAACATCGCCTTTGGCATGGGTGGCGCGCTGCTGCAAAAGGTCGACCGCGATACGCAGAAGTTCGCGCTGAAGTGCTCCGCCGCACGCATCGACGGCCGCTGGGTCGATGTGTTCAAGGCGCCGGTGACCGACGCAGGCAAGTTCTCCCAACGCGGCCGCCTGACCCTCATCCGCCACCGCGAATACGGCACCTGGAAAACCGTGCCGATCCCCGAAGGCGTGGCCAGCGCGGCCGACATGGCGCTCGACCACGGCTGGGAGCACGCGATGGAAACGGTGTGGGAAAACGGCGAGCTGCGGGTGGACCAAACCTTCGCAGCTGTGCGCAAAAGGGCAGCACTCGCGTAGGAGCGCACCCTGTGCGCGACATCTTTCGCCCCGCCGCTGCAGGGCCTGTGGCGCCTTCGCGAGAAGCTGTCGCGCACGGGGTGCGCTCCTACAATGGGCTGGCCTACGGCTGGTTCAGGCTAGCGACGCCGCCGCGTAGGCCTTCACTTTCGCCAGCATGGCCACCAGGCCGTTCGAGCGGGTGGGCGAGAGGTGCTTCGCCAGGCCTATCTCCTGGATGTAGGCGGGCTCGGTATCCACGATCTCCTGCGCGGAGCGGCCGGAATACACACGCAGCAGCAGGGCGATGAGGCCGGAGACGATGGCCGAATCGCTGGTGGCCTGGAAATACATGCGCGAGGCATTGCCCGAGGGGATCATCCACACCATCGACTGGCAGCCGTGGATGCGGTGCTCCTCGTTCTTCTCCTCGTCCGGGAAAGCCGGCAGCTGCCGGCCCAGGTCGATGAGGTACTGGTAGCGCTCGGTCCAGTCGCCGAAAAAGCCGAATTCCTCGGCGATGGCGGCCTGGGCCTCGGCGGCGGTGGCTTCCTGGGGTTCGACGGGGGTGTTCATGCCTTCACGACGCTCCAGCGCGTGCCCTGCGCGCCGTCTTCAATGGCCACGCCCAGCGCCTTCAGCGCGTCGCGGATGGCGTCGGAACGGGCGAAGTCCTTCGCCGCGCGGGCCGCGCGGCGTTCCTCGAGCAGGGCTTCGACCATGGCGGCGTCGATGGCGTCGCCCGGGTTGCCCTGCTGGAACCAGGCCTCAGGATCCTGCTGGAGCAGGCCGAGCAGGGCGCCACCGCCGATGAGCGCGGCCTTGGCCGCGATGCGGTCGCCGCCCGTGGCGCGGCGCGCGGCATCGGCGAGCTGCGAGAGCTCGGCCAGGGCCTGCGGGGTGTTCAGGTCGTCGCACAGGGCGGCTTCCACCGCGGCGGGCACCACCGGCTCGCGGGTGGGGACATCGGCCAGGTCGCGCAGGGCGCCGTACCAGCCATCCAGGGTGCGCACCGACTGGGTGAGGGCAGCATCGGACCAGTCCAGCGGCTGGCGGTAGTGGCCGCGCAGCAGCATGAGGCGCAGGGCCTCGCCCGAGTGCTTCTTCAGCAGCTCGTGCAGCTGGAGCACGTTGCCCAGCGACTTCGACATCTTCCGGCCTTCGAAGGTCAGCATGCCGTTGTGCAGCCAGAACCGGGCGAACGGCTTGCCACCATGGGCGCAGACGCTCTGGGCGATCTCGTTCTCATGGTGCGGGAAGGTGAGGTCGACGCCACCGGCGTGGATGTCGATGGTGTCGCCCAGGTGGGCCTCGCTCATGGCCGAGCACTCGATGTGCCAGCCCGGGCGGCCGCGGCCCCAGGGGCTGTCCCAGCCGGGCAGGGTTTCGTCGGAGGGCTTCCACAGGACGAAATCGCCGGCATCCTTCTTGTACGGGGCCACCTCGACGCGGGCACCGGCGATGAGTTCGTCGGGGTCGCGGCCGGAGAGGGCGCCGTAGGCGGGGTAGGACGCCACGTGGAAGAGCACGTGGCCCTCGGCGTGGTAGGCGTGGCCCGAGGCGACCAGCCGCTGGATCATGGTGATGATCTCGGCGATATGCGCCGTGGCGTGCGGCTCCACGTCGGGCGGGGCCACGCCCAGCTTCGCGATGTCGTCGCGGTAGGCCTGGGCGTAACGGCCGGTGATCTCGGTGATGGGCACCCCGGCGGCGGCCGCGGCGGTGTTGATCTTGTCGTCGACGTCGGTGATGTTCCGCGCATACACCAGGTGCGGGAAATGGCGCCGCAGGAGGCTGGCCAGCACGTCGAAGACCACCGGTGGCCGGGCATTGCCGATGTGGATGTAGTTGTAGACGGTGGGCCCGCAGACGTACATGGTCACCCGGTTCGGATCGAGCGGGGCGAACGCCTCCGTGCGGCGCGTCAGGGTGTTGTAGAGCGAGATCGTCATCGGGTGTCCATGCGGGGCGGGCCGGCGGCCTGGGCCGGCCTGAAATAGTAGCAAGGCCCGGGCCCCGCCGCCCACGCGCGAGGGGGGATTCGGTTGACACGAAGCCGTTGTTTTCCTAACCAAAGACCTAAGCGTGGATTCAGCGTGAACTTGTTGAAATATCACCCACTAGGCGCGCTTCGTGCCTGGCTGGAGGTTTTCCTACATGTCTCGCCTGCTTATCCCCGCGCTGATCCTCGCGGTTTTCGCTTCCGGTGCCAACGCCCAGGACCGCTACGGGCCGCCCCCGCCGCAGGGCGGTGACGACAACACCCATTTCGGCTGGGCCGACGTCCTGCGCGTCGATCCGGTGTATGGCGTCGCGCGCGTGGAGACCCCGCGCCAGGAGTGCTACGACCAGCAGGTGGTCACCCGCCAGCAGGGCAGCGGCAGCGCGGCAGGCACCATCCTGGGCGCCGTCGTGGGTGGTGTCCTGGGCAACACCGTGGGCAAGGGCGATGGCCGCAAGGCCGCGACCGTGGCCGGCGCGGTGGCCGGCGGCGCCATCGGCAACAACGTCTCGCGCAGCGGCGACCGGGTCTACGAGGGCACGGAAACCCGCTGCCGCGACGTCAGCTCGGTCACCGAGCAGCGCCGCATTGCCGGGTACGACGTCGAGTACCGCTACCGCGGCGAGGTCTACGTCTCGCGCCTGAACTACGACCCGGGCGAGCGCCTGCGCGTCCGCGTGAGCGTCTCACCGGCCGACTGACCGGTTCCGGCAAGGCAAACCCAGGGGGCCGCGAGCAATCGCGGCCCTTTTTGATGTGTACCTGTCGGAACGGGCAAATGTGCCTCTGATAGCCAGCTTTACTGTGGGAGCTTGCTTGTCTGTGGGAGCTTGCTTGCAAGCGACGCTCTTTGATCGGTTCATCCGCTGTCGCGAATGCATGTCTTGAGCGGCGTTCGCCGCCGGGCGCGTGTGGCCTCGAGGCGAAGAGCCCTTGGTGCCCACCCTCGCGTCCAAGGCTGCGGCTACGCCGCCGTGTTTTCCATTCGCGCACGGGTGTGCGCTCCTACGGGCCTACGGCCGCTCACTTGTGCGGAACTCGCCTCGGGGGTGGCCCCAAGAACTCTTTGCGGCATGGAGGCGGGGTGGTGGTCGAGATACTCCTATGTGCGTGGACGACTCTGGGCCTCGCGCACGGGTGGCGGCCTGCAGGGTGCGCGTGCGCGGGGCGTTGGGTCCACTGCGAGGTGCCGGGCACCTGATGCCCCGCGCCGGGTGGTGGGTGGTGGGTGT
>NZ_JZRB01000073.1 GCF_000964085.1 Luteibacter yeojuensis
TAGGAGCGCACCCCGTGCGCGACATCTTCCGCGATAACGCCACACGCTTTGCAGGTAGTCGCGAAAAGATGTCGCCCACACGTGGGCTCCTACCGTGCCGTCAGGTCAACGCACCGGCCCGTGGCAAAGGCACTCGCCGTCTTCGTTCGCGTGGCCCAGCAACGCGTCGAGCAGCTCGCCCGTGGGGCCCCACTCGCCGATGGCCGGGTGGATCAGCATGGCCTTGCGTTCGCCGAGGCGGCTGCCTTCCAGCACCGAGGCGATGGCGGCGCGTTCATAGGCTTTTACCGAACGGACCAGGCCGGCCACGGCATCGGGTAGCGGCGCGAGCTTGCGCGGCTCGATACGGTCGAGCGAGATGTCGCACAAGGTTTCGACGACATCGGCATCCGGCAGGTCGGGCACTGCGCCGCGATTACGCGTGTTCACCACGATGGGCGCGGGCTTCGCGCCCGTCAGCGCGCTCATCACGTCGATGGCGATGCGGTGATAGCCCGTGGCCACGCGGAACGGATCGCCTTCGAGGCTCACGCCGTGGTCGAACGCGGAGCCGCCCTCGGCCTCCAGCTTCATGTACGAGCCGGAGCGCTGGTTGAGGTAGGCCGCGTAGATATCCACCGCCTCGTCGCCCTGCCCGGCCGCCAGCCGCGAGCGCAGCGTGGCGAACAGCTCGTCGTTGAGCTTCGAGATCTCCGCGCCGCGGCTGCCGCCCTGGCGGCGCTGGTTGGCCAGCGCGCGGCGGCGCTCGTAGTAGAAGAACAGGTACTCGGTGGGGATAAGCCGCAGCGTGCGGATCATCGCCGTGTCAAACAGCGGCGCGAGGTAGAGGCTGCGCAGCAGCGCATCATCGTCGAGCAGCGTGTCGATCACTTCCACGCCGCGCACCCGCACGCTGCGCACCCAGCCCAGGTGGTTCAACCCCACGTAATCGCATTCCACGTCGCCGAACGGCTCGCCGAGGGCGCGGGCGATATTGTGGAAGAGTTCGGTAGGTGTATCGCAGATACCCACCATGCGGACCTTGCTGTGGTCGTTCACCGCCTGCGTGATGAGGCCCGCGGGGTTGGTGAAATTCACCAGCCAGGCGTCCGGGGCGAGCTTCTCCACGAGGCGCGCCTGCTCGATGGCGATGGGGATGGTACGCAGGCCCATCGCCACGCCCGCCGGGCCGGTGGTTTCCTGCCCGGGGTAACCGTGCTCGATCGCCACGCGCTCGTCGGCCGCGCGGCCCGCGATGCCCCCGATGCGGATGCTGTTGAGGACGAAATCGGCGCCCTCGATCGTGTCCTCGATGGAGGTGGCGCCGCGCAGGCGCAGCTCGCCGCCGAAGCGCCTGACGATGGCCTGGCCAAGGTCGACCATCACCTGCAGCCGCGCCGGGTCGGGGTCGTACAGCACCATCTCCGACGCGCCCAGCGCCTGCGCGGCGTCGTTGACGCCGAACACCACGAGGGGCGAGCGTACGCTGCCCCCGCCTACCAGCGCGATCTTACGATCGGTACGTCCGTTCACGAAGGGTCCTCAATTGGGGGGAATGGGGTAGCGCCGCGAGGGCGCCGGGGGCCGTGCTGCACAGGGCGCCGCAAATACACGCGCGTTCGAGCGCAAGGCCAAGGGGTTCGCCGTCGAGCCACGCGTCGATCAGGCCCGCGTTGAAGGCATCGCCGGCGCCCGTGGTGTCGACGGCATCGACAGGCGGCGGTGGTACGCTGTTCAGCGTGCCATCCGCGACGCAAAGCGCACCCTGCGCACCACGCTTCAGCACGGTGCGGGCCAGCCCATGACCCGCCGCCCAGGCGATGTATGCCTCGGCGGAGGCATCACCACACACCAGCGTCGCTTCCGCCGCATTCGGCAGGAACAGGTCCACCTCGCGGCAGGTGGCCACGTTGTCGAAATCCTGCAGCCACGAGGGCGTGTGGCCCACGTCGATCGATGTGGTGCAGCCCGCCGCGCGCAGCACCGGCAGGATCGCGGCCGCCAGTTCGCGCGACAGCGGCATGGCGAAATGCACATGCCGCGCGGCGGCCAGGTCGGCGATGACGGCGGGCACGGTCAGCAGCTCGGGCAGGCCACGGTTGGCGCCGGGATAGGTGAAGAACGTGCGGTCATCGCGCATCGAGACGCTGACGGTGATGCCCGTGCCGTCGGCCTCGAGGCGGATGCCGCCCACGCCGACGCCGAATTCGCTGAGGCGGTGTTCGAACCAGTCGAAGTCGGCATCGCCGATGAGCCCGACGAGACGTACGCGGCGGCCAAGCCGCGCCAGGCCGCAGGCAGTGTTGACGCTGCCGCCGCCGAGTTCGCGCACGTAGCCCTCGGCCACCACTTCTTCGCCCGGGCGGGGCCAGCGCGGGAACCCGGTGAAAACGTGGTCGGCGAAGATCTCCCCGACGACGGCGACGTCCCAGGGCTTCATGTTGGGAACGGCCACGTACGGGTTCTCCGGGCTTGCCAAAGGAAAAGGACGCTGCCCACCGCGATGGCGGCGAGGGCGATGAGCATGGTGCTAGTGCCACTGGTGGCGACGAGGTAAAGCCAGCCCGCGACACTGACCGCGATGGGCAGGGGGTATAGCGGCATGCGGAACACCTCGGCATCCGCCTTGCGCCGGCGAAGTGCCACGACGGCGAAGCACTGCGCGATGTACTGGAACAGGATCTGCACCACCATCAGCATGCTGATGAGCTTCTCCAGCGAGAGAAAGCACGCCAGCGCCGACGTGACCCCGACGAACAGCAGCGACACGGTGGGAAAGCCATCGCGGGGGTGAAGCCGCGCGAACGGCTTGAAGAACTGGCCATCGGCCGCGGCCGCATAAGGCACGCGCGAATACCCCAGCAGCACCACCAGCGCCGAACCCCAGCTGGCGACGAGGATGAGCAGCACGGCGACGGTGCCACCCCATGCGCCATGCACCGCCTGCATCATGTCCGCGACCACGGCGGTGGATTTCGCGGCAGCCTCGTAAGGCAACACACCCAGGATGCTGATGTTGAGGCCCAGGTAGAGCACGGCCACCACGGGTATCGAGATAAGCACGGCCATCGGGATCGTGCGCCGCGGCTGTTTCACCTCACCGCCCAGCATGCAGACATTGTTGTAACCGCCGTAGTCGTACACGGCGATGAGCGACACGGCGCCCAGGCCCAGCCAGAACCCCTTGCCCGACGGCGACGGCGCATCGAGGAAGTGGCGTGCCGTGGCCATGTCGAAGTGCGTGATGCCAGTGAACACGATCCACGCACCGGCGGCGATGACGGCCACGACCACCACCAGCGACAGCTTCTGGATATCCCCCACCTTGCGGTAAAGGATGGCGGTGTTGGCGAGGCACAGCAGCGCCGCGACGACCACCCTGCCGCCATCGCCCAGGGCCGGGAACAGGTAGCCGGCGTATTGCGCGAAGCCCACGGCGGCCGAACCGATCGACAGGGGCGCGGTCAACAGCGTCTGCCACAGGTACAGGAAGCCGAACAGGCGCCCTGCCCGCTCGCGGCCGTACGCCTCGCGAAGATAGTGGTAGGGGCCGCCGGATTCCGGGATGGTCGAACCCAGCTCCGCCCACACCAGGCCGTCGCACAGGCACAGCAACGCACCGGCCACCCAGCCCAGCAACACCGCGGGGCCGGCCAGGGCGGATAGCGCGAGCGGAATCGTCACGAATGGCCCGATGCCGATCATGTTCAGCACATTGGCCGAAAGGCCGCCCCACAGGCCGATGGCCCGCGGCGGCAGCCGCTTCGCCGCAACCTGGGTATCCACCTCACGCCATCCCGTCATGCATCCGCTCCGCGCAGGTGATCGGTGCGCCATCGGTACGGTGCAGGTCGAGGACGCGAACCGTGTTCGCCCCCGCCTTCAACCACACGCCCGGGCAGTAAAGGCGCTCCTGCGGGCCGATATGCCAGTAGCGGCCCAGGAGCTTCCCGTTGACCCAAAGATAACCCTTGTTCCACGCGCCCATGTCCAGGTACACATCGCCGGGCCGGTCGAGGGTGAGCGTGCCTTCGAAGATCACGCCACCGCGCGTCGGCGTGCCCTGCAAGGCCGGGGCGCTCTCCAGCCAGGGCCCATCGAGCGGCAACGGGAACGCCTCCACGTCGCGCATCAGTTCACCGTTGAAGGCCACGGGCCCGACAAGGCCCTTGTGGTCACCCAGGCGCGGGCCGAAGTTGATGTGGCCGAAGGTGTCCACCAGCACCTCGACCGTGCCGGCGTGGGGGATCGCCACATCCGGCGACGACGAAAGCGCCGGATGCGCGAGCCGGGAGACGTGCCCGACTTCACGGCCGTCGGCATACACCACGGCGTAGTCACGCGCGCCACCAAGGTGCAGCGTGCCTGTCGCGTCCACGCGCTTGCGATACACCACCAAGCCCTGGTCCTGGCCGAACAGCACCTCGTTGGGGCCCGGCAGCGGCAGGCGCCGCGCCGCGCCAAGGGCATCCCACAACGAGGCCTTCGGCGTGGGCGTGAAGGGCGCGAAATGGCCAGCCGGCATGTCGTCGGGCGGCGCCGGCGCCTTCACGGCGGCCTCCTGCGTGATCGCGTCACGCAACGCCTTGTACGCCCCGGAGGCACGCCCGCGCTCGTCGATCGGTGCCGCGTAGTCGTAGCTGGTGATGGCCGGCTGGAACTGCGAGCCGTCGTCTTCGGCGTTGGTGCCGGCGGTGAGGCCGAAGTTGGTGCCGCCGTGCACCACATAAAGATTGAACGAGTAGCCCGCGCGGATCACCGAGCGCAGCGTATCCACGTAGTGCCGGCTCGCGAACTCGCTTTCACCCCAGTGCGTGAGCCAGCCGGGGTAGCCCTCGCCCACCCACACCGGCGACTCCCCGGCGAACCGGGGGCCAGCCTCGAGGTCACCCACGTCCGCGCCGTCGAGGCCCAGTGCCGCACCCGGCAGGTAGGCCTTGCGCCGCTTGAGGTCCTTCAGGCCGTCGGATACCGCGAACGGGCCCTGGATGCCATGCACGCGCCACATCTCGGCCAGCGCACGCAGGTAGTCGACGTCGTCGCCGAACATCGAGTACTCGTTCTCGACCTGGATCATCAGGACCGGGCCACCGTTCTCCACCATCAGCGGCTTCACGAAGCCTGCAAGCTGGCGGATATAACGCAGCGTCGCCGCCATGAACGATGGATCATCCTTCGTCCGCAGCCGGATATCGGGGTCGCGCAACAAGTAGGCCGGCAGGCCCCCGTTGGTCCACTCCGCGCAGACATAGGGGCCGGGCCGCAGGTAGACCCACAGGCCCTCGGCCTGGCACAGCCGGATGAAGGCGGCCATGTCGCGGTTGTCGCTTTGCCAGTCGAACACCCCCGGCTCGCGCTCGTGGTGGTTCCACATCACGTACAGGGCGATGGTGTTGAGCCCCATGGCCTTTGCCATGCGGATACGGTGCCGCCAGTATTCGCGGGGGATACGCGCCGGGTGCATCTCGCCGCTGCGGATGCGGAACGGCTTGCCATCGAGTTCGAACCGCCGCGGCCCGAAGCCGAAGCGATGCGGGCGCCCGTCGGGCACCGCCTCGACGGCGGGGCCCGCCCACGCGCCCCGGGCCATGGCCAGGGGCGCGAGCAGCGAGATGGCGATGAAATCGCGCCGGCGCATGCCTAGAACGAGTACTTCACGGTGACCAGTGCGGTACGGCCGGCATCCACGATGTCGGAGTTCACCAGGCTGTAGCGGCCGATGTGCGACCAGTACTGGTACTGCTTGGTCAGGTTGCTGATCTGCAGGTCGAACTGCAGGCCGTTGGCCATCTGGTAGCCGGCGTGCAGGTCGACGCGGCGGATCGGCCGCAGCCACAGGTCATCCCACGGCGCGCCCTGGTTGAGGAAATCGTACGAGGAGATGTACGAGCCGGTGTAGTGGTAGCTGAGGTTCAGCGAGAAGCCGTACTTCTCGTAGAACAGCTCGGCGTTGGCCATGACCCGCGGCGCCTGCTGCAGGCGTTCGTTCTCGAAGCCGTCGCGGCCCAGGTCCACGCGGGAGTTCTGGCGGGTGGCGTTGACGCTGAACCCAAGCCCGTTCCACGCGCCCGGCAGGTTTTCGAATTTCTGCCGCACCGTGGCTTCAAGGCCATAGACGCGGCCATCGCCACCATTGGTAGGCGTCTTGGTCAGCACCGTGCCTTCGCCCGAGGTGTTGGGGTTGGCCTGCCCGCCGCCACTGTCGTAGATGTAATCGCTGAGCTTCTTGTAATAGCCGGTGAGCGAGAAGAAGCCGCCGCTGGCCGTGGTGAACTCGGCGCCCAGGTCCACGTTGGTGGCCTTGATGGGGTCGAGGTTCGGGTTACCCTGGGTGATCGTGGTGACGCCATTCGAGACGCTGATCTGCGAACCGCCGCCAAGCTGCACGAACGCCGGGCGCGTGTAGCTCTGCCAGATCGCGCCGCGGAACACCACGTTGCCACCCGGGCGGTAGTTCACGAACAGGCTGCCCAGCGGCTCGTTGTAGATGGTGCGGTTGTTCGAGAAATACCCCGGCAGCTCGTTGCCGTCGGCGTCCTGCGGCGTGGTCCAGAACGTGTTGTGGATCGAAGTATGTTCGAAGCGCACGCCGGGGATGATCTCCAACGGGCCCTGTTCGATCGTGGCCATGGCATACGCGGCCGTGACGGCCTCGGTGCCCCGCATGGTGTCGCAGTTGAAGTTGTTGTAGTCGAGCTGGCT
>NZ_JZRB01000074.1 GCF_000964085.1 Luteibacter yeojuensis
GCGCGCTTGCGCGCGATGCTCTTTAAACCGGCAGGTACTCCTCAGCCAACACCTTGGCCGGTTCCTGCAGGAAGTTGCCCTGCACGAAATCGACGCCGCACGCGAACAACAGCGACGTGCTCACGGCGTCCTCGACCCACTCGGCCACCGTCTGCTTGCCACTCTCATGGCCTTCCTTGCAGATTTCCGCAATGCGCTTCTGGTTCTCGGGGTGCTGCGGCAGGTCGGTCATGAAGCTGCGGTCGATCTTGAGGTAGTCCGCTTCCACGTGGTTGAGCATCTGGAACGAGTTCAGGCCGGAGCCGAACTGCTCGATCGCGAACTTGCCACCCGACTTGCGCCATGCCGACGAGAACTCCTGCGCCTTGCGCAGCATGGTGAGCACCTTCGATTCGGGCATCTCGACCACCAGCGTGCTGCGGCGGAGCTTGGCGGTCTCCAGGCGGCGGCGCAGCCACGGCAACAGGTCGGGGTCGTCGAGCGACTGCGCGGTGAGCTTCACGAAATAGGTGGTGGTGAGGCCATCGTTCTCGCGGTGCGCGAGGGCGTCGATGGCGTGGCCAAGCACCCAGCGGTCGATGGCGGGCAACAGGCCGTTGCGCTCGGCGACGGGGAAGAAGTACGAAGGCAGCACGTCGCCCTTGGGGCCGCGCATGCGCACCAGGATCTCGTAGAACTCGCCCGCGGCATCCTGCAGGCTGATGATCTGCTGGTGGTACAGGCGCAGGCCATCCTGGGCCAGGGCATCACGGACCAGGTCGAGCCAGTACTGCTCGCGTTCGGCGTCGGCCTTTTCGCGGGCGGCGGGGTCGTGCAGTTCCACGCGGTTGCCGCCCTGGTTCTGGGCGTTGCGCAGGGCGCCGCTGGCCTGGTCGAGCACCGTTTCGGCGTTGGCGTTTTTCTCGGCCAGCAGCACGCCGCCGACGGTTACCGTGAGGGTGAACGAGCGGGTGCCGGCATCGACGATGGCATCGGCCACGGCGGCACGCAGGCGCTCGGTGAGGGCCGCGTGCTCAAGGTCGCTACGCGGGCCGAGCACGAGGCCGAACGTGTGGTCGCCCAGCACGCCGGCGACGTCGTCATCGCCATCGAGCATGTCGCGGATGCGCGTGGCCAGCGTCACCAGCACCTGGTCGGCGTTGCCGATGCCCGCGGTGGCCACCAGCTCCTTCCAGTTATCCGGCTCGACCAGCACGATGGCCTGGCCCTGGCGGCCGGCTGCCGCGGCGGCCACGGCCTCGTCGATGTGCTCGAGCGTACGGGCGCGGTTGAACAGGCCGGTGACCGGGTCGTGGTAGAGCTGCGCCATCAGGGCCGGGTCGACCGTCTGCTGGCGGAACACGATCTGCAGGCAGGCTTCGCCTTCGAACGTGGCCTGGGCGAACTCCACCAGGGCCTTGAAGGTGCTGCCGTCGTCACGACGGGCCAGCAGCTCCATGGGCGGCGGGGTTTTCTCACCCTTAGACACGGCGCGTAGCGCGCCCTTGAAGTCGTCCGCGTGCGTGCCGGAGATAAGGTCGAGGATGGGCAGGCCGATGATGTCGTCGTATTCCTGGAAGCCAAAGGCCTCCAGGTAAGCCTGGTTCACGCGCACATGCATGCCCTCGTGCACGTAGGCGATGGCATCGCGCGAGGAATCCAGCAGCGAATCGCAGCGGCGCTCGGTTTCGCGCAGCGCGGTTTCCAGGCGGCGCACCTGCCTGCGCATGGACAGCGCGCCGAACTCGCGGTGCACCGTGGCAAGGATCTGGTCGTGGCGGCGGCGCAGGGCCACGCCACGCACGCCGCCGGCGAGCAGGTCCGAGACCGGGTCGTCCTCGAGGCGCTCGAGCACCGCGATGGTGGCTAGGTCGCGGCCGCTGGCATCGAGCTGGCGCAGCACGGCGGCGGTCTCGATGCCCGGGGTGCCCGGGTTGAGCAGCACCAGGTCGGGTATCTGTTCATCCAGGCAGGCCTGGATCTCGTCGGCGCTGGTGGCGCGCGACGGGCGCACGGCGACACCGCCGTTGCGCAGGACATTGATCAGCAATTCCGCCTCTTCCACCGATGATTCGATGAAGAGGACGCGGATGACGTTGTCGTGCTTCATGGTTGTTATTCGATTACCGCTGTTCCACCCTGCGCCCCGGTTGACCGGTACGCGCCCCCTGTCGCGGTCCCGGCCGGCCGGAGCCGGCGGGATGGCACCATACTAGCGCGCGAAATCGGCAATAGGACGCTTCGAGGGGTCGCCCGGCAGTTCTCTTACGAGTTTTGGGACAAGGTAGCCGGGTAAACGTGCCCGGAGTGTCTCCACCAGGCCAAGCGCGGCCTCGTCGGGAACCTCGAAGTGGGCGGCCCCGGTCACCTTGTCAAGCTGGTGCAGGTAGTAGGGCAGCACCCCGGCGGCGAAGGACCGCTCGCACAGGCTGGCGAGGGTATCGGCGTCGTCGTTCACCCCACGCAGCAGCACCGCCTGGTTCAGCAGGGTGGCCCCGGCCGCGCGCAGGCGCGCGCAGGCCGCGTCCACGCTGGCATCGAACTCGTTGGCGTGGTTGGCGTGCAGCACCACCACCTTTTGCAGGGGTAGCGCCGCCAGCCACTCGACGAAGGCATCGTCCACGCGCTCGGGCAGCACCACGGGCAGGCGCGTGTGGATGCGCAGCCGGATGACGTGGGGCAGGGCCGCCAGGCCGCGGGTGAGCTCCGCGAGCTTGTGCGTGGCCAGCGAGAGCGGGTCGCCCCCTGAGAGGATGAGCTCGCGGATCGAGGTATCGGCCGCCACGTGGGCCAGCGCCTCGCGCCACTGGGCCGCGGCGGCGATCTCCTCCCCATAGGGGAAATGGCGGCGGAAGCAGTAGCGGCAGTTGATGGCGCACGAGCCGCTGGCGATGAGCAGGGCCCGGCCATCGTACTTGTGCAGCAGCCCATGGCCCGCCCGGGCGGCCATGTCGCCCACGGCATCGACGCTGTAGCCCGGTGCCCCGGTGTGTTCCAGGGCCCGCGGCAGCACCTGCAGCAGCAGCGGGTCGTTGGCGTCGCCCGGGCGCATGCGCGCGGCGAAGCCCCGTGGCACCCGCAGGGGGAAGCCGGCGTCGTCGGGCGGGACCAGGTCGTCGCGGTGGGCCAGGCCCACGGCCTGGAGCAGGTCGCGGACGTCGGTGATGGCGTCGCGCCAGGCCTCGCGCCAGCCCTGGATGGGCGTCGGTAGGCGGGGAGTAGGGCTTGCGGTTATCATGGTGGGCCTATTTTAGCCGCCCCGTGGGCGGATTCACTCTCTGGAGCAGCAACACATGGCGAGCCTTGGCCTCAACGACGTCAAAACGGGCAAGAAGATCCTCCACAACGGCGACCCCTGGGTCATCACCGAGGCGGACTTCATCAAGCCGGGCAAGGGCCAGGCCTTCACCCGCATCCGCGTCCGCAACCTCAAGGACGGCCGCACCACCGAGCTCACCCTCAAGTCCAGCGATTCGTACGAAGAAGCCAACGCGACCGACACGGACGCCAGCTTCTCCTACATCGAGGGCACGGGCGACGAGCGCGAGTGGGTGTTCATGCACTCCGAGACCTTCGAACAGTACCGCGCCAACCTGGCCGCCATGGGCGATGCCTGGAAGTGGCTGAAGGGCGATGAGCAGTGCGTCATCACCATCTTCAACGAAACCCAGATCATCGCTGTCCAGGCGCCGAAGTTCGTTGAGCTGAAGATCGTCGAGACCGACCCGGGCGTCCGCGGCGATACCTCGGGCGGCGGCGGCAAGCCGGCCACGCTCGAAACCGGCGCCGTGGTCCGCGTGCCGCTGTTCGTCAACCAGGACGAAACCATCAAGGTCGATACCCGCACGGGCGAGTACGACAGCCGCGTCAAGTAAGGCGGCATCGTTCCACGCACGACACGGCACGGCCGCCCCATGGGCGCCGTGCCGTTCGCTTATCAGGCACAAGGAAACCGCATGCGAGGCCTCCTCCGTGGCATCCCCCTGCTGGCACTAACGGCCACGCCGCTGGCCCGCGCCGCCGACGCGCAGGCCTGCGGCGCGGCGGATACCGCCACCGTGGCGCAATGGGCGAAGCTCGCTGGCAAGGCCGTCGTGGCCTCCGCCTGCAAGGCCATGCCCAACGCACCGGGCACCACCATCGCGGTAATGGCATTCGACGCCGGCGACGAAACCAAGGACCAGGTGGTCGCACTGGTCGAGGGCGGCAAGGTGGTCGCGGCCAACCGCGCCACCATCGAGGAGGACGCGACCACCGAGGTCGGCAGCTTCCGCGTCGATACCGCGCCCTACCGCCTTTCGCCCACCGTGCGTGCCTTCGGCACCGTGTTCCACAGCGACGCGCGCGGCGCGAGCTGCCCCGATGCCGGCGCCAGCGAAGAACTGACCCTGTGGGTGCGCGAGGGCGATGCGTTGCGCCCCGTGCTGGGCACGAACCTCGCCGGGTGGACCACGGTGGAGGGCAGCGACTGCATGGGTAGCGACCACAGCACCACCGACGCCGCGACCATCACCATCGCGGTCGAGAAGACCAGCAGCCATGGCTTCGCCGACCTGTCGCTGAACGCGGCCGTGGTCGCCTCCGTGCGCCGCGACCAGCTGGTCTCGCACCCCGACGACCCCCGCACCGCGCGGCTGGTGCTCCATTACGACGGCAAGTCATACGGCAGCGATATGTTCCGTGACTTCTGGTATCCCGATTCCGTGAGGCCCAAATGAGCGGCACTGAAACCAAAGACATCGATCTCCTCATCGAAGCCCGCTGGGTGGTTCCCGTGGAACCGCATGGCGTGGTGCTCGACGACCACGCGGTGGCCATCGACAAGGGCGAGATCCTCGCCATCCTGCCGGCCGACGATGCCCGCAAGCACTACGCGCCGCGCGAGCGCGTGTCGCTGGGCGAGCAC
>NZ_JZRB01000075.1 GCF_000964085.1 Luteibacter yeojuensis
AGGCCGCCGCTGGTGACGTCGCTGAAATCGTCCTTGGCGATGACGCGGCGGTTGCCGCCATCTTCGTCCTGCTCGACGAATTCACCGCCGATGCCACCCGGGCTGTAGCGTGCGTACATGCGGGTGCTGCCCGCCACCTGTGCCACGGGGTGGAACCACTGGTGCTCGCGGTCGGCGGCGACCTTGGCCCAGCCACCGTTGGCATCGCGGCGGAACACCACCCATTCCTGCTTGTCATTCGTGCCGTAACTGAAGCGGGGCACGCCGGCGGGGTCGATCATGAAGCTCATGCCGCCGATGCCGATGTCGGTCATCTGGCGGCGGCTGCTCGACTTCGCATCCACGTCGTAGAGGGTGCTGCGGTTGAGGTCGCCCCACCCCGTGGTGCGCATGTAGAAGTGCCCGTTCGACTGCGGCGGGCGCCCTTCGATCTCGCCCCAGCCCTGGTCGGTGGCACGCGTGGCCGAGCGGCGGCCATAGGCTTCCGGGCCGTAGAGGTAGTCGGGGTTCTTGCCGTCGATGTCGACCGCCATGACCTCGCCCGTGGCGTAGGCGCTGCCGATGGAGCCATCGACTTTGCCACGGGCCACCACCAGGCGCGTGTTGCTTGTCCAGGCCGAGCTGGCCGGCAACTCGTACGGCGGCATGCGGATCAGGGTGATCGGCGTGTGCATGTCGGTGACGGCGAAGATGGCCAGGCCGTGGGTCTTGCCGTCCGGGTCGTGGTAAGCCACGGAGACATGCAGGCCGTCGGGTGAAAGGGCCGGGTCGGTGATGGGTGCGCGGCGCGCGAAATCCGACGTGGGAAGCAGGTCGGCGGCACTGGCGCCACCGGCTGCAAGGCACAGCGCGGCCAGCAACGGCCGGGCGAGGCGGTACGTCATGTGGTGAATCTCCCCTGGTAAAGCGTCCATACCCGCCGTCCCCCGACGGCGATCCGGCTTGCTCTATAGCCGATTGCGGGCCTGCCCCACAAGGCAGCATGCGGCAAGCCGGGGCGCTACACTGGGGGATCGCCCCCTTGCGTGTCTCCTATGGCCACCCCGTTCGTCGTCCAGTTCGACCCCGTCGCCTTCCACCTCGGCCCCGTGCAGGTGCACTGGTACGGCCTGATGTACCTGGGTGGCTTCCTTGGCGGCTGGGCGCTCGGCGAGTACCGCCGCCGCCAGGGCCGCCTGCCGGTCAACGCCGATCGCTTCAGCGACTTAATGTTCTACGCCATGATGGGCGTGGTCCTCGGCGGCCGCGTGGGCTACATGCTGTTCTATACGGCCATCAACTGGATATGGACCGATCCGCTGGCCCTCTTCCGCGTATGGGATGGCGGCATGTCGTTCCACGGTGGCCTGCTCGGCGTGCTGGTGGCCGGCATGTGGTGGTCGCGGCGCAATGGCGTCAAGTTCTTCGACACCATGGATTTCGTCGCCCCGCTGGTGCCCCTGGGCCTTGGCCTTGGCCGCCTCGGCAACTTCATCAACGGCGAACTGTGGGGCAAGCCCACCGACCTGCCCATCGGCATGGTGTTCCCGCATGCGCCCGACGCGCTGCCGCGCCACCCGAACCCGCTGTATGAATTCGCCCTCGAGGGCGTGGTGATGTTCATCGTGCTGTGGGTGTTCTCGATGAAGCCGCGGCCCCGCTACGCCGTGTCGGGCCTGTTCGCGCTGATGTACGGCGTGTTCCGCTTCATCATCGAATTCGTCCGCGTGCCCGACGTGCAGCTGGGCTACCTGGCGTTCGGCTGGCTCACCATGGGCCAGTTGCTGTCGCTGCCGCTTATCGCCCTTGGCATCTTCTGGCTCCTGCTGTCGCGCCGTGCGCCGTACGCACCGGTCGCGGCCCCCCCCGCGACCGCCACCTGATATCGTCCGACCCCCATGCAGCCCTATCTCGAACTGCTCCGCCACGTCCTCGACCACGGTGCCGAAAAGGCCGACCGCACCGGCACCGGCACGCGCAGCGTGTTCGGGTGGCAGATGCGCTACGACCTGGCCAGGGGCTTCCCCCTCGTCACCACGAAGAAGCTGCACCTGCGCTCCATCGTCCACGAGCTCATCTGGTTCCTGCAGGGCGACACCAACATCGCCTACCTGAAGGAAAACGGCGTCAGCATCTGGGATGAATGGGCCGATGCCAACGGCGACCTCGGCCCGGTGTATGGCCGCCAGTGGCGCGCGTGGCCCACGGCCGATGGCAAGGTGGTCGACCAGATCGCGTGGGTGGTGGACGAGATCAAGCGCAACCCCGATTCGCGCCGCCTCATCGTTTCCGCATGGAACGTGGGCGAGCTGCCGAAGATGGCGCTGATGCCCTGCCACACCATGTTCCAGTTCTACGTGGCCAACGGCAAACTCAGCTGCCAGCTGTACCAGCGCTCGGGCGATATCTTCCTGGGCATACCGTTCAACATCGCCAGCTACGCGCTGCTCACGCACATGATCGCCCAGGTGACCGGGCTGGAAGTGGGCGATTTCGTCCACACGCTGGGCGATGCGCATCTTTATTCGAACCATATCGAACAGGCGCAAAAGCAGCTGGCGCGCGAGCCGCGTCCGCTGCCGAAGCTGGTACTGAACCCAGGCGTGGAGAGCATCTTCGACTTCCGTTTCGAGGATGTCTCCATCGTGGATTACGATCCGCATCCGGCCATCAAGGCACCCGTGGCGGTCTGATCCCGGGGCACGCCGCCAAAGATTCCGCTAAGCCAGCATGGGTAGCTTGGCGGCATGTTCGATGTCCTTGCCCGGCCGGTTGTCGCCGGCCTCCTGTCACTTGGCCTTGCGGCGTGCGCGCGGTACACGCGGCTGCCGCTGGATACCGAGGCACACTACGCGGCGTCGGTTGACGAGCTGCGCCAGGCGCCAGCGCAGGGCGCGGCGCTGGGTGTCGACGACGTCACGCGGCTGGTCCTCACGAACAACCCCTCGCTGCGGCTGGCTGGCGCGCGCCGCGCCGAGGCCCGCGCGCAAGCTGACGCCAGCGCGCTGCCACCCAACCCCACGTTCAGTGGCGGCCTCGGCTACCTGCTGTCGGGCGCTGGCGATGCCACGGCGTGGACGGCCGCGCTTTCGCAGCCGTTGAATGGATGGATCACGCTGCGCGCGCGGCGTGACGAGGCGAACGCCACCGTCCGCGAAGTGGATGCGAGCCTGGCATGGGAGGCCTGGCAGGCGGTCGCGAGAGCGCGGCTGCTCGTCGCCGACATCGCGCTCAACGAACAACTGCTGGCCGCGCAGGAGGCGATGGGCGGGGCGCTTCGTGGGCAGGCGGTTGCTCTGTCGGCGGCTCGCCAACGCGGCGACATGGACAGCGCCGCGCTATCGACAGTCGCGCAGGCTGCCAGCGAAGCCGCGCAGGCCACGGCAGAGACCGAGCGCACCCTGGCCACGCAGCGCCGCGACCTGCACGGGCTGATGGGGCTATCGTACGACGCGCCGTTGGCCCTCGCGCCGCTGCCGGGGGTCGTGCCTCTCGACGAGGGCGCGGCTCGCAAGGCCATCGATACGCTGCCTGCCCACCGGCCGGATCTCGTCGCACTCGCCATGGGTTACGACGCCGGGGATGCGCGGTTCCGCGCGGCCATCCTCACGCAGTTTCCCGCCTTGTCCGTGGGCTATGCGGGTTCCCGCGACAACAGCCGCGTCACGAACGGTGGCCCGGAAGTCACGCTCGATCTTCCTGTGTTCGACCACGGCACAGCGCAGGCGAGCGCTGCCGGTGCGACCCGGCAGCGGCTGCACGACGAGTACAGCCAGCGCATCGCCGACGCGCGTGACGAGGCGCTGGCACTCGTCGCCGCGAACCGGGTCGCGGAAGGCCAGCTTGCGCGCATGGACGACGACACCTTGGCCCCTGCGCCGAACGCCGACGGTGCGGCGCGTGCGTTCGCCCGCGGTGACCTCGACCGCACCGCTTACACCGACATGGTCGTCGCGACCCGGTCACGGCAAATCGCTCGTTTGCGAACCGAACTCGCCATCCGCGAACAACGCATCGGACTCGAAACACTCCTGGGAATCGGCATGCCTGCCATCGACATCAACGGGAGCGCGCCGTGATGGGCGTCCTTCCTCGCACGCTGCTCCTCTTTGCCACGGGCGCGCTCGTGGCCTGCCAGTCGCCGCCCGATAACGCCGAGGCGCCCCACGAACTCGCGTCTGCCGCGGTGGTCGTCGCCACGCCCGTGCGTGGTTCGCTGCCGCGCAAGGTCGTGGCATGGGGGCAGGCCAGTGCCGGCACCGCTTACCAACAGGCGGTCAGCGTGCCTGCAGAGGCATCGCTTGCGTCACTCGCCATTGGCGCCGGCGAGCATGTGCACGCCAGCCAGCCTCTTGGCACCGTGTCGCTATCCGGGTCCGCTCGGCTCGCGGTCGTGCAGGCGACGACGTCGCTACGCACCGCGACCGAATCGCTGGCGCGGGCTACGCGCCTGAAGCGCGACGCGCTGGTCACCGACGAGCAGGTGGCGCAGGCCACGAAGGCCGTGGAAGACGCGCGCGTGGCGCTGGCCGCGCTACCTGCCGTGGATGCGCGAGGGCGTGCCACGCTACGCTCACCGGTCGATGGCAGCGTCGCGAGCATTGCGGTATCACCGGGCCAGGTCGTGCCGGCGGGCACGACACTGCTATCGATCACGCCGTCAGCGCAGCACGATGTCGTCGCGGGTGTCGAACCACGGCGCGCGCGCAGCGTGGCACCGGGCATGCCCGTGATCCTGTCGCCCGTCGATGGTGGCGACGGTATGGCCGGCAAGGTCGTCGCCATCGGCGACGGTATCGACAGCCAAACGCGCCTGGTGCCTGTGCGTATCACGGCGGAGCGCGCACCGATGGCTGGGAGCGCGTGGCGCGCGGAGATTACCGTGGCGACGGCCACGGGTTGGGTCGTGCCCAGCGACGCCCTGGTGGAAGACCGTGGCGGGCGATGGGTCTTCCAGGTCCGCAACGGCAAGGCCCACCGGGTGCAGGTGGATGTACTCGCGCGGCAGGGTGACCACGTTGCCGTAAGCGGCGATATCGACCCGGCCGCGCCGCTGGTAGTGGCCGGTGCGCCGCAACTGGCGGAAGGCATGGTGCTGGCCACGAGCGAAGGCGGCAAGTAGTGGCCGCGCGCTTCATGGCACGGCATGGCTCGTCGATGCTTCTGGTGGCCGCGATGCTTGCCCTGATGGGTGCGGCGGTGACGTTCGGCCTGCCGGTGGGTTTGTTCCCGCAAGTCTCGTTCCCGCGCATCGTGGTCGAC
>NZ_JZRB01000076.1 GCF_000964085.1 Luteibacter yeojuensis
AGGCGCAGAAGGCCACCTGCGCGGGCAGGAACGCCTCGCCGCTGATCGAGCGCAGGTAGGTATCGGCCACCACCACCGGCACCACGCCAAAGGCGATGGCGTCGGAGAGGCTGTCGAGCTGGGTGCCCAGGTCGCTCGATGTACGCGTCTTGCGCGCGACGAAGCCGTCGGCGCCATCGCACACCAGGCAGGCGATGAAGAGCGTGCCGAGGTAGGCCAGCTCGCTGGATAGCGCGCGGCTGATGATGAGGATGGCGCAAGTGAGCGACGACAGCGTGATGACGTTAGCTGCCGTCACCAGGTTCTCGTAGGGGGCGCGCAGCTTCAGGTGCATAGCAGGCGAACCTTGCCGTCGTGGAGGCCATCGTAGCGCAAGGACGTGAGGTCGGTGACCCATGCGACGGTGGCGGGGACTTCGCCCGGGTGGTCGCCGGCGATGGCGATGACGCGCGAGCCCGCGGCCAGGCCCGCGTCGATGCCGGCCTTCGCGTCTTCGAACACAAGGCAGGCCGGCGCGGGCGCACCCATGCGCTCGGCACCCAGCAGGTAGGCGTCGGGCGCGGGCTTGCCATGGGTGACGACCTCGCCCGTGACCATGCGCGGCGGCGGGATGATGCCGGCGGCACCCAGCCGGGCCTTCGCCAGCACCGTGTCGGCCGACGTGACGATGGTCCAGCGATCGGGCGGCAGCGCGGCAAGGAGTTCGAGCGCGCCGGGAATCGGCACGATGCCGTCGACGTCCTCGACTTCCTCGCGGTAAAGCCGCGCATACGCGGCATCGATGTCGACGCCGGGCGGCGCGAACTGCTTGATGGAGTCGTACATGCGTACGCCATGGAGGCGGGGCAGCACGTCGTGCCAGTCCACGCCGACTTCGTCGCACCAGCGTTTCCAGATTTTCTCGACGACCACGCGCGAATCGACCAGCGTGCCGTCCATGTCGAACAGAAGTGCCTGCGCCTCGATGGCCAGGCCGGTTTCAAGCCGCATGTCGCCTCCGGTGGAACTGCAAGGGGCACCGCATGGCGCGGTAGCCCCCCACGATACCGGAGCGCGGCGCGCGCGTCAGTCCGCGCGCACCAGGGCGTGGTTGCGCAGCGCGTCGTCGAGCACGGCCTTCACCTCGTCGTTCGCCTTGCGCGAGCGCTCGGCGATGGCGCGGTTCCACTCGGCCTCGGTGCGGCCTTGCATGGCGCGCTCACGTGCCACCTCACCCATCTGGCGGCCCACGTCGGCCTGTTCGCGGCCGATGGCCTCGCGGCCCGCGGCAAACGCCGCCGGGTCACGCTGCGCGTGGCCAGGGTTGGCTTCGGCGATGGAAAGCTGCGCCTGGCGTTCGGCCAGCTTGGCCATCTGCTCGTTGAGCGTGGCTTCGCGTTGGGCGAGCGCCGCCGCGCGCTTCGGGTCCATGGCGGGCGCGGGGCCCATGGGGCCGTCCTTGAACGCGTTGTCGTAGATGGCACGGATGCGCGTGAGGTAGGCGGGGTCGCGCAACTCCCACATGCCGTCGTCGTTGGCGACCGTGATGTAGCCGTTGTTGTCACTGATCGACTGGTGGTGATGCGACGGCCCGTGGTCGTCGACGGTGCTGTACGAGAACGACGACGAGGACGACGTTGCCGCCGTTTTCGGTGCCTTCGGCGGGGCAGGCGGAGCGGGCGGCGGCGGAGGCGGCGGGGGCGGCGGCGGGGGC
>NZ_JZRB01000077.1 GCF_000964085.1 Luteibacter yeojuensis
TGAGGTGACCCCCAAAAGTTGGACAGCGTAAGCTAGGCGGCGGCCTGGATCCGGTACTCAACCGGACTCAGGCCGTTTAGCTTTAGCTTGATGCGTTCGTGATTGTAATAGCGGATGTATCGGCGGATTCCGGCTTGTACCTGGGCGATGTTGTCGAAGCGGGTTCGGTGGAAGAACTCGGTCTTCAGCAAGCCAAAGAAGCTTTCCATGGCCGCATTATCCAGGCAGTCGCCCTTGGCGGACATGCTTTGCGTCAGGCCTTTCTGACTCAGAAGTCGGCGGTACGCCGCGTGCTGGTAGTGCCAGCCTTGATCGGAGTGCAGCAGTGGGGCGTCTGCCTTCCCGAGCTTTTTCAGCGCCTTGCGCACCATTTTCTGCACAAGGCTGAGCGTGGGCCGCCGTTCGATCTGGAACGCCACGATCTCGCCGTTGTAGAGGTCCATGATCGGCGACAGGTAGCATTTTTCGCCATCGACGGCGAACTCGGTGACATCGGTCACCCATCGCTGATTGGGCTTTGGGGCCCTGAAACAGCGTTTGACCAGATTTGGGACAGCCACGTGCCCCGGGCCACGGTATGAGCGGAATTTCCCTGTCCTGCGCAGTACCTGGAGACCCAGCTCCTGCATCGTCCGCTGGACGCGCTTGTGGTTAATGGTGAGGCCCCGGCGCTTGAGCAACGCCGTGATCCGGCGATAACCATAGCAAGCGTGTTCGTCGACCGCGGCCCGCACGGCAGCCTTCACATCGGCCTTGGGGTCCGGGGCATTCCACTTGCTGCGCCGGTGATAGAAGGTGCTTCGTGCCAATCCCACTTGCTGAAGCAGCTCATCGAGCGGCAGGCTGCCCCTTAGCGCTTCGACCGCTCGCGCTTTTTCCTCGGTCCTTTTTTTTTGAACCGTTCGGTGGCGTCGAAGTACTGGTGGAGTGCCAGCGTGACACGCAGCCGCTGGTTCTCGGCCATCAACTCCTCGATCGTCGGGGAATCGCTGCGCGGGGTCGGTTCGGTGGGATCTACGGGGGCTTGGGGATCGGTCATTGCCTTGCCGGGGTCTGCGGCCACGCTGGATGCCCAGCGACTCACCGGCATGATAACGCCGGTCCCATGCGGCTACCGTCGAGACGCTCCCCAAACCGAATAGCGCAGCCGCCTGGGAATAGGAAAGGTCATCGCGACGCATCCGACGCACCACTCTCAGCCGGAACGCCTCGTCATACCGCCCCCCGGCGCCCGCCAGCCCCGCCACGCCGTGCAGTTGGAACCGGGCCACCCAGCGATACACCATCGAATACGGCAAGCGGTACTGGCGAGCCAGCAGCCGGCCCCCAAGGGGACCGGCCAGGAACTGCTCAACGATCTTTAGCTT
>NZ_JZRB01000078.1 GCF_000964085.1 Luteibacter yeojuensis
CGCGCAAGCGCGCTCCCACAGACGGAGCCTCCCCGGAAGGCGAGCCGGCTTGTTGCCGGAGGCGAGCGAGCCGGGAAGCCAGGTCGCTCATGCGGCGGCGCCGAGGAGTTCGAGCACCTTTGCCGCCAGGGCCTTCGGGGTTTCGTCCCGGTGCTCGTCAGCCGCCAGCACGGGGCCGACGCACGCGGGGCAACCCGCCTTGCACGCGCAGCCCTGCACCGTGGCCAGCGCATGGCGGACGAGTTCGGGCGCGCGGCGGAACAGCGGTTCGCTGAGGCCCACGCCCCCAGGGAAGTTATCGTAGAGGTACACCGTGGGAAGGAACCGCTCGAACGCATCAGGCAGTGCCAGCGAGCCATCCGGCGCGCGCACCTGCCCCCGCCCACCGGCGTCGACCTGGGCCGACCAGCCGCCGTCGCCCGAGCCCACCGCTTTTTGCAGATCACGCGGCTCGGCCATGACGGCGACGATGGCCGCGGTGTGCAACGCGTAGGCCGCGCCGAGGAACCCATCGAGCGCGTGCTGCCGTGAGCGGAACACCTCGTCGAGCAAGCCCTGCGGCAGCTGCCACCACGCGGCCGTGGAGTGCAGCTCCTGGTCCGGCAGGTTCACCGGCCCGTAGCCGATGTTCTCGTGGGTGTAGTAGCGGATTTTCTTGTAACCCGAGACGCGGCGCACGACGTGTACCTCGCCGTGCCGCGCCGTGCCCTGCCCCGCGTTCGCGGCATCGAAGCACTCCAGTTCCTTCAGCTTCGTGTAGTCGATGGCGTCGGTGTAGTAATCGACATGCGTGCGCGTGCAGTAGGCCTTGCGGCCTTCCCAATCCAGGCGCTCCACCTGGTACGGCACGCTCTGGATCATGTGGATGGCCCCTTCGTACAGGGTGAGCGCCGCCGCCGAGTAATCCACCTCGGCGATGATCGCCTGGCGGCCTTCGGTGCGGTCGACGACGACGAAGTTGCCATCGGCCACCGAGCGCAGGCTCACGGCATTGGCCGGGTAGCTGTCGGCGATCCATTCCCAGCGATCGCCCTCGCGGTGCAGCACCTCGGCCTCCTGCAGCACCTGCAGGTACGGTTCCGCATCGTTCGGCCCGAACGGGTCGCTGCCCACGAAGGGCAGCTCGAACGCGGCGCAGCGGATGTGGTCGAGCAGGATCAGTGGCTGGTCGGGCTGGATGCGCGCGTGCTCGGGGCTGGCCTCGGTGAGGAAGGCCGGGTGGCGCATGAGGTACTGGTCGAGCGGCGCGCTGGTGGCCACCAGTACACCCAGCGACGGTTGCTGGCGGCGCCCGGCGCGGCCGAAGCGCTGCCACGTGGCCGCGATGGAGCCGGGGTAACCATTGAGCACCACGGCGTCGAGGCTACCGATATCCACGCCCAGCTCGAGCGCCGAGGTGGAAACGATGCCATCGACGTTGCCGGCGCGCATCTCGCGCTCCACCTCGCGCCGCTCCGTGGGCAGGTAACCGCCGCGATACGCGCGAATGCGCGGCGCCTTGCGCGTGTCGTGGTCAAACACATCCTTGAGGTACTTGGTGAGTACCTCGACCATGAGCCGCGACTGGGCGAACACCAGCGTTTTCATCTTCGCCTTGATGGCGACGCGGGCGATGAGGTTGGTCTGTGAGCGCGCCGACGCGCGCAGGCCGAGGTCGGGATTCACCACAGGCGGGTTCCAGAGCAGCACGTGCTTGTCACCGCTGGGCGCGCCGCTGCCTGCGACGGTGAGCACCTCGTCTTCGATCAGCGCCTCGGCATGCTCGGTGGCGTTGCCGATGGTGGCGGAGCACAGCACGAACTGCGGCCGCACGCCATAAAAAGCGCAGATGCGCTTGAGCCGGCGCAGCACGTTGGCCAGGTGCGAGCCGAACACGCCGCGGTAGGTGTGGATCTCGTCGATGACCACGTAGCGCAGGTTCTCGAAGAACTGGGCCCACTTGGTGTGGTGCGGCAGGATGGCCTGGTGGAGCATGTCGGGGTTACTCACCACCACGTCGCCATGCAAGCGGATGGCCTGGCGGGCATCCCCCGGGGTATCGCCATCGAAGGTGAAGGCCTTGACGCCGAGATCGCCCGCGCGGTTGAGCTCCAGCAGCTCGGCGACCTGGTCCTGCGCCAGCGCCTTGGTGGGGAACAGGTACAGGGCCTTGGCGCCAGCCTCAAGCACCGACGACACCACCGGCAGCGTGTAACAGAGCGTCTTGCCCGAGGCCGTGGGCGTGGCCACCAGCACGTGCCTGCCCGCGCGGGCGCCCTCCCAGGCTTCCTGCTGGTGCGAGTAAAGCCGCTCGATGCCGCGCGCGGCCAATGCACCCGCCAGCGGCGCCGGCAGGTCGGCGGGCAGCGGCACGAACTGGCCGGGCCGCCCGAAGACGGTGAACGCCGACGCCACCCGGTCGCCGTATTTGTCGGTAAGGCGATGCGCCAGCGTGCGGCCATCGTGGGGGTTGGCGAGGACCGCGTCGGCCTCGTCGGTACGCTTTGCTTGCAGGTAGGCGGCCATGGCGATCGGACACGAAGGCGGGGCCCGTTTATCGCCCGGCCCGGTCTCAGATCCTGCGACGCCCTGGTTAGTGGGTGGTGCTGGCCTCGGCCGGGATGGCTTCGTAGCGCCAGTTGCCGTTTTCGTCCTCCACCTTGAGGTCGGCCTCGTTGCCACGCTGGGCACGGATCGCGGCCACCAGCGCGCGGGCGTGGCTGAACGCCTCGTCGCGGGTCGGGAACTGGCCCACCATGTCGGCATTGCGCCGCACGATCCACTGGCCGCGCGGCGCGGCGTTGTATGGCAGGTAGAGGATGGTCCGGGCCAAGGGCGCACTCCGCGAAGGAGGCCCATGCCCCCGTGCCGATGACGCTAGGGGCGGATTCGTCGCAGGCGCGTCACGGCAAGGTGGCGGCCGCGGTCACGCTAGCCCGAATAGGCGTTGCGGGCGGCGACGAGCCAGTGGGCATGCTGGCAGCCCTTGTCCATGGCCGCATCGACGGCGGCGCGCTCGTCGAGGAATTCCTCAAGCAGGGTGATCATGACGAAGTCGCGCGGCCCAGCGTGCACCGGTTCCACGATGTAGGCAGCTTTCCACAACCCAGCGGGGTTGCGGAGGGTGCGTACCTCGACACAGTACTGGCCAACGATGCGCCGATGCATGTCGCGGATCTCCTCACGGGCGACGCGAAGCGGTCAGGCCGATTCTTGCGCCTTCGCGCCGCCGATGACAAGGATTATCTGAACGATCAGGCCTTTGGCGGTGCCTGGCCGGTGAGGCCCTCGCCGCTGGCCGGGATCGAGAAGGTCTTCGACTCGCCCTGGCCCACGGTGGCGTCGGCCTCGACGCGGTCGCTGCTGCAGGCACCGTGCGGCATCATGGCCAGCTTGCGGCTGCCCGACGGCACGTGGAGCACCAACTGCTGGCCAATCTCCATGTCGGCCACCACCTTGTCGTCGAGGTAGATGGCGCTGGAGCACCCGGCGCCCCACAGGCCCTGGTCGCGGACAATGGTCAGCGTGGCATCGCCGTCGGCAGCGTCCTGGTGGCTGAACGTGGTGCTGGAGAGCACGTCGTGGATGCCGACGTGGCGTTCGTTCTGGGTGGCGCAACCGGCGAGGAAGACAAGGCCGGCGATGGCGAGGTAACGCATGGCGGGTTACTCCGTGGGGATCCTGCCCAGCATTCTTTCGCACATGTGCACCCGTGGTGAAGTGCCATGACGCCGCCTGCACGCCACCGGCCGAACAATGCCGCCCCACCCGCCCCCAAGGAAGCTCCCGCCATGGCCAGCCGCGACTGGATCGACATTGAATCGTTCGAGGCCATCGACGACATCGGGGTGTTCGACCGACCCGATATTCCCAAGGTTGAGGCTGTTCTCAGTGGTGCGCCCGAACGGGAGTGGCAGCAGTTCTTCGCCGTCCGTGCCCAGGCCCTTGAGCAGAGCCACCCCGGCCTGCGCATGGAGATCCTCGCCGACCGCCTTGGCTTCCACACCCGCGCCGCCCACCTGGAGGAGACGTGCCTGCTGGTGAACGACGCCGTGCAGGGCACCAACCACGATTACGCGGCGCAGAAAGCGGCTGAGGAAAAGCGCATCGCCGACCGCGACCAGGAAGTGCGTGACCTGCTCGCGCGGGTCAAGTCGTTCAACAGCGACTGGCCCCCCGAGCCGGCCCGCGAATAGCTTGCGCAAAGGGGGCGGTAGACGGATATTCTCCGCCCATGAGCAACCGCCCCGACGCCCTTGTTTTCGACCGCGCCAGCATGGTGGCGGAGACCGTTGCCATGGTGCTGGACGACGCCGGCTACGCCGCGCGTGCCACGGTCACCTACCGCGACGCCAAGCGCGCGTACCAGAACATGCCTGAGCTTTCGCTGCTGGTGATCCACGCGGATACCCCGGGCGAGCGCCGCGGCACCGCCCTGCTCCAGGCGGTGCTGCGCGAGCGGCCGAAAACGGCCATCATCGTGGTCTCCAGCCGCCTGCCGGAAGACCTGGAACCCTTCCCGCTGAGCGCGGTGTTCCTCGAGAAGCCGTTCGACCGCGCGCAGTTGCTGGAGGCGATCGACCGCGCCCGTGAATCCCGCCCGCGGGTGCCCCGCTAGCGCTCCATGCGGTGCAGCGATTCCCGGGCCATCCGCCAGCCCTCGGACATCGCCATCTTCTGCGATTCGTACGACACCCCACCGCTGTCGCTGGTATCGATGATCGTGGTCCCGTCCCGCGCGAACACGCGGTAATCGAAGGTATAGCGCGGCGCGTCGGCGGCGCTGCTGTCGCGCAGGCATTCCACGTCGATCCGGGCGTCTTCATCCAGGTCATGGCCCATGGCACGCTCCTGAAGGCTGTCGGGAGGCCGAGTGCACCAAGGTCGATATAAAAACCGCGCGAACGGACGGGAAAAAAACCGTCGAGCTAGGCGTCCAGCGTTTCGAACGTGACGCGCATCGCGCTGAACTCGACCAGCGTGTATAGCGGGAACACCTCCGCCAGCGCCGATATCTGCATGATCACGTCCTGCAGGTCGGCATCCTCGTCCAGGGCATCCACCGTGCGCACGGAGACGAGTTCACACAGCATGACGAGGGTGCCCGACTCCGACCGGGCCAGCCTGGGTGAGAAATCGCTGAGATAGCCCTTGGCCCGCGCGATGGCGAGCCCGGCACGCACCAGCCCGATGAGTTCGGAATCATCCGGCCCCGCCGTTGGGCGCAAGCCGACCATCAGCAAACGAGCCATGCGCGCCTCCCCCGGACGCCGCGAGTGTGGGCCCGGGCGTGGCGGCTGGCAATAGGCTTAGCGCGGCGGCGGGCGCTCGCCGGGGCGCAGCGTCAGCACCTGGACGCCATGGCGGGTCACCGCCACCGTGTGCTCGAATTGTGCCGAGAGCTTGCCGTCCCGTGTGTGGACGGGCCACGCGTCGTCGCTGTGCAGGATGGCCGCGCTGCCCTGGTTGAGCATCGGCTCGATCGTGAAGGTCATGCCCTCTTCCAGCACCACGCCGGTGCCGCGGTGGCCGTAGTGGAGCACCTGCGGGTCTTCGTGCATCTCGCGGCCGATACCGTGCCCGCAGAATTCCTTCACCACGGTGTAGCCCATGGCGCGGGCATGTTTCTGGATGGCGAAACCCACGTCGCCCAAGCGCGCGCCGGGCCGCACCGCGGCGATGCCCTTCCACATCGCCTGGTAGGTGGCTTCGACGAGGCGCCGCGCGGCGTAGCCCACCTCGCCCACCAGGTAGGTGGTGCTCGAATCGGCGATATAACCGCCCTTCTCCAGCGTGATATCGAGATTCACGATCTGGCCGCTGCGCAGCACGTCATCCGCCGACGGCACCCCGTGGCACACCACGTTGTCGATGGAGGCGTTCAAGGCATAGGGAAAGCCGTACTGGCCCTTGCTCGCGGCCCGCGCGCCAAGGCCGTCGACAATGAACGCCTCCACGCGGTCGTTGATGGCCAGGGTGCTCATGCCCTCCATGGGCAACGTGCCAAGCATCTCAAACACAGATGCCAGCAACCGGCCCGACTCGGCCATCAGCGCCAGTTCGTGGGGCTGCTTGATCATGCCAGCGTGGGGGCGTCGGCCCTGACCCCCGCCTCGCGCAGCTGCCGGGCCACCAATTGCTGGAAGCTAAGCTCGGGGTGCAGCTCGCAAAGCATGCCGATGCGGATCCAGAAATTAGCCTGCGCATTGATCGAGCGGCTGCTCACGGTACACGCGCGACGCAGCTGGTCGTGCAGCTCGTCGTCGATGTTCACGATGCCCATGGGCGACGCTCCGGCGGAAGATATATATGAAGCATATACGAATCGTATATGCCGTGCCACCCATGGCGCCGCCCCGCCGATCCTGCCACTGTGTGCGCATGTGCGGACGCTATGCCACGTACGGCCCGGCCAGCATGTCGCGCGAAGCCCGCGACGTGCTCGAGCGGCTCGAGCTCGATCTCAGCAGTGAGATCAACCAGCGCGAGGATCGCTTCAACATCGCGCCCACGCAGCGGGCGTTGGTCGTCACGGCAAGCGAGGCGCGGGCGGAGGTGGGCCTGTGCCGCTGGGGCCTTGTGCCGTCGTGGGCCAGGGACGTGGCCATCGGAACCAAGATGATCAACGCCCGTCGCGAGGGCCTTGCCGACAAGCCGGCCTTCCGCGCGGCGGTGAAGAAGCGCCGCTGCCTGGTGCCCGCCTCGGGCTACTTCGAATGGCAGGGTGAGAAAGGGGCGAAGCAACCCTTCTTCATCAAGCCACCCGATGGGCGCTTGCTGATGTTCGCGGGGCTATGGGAAACCTGGCGCGGCGCCGAGGGAGCCGAGCCGCTGCGCACCTACACCATCATCACCGGCGAGCCGGGCAAGGTGGGTGGCGACATCCACGACCGCCAGCCGGTGATCCTGGCGCCGGACGCGTGGGAAGACTGGCTGTTCGCACCGCCCGATGTCGCGCTGCCCTTGCTGGCGGCCGCGAACGAACCCGAACTGGTGTATTACCCCGTGCCGAAGGCCGTGGGCTCGCCAAGGAACGATGGGCCCGAACTGGTCGAGCCCATCGCAGGCCTGTTCTAGAGGCAGCTGATGGCTTCTTCGCGGAAGCGGCCGTCGTAGTCGGCGCCTTTCTTCTTCTGCAGTTCGCGCATGACGACCTGCGCGCCGGCACCGTTGGCCGTGACCTCCAGGCGCTCGTACTTGCCGTCGTCGCTGGCGGTGACCACGCCCTTGTCGTCCTTCGCGTCGCCCTTGGCATCCTTCGCGAGGGCCTGCCACTTCGGCACGACGCACTCGACGTAGGCCGGCACGCCCTTGCCCGTCTTGCTGCTGAGCTTGGGCAGGGTGTCTTTCATGCCGCTGGTGGCGCAGCCGGCCATGAGCAGGCAGCCGGCGATCGCAAGAACATGTTTCATGCTGGATTCCACGATGAGGTCCCGGGGATTCTAGCCGAGAGCGCGCGTGGGAATCAGGTCCCCGCGCGCGCGACCGCGCTGGCCTCCACCCTGGCCAGCTGGTTATTGCTGCACTTCAGGTAGCTCGACGAGCTGAGCCACTTCTTATCCGGGTAGTACGAGAAGACCATCTGGCCGCCCTTGAGGGCGTCGATGAGCTTGTGCGCAACGGCGGTGCTCACCGCGGGGCAACCCCAGCTGCGGCCGATGCGGCCGGCCACCCGGGCCATGGTCTCGCTGACATAGGCGGCGCCGTGGATGACGATGGCGCGGGCCAGCGCGTTGCTGTTCACGCCGGGCTCGAGGCCCGTCATGCGCAGCGAATACCCGTTCTTGCCCATGTAGGTATCGGAGGTGCGGAACAGGCCGATGCTGGAAGCCAGGCTGTTCTCGGCGTTCGAGAACCGGGTGCTGTCCGCGTCGCCGCTGTTCTTGCCATGCGCCACCAGCTCCTGGAAGAGCAGCTTGCGGTTCACCGTATCGAACACCCACAGGCGCGGCTGCGATGACGGCTTGGAATAGTCGATGACGGCAAGCCGCGAGGACTGCGGGCCGCCCTGGCTTTGCGCACACTCGGCCGCCTGGACCGCGAGCCCAATGACTTTCGGGTCGGCCTTGGGGGCCAGCTTGGCGAGGGCGTCACCCAGCGAATCGGCGGCATGCGCCTGGAGCGGGAGGAGAGCAAAAGCACCGAGCAGCGGTGCGGACGCAAGAAGCGTACGAATCGTTCGGATCATCAGGCCAGCCGGGGGTACTGCAGGAGGCCCGATCCTAACGTGGTGATCATTTAATCACCACAACATCGTCACATCGTTGCCCTTGATATATGTGAAAGGGTGAAGGATCACCGCGGATAAGACTGGAATTGATAGCTGATGACTATGGACAAGCGGTTTGGTGCGCAGGTTGGCGCATGGCTCATGGCAGTGGCCCTGCCCTTGTGCGGCAGGGCCCAGAGCGTCTCGCCCCCTGCCGGGGCGGCGGATCCGCCGCCTATTGTCGCGCCGGCCTCTTCGGCCAGCGTGGCCGTGCCCCCGCCCCCACCCGCGAGCGACCCCGCGGCCCAGGCCATTTATGCCCGCATCGTGGCCATGGCGCCCATCCAGGGCGGCCCCCTGACCCGGCAGCAGGCAGCCATCGGCCAGGTGCTCACCGACTTCTACACCCAGCGCCACTATGCCCCGGCGTGGGCCGACGCCGATAACGTCGATCAATTGTTCGCCGGCCTGGCCTCCCTGGCAGGCGATGGGCTACTGCCGCAGGATTATGGCCTGGACGCGTTGCGCGACACCTACCAGGCACCTGGATTCAAGGACGCGAGCCCTGCACAACGTGCCGATTTCGACCTGCTCGCCACGCGGGCCTACATTACCGCGCTGGTGCAACTCACCCGCGGCAAGGTCGACCCGGCGCGGCTCGACCCGGTGTGGAACATCGACCCCCAGGCCCTCGACCCGCAGCAAGGCCTGGCCATGCTCGAGACCTCGATCGACGAACGGTCGGTCGGGCGGGCCTTCGACCAGGCGCGCCCGCAGCACCCGCTGTACGCGAAGCTGCGCGACGGGCTGGCCCGGCTGCGCGACGAATCCTCGCGCGGCGACTGGCCCACCATCCCCGATGGCCCGTCGCTGAAGCCCGGCATGAAGGATCCGCGCGTCGCCGCGCTGCGCGCGCGCCTGGTGGCCGGCGGCTACCTCGACCCGGCGCAGGCAAAAGGCCAGCATTTCGACACCCCCGTGGCGGACGCGGTCAAGCGCTTCCAGCAGGATCATTACCTGGACGTGGATGGCGCCGTCGGTACCGACACGCTGGCCGCGATGAACGTCTCCATCGGCCAGCGCATTGGCCAGGTGCGCGCGAACATGGAACGCGCGCGGTGGCTGCTCCACGCCCTGCCAGCCACCTTCGTGGTCGTCGACGTGGCCGGGTTCAAGATTACCTATTACCGCGACGGCGAGCCCGTGTGGAAGTCGCGCGTGCAGGTGGGCAAGCCTTACCGCAGCACGCCCATCTTCCGCTCGCAGATCAACTACGTCACGTTCAACCCGACGTGGACGATCCCGCCCACCATCCTCAAGAACGACGTGCTGCCGAAGATCCGCGCCAACCCGGGTTACCTCGCCAGCAACCGCATCCGCGTGCTCGATAACGCGGGCAACACCGTGGCGCCGGCCAGCGTGAACTGGGCCAACCCGCGCGGCATCACCCTGCGCCAGGATGCCGGGCCCGGCAACTCGCTGGGCCAGGTGGTCATCCGCTTCCCGAATTCGTTCGCCGTGTACCTCCACGACACGCCGCACCAGGAGCTCTTCTCGAAGGCCAAGCGCGACACGAGCTCGGGCTGCATCCGCGTCGAGCACCCGCTCGACCTCGTGCAATTGCTCTTCAACGATGACGAGAAGTGGAGCCGCGACGCCATCGACCAGCGCATCGCCGAGGGCAAGACGCAGAACGTGACCCTGCCGGCCACCGTGCCCATCCTCCTTGCCTACTGGACCGTCGATATCGACGACCAGGGCCGCCTCGCCTACAAGAACGACATCTACGATCGCGACACGCCACTGCTCGCCGCGCTCGACAAGCCGCAACCGCTGCAGGCCCTCTAAGCCGCCCCGTGGCGCGTTTTGCCGCAGCCCGGCCTCGCTGGCCGGGCGTATACTGCGCCGATGAACGCCCCCCTCGAAGCGACCGAAACCACCCTCCACGACCAGGTGCGGGACGAGGGCTTCGCCTTCGTGCACGGCGACACCATGCGCGAGCTGGTCAGCCACGTGGCCGGCCTTGGTGACTGGCCGGCATTCGCCGCCAGCTGGAACGCGCTGGAACCGGATACCTACCTCGCCGCCACCGGCCGCTTCCGCCGCCGTCGCCACGCCACCTATGGCGCGGAGCGCTTCGGCCACGTCGAACCCCGGCCGCACCAGGCGCACTACCAGGCCCTTGCCTACAACACCCTCCAGGGCGACATCGAGCGCTGGTTCGAGCCCGTGCTGCCCGAGATCGCCACGGGCCGCACCATGCTGGCCATCCTCGATTTCTGCCGCGATTTCTTCGGCGGGCACTCGCCCGAGGTGCCTTTCTGGCATATCGAAGTGCACCAGTTCCGCATCGAGGCCACGGCCGGCGCGGCGGGCGAGCCCACCCCGGAAGGCAGCCACCGGGATGGCGTCGATTACGTGCTGGTGCTGTTGGTCGACCGCGAGAACATCGCCAGCGGCACCACCACCATCCACGCCCCCGATGGCCGGGCGCTGGGCGAATTCACCCTCGCCCACCCGCTGGATTCGGCGCTCATCCACGACCCCCGCGTGTTCCATGGCGTGACCCCGGTCACCCCGCTCGACGCGGGCAAGGCCTCGCACCGCGACGTACTGGTGGTGACGTTCCGCGCCAACTGACCCGGCGCCGCACCGAGACGGCCGCATGGGCGGATGTCCCTGATTCTCAAATTTCCGACATCTGGCCGTGCCACAATGGCCGCAACGCCGTTGCAGACCCAAGCGATGAACTCGTCCGGTAAATACGATTTCAAACAGTTCCAGGACGAACTCGCCGCGCTCGACCGCAAGCTTGCCGACAAGCCCGTCGTGGCTGCGCCCGTTGTCGAGAAGCGCAAGCCGGGTCGCCCCAAGGCCATCAAGGTCGATCCCCTCGCCGAGCCGCGCGAGGCCTTCGGCAAACTCCGCGTCCGCTACGGCCTCACCGTGGCCGATGTCATCGCGTGGTTCCCGGAAGAAGAAGGCATCGCCTACCTGCAGGGGCTGCTGGCGCAGCCTGCGCCAAAACGCCGCCGGAAGAAGGCCGACGACACCGCGACCTGAGGGCGTACGATGGCGCCATGTCATCGCGCACCCGCACCCCCGGCCTCCGCTCCCTGCTCTTCGCCTACCGCGGCACCATCATGCCCGTCATATGGCGGCGCATCCTCTACACCGTGGTGCTGTCGCTGCTCGTTGCCGTGCTCGATCTCCGCTACGGGTGGTTCAGCGGTGGGCTGAACGCCACGCCGCTCACGCTCATGGGGCTCACGCTGGCCATCTTCCTGGGCTTCCGCAACCAGGTGGCGTACCAACGCTGGTGGGAGGCGCGAAACCTGTGGGGTGAACTCGTCACCGTGGCGCGCGACCTCGCCCGGCAGGTGCGGGCGTTCCTGCCACGCACCGGCGCTGAAGAACGCGGCCGGCTCATCGGCATGGTCATCGCCTTCGCCCATGCCCTGCGCCACCACTTGCGGGGAACCGACCCTACGGCCGACATGCGGCCGTGGTTATCCCCCCGCCTTGCCGAAGAAACCGCCGCTGCGTCGAACCGGCCCGCATTTCTCATTGATCGCTTCGGCCTGGCGCTGGCCGATGCCGCCCGTGCCGAGGGCGCCGACCCGATACTCCTCGCCACCCTCGACGGCAAGGTAAGCCAACTGTCGCACGTGCTGGCCGGCTGCGAGCGCATCAGCGGCACGCCCATCCCGTTCTCGTACATCCTGCTGCTGCACCGCTCCGTGCACGTGTATTGCTTCTTCCTGCCGTTCTGCCTCGTCGGCGTCATGGGCTGGTTCACGCCCGTGGTGGTGGCCATCCTCGCCTACACGTTCTTCGGCCTCGACGCGTTGGGCGACCAGATCGAAGACCCGTTCGACATCATGCCGAACGACCTGCCGCTGGAGCGCTACAGCGCGGTGGTGCAGGACGATTTGCTGGGCCTGTTGCGCGAGTGAGTTCCAGCGGCCTCAGAACACGTGCCGCAGTAGCCAGAACAGCACGGCCGCGAGGGCGATGGATACCGGGAGCGTCAGCACCCATGCAAGAAGCATGTTGCGCACGGTGGTCCACTGCAGGCCCGAGCCATTCGCCGTCATGGTCCCGGCGACACCGGACGACAGCACATGCGTGGTGCTCACCGGCAGCCCGAAGCGGTCGGCGGCACCGATGGTCAGCATGGCGACGATTTCCGCCGAGGCGCCCTGCGCATAGGTGAGGTGCGTCTTGCCGATGCGCTCGCCCACCGTGCGCACGATGCGGCGCCAGCCCACCATGGTGCCAAGCCCAAGCGCGATGGCGACAGCCACCTTCACCCACGTAGGGATGAACTTCGTCGCCTTGTCGAGCAGGCCGTGGTAGTTATCGAGCACCGCCTGGTCATCCGGCGAGAACGCCGGCTGCTTCGCCTTCGCCATGATGCGCAGGGCTTCCGAGCTCAGGTACATATTGTTGCGCACGTTGTTCACCTGGTCGTGCGGCACGTCGGCCAATGACGGGCGCTGCGCGACCTGGCCCGCCACGGTGGCGGTGAGCGCGCCAAGGGCGGCCATCACCTGCGGCGTGGCGTCCTTGGTCTGGATGTAGTGCTCCAGCTCGGCGCGCGGGTTGGCCACCGGGGTGGCACCCGTGGCGTACTTCGAAAGGGTCTCGCTGGCGTGATGCGCCACCGAGACGAAGGTCTGCGTCTCGCTGCTGGTCACGGCCTTGTTCAGCGCGTACGCGCTGGGCACGGTGCCGATGAGGATGAGCATGATCAGGCCCATGCCCTTCTGGCCATCGTTCGAGCCATGCGCGAACGACACGCCGGTGCAGGTGAGGATGAGCAGGCTGCGCACCCAGAACGGCGGCGGCTTGTCGCCGTGCGGCTCCGCGTACAGTTCCGGCACCTTGATGAAGGTCTTCATCGCCAGCAGAAGCAGATAGGCCGCGGCGAAACCGATCAGCGGCGAGAACAGCAGGCTCTTGCCCACGCTGAGCGCCTGGCCCCAGTCCACCGCCGCGTTGGCGTCGTTCGCGCTCATCATCTGGTTCATCACGCCCACGCCGATGATCGAACCGATCAGCGTATGCGAGCTGGACGACGGAAGGCCGAACCACCAGGTGCCCAGGTTCCAGACGATGGCCGCGAGCAGCAGTGCGAAGACCATGGCGAAGCCGACGCCACTGCCCACGTTCATCACAAGGCCGATGGGCAGCAGCTGGAGCACCGCGTACGCCACCGCGCCGCTGGAGATCAGGACGCCAAGGAAGTTCCACGCACCGGACCACACCACCGCGAAGGTGGCCGGCAGCGAACGCGTGTAGATGACCGTGGCCACGGCGTTGGCCGTGTCGTGGAAGCCGTTGACGAATTCGAAGCCGAGCGCGATCAGCAACGCCACGCCCAGCAGCACGTATTCAAACGCAGGGCTGGCCGGGGCCACCGTGAGGTCGTGGCCGAGCTGCGAGCCTATGTAGATGAGGGCGGCGAGGAGGATCCCGCCGAATACCAGGAGGCTGACCATGCGGGTCTGGGGGGAGCCTATCGCCTGTTCGCTGAGCACGGTGCTGTTCATCGCTTGCCTCCGGTCATGACCCACCCACAACTAGCAAGGCTGTGTGACCGTCGCGTTTCAGAATTTCCGCAAACGCCAGGCGGGCTGTCACATGCTATATACGGCGGGATGCCACCCAAGACCACGCCCAGCATCCCAACCGCCCTGGCCCTCTTCGCCTCCCGCGAATGCCGCGGCATCGCCCGGTCGTTGGCCAACACGAAGGACCGCCACGGCGGCATCCACGCCGCCCGCAAGGGCCTGCGCCGGCTTAAGAGCCTGCTGCGGCTGGGGTCCGGGGTGTTCGGGGGCGCCCTGGTCGATATCGAAGCGCGCATCGGCAAGCTGGCCAACGGTCTCTCGCCCCTTCGAGACGCCCACGTGGCCGTGACGCTCGCGCACCACCTCGCCGGCCCCCGGCCCACCGCGGCGTGGGCGGATGCCATCACCACGCTGGAACATCGCCAGGACGGCCGGCTGGTCGAGGCGCTCCTCAAGGATCCGCGTTTCCTCAAGCGCCGCCATGCGGTGCGCGAACTGGGCGACCTCATCGAACGGCTGCCTTGGCGTGCCGTGAAGCGCGGCGTGGTGGAGGCCACCATCGACAGCCAGCTCGAGCGCGTGGCGAAGGCCGAAAAACGCGCCCGCAAGGCGGCCACCCCCGCCAACCTGCACCGGTGGCGCCGCCGCGCCCGCCGCCTGCGCATGCAGCTGCAGTACTGGAAACGCGTGCTGCGGGCCACGCACAAGACCGCGCACCAGCGTGCGAAGCAGGACAAGGCCGCCACGCACGCCATGTCGAAGCTCTCCGACGCACTGGGCATGAAGCAGGACCTGCGCGCGCTTCGCACGAACTTGCGATCGTTACGCAAGCCCGCGATGACCGCGCCGCTGATCGAGCAGATCGCGCTTGAACTGAAGAAATACAGGAAAGTCGGCTAACTGTGGGAGCGCGCTTGCGCG
>NZ_JZRB01000079.1 GCF_000964085.1 Luteibacter yeojuensis
AAGGAAGGGCCATCCTATTCCGCCTTGCGCGGCCCTACCATTGCCGCCTGTGGAGGCGATTGTCATGTGGCGGCCCGTGTCATATGGCATCCTCGATCCACCCGCGCGCCGTGTCCCCCACCCCTCGCGGGCAGCCGGTCCGCGCCGTTGGGATGACGCCGCAGGCCGTGATCTTTACCCTTTGATCAGCGTGGCAAGCTGCGCCTTCGCTCTTTGCCGCTTGATGGCGGCCGCGCCTAACCGGCAGGGTGACGCAATGAGGCAGCGCCTTCGTAGTCATGCGGCTTCGAATAAAAAAGAAGGCCATATAACATGCGACGCGCTAAATGATTCGCAGCCTGCATATACGGATCTTACTGCCCATCGTTTAAGAGTGAGAGGAGTGTGAGGATCCGTCGATAGAAATGAACCCTACCTATACACCGTACATCACAAGCTCAGCGCCCACCTAGCAGAGACCGGCCATGGCTACCAGAAAGAAAGATTCATCTACCAGTTCGTCTATCGATGTACGCGGCAATGGCGATGAGCTTCACCAGCAGGCTGGGGGCTCGCATCCGGTTATAACGACGAACCAAGGCTTGGCCTTGAGCGACGGCGAAAACTCGTTGACAGCGGCTCCCCGCGGTCCAGTCTTGCTTGAAGACTTCATTCTTCGCGAGAAAATTACGCATTTCGACCACGAACGGATTCCCGAGCGCATTGTGCATGCGCGCGGGTCGGCCGCCCACGGCTACTTCGAACTAACCGAATCGCTCGAGGAGTACACCACCGCGCGCGTACTTACCGAGGTAGGGATGCGCACGCCTGTCTTCACCCGCTTCTCCACGGTCGCCGGTGGCTCTGGATCGGTGGACACGCCGCGCGATGTGCGTGGCTTCGCCGTCAAGCTATACACGAAGGAGGGCAACTGGGATCTGGTCGGGAACAACATTCCCGTGTTCTCTATCCAAGATGCGATCAAATTTCCTGACTTGATCCACGCGGTGAAGATGGAGCCCGATCGCGGGTTCCCGCAGGCGGCTAGCGCGCACGATACGTTTTGGGATTTCATCTCCCTCACCCCGGAAGCCTTCCACATGATCATG
>NZ_JZRB01000008.1 GCF_000964085.1 Luteibacter yeojuensis
CACCCCACAAGCGCGCTCCCACAAAAGCAGGCCCCACAGAAGTCGGTTATAGGGCCGAGTGCAGCCAGCTCGCCACGGCCTCGGGCTGCTCCAGGTGCAAATGATGCCCACCATCCATGTGCGTCACGCGGATGTTCTCCACGCAATCGATGCGCACCTGCAGGCCTTCCGGCTCGAGATAAGGCGGGTGCGGCCGCGCCAGCAGCAGCGACGTGGGCGCGGCCAGGCCGAGCAACAGCGACATGATCTGCGTTTCGGCCATGCGCACGGCCGAGGGGCGTGACAGGCGCGGGTCGCTGCGCCAGCTCCAGCCGCCGTCGACATCGCGCAGGCCGCGCTCGACGATGTAGTGGCTGAGCGCCGGTGCCAGGCCGCTGGCGAGGGCGCGGGCGTCGGCCGCCGCGGCGATGGTGGGGAACACGCGCAGCGGGCGGTTGCCGGTGGCTTTCAATGCCATGGCATCGCGGAAGCGATCGAGCGTGCGCGAGCCGTCGTCGCCGAGCGGGCCCAGGCCCTCGATGAGGGCAAGGCCACGCACGCGTTCCGGCGCCGCGATGGCGAGCAGCGTGGCGATGCCGGCACCCAGCGAATGGCCCAGCAGGTGGAAGCGGGGCAGGGCGAGCGCATCGGCCGCGGCCAGCATGGCGCGCACATAGTCGACGTGCTGGTAGACGCTGGAATCCGGCAAGTGGCCAGAGTGCCCGTGGCCCGGCAGGTCGAGCGCGATGACGTGGAAGCGATCGGCCAGCTTCGGCGCGAGCAAGGCGAAACTGGCGGCGTTATCCAGCCAGCCGTGCACCATCAGCAAAGGCGGCGCGTCGGGCTCGCCCCAGGCCAGGCCACCCAGCTCCAGGCCAGGAATGGAAACGGTGAGCTCACGCACCGGCGCCTGCCTTTCGCGCGCGTTCGCGGGCGGCGGCGAGTTTGACGGCTTCGGCGGCGGCATCGTACGCCGGGTCGAATTCCGGCCAGCCCTGCGCGTGGGCCAGCACCAGGTCGGCCAGCGCATCGACATGCGCGGGCGCGGTATTCAGGCAGGGGATATAGCTGAGCGTTTCACCGCCGGCCTCGCGGAAGAAATCGGCGTTCTGCATGGCGATCTCCTCGAGGGTCTCGAGGCAGTCGACGGCGAAGCCCGGGCTGATGACATCGATGCGCTTGATGCCTTTCGCGCCGAGGGCCTTCACTGTCTCGTCGGTGTAGGGGTGCAGCCAGCGCTCGCGCCCCACGCGGCTCTGGAAGCTGATGAGGGCTTCGTCTTCCGACAGGCCCAGCGCCTCGCGCAGCAGGCGCGCGGTGGCGTGGCACTGGCAGAAATAAGGGTCACCGTTGCGCACGTAGCGCTCGGGGATGCCGTGGAAGCTCATGAGCAGTTTTTCGCCACGGCCGTTCGCGGCCCAGTGGGCGCGGACGCTCTCGGCCAGCGCGGCGATGAACCCGGGGCGGTCGTGGTAATCGTTGACCTGGCGCAGTTCCGGTGGCCAGCGCAGGCCCTTCACCGTATCGGCCACCGCGTCGAAGACGCTGCCCGTGCTGGTGGCGGAGTACTGCGGGTAAAGCGGCAGCACGAGCAGGCGGCGCACGCCTTCGCGCTGCAGCTTCGCCACCACGTCGGCCACGGCGGGCTTGCCGTAGCGCATGGCCAGCGCCACATGCACCGGGCCGGGGCGGCGCCGGGCCAGTTCGGCGCCCAGCGCGGCGGCCAGTGCCTCGCTGCCCACGCGCAGGGGCGAGCCCTCGGGTGTCCAGATGCGCTGGTAGGCGTGGGCGGAGCGTTTGGGGCGGATGCGCAGGATGATGCCGTGGAGGATGAGCTTCCACGCCAGGCGGGGGTATTCGATGACGCGCGGATCGCCCAGGAACTGGGCGAGGTAGGGGCGCACGGCCGCCGCGGTAGGCGCGTCAGGTGTACCAAGATTAACCAAGAGCACCGCCGCCTTCGCCGGAAGGTCGTGGGAATGCCCGTTCAGGCCGGTATAGTTCGGGGTACCTGGCATCGGATTCGGTGTTCGCGGGGAGAGCCCAGTCTGCCATACGTGGCCGGGTGCCTTGCGCAACACATTGCCGCGGATCCTGCCTAAAAGCGCCCAAAAGGAGCCACCGATGATCCCTCGCCTTTCCCTGCTTGCCCTGGGCCTCGCCGCCCTGGTGCCGTCCATGGCCGTCCAGGCCGCCGACCCGCCGCGCAAGCAGGCGAGCGAAGCCGTCCGCGTCCTGGACGAGATGATCAACGACGCCCCGGATAAATCCGTCCCGTCCGACCTGCTCAAGAACGCCTGCGCCGTGGCCATCATCCCCGGCATGGTGAAGGGTGGGTTCGTGTTCTCAGGCGCCAAGGGCGAGGGCGTCATCGCCGAGCGCCGCGACTGCACCGGCGAATGGTCCAACCCCAATTTCATCTCCACGGCGGCGGCGGGGGTCGGCTTCCAGGCCGGCATCCAGTCCATCGACGTCATCCTGGTCTTCCGCACGCACAAGGGCGTCGACCAGATCATCGACGGCCAGTTCACCATGGGCGCCAGCGCCTCGGCGGCCGCGGGCCCGGTGGGCCGCTCGGCCATGGCGGCCACCAATGGCAAGATGAACGCCGAGATCTACACCTATTCGCGCGCCAAGGGCCTTTTTGCCGGCATCTCCCTCGATGGTTCCCGCATCAGCATCGATGATGACTCCAACGAGGAGATCTACGGCAAGGGCATCACGGCGCGGCGCATCTTCGAGGGCGGTGTGACGAACGTCCCAAGCGAGGTGGTCGCATTCCGGGATAAACTTGAGGAGTACACTCAGAAGTAATCCCGTTCCGTGCGGCGCCCCGCGGGCGCCGCACCCGTCCCACAGGTACCCCCGGGGTGCCCCGAGGTTCCCATGAGCATTACCCACATCGTCCTCCTGCTGCTGGTCGTCGTCCTCATCTTCGGCACCAAGAAGCTCCGTAACATCGGCTCGGACCTCGGCGGGGCCATGCGCGACTTCAAGAAGGGCATGGATGGTGGCGACGAGGAGGAAGAACGCCGCCGCCGCGATGCCGAGAAGCTCCGCGCGGACACCACGGCCGCGCCGCAGGAAAACGTCCGGCGCGAGAGCACCGAGACCCACGACCGCACGCCCTGACGGGCACCCCGCGCCATGATCGAGATCAGCTTCGGCAAGCTGCTGCTGCTCGCCCTGGTGGCGCTCATCGTCCTCGGCCCCGAGCGCCTGCCGCACGCCGCCCGCACGGCGGGTGCGCTGCTGCGCCGCGTGCGCAACGGCTGGGATAGCGTCAAGTCCGAGGTGGAGCGCGAGATCCAGGCCGAGGAGATCAAGCGCACCCTGCGCGAGACGGCCGAGACGGCCCGCAGTGCCCAGAACGATGCGCAACAGGGGTTCCGCGATGCCCAGCAGGGGTTTCGCGACGCCCACGAAGGTGTCACGGGCGCCTTCAAGGACACCGGGGCGCAGGTGCGCGATGCTTACACCGATGCCCAGGCCGGCCACGCGGGCCGGCGCGAACCCGACCCGGAGCGCGACATGCTCCCGCTGAACCAGGGCGGCGATGCGCCCGGCCGGAACGAACCGCATGACCGCACGTGATCCGTCGGCCGAAGACCAGCTTGAGGAAGGCCTGTTCTCCCACCTGATCGAGCTCCGCGGCCGCCTGCTGCGGGCCATCGTCGTGCTGCTCGTCGTGCTGCTCGCCCTGGTGCCCCTCGCCAACCACCTGTATGCGGAGCTGGCGAAGCCGCTGGTCGAAAAGATGCCCAATGGCGCGCATCTCATCGCCACCGAGGTGGCCGCGCCCTTCGTCACGCCATTGAAGCTCGCATTCTACGTGGCGCTGTTCATCAGCATGCCGATGATCCTGTACCAGCTCTGGGCCTTCGTCAGCCCCGGCCTGTACAAGCACGAGAAACGCCTGGCCCGGCCGCTGCTGGTGGCATCGCTGGTGCTGTTCTACGCGGGCTGCGCCTTCGCGTACTTCGTCGTCATGCCGGCCGCGTTCAAGTTCCTCAACGCGGTGACGCCCGATGGCGTGGCCATGATGACGGACATCACGCACTACCTCGATTTCGTCACCCTCATGTTCTTCGCCTTCGGGCTCTGCTTCGAGGTGCCGGTGGCCGTGGTGATCCTGGCCGCCATCGGCGTCGTCGACGCCGAAAAGCTCAGCAAAGGCCGCGGCTACGCCATCGTCGGCGCCTTCGCCATCGCCGCTTTCATCACCCCGCCCGACCTGCTGTCGATGGTGATGCTCGCGGTGCCGATGTGCCTGCTTTATGAACTGGGCCTGCTTTCGGTACGCTTCCTGCTGAAGGCCCCCACCCGGGAGTAAGCGCGATGGCCGGTACCCGCGGCTGGCTGGCCGTCAAGGGCAAGGAGGGCGCGGCGGTACTCGCCGAGCTTGACCTCGTCGGCAACGGTGATACCTACCCGCTGGCGCAACGCGGCGCATGCATCGCGCTGCCCAACGGCTGGTTCGTGGTCATCACCCGCTTCGCATCGCCCCTGCTCACCGAGGATTCGCTGCTGCCGCTATCGAAGGGCTGCAAGGTGGTGGCCGTGCAATGGGATGAGGCCTCCATCAGCGTGGCCACGGCGTGGGAGGACGGCAAGCCTGCCTGGCACGTCGAGCACAACGGCGAAAGCGGGGTCCGCGTGCTGGTCACCAGCGGCGAGCTGCCGCCGCCGTTCGACAGCCTGCACGCCCGCTTCGAGGCCGAGCAGGATGCGGCCGACATGGCGGGCGATGACGTGGATTGCTTCCACGCCTTGCCCGTCGAACTGGCCGAAACCATCACCGGGTTCGAATACGACCTGGCGGCCAAGGCCTACGGCGTGCCCGCGTTCGACGGCTGGAAGATGGGGCAAGAGGCCATTCCGCGCGCCGCCTCGCGGCGGTTGCAGCGGCGCATGGCGCGGTCGGCCAAGCCGTGGTGGCGGTTCTGGTAGGGCATCGCGCGCAAGCGCGCTCCCACCGAAAGCCAGTGCCCCTCGTGGGAGCGCGCTTGCGCGCGATGGCTCTCACCGCCGGTTAAGCGCCAGCCCCTTCAACACATTCAGGGCCTGCGACAGCGCGTAATCCTCCAGCGCCAGCTTGCCATCATCGTCGCTGGCCGCCTTGTCGCCGTCCGATGCCTTCTCGTTGGCCAGGTGGTTCGGCAGGTCAGCCTCGGAGCCGATCAGCGAGGGCGCCGTGTCGCTCTTGTTCACCGCCAGGTCGGCCAGGGCGATATCGGGCTTGATGCCTTCCGCCTGGATCGACGTGCCGTTGGGCGTGTAGTACCGCGCCGTGGTGATCTTCACCGCGCTGTCCTGGTCGAGCGGCAGCACGGTCTGCACCACGCCCTTGCCGAACGTGCGCCGGCCCATGATGAGCGCGCGGTGGTTGTCCTTCAGGGCGCCAGAGACGATCTCCGCCGCCGAGGCGGTGCCGTTATCGGCCAGGATGACGATGGGCGCGCCCTTGAGCATGTCGCCCGGGTGCGCGTCGAAATGCAGGTTGGCGTCGGGCAGGCGGCCCTTCGTGGTGACGATGGTGCCTGAATCGAGGAAGGCATCGGCCACGCCCACCGCGGTGGTGAGCAGCCCGCCCGGGTTCGAGCGCAGGTCGAGCACGGCGCCGCGCGGCGCACCGTTCTTCTTGATGTAATCGCCGAGCTTCGTTTCCATATCCGTGGCCGTATCCTCCTGGAACTGGCTGAGGCGGATGTAGACATAGCCCGGCTCGAGCTGGCGCACCTTCACCGACGTGACATTGATGCGCTCGCGCACCAGCGGCATGTCGATGGGCTTGTCGGATTTCTCGTGCAGGATGGTGAGCACCACCTTCGAGCCCGGGTCGCCGCGCAGCTTCTTGAAGGCGTCGTCGATGTTCTGCTGGTCGACGACCATGCCATCGACCTTGAGGATGGTATCGCCCGGCTTGATGCCCGCGCGCGATGCCGGCGTGTCGTCGATGGGCGACACGATCTTCAGCATGCCGTCGACCTGCAGCACCTCGATGCCCAGGCCGCCGTACTGGCCGGTGGTGTCTTCGTCCAGTTCGTCCAGGCCCTCCTTGTCCAGGTACTCGCTGTGCGGGTCCAGGTTCTGCAGCATGCCGGAGATGGCGGCTTTCATGATCGTCTTGTTGTCGAGCTTCTCGACGTAGGCCTGCTGGATGATGTGGTACACCCGCGTGAAATTGCGGATGTCATCCAGGTCGACGCTGTCGTCGGCCTTCGCGGCCACGGCCGCCGCCGCGCTGCCCGACGCGGCGGGCGCATCGGGTTGCCGCACGGGGGCTTTTTTCTGGGCCTGGTCCTGCGCGGTGGCCGGCAACGCCAGCGCGCCGGCGAGGGCCAGGGCAAGGGCGAGGCGAAGGGGGTGCTGGCGCATGCCTGTCTCCGGGGTCAGTGCTTTTTCGCGAACCAGCCGCGCGCGTCGATGGGCTTGCCACCCTGGCGCAGCTCGAAATACGCGCCGTTGTCGCCGGCCGGCGCCGCGGCGGTGCCGACGGCTTCGCCGGCCTCCACCATGTCGCCCACGCCGTGCAGCAGCGTCTCGTTGTTGCCATACATGCTCATGAAGCCGTTGCCGTGGTTCACGATGATCATCATGCCGTAGCCGCGCAGGAAGTTGGCGAAGACCACGCGGCCACGGGCCACGGCCTTCACCTCGCTGCCGCGCGGCGCCACGATGATGACGCCGTTGCCGTACGCGTGGACGGGGCCATTGGCGGGCCAGGGCAGGTTGCCGCGCAGGTTGCCCAGCGCCGGGCCCGCCGGGGCGCCCTTGGGCGCCGGTGCCGGCTCGGCCGCCTTCGCGGCCTCGTCGATCACCCTCTGCAGCTTTGCCACCAGGGCGTTCATGTCCTGCTCGTTCTGCTTCAGCGCGGCCATGCGCTGGCCCTGGTCCTTGTACTTCGCATCGGCCTCGGCCACGAGCTTTTGCTGGTCGGTGCGTTGCTTTTCGAGGTCGCCCGCACGTTTTTGCCGCTCCGCTTTCGTCGCCTCCAGCTTCTGCTGCTCGGCGGTGATCGCGTTTTCGACATCCTGCAGGCGGGAAAGATCCGCGAGGAGGCCCTTGATGCGCTCGACGCGGTTCTCCTGGAAATAGCGCGAGTAGGCCAGGGCACGCGAGATGCGGTCGATGTCCTCGTCGCCCAGCAGCAGTTGCAGGTCGGACCCGCGGCCCAGGGTGTAGGTGGCGCGCAGGAGATCGTCCAGGGCGCCCTTGTGCTTGCCCAGGTCGCCCTGCATGGCCGCGCGCTGCTGGTTCAGCTGGTCGAGGTCGTGCTGGCGCTGGGCCAGCTCGCCGTCGGTTTCGCGCACCGCCCGCGCCGCCGCCGAGACCTCCTCGGCTTTCTTCGCCAGGCCCGCGTTGGCGCTATCGCGGGAATTGGCCGTTTCACGCTGGTCCTTCGTGAGCGCCTCGATCTGCTGGCGCACGCCCTGCAGCTTCTGCCGGGCCTCGTCCTGCTCGGCCCGGGCCTTGCCATCCTGCGCGGCATGGGCCGGCGGGTTGGGGGCAAGGCTGGCGGCGGCGAGGGCGAGGCAAAGGGCGGGGCGACGGAAGTTTGGGCGCATCGGGGGATTATGACCCAAGCAGAGGCGGCGCATGGGCCCTGCATGGCCCCCTTGGGGCGCTTCGAGCCCTTGTGTGGGAGCGCGCTTGCGCGCGATGTACTTGCCGCAAGCCCTATCGCGCGCAAGCGCGCTCCCACAGGGGAGTTGAGGGGGCGCCGGCGGGCTCCAGCGTGACGTGAGACGTAAGTATTTCGTTCGGACGTCCAAATGCTTTGACGCAACGCGGCAATTGTGTGTACCTTCGGGGGCATGCCCTTCGCGTGCATGTGAGGTCGGCCGTTCCTGGCCGGGGGGCCTCGTGCACGCGGCAAGTTCCCAGCACAACCGTATGCCACGAGGAGGCGGAAGGTGAAGCAAGGCACTCCGCGCCTCTATGACGAGGCGTTTGAACACGATAGCTGCGGTTTCGGCATCGTCGCGCAGATCGACGGCCACGCCAGCGCGAAACTCGTCACCACCGCGTTCGACGCGCTGGCGAAGCTATCCCATCGTGGTGGCGTCAACGCCGATGGCGTAAGCGGCGACGGCTGTGGCGTGCTTATCCGCCGCCCGGTCGAATGGCTGCGCGCGCTCGCGGGCGAGGCGGGTATCACGGTCGCCACGCAGTTCGCGGCGGGCGTCGTGTTCCTCGATCCGGAAACGCAAGGCAGTGCGATCGTTGCACTTGAAACCGAACTCGCCGCCGCGGGCCTGCGCGTGGCCGGCTGGCGCGACGTGGCCGTCAACAAGGACGCGTGCGGCCCGCTCGCATCGGCTTCCATGCCGCTCGTGCGCCAGGTGTTCGTCGACGCGCCGGCCGACATGCCCCCGGCCACGTTCGAGGCCGCGCTGTTCCGTGCGCGCCGCCGCACCGAGCAGGCGTTGCGTGGCGACAGGCAGTTCTATGTCGTCTCGCTGTCGGGCGAAGTCATTGGCTACAAGGCCATGGCCGCGCCGGGCCGCCTGCGCGATGTGTACCCCGACCTCATCCACCCGGCATTGGTCGCCGACGCGGTGGTCTTCCACCAGCGCTTCTCGACCAACACCTCGCCGAAGTGGCGCCTGGCGCAGCCGTTCCGTTTCCTCGCGCACAATGGCGAGATCAACACCATCCGCGCGAACCGTCGCTGGATGCAGGCGCGTGGCACCGTCATGCGTTCGCCCCAGGTCGAGCTGGCCGACATCGGCCCGCTGGTGACCCAGGACGGCTCGGACTCCGAGAGCCTCGATAACGCACTCGAAGTGCTGCTCATGGGCGGCATGGACCTGCTCACCGCCATGCGCGTGCTGGTGCCGCCGGCGTACGCCGCGCGCGAGGATATCGACGAGGATCTCGCCGCGTTCTACGAGTACTACGCGCTGCACAGCGAACCGTGGGACGGCCCCGCGGGCCTGGTGATGTGCGATGGCCGCTACGCCGCGTGCACCCTTGATCGCAACGGCCTGCGCCCCGCGCGCTGGGCCTTGTCGGACGACAACCACCTCATCGTCGCGTCCGAGGCCGGCCTGTGGGATGTGCCTTCGTCGCGCGTCGTCGCCAAGGGCCGCCTCGCGCCCGGCGAGATGATCGCCGTCGATTTCCGCGAACACCGCCTGCTGCGCGATGCCGACATCGACGCCATCAACCGTGCGCGCGCGCCATTCCGCGAATGGCTGCGCGATGGCGTCACCTACCTCGAATCCGACCTGATCGACCCAAGCCTCGCGGCCGAGCCGCTGCCGGCCGAGGAACTGCGCCGCTACCAGAAGCTGTACGGCCTTTCCCGCGAGGAAAGCGAATCGGTGCTGAAGATCCTGGCCGAGACCGAGGCCGAGGCCACGGGCTCGATGGGCGACGACACGCCCATGGCCGTGCTGTCGCGCCAGGTGCGCCCGCTGTTCGATCGCTTCCGCCAGGCCTTCGCGCAGGTGACCAACCCGCCCATCGATCCGCTGCGCGAGCGGCTGGTGATGTCGCTGGTGACCCAGATCGGGCAGGAGCGCAATATCTTCGACCTGGGCCCGGAGAACGCGAAGCAGATCCTGCTGAACTCGCCGATCCTCTCGCAGCGCAAGCTGCGCCAGATACTGGCGAACCGCGACTACGCGCACACGCCGCGCTTCGACCTCATGTATGGCGCCGACGAGACGCTCGAGCAGGCGCTCAGGCGCATCTGCGACGAGGTGGAAGCAGCCGTGCGCGCCGGCGTCACCATCGTGTTCCTCAGCGACCGCTACCCGCGCCGCGACCTGCTGCCCATCCACTCGCTGCTCGCCACGGGTGCCGTGCACGCGCGCCTCGTCGATCGCGGCCTGCGTTGCCAGTGCAACATCGTGGTGGAGACCGCCACACCGCGCGATCCGCACCAGTTCGCCTGCCTGCTCGGCTTCGGCGCCACCGCCATCTATCCCTGGCTCGCGTACCAGAGCCTGTTCGACATGGGCCGCAGCGGCCACCTGCGCAAGGGCGAGGGCGCGCCACGCGAGATCGGCCGCAACTACCGCCGCGGCATCCGCAAGGGCCTGCTGAAGATCCTCTCCAAGATGGGCATCTCCACGGTGGCCGGCTACCGTGGCGCGCAGCTGTTCGAGATCGTGGGCCTGTCGAAGGGCGTGGTGGACCTCTGCTTCCCCGGTACCCCGTCGCGCATCGGTGGCAGCACCTTCGCCGACCTGGAACAGGAGCAGCGGCTGCTGGCCGCCGAGGCATGGGACGAGGCGCAGGCATTGCGCGCCGGCGGCCTGTACAAGTACGTGCACGGCGGCGAATACCACATGTACAACCCCGACGTGATCGCCACCCTGCAGGTGGCGGTGCGCACGGGCGAGTGGAAGGATTACGAGAAGTACGCGCACTACGTGGATTCGCGCCCCGCGTCCGCGCTGCGCGACCTGCTCGTGCCACGCGAGGCCACGCCCATCCCGCTCGACGAGGTGGAACCGGCCGAGGCCATCCTCAAACGTTTCGATTCGGCGGGCATGTCGCTGGGCGCGTTGTCGCCCGAGGCGCACGAAGCGCTCGCCGTCGCCATGAACCGCCTCGGCGCCCGCAGCAATTCAGGCGAGGGTGGCGAGGATCCGTCGCGCTACGGCACCGACCGCCAGTCGAAGATCAAGCAGGTGGCCTCGGGCCGCTTCGGCGTCACGCCGGCCTACCTCGTCAACGCCGAAGTGCTGCAGATCAAGATCGCCCAGGGCGCGAAGCCCGGCGAAGGTGGCCAGCTGCCCGGCCACAAGGTGGACGCCACCATCGCGCGGCTGCGCTATGCCAAGCCAGGCATCGGCCTCATCTCGCCGCCGCCGCACCACGATATCTATTCCATCGAAGACCTTGCCCAGCTCATCCACGACCTGAAGGAAGTGAACCCGCAGGCCCTGGTCTCGGTGAAGCTGGTCTCGCACGCGGGCGTAGGCACCGTGGCCGCGGGCGTGGTGAAGGCTGGCGCGGACCTCATCACGGTCTCCGGCCATGATGGCGGCACGGGCGCCAGCCCGCTCACCTCCATCAAATACGCCGGCACGCCGTGGGAGCTTGGCCTGGCCGAAACGCAGCAGACCCTGCGCCTCAACGACCTGCGTGGCCGCGTGCGCCTGCAGACCGATGGCGGGCTCAAGACCGGCCTCGACGTCATCAAGGCGGCGATGCTGGGCGCCGAGAGCTTTGGTTTCGGCACCGGCCCCATGGTGGCCCTGGGCTGCAAATACCTGCGTATCTGCCACCTCAACAACTGCGCCACGGGCGTGGCCACGCAGCACCCCGTGCTGCGCAACAAGCACTTCGTCGGCCTGCCCGACATGGTGATGAACTACTTCCGCTTCATCGCCGAGGACGTGCGCCGCCACCTCGCGCAGCTGGGCGTGCGTTCGCTGGGCGAACTCATCGGCCAGTCGGCGCGGCTCGAGCAGCGCGGCGGCATCACCCAGGTGCAGGAGCGCCTCGACCTCACGCCGCTCATCGCGGACGATGGCCTGGGTGAAAAGGTGGACTTCGCCTGCACCCTGGCACGCAACCCGATGCGCGACCCGGCCGCGCTGGCGTCGCGCATTTCCGCCGACGTGCGCGATCTCGTGAAGGAAGGCCATGGCGGCAGCTTCAGCTACCCCATCGTCAACACCGATCGCGCCATCGGTGCGCGCCTCTCCGGCGACATCGCGCGCCGCTGGGGCGATGCCGGCATGGCCGGGCGCCCGATCAACCTGCACCTCACCGGCGCCGCAGGCCAGAGCCTGGGTGCATGGAACGCACCGGGCGTGCACATCGACCTGGTGGGCGAGGCCAACGATGGCGTGGGCAAGGGCATGGCCGGCGGCCGCCTCGTCATCCGCCCGCCAGAGGACTCCCCCTTCGCGAGCCAGGATGCGTCGATCATCGGCAACACCTGCCTCTACGGCGCCACCGGCGGCGAGCTGTACGCCGCGGGCCAGGCTGGCGAGCGCTTCGCCGTCCGCAACTCCGGCGCCCTGGCCGTGGTGGAAGGCGCGGGCGACCACTGCTGTGAATACATGACCGGCGGCGTCGTCGCGGTGCTCGGCCGCACCGGCCTGAACTTCGGCGCGGGCATGACGGGCGGCTTCGCCTACGTACTCGACATGGAGCGCAACTTCGTCGATTGCTACAACCACGAACTCGTCGACATCGTGCGTATTTCGCACGAGGGCATGGAACACTACATGCAGCACCTGCGCCAGCTCATTGCCCGCCACGCCGAACTCACCGGCAGCGCCTGGGGCCGCCGCGTGCTCGGCGATTTCCGCGGCCTGCTGCAGCGCTTCTGGCTGGTGAAGCCCAAGGCCGCCAGCCTCGATGCCCTGGCCGAAGAACTGCGGAGCGCGGCATGAGCGCGAAGGATTTCCGTTTCCTCGAGGTGCCGCGGCAAGTGCCGCGCACGGTGCCCGTCGCCGTCCGCGTGCTGGGCTACGGCGAGATCTCCGGTGATTTCGCGTCGGGCGAGGCATCCACGCAATCGGGCCGCTGCATCGATTGCGGCAACCCGTACTGCGAGCACGCGTGCCCGGTGCACAACTACATCCCTAACTGGCTGAAGCTGGTGCAGGACGGCCGCCTGTTCGAGGCCGCCACGCTCATGCATGAAACCAACCCGCTGCCCGAGATCTGCGGCCGCGTGTGCCCGCAGGATCGCCTCTGCGAAGGCGCGTGCACGCTCGAGCAGGGCGAGTTCGGCGCGGTCACCATCGGCAGCGTCGAGCGCTGGGTCACTGACGAGGCCTTCCGCCAGGGCTGGCGTCCCGACCTTTCCCGCGTGAAGGAAACCGGTGCGCGCGTCGCCATCGTCGGCGCTGGCCCCGCGGGCCTCGCCTGCGCCGACCGCCTGCGCCGCGCGGGCATCGCCGCCGACGTGTTCGATCGCCAGCACGAGATCGGTGGCCTGCTCACCTTCGGCATCCCGCCGTTCAAGCTCGACAAGACCGTGGTGAAGACGCGGCGCATGGTGCTCGAAGGCATGGGCGTGCGCTTCCACCTCGGCGTGGAGATCGGCCGCGACATCGAGTTCGATGAGCTGCTCAACGATTACGACGCCGTGTTCGTCGGCACGGGTGCGTACACGTATGTCGATGGCCAGCTCGATGGCCGTGACCTGGTGGGCGTGCACGATGCGCTGCCCTTCCTCATCGCCAACACGGAACGCCTGCTGCGCGAAAAGCCGCCCGCGCCCGAGTACGACCTCGCCGGCAAGCACGTCGTGGTGCTCGGTGGCGGCGATACCGGCATGGACTGCAACCGCACGGCTATCCGCCTCGGCGCCGCGTCGGTGACCTGCGTGTATCGCCGTGACGAACCGAGCATGCCGGGCTCGCGCCGCGAAGTGGGCTACAGCCGCGACGAGGGCGTGCGCTTCCTGTTCCAGCGTCAGCCGGTGGCCCTGGTGGGCGAGGGCGGCAAGGTGAAGGGCGTGCGCGTGGTCGAGACGCAACTGGTCGATGACGGCGACGGCCGCCCGCGGCCGCGCAATGTCGAAGGCAGCGAGACCGACCTGCGTGCCGACGTGGTGATCCAGGCCTTCGGCTTCCAGCCGAGCCCACCCGATTGGTGCGACGCCTTCGGCATCGCCCGCGACCGCAGCGGCCGCATCGTCACCGGTGCGGAAGGCCACCTGCCGCACCAGACCAGCCACGCGAAGATCTTCGCCGGCGGCGACAACGTGCGCGGCGCCGACCTCGTGGTGCGCGCCGTCTACGATGGCCGCGAAGCCGCAGGTTCCATCGTGAAAATGCTGGCGAACAAGAGGACGAGCACTACCGTCGCCGCGTAGGAGCCCACCCCGTGGGCGACAGCTTTTCGCGAAGACCCGCACGATCCTGTTGCGTGGTCGCGCAAAGATGTCGCCCACGGAGTGGGCTCCTACATCCAAGGGAAAATAAGCGCACAATGGCCACCATGCCCTCCACGGCCCCCTTTCGCCCATGTGCCTGATCGCTTTCGCATGGCGCGCGCACCCGCGCTGGCGCCTTGTCCTGCTCGGTAATCGCGATGAGTTCCACGCCCGCCCCACGGCGCCGCTGGCGCACTGGGACGAAGCCCCGCAGGTGGCGGCCGGCCGCGATCTCGAGGCCGGCGGCACGTGGATCGGCGTCGCGCCCCACGGCCGTGCCAGCGTCATCACCAACGTACGCGACCTGAAAGCCGACCACAGCGGCATGTCGCGCGGCCTGCTCGTCGCCGATTACCTTGGCTCGAACCTGCCCGCGGCGGTGCACGCGCAAGAACTTGCCGCCACCGCGAAGGATTACCGCCCCTTCAACCTGCTCACGTTCGACCACGAACACGCGTTCTACCTCGGCAACCAGCCCGAAGCGCGCTACGAGCAGGTCACCGATGGCGTGCACGGCCTCTCCAACGCCGACTTCAACGCACCGTGGCCGAAGACGCGCGCGCTGGTGCACCGCCTCGAAGCGTGGATCGAGGAAGGCCGCGACGACACGGACTCACTGTTCCGCATGCTCTCCGACCAGGGCCGCTGGCCCGACGACCTGCTGCCCGACACAGGCATCGGCATCGAGCGCGAACGCTTCCTCTCCAGCGCGTTCATCGTCGGCGAGAACTACGGCACCCGTGCCAGCACGGTGATCCTCGTGGGCCACGACGATGCCGCCACCATCATCGAGCGCCGCTTCGGCCCCAACGGCACACCCGCCGGCGAAACCCGCCTCGACCTGGCTCCATAGGCCTCGATCCTTCGCACTGAGGCAAAAGTCTTTCGCCCCGCCAGCGATTGATCCAAGCCCCTATCGCCCCGACGATGTTGGAATCACCTTTCCTACGTCGGAGCCACCCATGAACATCGACCTTTCCAAGCGCAGCGCTATCGTCACCGGTTCCACCGCCGGCATCGGCCTGGCCATCGCCCAGGGCCTCGCCGCCGCCGGCGCCAGCGTCGTCGTTACCGGCCGCACCCAGGGCCGCGTCGATGCCGCCATCGCCGAGATCAAGAAGCATGTGCCCGCCGCGAAGCTGAGCGGCGTCGCCGCCGACCTCGGTACCGCCGAAGGCGCCGCGGCGCTCATCAAGGCCGTGCCCAGCACCGACATCCTCGTGAACAACCTCGGCATCTTCGAGCCGAAGGGCTTCTTCGACATCACCGACGAGGAGTGGTCGCGCTTCTTCGAAGTGAACGTCAACTCGGGCGTGCGCCTGTCGCGCCATTACGCCAAGGGCATGGCCGACCGTGGCTGGGGCCGCGTGCAGTTCATCTCCAGCGAATCGGCCCTGCAGATCCCCGCCGAGATGGTCCATTACGGCATGACCAAGACCGCCCAGCTCGCCGTCTCGCGCGGCCTGGCCGAGACGCTATCGGGCACCGGTGTCACCGTGAACTCGGTGCTCCCCGGCCCGACGCTGTCGGAAGGCGTGGGCGAGTTCTTCAACAAGATCGCGAAGGACCAGGGCAAGTCGCTCGAGGAAGTCGAGAAGGACTTCATCAGCACCCACCGCCCGACCTCGCTGATCGAACGCCTGCTGACGGTGGAAGAAGTGGCCAACATGTCGGTCTACCTCGCCTCCGAACAGGCCAGCGGCACCACCGGCGCCGCGGTGCGCGTCGACGGCGGCGTGGCCCGCCAGGTGGTCTGAACCCGGCAGGTGGCTTAAACCTCCTGGTGGTTCAAACCCAGCCATGTGGGGGCGCGCTTGCGCGCGATCGCGCGCGAGCGCGCTCCCACACACGTACACTGCTGCCCGGGGAAACCACCGGGGTCGGCATGGCACGATTGATCTGGTTACGCGTCGCGATACTGGCAGGGACAACAGGCTGCACGAGCCACCCGCCGATGGTGCGCCCCGACGATAGGGCAGAACCGCCGGTCTCAACCACCTTCTGTGCCGTGCAAGCCGACCCGGCCGCGTTCGCCCATCGTCGTGTCTTCTTTCGCGCCGAAGTGATGAGCGACGGCATACACCGCACGATCATCACTGATCCGGCCTGCAGCGGTGGGATGGGTATCGATGACAATTCGGCGGAGAAGGCCATGGATGCGTTGAATGACGCGGTGCTTTCCGGCATTCCGGGTACGATCGACAAAACATTGCAAGCCCGCTTGACGGCCACCATCGAGCGGCCCAGGGGCCGGACGACGCTAGTGGTCGAGGCAGTCGACGATATCGTCGTCACGCCAAAGGACGTCCGATGATGGCTGGCCCCACTTGGGCAGAGGCCGAGCTACGGCGTTCACTCAATGACGCTGTCGCGTCTGGCCGGTTAGCGGTGTCGGGTGACTTCGACGCTTTCGCTCAAGCCCTCGCGAACGTGTTCCCCTTCCCCAAGGGCCGCCTCGACTGGTGCAGGGTCCCCGGCGCGGAGGTCGTCCAAGCCAAGGGCGATGTCGCCGCGGCGTTCGTCGCCTTCCTGCGCAAAGCCGTGGGGCACGTCGACGCCGCGCAGCAGGTCGTCGTCCTGGGCGACAACCAGGTCCGATTCGCCGTCCTGGGTCCCATCGACGCAATTCTCGCCGCACTGCCGACGATCACAGCCTTCCCGCAACACACCTATGTCTTCCCGTATCCTGGCGTCGCCTGGTGCGCGAGCCTTACGTCCGAGCACGACATGTGCTTCGGGTGCGCGCCCGCGCGGGATTAATCCACGTCACCGTCGACGTAGTACCACCGCCCGTCTTCGCGGACGAAACGGCTCACTTCGTGCATCTTCTTCGCGCTGCCGCCGCCGTGGCGTAGGCGCGCGATGAACTCGACCACTGCGGTATCGGGCGAGGGGTTTTCATGACGCTTCACTGTCAGCCCAAGCCACGTAGGCGTGGGTGACTGGTTGGCGAGATAGAGGGCAGGCGGCCGCGTCGAGGGATGCCACGATGCCAGCAGATAATCTTCCAGGCCTATCACGTACGCGCTGTAGCGCGAACGCATCAGCGCCTCGGCGGTAGGAGCGGGCTCGCCGCCATGCCAGCGACCGCAGCAGGCGGCATAGGGTTTGCCGCTGCCGCATGGGCAGCCGAGTTGGGTGTCGATCACGCGAGGGGCTTCCGGGTCCAGGCCGAACGATTTTATCCGAGTACGGTGTTGAGGAATGCCCAGCTCTCTTCTGGCCCGAAGTCGCGTAGAGTCAGGTCACGAAGGCTTGTGCCTTTGCCGTTCAATATGCAGTCGACTTCGTCAGCTAGTTCTGCCGAAGCACCCACGAGAGTGACGTCGAATCCCGCCAGGATGGCGACAGGAAGCAAGGGGCTATAAGCGATCCACTCCGGTGATTTCCTGGCCGGGTTTTTCTCGTCCTCACCGAACACTTCCCAGCTATTGCCGATGAGCTCGGCGACCGGTTCGGGCTGGCCGACCGGCGCGTATCCGCAAACGAACCACCTCTCCGTTGCAGACGCGTGCGCGATCGCATCCCAGAGGACGCGCGGCATCCGGTGGATATCGTACATATTGCGATCAAGCGCGGCCCCGCGCCAGCCAGGAAGGCGGAAAGCCCTGTTCGTACCCTCGCCTTCATCAAAGAAGTGCAATCTTGCAGCGGCAGCGGTCATTGAGGGGACATTAGTCATGGGGAGATGCGTCGCGTACTAGAACGTGGGCTTGGGCGGAGGAGGCGGGGGAGGCGGGGCTGGATAGCGCACCGTTCCGCTCGGTCGGCTCCGGGGCGGGTGGGATATCAGCGCCACTGGCACAAGCTGACGCTTCTGAAAAGATAGTCGTTTCGCAAGCCTATGGAGATCTCGCGGAGAGTGCCAGTGCAGCATCAGCGTACTCAGATGTTGCTTTGGGCAGCGTTCCGGGTGGCGATCTCCTCGGTTGTCAAGTCGACGGCTGCTCCCCGGCGGGTTGGACATTTGCCGCGCTTGGCGCAATTCCTGGCGAAGGGATTGGGAAGGAGGGTCTCGTCCTCGCAGGCGGCAGGTTGGAGTTTAGTCAGGCCCGAAACGCAGCTCTAAGGTGGCTTGAGGCTCGCGGCTTCAAAGCAGCAACTCCGGTGTTAAACAGGTTCCCGACCGCTTCCAGAGGGCAGAGGGTGATTGGCCGCGCAACAGAAGATGGCATGACGGGCTACCGCGTCGAATATGATGCGCGAAGCGGCGCCCATATCAACACTTTCTCTGGGAAGGAGAAGGAACACTTCTATTTTCAAGGCGATCAATCCACTGTTGATTCGATAACCAAGGGGCTAAACCGGTGAGTGCTATCGCATGACGGAAAGAACGCACAGCATGACGTGGGCGGAAGTGAACCTTTTGGAGGCGCTCAGCGCCTATATCGCTATGGGAAGAGTCCGGACTACCAGAGACGTCGAAGGATTCTTCAGCGCCTTGCAGTCAGCATTTCCGTTTGGTGGAAATCGCATCGCATGGGAGGAGGTGCCCGGTGCTTCAATAATTTCCGCCCCAGCCGGCCTCGACCCCTCCGAGGCATTCGTACACTTTGTACGCAATACTCTGGCTGGCGAGGACATAGGTGGTGAGCTAGTTGCTATCGGTGATAATCAGGTTAACTTCGCCATTCTCGGTCGGTTTGATGATTTGCTCGAGGTCATGCCGCTGATCACAGGTTTTCCTCAGCACACATACGTGTTCCCGTTCCCATCACTTGACTGGTGTGCGAATCTCACGTTCGAAGATGTCATGTGTTTCGGAAGGGCGCCTGCTAGGTGACGTACGGGTTGGTGTCATTCGGTTGCTCATTGACTGGGCTAGCGGAAGACGGGGCGGTCGCATCGTTCTCAACGTTGCGGCTATTGAAAAGATTGCGACGTCTCCACTTCACGCGCCTGGAAAGTGACGATTTCGGCTTGCAACGGGCGGAACTGTGCGAGGAAGTGAAAGCGAATTAGCCGCCGTGGCCGGATTCGCTACGCATGTTCGAGGGTCAGGTCGATGGTATCCGCAGCCTTCGTGTTGCTGGCATTCGCTGCTGTGCTTAACCACGTTTTGTCGATGATGTTCACGGAGCGTCTCGTTCGCTCGCTTGGAGGGACGCCTGATGAAGACAGGCCCTACCATCGCTATGCGACCCGAGCTCTGGTGGGCGCCCACCCCGTTCCAGCTGGCTACCTTAACGTGCTTTGCTGGTTTCTCCGGATCACGACAGAGTTGCTCTTCGTCGCGTTCTGCGGGCTCCTCTACGTGACCTTCTCGGGCGTACAGGATGACTCGACGTGTGCTGCATGCCTGCTAGATCCCACTGCCAAGACGCCGCATTTTTGGCTTGGCTACCTGGGTGTCGTAAGCGTGCTTGCGGGCGTGAACGTCGCCGGTATGATGGTTTACCGGGCGGACGTGGATAAGCGAGAAGAGTCAGGTGCTCCCCTCGATGTGAGGAAGCTTCGCATGGCGCTCCGCATGATCTTCGTCGATGAGGCTGCCCCGATCGATCGCATGGCCCGGATCTTTCGCGGCATCACGCGCTGGGCCCTGCTCGTCGGCATCCTCTGCCTGGTCGGGTGGGCAGCCCTGGGCTGGCACGACGCGCTATGACACTGTACCCCCGGACAGGATCAGCGCCGACAGGTCGTAACCCATGGCCACGGCCTCTGCCTTGAGCCGCTCGACCGTGGCTTCGTCCAGCGTTGGCGTGCGCGACAGGATCCACAGGTACTTCCGCCCCGGCTGGCCCACCATCGACCACTGGTAGTTCTCGTCCAGGGCGATGACCCAGTAGTCGGCCCACACGAGCGGCAGCCAGCGCAGCCAGGGCGGCACGAAGGTCACCTCGAGCTTGCCGCGGGCGAAGGCCTCGGGGCGGCGGGCGACGCCCGTGCTGGCGATCTCGCCGCCTTCGGTGCCGCAGCGGTTCTCGACGGTGACCGTGCCGTCGACGTTGGGCGTGTAGCGGGCGGTGACGTTGCCCGTGCATTTCCGCTGGAAATACATGGGCAGGCGGGCGATTTCGTGCCACGTGCCGGCGTAGCGTTCGAGGTCCAGGTCGGCCACCGCGGTGACGGGGGTGGTCGCTATGCCGGGATGGGCCATGGCGTCGGTTCCGTTAAAGCGAACGCACTACGATGCCGATATCGGGTGAATCAGGTTTAAACCGCGCCACCGGAAAGGCTCCATGGACCACGACGACACCCCCGCCAGACGTCCGCTTTTCACGCGGCTGCGCGAGCGGCTGGTGTCGCGCGGCGCGGCCCACGTCGACCTGCTGGCCGGCCTCATCGTGGCCACGCCGGGCGGCTTCCGCATGCGCGAGGTGCCGTTGGCCCGGGTGTCCCGCGTCGAGGCCGGCAACCGCGATAGCGGTAGCGATTCGTGGGATACCGTCTTCCTGTTCTTCCACGTCGACGATGACGAGACCCTCGTGTTGTCCGAAGCTGACAAGGGCTTCAAACAACTGGTAGCCGACCTGCGCGAGACATTCCCCGGCATCGAAGGCTGGGAATCCGCCATCCCGCCGGTGAAGTTCCAGCTGACGTCGGTGGATTTGTGGCGGCGGGATGTGGCGGAAGCGCCCGAGTCGACGGACCCCCCGGAACCGCCGGATCGCCTGTAGGAGCCCACGCGTGGGCGACATCTTTTCGCGAAAGAGCCACAGGGCCTGTTGCGCTTCGCGAAAAGATGTCGCGCGCAAGCGCGCTCCTACAGGTAGATTGCCAGCGCTTTGGTGCCTGCGGTGAGGGCAAGGCTCGTGGCGTCGAAGACCGCATCGCCTGCCGTTACTGGCTGGCCATCGGCCGTGCCGTTTCCTTCGGCCACGTAAGCGATCTTCACGCCGTCGTACACCCCAGGCCCGTGCAGCACTTCAACGCGCGCGGTGCCCACCCCTCGCCGCACCATCAGGTTGAAGTCGCGCGTGGCGCCGCCGGCGAGGCGGACATCCACCGATGCTTCGCCGGGGAATGCAAAAGGCACCAGTGGCGCAGTGAGCGCATGTTCGCGTTCGCCATCGAGCACCATGGTGAAGCCTGCGCCATCGAGCAGCACGATGGTGCGATCGATGCCCGGGAACGTGGAGAAGGGCGAGGCCGTATCCACGTCCGCGATGCTCACGCGCCACGCGAAGGTGTCCATCGACGCACCTGGTGGTTCGACGGCCAGTTCGCGCGTGATGCCCAGGCCGTTCTTCCACGGCACGGCTTTCAACTGGTCGAAAGGAATGATGGTCATGCGACGCGCTCGATCTCGCGGGCGAACGGCGGCAGCGCGCGCAGCATGCCGGTGCCGTAACGCTTGGTGATGACGCGGCGGTCGAGCAGCACGATGCGGCCCGTGTCGGTCTCGGTGCGGATCAGGCGGCCGCAGTACTGCGTGAGGATGCGCGTCGCATCCGGCACGCTCACCTCGATGAAGGGATTGCGGCCGCGCGATTCGAGCCACTCGGCGTACGTGGCCCCCACCGGGTCGGTCGGCACCGCGAACGGCAGCTGGGTCACCACCACGGTTTCGCAAAGCTTGCCGGGCAGGTCCAGGCCTTCGCCAAACGAGGCCAGGCCAAAGATGGTGCTGCCCTTGCCGGCTTCGATGTCGGCGCAATGCTCGGCGATGAGCTGCGTCTTCGCCAGCGAACCCTGCGCACGCACCTTGCGCACGTGGTCGATGGGCAGCACCTGCAGCACGCGGTCGAGCTTCGCGCGCGAGGTGAACAGCACGAGGTTGCCCGCATCCCAGTCCAGGTGCTTCGCCAGCCAGCTCGCCACTTCACGCGCATGGCCTTCGCGGTCATCCGGCAGCGTGGCGAACGCGGGCACCTCCAGCCGGGCCTGCCGTTCCAGGTCGAACGGCGAGGGCAGGCTGATGGTCACCGCTTCGTTCGGCAGGCCCACCGAATCGGCGAAGCCGCGGAAATTGCCGCCGGCGCTCAGCGTGGCCGAGGTGAGCACCACGGCTGAGGCGTTGTCCCATAGCACGGTGCGCAGCAGCCCACCCGCCGATACGGCGGAGGCATGGCAGATGAGGGCCTGGTCGGAGCCCATGCTGACCCACCGCGCGAGCGGCGGGCCGTTCTCGCGATCGTCGGTGGACCACGCGTACCACGTGCGCACCTGGCGTTCGAGGCGCTCCAGCGCCATGCCCAGTTCACGCGACAGCGCCTCCTGCGTGGGGCCACCGGCTTCCATCTCCACCACCGTGCGGCGCACGGTGCGCAGCCAGCGCTGCACGTCGCGCGTCACCGCATGCAGGAACGAAGCATGCACCTTCCAGTTCTCGGGCAACTGGCCCAGGGAGGCGCGGAACACAGGCTCGAGTTCACTGGACGAGGGCGTCCACGACAGGCGGATCTCGCGCTCCATCTCTTCCAGCGCGTTCGACATCTCGAGCAACTTCTCGTCGCCCTCCTCCAGCGTGAGGTTGCCGATGCTTTCCTTGTCGGTGAGCGAATACGCCGCGTGCACCTGGTTCTGCAGGCGGCCGATGCGGCGCACGGTGCTGGCGATGTGCACATCGGCCGCGCCGCGGTCGATGGCTTTCGACGGCACGTGGTGCGCTTCGTCGAAGATGTAGAGCGTGTCTTCGGGCTTGGGCAGGATCACGCCGCCGAACGTGTCCTCGTCGCGCGGCATGGTGAGGTCGGCCAGCACGAGGTCCTGGTTGGCCACCACGATGTCGGCTTCACCGATGGCGCGGCGCGCGAGGAAGAACGGGCACACCGCGAACGCGTTGCACTTGCGGCCCGTGCAGCCGCCGGCGCTGGTGGTGACCATGCCGCGGACGAGATCGGACAGCGGCTCGGGGCTGGTGTCGATGTCGCCGTTCCACTCGCGCGATTCGAAGGCCTTGCCGAGCTTTTCGATGGCCTTGGTATCGCGCTCGGCGGGCGGGCGTGACCACAGGGCGACGTCGGCATCGAAGTCGAAACCGCCCTGCGCGCTGGGCTCGCTGCTGGCCATGCGCAGGTTGCGCGGGCAGAGGTAGCGGGCACGGCCCTTGGCCAGCGCCACCTTGGCTTCCACGCCGCACAGGGCCATGAACTGGGGGATATCGCGCTGGACCAGCTGCTCCTGCAGCGCCACCGTGGCGGTGGCGATCACCAGTTTCTTCTTCTGCGCGCGCGCCACCTCGAGCCCACCGATGAGGTAGGCCATGGATTTACCGGTACCGGTGGGCGCCTCGATGACGGCCGCGCCGGCCGGCTCGGCCAGCGCCTTGGCGACCTCGGCGATCATCTTCAGCTGCGACGGGCGCCCGCGGAAGCCCGCCAGGCCGTCCTTCAGGCGCGCATAGGCGGCGCGGATCGCGGCTTTGGTCTCTTCGGTGAGCATAGCCCACCAAGGTTACCTTATAGCGCGTGTGCCCGTGGGCTGGCAGGCGCGCCAGCGACCATGCCGGCGACCACCCAGGTGTGCTCCTCCCACGTGCCGTCGGCGTTCTGCACATGGATGGCCACGGGGCGGCCCAGGCTGTCGGAGAGGCCGGGCGCCAGGGCCTCGGCGGCATGCACGGCGTCGGCCTGGCTGCCGTAGCTACCGATGGCGCTGGCGTCGCGGCGCACGATCCACGGGCCCTGCGCCGATTCGCTGTACGGAATGAACAGTTGGGCGGAACTGGATGCCATGGAACCCTCGCAAAGTGACGGTGGGTAACTTCGGCCCTACGGTTCGACGCTACGCCAGGACGGCTAAAAAAAGCATTAACCCTTGTTACGTAAGGGTTTACGAAGCAATTCCGCCCGGCGAAAACACGCCGGCGCATGGGTGTTCAGCAGGCCGGTGGCCTCCATCCAGGCGAAGACGATGGTGGGGCCGACGAACGTGAAACCCCGTTTCTTCAACGCCCTGGAGACCTGCTCGGAAAGGGGGCTGTTGGGCGGCACCGGGCCCTCCCAGGCCAGCGGCGCCCCGCCCACGAAGCCCCAGCAGAAGGGGGCGAAATCCTCGCCGGCCGCCGCCATGGCCAGGTAGGCCTTCGCGTTGTTGATGGCCGCGCCGACCTTGCTGCGCGAGCGGATGATGCCCGGGTCGGCCAGGAGCCGTTCCACGTCGCGGGGCCCGTAGGCGGCGACCACCGCCGGCTCGAAGCCCTCGAAGGCACGGCGGAAACCATCGCGGCGGGCCAGGATGGTCCGCCACGACAGCCCCGCCTGGAAGCCGTCGAGCACCAGCTTCTCCCACAGCTTGCGGCCGTCGCGCTCGGGTACGCCCCACTCGCGGTCGTGGTACGCCCGCATCAGGTCGTCGGCGTCGCCCCACGCGCAGCGCGGCCGCCCGTCGTTCACCCGGTGAAGCCGAGGTAATCCATCTTGCCCACGGGCAGGCCGTTGTGGCGGAGGATGTCGTAGGCCGTGGTGACGTGGAAATAGAAGTTGGGCAAGGCGAAGGCGAGCAGGTATTCGCTGGCGCTGAACGTGCGCTCCTGCGGGCCCAGCTTGCGCGTGATGGTGCGCGAGGCCCCGGCGTCCACCGTTTCGGCCGGCACCGATTCGATCCACTTCACCGTGCCATCGATGCGGGCGAGCAACTGGTCGATGGTGGTTTCATTGTCTTCGAACGCGGGCGGTGCCACGTCGGCCACGCGCGCGATGCCGAACTTGGCCGTGTCGCTGGCGCGCTGCACCTGGCCTGCCAGGGTGAGCATGTCGGGGGCGAGGCGCTTGTCGACGAGGGCGTCGCCGCCGTGGTCTTTCGCCTTCACCAGCAGGGCGGCGAGGGCGCGGAAGCCGCGGATGTAGGCGACGGCGGAAGCTTCGTGCAGCGAGATGCTCATGGGGGCGGCTCCTTGGGTATCCGTCGATGGTGGGGTGGCCGGGGCACCGCTTCAAGGCCCGTGCGCAGGGCTACCCAAGCGACTACCATCACCGGCCAACTCCGCTACGAACGGCCCCCCATGTCCCCCAATGAACCGGCACCCGACGCCATCGTCGCGGTGCGTGGCCTGTCCAAGGCCTACAAGACGGGTTTCCAGGCGCTGAAGCACGTCGACCTCGAGATCAGGCGCGGCGAGATCTTCGCGCTGCTCGGCCCCAATGGCGCGGGCAAGACCACCCTCATCAGCATCATCTGCGGCATCGTCAACGGCACCGGCGGCAGCGTGCACGTGGATGGGCACGACATCGTCCGCGACTACCGCGCGGCGCGCGGCCTCATCGGCCTGGTGCCGCAGGAGCTTTCCACCGACGCGTTCGAAACCGTGTGGGCCACGGTGAAGTTCAGCCGGGGCCTGTTCGGCAAGGCGCCGAACCCCGGTTACCTCGAGAAGATCCTGCGCGAGCTCTCGCTGTGGGAGAAGAAAGATTCGAAGATCATGGCGCTCAGCGGCGGCATGAAGCGCCGCGTGCTGATCGCCAAGGCGCTCGCGCACGAGCCGCGCGTGCTGTTCCTCGACGAGCCCACCGCGGGCGTCGATGTCGAGCTGCGCCACGATATGTGGCAGATGGTGCGGCGCCTGCGCGAAGCCGGCGTCACCATCATCCTCACTACGCATTACATCGAGGAAGCCGAGGAGATGGCCGACCGCATCGGCGTCATCAACCGCGGTGAACTGGTGCTGGTGGAAGAGAAGCACACCCTGATGCGGAAGCTGGGCAAGAAGCAGCTGACGCTGTCGCTGCAGGCGCCGCTGCCATCGGTGCCCGCGGGCCTGGAGCACTGGCCGCTCGAGCTGTCGCAGGATGGCCTGTGCCTCACGTACACCTTCGACACGCAAGGCGAGGACACGGGCATCGCCGAACTCTTCAAGACGCTTGGCGCGCTGGGCATCGACTTCAAGGACCTGCACTCCAGCGAGAGCTCGCTGGAAGACATCTTCGTTAGCCTGGTAAGGAGCGGCGCATGAACTTCCACGGCATCCGCGCCATCTACCGCTTCGAGATGGCCCGCACGTTCCGTACGCTGACCCAGAGCATCGCGTCGCCGGTGCTCTCCACGTCGCTGTACTTCGTCGTGTTCGGCGCGGCCATCGGTTCGCGCATGGGCGCCATCGGCGGCGTGAGCTACGGCGCCTTCATCATCCCCGGCCTCATCATGTTGTCGCTGCTCAACGAGAGCATCAGCAACGCGTCGTTCGGCATCTACATGCCGAAGTGGGCGGGCACCATCTACGAGCTGCTCTCGGCCCCCGTGAACTTCGTGGAGGTGGTGCTGGGCTACGTGGGTGCGGCGGCCACGAAGTCGATGATCCTTGGGCTGCTCATCCTCGCCACCTCGCGGCTGTTCGTCGATTACGAGATCCAGCACCCGTTCTGGATGCTGGCGTTCCTGCTGCTCACCGCGGTGACCTTCAGCCTGTTCGGTTTCATCATCGGCCTGTGGGCGGACGACTTCCAGAAACTGCAGGTGGTTCCGCTGATGGTGATCACGCCGCTCACCTTCCTCGGTGGCAGCTTCTATTCCATCAACATGCTGCCGCCGTTCTGGCAGAAGGTGACGCTGTTCAACCCGGTGGTGTACCTGGTGAACGGGTTCCGCTGGAGCTTCTATGGGCAGGCCGACGTGAACGTGGTGGTGAGCGTCTCGGCCACGCTCGCCTTCATGCTCGTGTGCCTCGCCACGGTGTGGTGGATCTTCCGCACAGGCTGGAAGCTCAAGAACTGACCGCGGCTGCTGTAGGAGCCCACCCTGTGGGCGACATCCTGTCGCGATGCGCTTCGAGGGGTCGCCCACGGGCGTGGGCTCCTACAGGAATCGCGCGGCGTTGTGCGCGCGCGTTGGCGGCGCGAAAAGCTACGATGGGCGCATGAGCGAACCTGCCACGCCCGCGCCGCCGACCAAGCCCCGGGGCACCCTGGAGATCCTCCGGCTGCGCCGCGCGCAGCGCGTGCTCGACCACCTGTTCCGCGACCTGCCATTGGGCCCGCGCATGCGCGTGGGGGCCTTCATGGCGTTCAAGACCGTGCTGGCCGCCGTGTTCGCGTACGCCGTCGGTTTCCTGCTCAACCCCCATGAAGCCTTCTGGGCCGCGATCACTGCCGTGGCGGTCACCCAGCCGCACTACGGCGACACACGCGGCGCGGGCCGCGACCGCATCCTCGGCACGTTCTTCGGCGCCATCGCCGGGCTGCTCGGCCTGTGGATGGGCGGCAGTGGCAACCTCCTTTCGTTCGGCGCCGCGCTGGCGCTCGTGACGCTCGCCTGCTGGACCGCCAACGCGGGTGCCGCCGCCCGCATCGGCGGCATCACCACGGCCATCGTGTTGCTCGTGCCCGCCACCGGCCCGCGCTGGGAGGTAGCGGCATGGCGCCTCGGTGAAGTGGTGTTCGGCACGGCCTGTGCGCTCGCGGTAGGCTGGCTGGTATCGCGCCTCGAAGAGCGCGTGGAACACAAGGCAGAAGGGGAGCAGGGTTGATCCGCAAGCATTCCGAACACCACCGGCTCGATCGCCTGGGCTGGCTGCGCGCCGCCGTGCTCGGCGCCAACGACGGCATCCTCTCCACGGCCAGCCTGCTGGTGGGCGTGGCCTCGGCGGAGGCGGGTGCGGCCAGCGTCATGGTGGCCGGTGTCGCGGGCCTCGTGGCCGGCGCCATGTCGATGGGCGCGGGTGAGTACGTCTCCGTCAGCTCGCAGGCCGACAGCGAGCGCGCCGAGCTGGCCGTGGAATCACGCGAGCTACGCGAGGACCCGACGGGCGAGCACCGCGAACTCACCGAAATCTACGTGCACCGTGGCCTCGACCGCGCGCTGGCGCACGAGGTGGCCAGCCAGCTGATGGCGCACGACGCGCTGGCGGCACACGCGCGCGATGAGCTGGGGCTGTCGTCGGCGACGGCGGCGCGGCCACTGCAGGCGGCCGCGGCCTCGGCCGTGAGCTTCGCCGCCGGCGCCATCGTGCCGATCCTCGCCACGGCCGCTGCGCCACGCGAGCACATGGCGAAGGTGACGGTGGTGGTGTCGCTGGGTGCGCTGGCCGTGCTGGGCGCCGTGTCGGCAAGGCTGGCCGGGGCGGCCGTGTGGCGCGGGGTGGGGCGGATCGTGTTTTGGGGTGCGGCGGCGATGGGGCTTACGGCGGTTGTCGGGCGGCTTTTTGGGGTGGCCGCCTGAGGGGTGTCATCGCGCGCGAGCGCGCTCCCACAAGGGGGGCGGGCTCTGACTCTGCTTTTGTGGGAGCGCGCTTGCGCGCGATGCGTTTAGTCAGCCCGCCACGCAGCGGTTACGCCCACCGTTCTTCGCCGTATACAACGCAAGATCCGCCCGCTCGAACACCGCCTGCGGCGTATCGCCCTGGCGGAACTGGGCCACGCCGATCGAGGCGGTGACGCGCACGGGCTGGCGGCTGGCGTGGAAGGCCAGGTGCTGGATCTTGCCGCGCAGGCGTTCGCATACCTGCAGCGATTCGGCCTCGTCCGCGCCGTCGAAGATGACGATGAATTCCTCGCCGCCGTAGCGGGCCACGAAATCCACCGGCCGCACGTGCTTCAGCAACGCCTGGCCGATGACGCGCAGGACGGCATCGCCCGCGGTGTGGCCGTAGGTGTCGTTGATGCTCTTGAAGTGGTCGATGTCGATGGCCGCGATGGAGAGCGGGCGCGACGTGGTCAGCCAGCTCTCGAACGCCGCCTCGATGCGTTTTTCGTACGCGAGGCGGTTGGGCATGCCGATCATCGTATCGGTCTGGGCCAGCTCGTGCTCGCGTTCCAGCGAGCGCTGCAGTGCGTTGCGCTCGGTTTCCAGCTGCTCCACGCGCATGCGCATTTTTTCGGCGCGGTCGCGGTAGGCGGTGAGGCGGGCCCCCTCGCGCTCGCGGAAATCGCGGAAGCACGCGGCGATGGTCTCGAGGCTGGCGTTCACCCGCTCGCGCAGCTCGTGCGCGTCTTCGCTCTCCAGCGCGGCCTCGCCCAGCAGGCGCATCTCGTGGGCCACGGAGGCATCCAGCGCCTGGCCATTGGCCTCGCCCGTGCTCTGGTCGGCCAGCTCGCGGGCCATGTACTGGGTCATCTCGTCGAGGCGGCCGGCGATGTGGCGCAGCACGGCCTGGAGCGCATCGATCTCGCGCTGCATGCCGATGCGCTGCTCGTTCACCAGGTCGGCGAGGCGATCGCCGCAGGCGGCCAGGGCCACCAGGTCGCCGGCATCGGCCACGTCGCGGCGCAGGTCGTTGGCACGGTCGGCCAGCTTGGGCTGCACCACGATGCGGTCGACCAGGCGGTGCAGGGAGGATTGCACGGACGAGCCGTACTCCCCGCGCTGCGGCCGGGTGATGGGGATGGCGCGTTCCTCGGGCCCGCGCAAAGGGCGCGCGGCCAGGGCCTCCAGCGCATCGCGCAGGCCATTGGAAAGGGATTCCAGCACCATCGCATCGGCGGGGCCGGTGGCGAGGGCGGCGGTGAGGCGCTCGATGTGCGGGTCGACCTGGTCATGCGCCCCATGGGCGGCACGGGTGAGGCTACCGACGAGCTGCCTCAGCACCGACTCCACGGCCCGCCACTGGGCTTCTTCGCGGGTCAGCCGGTCGAGGGCTTCGCGGTATTTGCTTTCCCAGAGCTGGTTGTCCAAACGCGGCCCCAACTTTCGCGTGAAGTTTCTTAAGTACTTCGCGCATCATACGACGAAATCTGGCAATTTCGATCTGTCTTATGGCGGAGGTGCCGCCGGCGCGACGTGCCGAGTAGCCCTTGCCGCCACCACGGCGCCCACCGCCACGAGGCCCGCCGCCAGCAGGAACGCGATGCCCGGCAGGTGGACCTGCCGCTCCGGGGCAATCGAGAACGCGAAGATCTGCGCGAACAGGTAAGGCCCGAAGATGCCGGCGAAGCTGCCCATGCTGGTAATGGCGCCCTGCAGGCGGCCTTGCTGGTCGGGCGGCACGCAGCGAGTCATGATCGACTGGATGGGCGGCCCGGCCAGGCCCCAGAGCGACATCAGCGGGATACCGACGAGGAACACCCAGCCCACGCTGGCCAGGCCCATGACGGCGAAGGCCGCCGTGCCGAAGACCATGCCAGCGACCAGCACCGGGCGCTCGCCGAAGCGGCCGGTCAGCTTGCCGGTGAGGAACGCCTGCACCGAGCCGTCGCAGGCGCCGACCAGGGCCAGCACGAAGCCCACGGCCTGGGCGCCCCAGTGGTAGCGGTAATCGGCGTACAGCACGAACGTGGTCTGGAGCACGTAGTGCGCCAGGTAGAACAGGAACATGACGATGGCCAGCCCGAACACCGTGGGGCTGCAGCGGAGCAGGCGCAGGGCGCCCAGCGGGTGGGCGCTGTGCGGCTCGAACCGGGCGGCGCGCCGTTCCGGCGGCAGCGACTCGGGCAGGATGAAGAAGCCATACAGGAAGTTGGTGAGCGCCAGGCCCGCCGCCACCCAGAACGGCAGGCGCAGGTCGATGGTGCCGAGGAAGCCGCCCAGCGCCGGGCCGATGATGAAGCCGATGCCGAAGGCGCCACCGAGCAGGCCGAAGGCGCCGGCGCGTTTCTCCGGCGGCGTCACGTCCGCGATGTAGGCATTGGCGGTGGTGAAGCTGGCGGCCGTCATGCCCGAGATGATGCGGCCCACGAACAGCAGCCACAGCGACGGCGCCAGGGCCATCAGCACGAAGTCGAGGCCCAGGCCGAGGTTCGACAGCAGGATGACGGGGCGGCGGCCGAACCGGTCGGAGAGCGCGCCCTGGATGGGCGAGGACACGAATTGCACCGCGGCGAACACCGTGCCGAAGATGCCGACCCACCAGGCGGCGTTGCTGACGCCGCCGCCCGTCATCGCCTCGATGAGGTGCGGCAACACCGGGATGATGATGCCGAAGGCCAGGATGTCGATCAGCACCGTGACGAAGACGAACGCCACCGCGGCGCGGCGCACCGGGGTGGGCAGCGGTGTGTGCGTCGCGTCGTCAGCCATGGCCGCGCAGCTTGAGGCGGGGCGCGACGAACGGCACGGTGAGCATGGTGCTCGCCACGGCCATGAGCAGCAGCGCGGTGAACGTCTCGCTCGTGATCATGTGCTTGTCGAGCAGCACGTTGACGAAGATGATCATGATCAGCGCCTTCGTCTGCAGCAGCCAGCCGATGATCCATGCATCGCCGCGCTGCCAGCCCAGCAGCTTGCCCGCGAGGCCCACGCCCGCGAGCTTGCCCAGCACCGAGGCCACCAGGAGGATGCCCGCGGCGACGAACACCGCGGCGCCGCCCACGTTCCAGTTCGTGCGCAGGCCCGTGGAGAGGAAGAACACCGGCATGACCACCAGCAGCACGTTGTCGCGCAACTGGTCGAGGCGCGAGAGCGTGAACCAGTCGCGCTCCATCACGGCACCGGCGAGGAACGCGCCCACCATGAAGTGCAGGCCGCACCAGTCGGCGCCGTAGCCGCAGGCGGCAAGCCACACCAGGCCGATGTAGTAGCGGTCGTCTTCGGTCACCCGGGCCATGAGGCGGCGGAAGCCCCACGACGCCACGGCGAACACCGCCAGGAACGCCGCCTGGTGGCCCACGCGCTTCCAGTCGAGCAGCAGGATCGCCAACACGGCCCAGATGGCGAGGTCGTCCAGGCTCGCGTAGCGCAACACGCGCTGGCCCAGCGGCTCGCGCAGCATGCCCAGCTTGTTCATGAGCAGGATGAGGATGGGCAGGGCGGTGACCGCGCAGGCCATGCCGATGCCGGCGACGAACTGCCACGTCTGCGCCTCGGGGCCCATCCAGCCGTCGCGCCAGGCGAGCAGGCCGAAGGCCGCGGCGCAGCCGGCCAGCATGGGCACGCCCAGGGCCAGGGCCGCCGTGGTGCCGCACTCCCGCCGCTGGCGCCACACTTCGCGCGGGTCGAGCTCGATGCCGGCGATCCATACGAACGCCATCACCGCCCACCACGCGATGCCATTGAGCGCGCCGATGACCGGCGGCGCGAACACCGTGGAGTAGTACTCAGGGAACACCTTGCCGAGCACCCCCGGCCCGAGCAGGATGCCGGTGAGGATCTGCACCACCACCAGCGGTGCCCAGTAATCGGTGCGGAACACCCGCCAGACCAGGTAAGGCACGCCAAGGATGATCACCATGGCGATCAGGAACAGTTCCGTCGTACTCATGCAGCCCCTCCCAAGGATCGCGCAAGGGTAGCGGAACGCGGCGCTATTGCGGAGGCTGCGCCAGCTCTTTCGCGCTGAGGTAGCCGTCCTTGTTCTTGTCCAGCTTGTGGAACTGCTGGATGAGGCTGCGCTGGAACGCGTCGAGGCGGATGGGCCGCGCGCCGGGGCGCATGGGGCCGTCGTTGGCATCGATGACGCCGTCGCCGTTGATGTCCATGCGCATGAACCCCTGGCTCATGTAGCGCACGTACTCCGCCTCGTCGACCTTGCCGTCGCCGTTGCCGTCCATCCGTTGTAAGTATTCTTTCGGGGTGCCGGGCAGGCCCTGCGCCATGGCGGCCGTGGTGGCGAGGCACAGGCCGGCGAAGGCGGCGCGGGTACCACGGTTCATGCATAGCCCTAATGGTGGTTTGTGCGGCCGGGCGGGCTCGGAGTAGGCTCGAACGCCTTGCCCCTGCCCCCAAGGAACCGACCATGATCTACGAGAGCATCCTCGACACGATCGGCCGTACGCCCATCGTGCGCCTGCATCGCGTGGCCCCGGCCCACGTCAGTCTGTACGCCAAGGTCGAATCCTTCAATCCCGGCGGTTCCGTCAAGGATCGCCTGGCCATCGCCGTCATCCTCGACGCCGAGCGCCAGGGCCTGCTGAAGCCCGGCGATACCGTCATCGAGGCCACCTCGGGCAATACGGGCGTCGCCCTCGCCATGGTCTGCGCGGCGAAAGGCTACAAGTTCGTGGCCACCATGGCCGATTCGTTCTCCATGGAGCGCCGCAAGCTGATGCGCGCGTATGGCGCCAAGGTCATTCTCACGCCCGCCGCCGAGCGCGGCAGCGGCATGGTCCGCAAGGCCGAGGCGCTGGCCGCGAAACACGGCTGGTTCCTGCCGCGCCAGTTCCAGAACCCGGCCAACCCCGCCTACCACCGCCAGACCACGGCCGCGGAGATCCTCCAGGATTTCGCCGGCCGGCGCCTGGATGCCTTCGTCACCGGATGGGGCACGGGCGGCACCCTCACGGGCGTGGGCGAGGTGCTGAAGGTGGCGCGGCCGGAGACCCGCATCATCGTCAGCGAGCCCACCGCCGCGCCGCTGCTGCAGGACAAACCATGGTCCCCGCACAAGATCCAGGGCTGGACCCCGGATTTCGTGCCCGAGGTGCTCAACCGCGCCGTGCCCGACCAGAACATCCCGGTGGACGAGGTGCTGGCCCGCGACACCGCCCGCCGCCTCGCCGCGGAGGAAGGCCTCTTCGTGGGCATCTCCGCCGGCGCCACCGTGGCGGCCGCGCTCGAGTACGCCAGGGGGGCGGGCGAGGGCACCGTCATCCTCGCGATGCTGCCCGACACGGGCGAGCGCTACCTGTCGACGTTCCTCACGGAAGGCATGAACGAAGGCAGCGACGAAGACTGGCTGGCCACCCTCTGAGCCTGCCAGGACCCCTGTGCAAGCCCTGTGGGAGCCAGCTTGCTGGCGATAGCTCCTGAACCAGTGACGTTCCGGGAACATCCCGCACGCATCGCCATCACACCCGCACCGGCACGGTGGGTTCCTCGAACGCCAAGGAGCCCACCCCATGATCTTCTTCCGCAAGAGCCTCGCGACAGAACTCACCGGCCGCGCCGAGCGCCTCGCGGGTGCCATCACCCATGACCGCACCCGCGAAGCCAGCGGCGCCGTGCGCCAGTACGCCGGCCACGCCGGTGTCGTCGCCAGCCGTGCCGCGACGCGCGCCAGCAAGCAGGCCACCCGCGCCGCCGCGCGCGCCGGCAAGCAGCTGCGCAGCCACCCGCGTGGGTCCATCGCCGTGGGCGCCGGCCTCGGCGTCGCCGCCATCACCGCCGCCTGGCTACTACGCCGCTACCAGCACAAGCAACACCTGGCGAGCCTCGAGCACGACGAACACGACCCGACGCGCTACCGCGCGACGAACGCCGCAGGCGATGCGCTGGATGGCACCGGCGAGGACAACCCGGTACCCGGCGAGTCGGGTGTGTACTGACCACATATCGTGTAGCGAAAACCCTACACAAGATCGCGGAGTTGTCTGATTTCGTTTCATGCGCGCAATCCATAGGATGCGCGCATGACTACGTTCGAACCCCGCCCTTTTCCGTTCGGTATCGGCATCTACTCGTTCTGGGATGCCGCTCGGTATATCGGAGCCACCAGTCGCGACGTGCGGCGGTGGATCCGTGCCTACAGCCCCAGCCCGCGGGCCGGTAACCCCATTCCACTTTGGGATTCCCAACTGCTTGAGTGGCGACGGCGGGGCGTGGGTTTCCGCGATCTCGTCGAGCTCCGCTTCGTTCGCGCCATGCGAGCCGAGGGTGTGACGTTGCCGGTCATTCGCCGGGTTCTCCAACTTGGTCGCGAGAGCCTGCGTACGCCTTATCCGATCACCTGCGACCGCTTTCGCGAGATCGGCAAGCAGATTTTCCTCGAAGCGCTGGCCACCGAGGGCATCACGCATGCCCGCTTCGACGATGTAGCGCGGCGTCGCGTTTTGAGGATCGTCGCAGGTACGCACCTTCGTCGAGGCATTGAACTGAATGCGCAGGACCAGGCGACGCGTTGGTTTCCCCTGCCGCGAAGCCAGGTGGTCGTCCTTGATCCGGATCGAAGAGCCGGTGACCCGATCCTTACCGACTCGGGGGTGCCGACCGTCGCCATCGCTGCGGCATACAAGGCGGACAAGGAAGACGCCCGGTTCGTCGCGTGGCAATACGAGATCACGGAGGCGGACGTCCGGGCGGCGGTGCACTTCGAGACCAGGTGGTGTTCCGCGTGAAAGCGCAGGTCGACGAGAACATCTCGCCCGCCCTGGCGCGGGCCCTGGATTGCCTCGTTGAAGACGCGGGCCACCGTGTCGTGCACGTCACGACCATGCATGCGCGGGGCACGGCCGACACCCGGATGCTGTCGCTCGCCGGTAAGCTTGGAGTCGATATCCACGTGACCCACGACTACCATCACAAGAGTCAGGACGAGCGCGATGCGATCGTCGAAGGCAACTTGCTTGTCTTCATCCTCTCGAAGAGCTGGTCGCCGCACACCTTCTTTGAGAAGGCATCGCGCCTGATCCACTGGTGGCCGCGAATCCTTGCCGCCTGCGTAACACCGCGTCGCCCCGGCATTTATATCGTGCCGTGGCGATCGGAGAGTCGGCGATTCGAGAGGGTCGGCTAGCGGTCGTTTTGCACTAAGCCGCGTCGGCACGCCGACGTAGCACCGCCAGTGGCTGCGCCCACGTCGCGCCCGGTCGGCGCTTGCTCGTCACCAGCGTCAGCTCCGATGGCTGGAACACGTTGACGTTGTGCGTCGCTGGCGTGGTCAGGATGTACTGCGCACGGGTGCTCTTGAGGAACGCGCCCACCTTGTCGATGTTGAAGATATCGAGATGGGCGAACGGCTCGTCGATGAACACGAAGCCGCCGGGGCGGTCTTCGTCGCGCATCAGGGCCACGAGCAGCAGCAGCGACTTCATCACCTGCTGGCCGCCCGAGGCCTCGCCGTCATCCATGCCGATCCAGCCCTTCTTGTCGAATTCGAAGCGCACGTTCAGCGCGGCCGAGGCGAGGGCGAGGTCGTCGTTGGTGAGTTCGGGCAGATCGACGTCGACGCCGATGCCCGCGAGGTCGGCGAGCACCTTCAGGTTCCTGGCGTAGCGGCGCACCGTGTTGCGCAGCACCTGGATGTAGGCGCCACGCGCTTCGTGCGTGATGCGGCTGGCGCGTTCCAGGTGCAGGCGGCGCTTTTCGAGGTCGCGCTTCAGGCCGTCGTGGTCGGCGCCGAGCTTCTCGCGCAGGGCCAGCACGCTGGCATCCTGTTCCCAGTGGCCTTCTTCCAGACGGCGCTCGACGCGGTCCATCTCGCGGCGCACGGCGGCGGGCGATTCGAACCGCTCGCGCAGCATGGCGATGGCGGCGCGCGAGCGATGAGCGAGCGGCACGTGCCTGTGCTTCGCGCGGAAGGCCTTCAGCCGGTCGACCTGCTCGCCCCGCGCCTGCGCGTAATGGCGCACCGAGTCGGCCAGCTGGCCTTGCACGGTGCGCTGCTCACGCGCGCCGTTGTCGCGCGCGTTCGACGTCTTGAGGCGCTTCTCGCGCACCCCTTCGTAGTACTGCTCGGCGGCGGCGTGGCTGTCGGCCGTGCGCTGCACGTCTTCCTGCAGGCGCGGTTGCTGCTCGCGCGCGTCGTTGAATTCTTCCGCTCGGTCGGCGAGCTGGCTGCTGGCGTTGGCGCCCCGGAGGATGCTTTCCGCGTCGCTCGCCTGCGCGGAGGCGGTTTTCCGCTCGTCGGCGATGGCGCGGAGGCGGCCCTCCACCTCACGTAGCTTTGCCTCGCCGTCGCGCAGCTGGCGCTCGCGCGCCGACGCGCCGAAGTACATATCGTCCACGCCGAGGTGGCGGCCGCCACGGCGTTCGCGGAAGTAACCCTGAGGCGTGATCCAGTCCTGGTCACGGCCGAGCTTCGAGCCTTCGGGCACGTCCTCGACACGCTGGATGCGGTCGAGGTTGCGCAGCAGCCAGTCCGGCGCCGCGGCGGAGAAGGCCACCACCTCGTGCAGCGAGCCCTTCACCGGTTTCTCGGCCGGTGCGCGGTCGGCCACCACGAAGTGCTTGTAACGCATGGCCTCGCCGAGCTTCCACGCCGCCTCGCGGTCGCGTGGATCGTCGAGCAGCACCACGTGGCGGTAACCGGCCAGCACCGCCTCGACCGCCGGCTGCCACCGCGCCTGCGTGATCTCGACGATCTCGCTGAGCATGCTGTGGCGGATGCCGGCGTCGTCGAGCGCGCGGCGGAAGCCGGCTTCAAACTCCGGCGTGTAGCGGCGGCCGCTGCGCCACGCGGTGAGCTTGGTGGTGAGGGTGCCCAGCTCCTGGCGCAGCGTGGTTTCTTCGTGCTGCAGCGCGTTGAGCCGCGCGCGGGCGTCGCGCGCGATATCGGCGAGGCGCTCGTGGTCGGCGCCGCCCTGCGCGGCCACCATCTCGCGCAGGCGGTTTTCCTGGCGGATGACCAGGTCGTTCTGGGCGAGCGCGGCGCGGGCCGCGTCGAGGCTCTTCTGCGTAGCCTGGCGGGCCATGTCGGCCTCGTGCTGCTCGCCGCGGAGCGTTTCGCCCGTGGCGTCGAGCTCGGCCAGCTGGCGCGTCAGGTCGGCGTCGCGCTGCTCGAGCTCGGCGACGCGGCGCTTCACGCCATTCAACGCGGGGCGGGCGCCACGGACGCTGGCGGCGAGGTCGGCGAATTCCGTGCGCGGCAGCACCTCGGCCACCAGCGACACGCGCTCGTCCTTCAGCGCGTTCCATTCCTGGTAGGAGCGGGCGCGTGCCTCGGCTTCCTGCAGGCTCACGCCGATGAGCGACAGCTGGTGCTCCAGCCCATGCTGCTCGCGGTCGGCCTCGGCCTGTTCGTTGCGGGCGCGCTGGTAGTCGTCCAGCACGGCCTTGTCACCGAACACATCGAAGACAAGATCGAGCAGGGCCTTCGGTGGCAGCTGGCACAGTTTGTCGGTGGCACCCTGTTCCAGGGTGAGCACGCGGCGGATCGCCTGCGACAGGCCCGCGCCTTCCAGGCGCACGCGGTACTCGCGCAGGCCGAGGAAATCGTTGCGCGCCTCGATCTCCTCCACGCTCACGTCGCCGCCGAGCACGGCGTACTGGCGCGTCCACTCGCCACCCTTCTTCTGGATGCGGCAGGCCAGCGTCACCTCGCGGTCCATCAGCGGGAAGAACGGGCGCTCGCCGTTGGGGCCGGGGATGTTACCGACCCGGGCGCGCAGCCACGCGAACGGCTTGCCGTTGTGGCGCAGGTAGCTCTTGTAATCGCGGTTGCCGGCGCAGTCGATGGTGAGCAGCGTGCGCAGCGCATCGAGCAGGGTCGTCTTGCCGGAGCCGTTCGGGCCCACGACGGTGACGATGTTGGTGTCGAGCGGCAGGCTGAAGCGCTGCCAGTAATCCCAGTGGACGACTTCGAGGCTGCGGAAATCAAACATCGTCCAGCTCCTCGGCGTCGGTGTCGTCCAGGGGTTCGTCGTCGCCGAGCTCGGCGGTGGGCAGGTTCTTCGCGCGCGTGGTGGCGTCGGCCAGCAGGTCGCCCAGCGCGCCGTCGAGGATGCGGCGCGCCGTGCGCTCGTAATCGAAGGCGAGGTCGAGCAAGGGGCCCTCGGCGATCAGGCGGCCATCGGGGCCGTCGCCGCGCTTGCGCACGATGAAACCCAGCTTGGCCAGCGTGCCGATGAGCATGCCGAAGCGCATCTTGCCGCCCACCTTGTCGCCGAAATCGGCGAACAGCGTGCGCTCGGGGATCACCGGCGAAATGGTCGGGTCGCGCGGGATCGGCTTCGCCTCGGCGAACATCTGCGATTGCGAGGCGGCGGCTTCCACTTCCTGGCGCTCGACCTGGCGCTGGCGCTTGGGCAGCACGATGAGCGCCCAGATGACCACGAGCAGCGCCACGCCATCGCGGTCGAGCTGCATGGTGTTGCTGATCCAGCTATCGCTGCCGCCGAACACGGCGCGCTCGCTCTTGCGCGCCACGGCGAGGCCGATGTAGGCGGCATAGGGGTGTTCGCGCAGTTCCAGGCCCACCGCCTCGAGGCGGCGGTCGAGGTCTTCGCGGAACGCCTCGTCGAGCAGCGCCTTGCGCGCCTGGGCGTCGTCGCGGGGCAGCCAGCGCTGCGCGAGCAGGCGGGTCACCAGGCTGGCGGTTTCGTCATGCATCTTCGGTGGTGTCCTTCGCGGCGGTGCGCGGGCGCAGGCGCCCGGCGCTCACGAGCGCGATCTGGGGCAGTTCGGGGTCGACCAGCACGGGCTCGATCTCGAGCGCGAGTGGCAGGCGGGCGAGCTCGGCGGTGCCGCCTTCCAGCGCGGCGGATTCCGGGTCGCCAAGCAGGCCGAGCAGCGAGAGGCGGTAGGCGGATAGCGCGTAGTCCGTGCCGATCAGCGTCTCGGCCAGCTCGCGTGGCGCCGCGATGGCGGCGAGCTCGGCGTGCCATGCCTCGAGGTAGCGCAGGTCTTCCTCGCCCATCGGCAGGTCGGCGGTATCGGGCGGGGCTTCGGCGGCCGGCAGCGTCGTGACCTCGGCGGCGAGGCGCTCGCGCTCGAGCAGCTCGTACTCGGCCACGTCCAGGGCGATCTGGTCGTGCAGGAAGGGCGCGGGCAGCGGCAGCGTGAGCTGGCCTTCCTCGAAGCCGGCCAGCGTCTCGACCGGCTGCGCGCGCAGCCAGCCGACCAGGTCGGACGACGACAGGCCGGTACGGCCCAGGTGAACGCGGTGCTGGTCGATCTTGTTGAGTTCGCGCTGGAACACGCCGGCCTGGCGCAGCAGCGCGCTCTGCGCACGGCCCACCGCCTGGGCGAGGCGGTGCGCCGCCGGTTCGAGGTCGTCGCCTTCGGTGATGGCGGCGACCACCTCGGTGCCTTTCTCCACCCATGTCCACACCGAATCCAGGCGCACGGCGGCGCGGCGGATGCGGTGCTCGGAGCCGGAGAGCACGGCGCGGTCGAAGTCTTCCTTCAGCTCGCTGAGGCGGGACAGCAGGTGGCCCAGTTCGTCGACCGAGACGCGGCCCACCGCCTGGCCCGCGGCGAGCTGGGCGGTGAGGTAACCCAGGCCGTCGTCATCGTCCTGCTCGAACTCGAGCATGGTGGCCAGCGCGCCCAGCGCCTTGCGGCCGACCGGGCCCACGCGGTAGCGCTGGGTTTCGGTGTCGTACACCAGCAGCTCGTGGTCCTTCAGGCGCTGCACCACGGTCTCGAGCTTCACCGCATCGACGAAGGCGAGGTGGTCGCGGATCTCCTGCGGTGTCCACTCGGTGGCGTGCGTGCGCCCACCGAGGGTGCGCAGCACGAGCAGGCGCAGCAGCACCTGCGCCTCGCCGCCATGGAACAGCGCGGAGAACGCGCGCAGCAGGCCACGCCCGCGCAGCAGCGGGAAGACGGCGGGGAGGTCCTCGGCGACGACGCCGTCGCGGAAGAGATCCTGCAGGCGTTCGTCGTGGACGGTGGTGTCGGTCGGGCCGCCCAAGGTCAGCGACGGTCGACGCCGACGAAGCGGAGGAACTCGCCGCGCGTGCGTGGATCCTCGCGGAAGCTGCCGAGCATCTGGCTGGTGACCATCGAGACGCCGCGCTTGTGCACGCCGCGCGTGGTCATGCATTCGTGGCTGGCATCGATGACCACGCCCACGCCGCGAGGGCGCAGGGTATCTTCGATGCAGTGCGCGATCTGCGCGGTGAGTTTCTCCTGCACCTGGAAGCGGCGGGCGAAGCCATCGACGACGCGGGCCAGCTTGCTGATGCCGACCACGCGGTCGGTGGGCACGTAACCCACGTGGGCGCGGCCGATGATCGGCGCCATGTGGTGCTCGCAGTGGCTCTCGAACTCGATGTCGCGCAGCACGATCATCTCGTCGTAGCCTTCCACTTCCTTGAAGGTGCGGCGCAGGTACTCGGCCGGATCCTCGTCGTAGCCCTTGAACCAGTCGCCATAGGCCTTGACCACGCGCTTGGGCGTGTCGAGCAGGCCCTCGCGCTTCGGATCCTCACCGGCCCACAGCAGCAGGGTGCGCACGGCCTCCTCGGCCTGTTCGCGGGTGACCGGACGGGACCTGGACTCGTCGCTCATCGGGTGGCTTCCTCGGCATCAATGCAATCGCGCATTCTACCCCCTGTGGGAGCGCGCTTGCGCGCGATGGGGCCTGCCTCAATCCTCGGCTTCGGCCCCCGCCTCACCCTCGTCCGCCTCGGGGACGATATCCAGCAACCGCTGCGACTCCTCGCCCCCCAGGGTTTCGACCCCCTTCAGGCGCCGCTCGATGGCCCGGGTACGCACGCCGGCGCTGTCGATGCTGTTGCGCACCGTATCGAGCTGCTTGCGGGTCTTGTCCAGCACGGCCCCGAACTTGCCGAACTCGGTCTTCACCGCCCCCAGCACCTGCCACACCTCGGACGAGCGCTTCTCGATGGCCAGCGTGCGGAAGCCCATCTGCAGGCTGTTCAGCAGGGCGGTGAGGGTGGTGGGGCCGGCCACGGTGACGCGGTGGTCGCGCTGCAACTGGTCGGAGAGGCCCGGCCGGCGGATGACCTCGGCGTAGAGGCCCTCGGTGGGCAGGAACAGGATGGCGAAATCGGTGGTGTGCGGCGGCGCCACGTACTTGGTGCGGATGCGCTTGGCTTCTTCGCGAACCCGCAGCTCCAGGGCCTTGCCGGCGCTGGCCACGCCCTCGGCGTCGGCGGCGTCCTGGGCCTCCAGCAGGCGCTGGTAATCCTCGACCGGGTACTTGGCGTCGATGGGTAGCCACACGGGCGCGCCATCGTCGGCGCCCGGCAGGCGGATGGCGAACTCCACGCGCTCGGTGGAGCCGGGGATGGTGGCCACGTTGGCGTCGTACTGCTCGGCGATCAGCACCTGCTCGAGCAGGGCGCCCAGCTGCACCTCGCCGAAGGTGCCGCGGGTTTTCACGTTGGTGAGGACGCGCTTGAGGTCGCCCACGCCGGCGGCCAGGGCCTGCATCTCGCCCAGGCCACGCTGCACGGCTTCCAGGCGCTCGGACACCAGCTGGAACGACTGGCCCAGGCGGGTTTCCAGCGTGGCCTGCAGTTTCTCATCCACCGTGGCGCGCATCTGTTCGAGCTTGGCGGCGTTATCCTGCTGGATGGCGGCCAGGCGGGTTTCGAGCGTGCCGCGCATGTCGGCCATGCGCTTTTCGTTATCGCCGGTAAGCGCGGTGAAGCGCTGGTCGAGCAACTCACCGAAGTGCTTCAGCGTAAGCGCCGATTCCTCTCGCGTCTTGCGCGCGTCGTCGGCCAGCCCCTGGCGCAGGCCCTGCAGGCCGATATCGGTGCGCTCGGTGAGCTGGTCGAGCCGGCGGCCGAAGCCCTCGATGCGCTCGTGCTGCTGCGTGGCCGCGGCCTGCAGCTGTTCCTGCACATGCCCGCGGAACTGGCCGAAGCTATCGCCCAGCTCGCCACGGCCCGCGCGCTGCTCGTCGCGCAGCACGCCCTCGAGGCGGCGCGTATCGTCACGCAGGGCATCCAGGCGCGCCGCGCTGCCGTCGTCGCGGCCGCGCCGGCCGAGCAGGGCGATAAGCAGGCCCAGGCAGGCGAGGGCGACCACCAGCAGGGCGATGAGGAGGATGGATTCGAAAGTCATGCAGTGAGCTTAACGTGTAGGAGCCCACCCTGTGGGCGATTTCGGGCCGCGATGGAAGCGGGAATCGCCCACAGGGGGGGCTCCTACAGCAGCATGCTTGTAGCGGGTATCAGATCTCGCGATTGCCCACGATGACCACGTCGGCGCGGCGGGCGGCGAAGAGGCCGACGCACACGATGCCGGTGATCTGGTTGAGCTTGGCTTCCAGGCCCACCGGATCGGCGATACGCCAGTTATGCACGTCGATGATCCAGTTGCCGTTATCGGTGGTGACGCCGTCGCGCCACACGGGCGTGCCGCCCATGGCGGTGATTTCGCGCGCCACGAGGCTACGGGCCATCGGGATGACCTCGATGGGCAGCGGGAACTTGCCCAGCACCTCGACCTGCTTGGTGGCGTCGATGATGCAGACGAATTTGTCGGACGCCGCCGCGACGATCTTCTCGCGCGTGAGCGCGGCGCCGCCGCCCTTGATGAGGCACTTGTTCGCATCGCACTCGTCGGCGCCGTCGACGTAAAGATCGAGGCGGCCGGCGGCGTTGAGGTCCATCACGTCGAAGCCCAGCTTGCGCAGGCGCTCGCTGGAGGCCTCGGAGCTGGAGACGCAGGCTTTGATGTAGTCGCGGTACTGCGGCAACTCATCGATGAAGAAGTTGACCGTGGAGCCCGTGCCGACACCGATGATGCGGCCCCTGGGGCCGTTGCCCACGTACTTGAACGCGGCTGTTTCGGCGGCGAGGCGCTTCTCGTTGTCCTGGCTCATGCTTTTTCCAGCTTCAGGATGTAATCCCAGTCGTGCTTGGCGACGGGCATGACGGAGAGGCGGTTGCCCTTGCGCACGAGCGGCATGTCGGCCAGTTCGTCGTGGCCCTTCAGCTCGTCGAGCGAGATGGTGCGCTTCAGCTTGCGGTCGAATTTGACATCGACCAGCATCCAGCGCGGTTCTTCGCGCTTCGCCGTTTCGTCGAAGTATTTCGATTTCGGGTTGAACTGGCTTTCATCGGGGTAGGCGGGCGAGGCCACCGTGGCGATGCCGACGATGCCGGGCACGTCGGTGTTCGAGTGGTAGAAGAAGATCTTGTCGCCCACCTTCATGCCGTCGCGCATGAAGTTCCGCGCCTGGTAGTTGCGCACGCCATCCCACGGTTCCACGCCCTTGCGTTTCAGGTCGTCGATGGAGAACGCATCGGGCTCGGACTTCATGAGCCAGTACTTCATGCGGCGCCGCCCGTGCAGTCGATGAGTTCTTTATCGGTGGCGATGTAATCGAGCTTGATATCCCACTCGGCCGTTTCGATGGCGGGCAGCTCCTGGAACGCATAGCCCACGCCCACCAGCAACGGCTGCGCGGGGCGCGCCTGGTCGCGGAGGAACTCGAAGCTGCGGTCGTAGTAGCCACCACCGAAACCGAGGCGGTTGCCCTTGCGGTCGAAACCCAGCAGCGGCACCAGCACCAGGTCGAGCTTGTCGGCCTCGATGACGTGGGCGGCGGCCTTGGGCTCGGGGATGCCGAGCTCGTTGGTCTCGACGTCCTCGCCCGTGGTCCACGGCGCGAAGGTGAGGCGGCGCTTGCCACCGATCTTGGTGACGATGGGCAGGTAGAAGGTTTGCCCGCGCTCGGCGAGGGGGCCGATGGCGACGTTCAGCGGCAGCTCGCCGCCCGTGGCCCAGTAGCCGGCCACGTGCTTGTCGGTGAGGAACTCGGGGAGCTGTTCCAGCGAGGCGCGCAGCCCGGAGGCCGCCGCGACGCGCTCGGCGGGCTTGAGCTCGCGGCGGCGCTGGACGAGATCGGCGCGGAGTTCACGTCTCTCGGGAAGCTTTGACATGGTCGTTCAGCCGAACGGCACTGGCCTGGGCGCCCGCGAGCCGCCACGCCCGGTGCCGCGGGCAAGGCGCTGACCGGCCCCAAGGGGCCGGCCGGCAAAAGAAAGAGGCGTTCTCCGCGATGTCGCTGCGCACCAAACGACCTTGATCCAAAGGATCAGGTGGGAGAGCCACACGGTCTCAAGGCTTTCCGTACGAAGGCGGACATGCGCAACAACCGTGTAAGGCCGACCCGGGGTCGTATGTAGGAACAAGGCAAATGTAAAGTGCGCTGGCGGGCACCGCAGGGAACGCCCGGCGCTTATTTTACCGATGCGTCGAGCAAGCCATCAAGCTTTCGGCGCAAAGCGGCCAGGCCGTCGGTCAGGGCTTGTTCCTGCGAGTTGTGCTGGCCGCGCAGCGTGAGCAGCTCGTGGGCGATGCTGACGGCCGCCAGGACGGCGATGCGGTCGAAGCCCGGCACCTTGGCGCTGGACTTCAGCTCACGCATCTTGTCATCGAGGAAGCGCGCCGCCGCCACCAGGCCTTCACGCTCATCCGGCGCGCAGGCGATGTGGAATTCACGGTCGAGGAGCCGCAGGGAGACGGGTTCGTGGGTCTGGGCGTTCATGCTGGGGTTCAACCCGTGTTCTCGAGCGCCTTCAGGCGCTGGATCATGGCTTCGACGCGGCTGCGGGCCTGCTCGTTGCGGGCCATGAGGCTGGAGCGCTCGTTGGCGAGCTGCTCCTGGCTATGCCGCAGGCTGCGGTTTTCTTCCGTCAGGCGGCGGACGGTGTCGACGAGCCGGTCGAGCGTGGCGCTCAGGCTTTCCAATTCAGTCTTGAAGGCGTCCGGGTTCGTCATGCGCGGACTATAACAGGGGTTCGCGCCTTGTCAGCAGGCCGTGAAGGCTTAGACTTCACGGAATAGGACACCAGGAGCCAGCGCCATGCCCAGCAACCAGACCGTCGACCCCGAAGACATCGCCGAACTCATCGGGCGCTGCAACCTGTCCACGTCGGTCAGCGAATTCCATGGCTCGCTCGTGGGTTACATCAGCGCGGGCGGCGCGTTTCCGGCGGATAACATCCTCGACGCACTGAAGTTCGAGCCCGACCCGGCGCCCACCGCCGATGAACAGGCCATGCTGGCGCGCCTGCGCCACCAGACCGAAGAATGGCTGGCCGATGCCGATCTCAGCTTCATGCCGTGGATCCCCGACGACGAGGCCCCGCTGCACGAGCGCGTCGAGGGCCTGGCCGACTGGACGCGCGGCTTCCTGGGTGGCTTCGGCCTGGGTGGTTCGCCCGAGGCGGCCAAGGGCCTCAGCGACGATGCCAAGGAGATCCTCCGCGACATGGCCACCCTCGCCGCCACCGAGGTCACGCTGGACGAGGACGTGGAAGGCGACGAAGCATCGCTCACCGAACTGGAAGAGTACGTGCGCGTGGGCGCGCTCACCCTGCATGCCGAGCTTGCGCCGCGCCAGGAACCGGCCAGCGATACCCTGCATTGATCGCGCCAGCGGAATACGCCCGGCGCCGCCGGGAGCTGATGCGCATGGCGGGCGAGGACGCGGTGCTGATCCTCGCCACCGCCCCCGAGCGCATGCGCAACGCGGACGCCCCGTGGCCGTACCGCCAGGATTCCGATTTCCACTACCTCACCGGTTTCGGCGAACCCGAGGCCGTGCTGGCCCTGCTGCCGGGTCGCGCCCATGGCGAGACCGTGCTGTTCTGCCGCGAGCGCGACGCCGAGCGTGAACGCTGGGATGGCGAGCGCATGGGCACCGATCGCGCCGCCCGCGAGCTGAAGCTCGACGACGCGTTCCCCATCGACGATATCGACGACATCCTGCCCGGGATGATCGAGGGCCGGGCGCGGGTGTACTGCCATTTTGGCCAGGAGCCGGATTTCGACGCCCGCCTGCTGGCGTGGATGCGCCGGCTGCGCACCGCCCGCGGTGGCGGCGTGGTGCCGAAGGACCTGGTGGCCCTGGGCCACCTGCTCCACGACCTGCGCCTGTTCAAGTCGCGCGACGAGCTGGCGCTGATGCGCCGTTCCGCCGAGGTGGCCGGCGCCGCCCACCTCGCGGCCATGGCCATGGCCGCCCCCGGCGTGGCCGAATACGAGATCGAGGGCGAGATCCTCCGCACCATCCGCGGCCGCGGCGCGGTGCCGGCGTTCCCGCCCACCATCGCCGGCGGCGCCAACGCCTGCGTCATGCACTACCAGGCCAACCGCGCCACGCTGAAGGCCGGCGACCTGCTGCTGGTCGATGCCGGCGCCGAGGTCGATTGCTACGCCTCCGACATCACCCGCACCTACCCGGTCGATGGCCGTTTCACGGCAGAGCAGCGCGCGTTGTACGACATCGTCCACGAAGCGCAACTGGCGGCCATCGACGCCGTGCGCCCCGGCCGCGCCTTCGCCGATTCGCACCACGCCGCCGTCCGCGTCATCGCCAGCGGCCTCTGCGCGCTGGGCCTGGTGAAGGGCAGCGTGGATCGCGCCATCGCCGAGGGCGCCTACAAGCCGTATTTCCCCAGCAAGACCGGCCACTGGCTGGGCCTGGATGTGCACGACGTGGGCGATTACCGCATCGACGGCGAACCCCGCGTGCTGGAGGAAGGCATGGTGCTGACGGTGGAGCCGGGCATCTACGTGCCGCCCAACGACAAGGGCGTGGCCGAGAAATGGCGCGGCATCGGCATCCGCATCGAAGACGACGTGATCGTGACGAAGGGCGCGCCTGAAGTCATGACGGCGATGGTGCCGAAATAACCACAGAAGGACTAGAGATCGGCGTGTACGTCCTTCTTCTGATGCGCCTCGTCATCCGCATGCACCTCAAACCACATCGCGTTGAGGATGGCGAACGCACAGGCGAGCCCAAGGCCGAGGATCCAGGCGAAATACCACATGGCGTGCAGCTCCTTCAGTACATATGGTGCGACTTGCGCACCTGTTCGAGGCTGACGCGGCCGCGCATGATGCGGAATACCCACGTCGTGTAGAGCAGGATGATGGGCAGGAACACCACCACCAGGCACATCATCAGGAACAGCGTGCCCTGGCTGCTCGACGCATCCCACACCGTGAGGCTCGAGCGCGGGTCGACCGACGATGGCATGAGGAACGGGAACAGCGCGAAGCCCGCCGCGGCGATGGTGCCCGCCACCGACAGGCAGCTGCTGAAGAACCCGAGGAAACCCTGGCGCGCCACGAACAGTTGCACGCCCAGCGCGCCGGCGAACGCCACCACCGGCGCCGCCCAGAAGTACGGCCGTTCCATGTACCCCGCGAACCACGACGCACCGACGGCCACCTGCTTCGCCAGCGGGTTGGAGATGCCGTCGGTGACCACGGGCCCGGCCACCGCGTAGCCCGGCATGCCGTAGGCGAGCCAGATGCCCGCGCCGACGAACAGCACCAGGTACACCAGCGAAAAAACGCGCGCGAGGTTCGCCGCCCGCGCCGCGATGCGCTCATCCGCTTTCAGCGACACCCACGCCGCGCCGTGTGCCAGCAGCATGCTGAGGCTCACCAGGCCGCAGAGCAGGGCGAACGGGTGGAACAGGTCGAAGAAGCCACCGTCCCACGCCATGCGCAGGTCGGCGTCGTAATGGAACGGCAGGCCAAGGAACAGGTTGCCGAACGCCACGCCACACACCGTCATGACGATGACGCCCGAGGCCACCAGCGCGTAATCCCATGCCCGCGTCCATCGCGTGTCTTCCACCTTCTCGCGGAAGTTGAAGCCCACGGGGCGGATGATGAAGGCGAGCAGCAGCACGAACATGGCCACGTACAGGCCGGAGAACGAGGCGGCGTACAGCAGCGGCCACGCCGCGAACACCGCGCCGCCGCCGAGGATGAACCACACCTGGTTCCCCTCCCACGTGGGCTCGATGGTCTGCAACAGCACGTGGCGCTCGTGCTCGTCGCGGCCCAGCACGCGCAGCAGGGCGGCCACGCCGAAATCAAAGCCATCCATGATGGCGAAGGCGGCGAGCAGCACCCCGATCAGGGCCCACCAGATGACGCGGAGCGTGTCGTAGTCGAACATGGCGGTCTCCTCAGGCGGCCTGCGCGGTGGCGGGCAACGGTTCCGGCGCGGGTGGCCACATGCCCAGCCCATCCGGCCCCTTTCTAGCGAACTTCACCATCAGGTAGCCATCGACCGCGGCCAGCGCCGTGTAGAACAGCACGAAGCCGCCGATCGAGAGCCACACCTGGCCCGGGGCCAGCGACGAGGCGCCCAGCGCGGTGGGCAGCACGCCCTCGATCGCCCACGGCTGGCGGCCGTACTCGGCGACGATCCAGCCCAGCTCCGCGGCCACCCATGGCAGCGGCAGGCTCCACAGCGCCAGGCGGAGGAAGGTGCGGCCTTCGAGCCGGCGCTTGCTCGCGCGCCAGAACGCATAGGCGAACAGCCCGATGAACCACAGCCCGCACGCCACCATGAGGCGGAACGACCAGAACAGCACGGGCACGTTGGGGATGGTGCTCTCCGCCGCGCGCTCGATATCGGCGGGCGTGGCCTTGCGGGGGTCGTCCATGAAACGCTTCAGCAGCAAGGCGTAGCCCATGTCCTTGTCATGCGCGGCCAGCAGCATCCGCGCCTGCGCATCGTTCTTGTCCTCGCGCAGCACCAGCATCGCGTCGTAGGCCTTGATGCCGTTGCCGATGCGCACCGTGGCGTCCTTCACCAACGCATCGATGCCGAGGATGGGTTCGTCGATGGAACGCGTGCCGATGAGGCCCATCAGCCAGGGCACGCGGATGGCCGCATGGGTCTCGCGCTTCGCCACGTCGGGGAAGCCGACGAGGGTGAACGATGCCGGCGCGGGCTCGGTTTCCCACATGGCCTCGATGGCGGCCATCTTCATCTTCTGGTTCTCCGAGACCGTGTAGCCCGACTCATCGCCCAGCACCACCACCGAGAGGGACGCGGCCAGGCCGAAGCTGGCCGCCACCGTCATCGAGCGTTTCGCGAAATCGATGTTGCGCCCGCGCAGCAGGTACCACGCGCTGATCGACATCACGAACATCGCGCCCATGGTGTATCCGGCGCTCACCGTGTGCACGAACTTCGCCTGCGCCACTGGGTTGAAGATGACATCGCTGAACTTCGTCACCTCCATGCGCATCGTCTCGGCATTGAACGCGGCGCCCACGGGGTTCTGCATCCAGCCATTGGCGATGAGGATCCACAACGCGGAGAGCGACGTGCCCAGTGCCATGAACCAGGTGGCGATGAGGTGCTTCAGCGGCGTGGTGCGTTCCCAGCCGAAGAAGAACACGCCGACCAGCGTGGATTCGAGGAAGAAGGCCATCATGCCCTCGATGGCAAGCGGCGCGCCGAAGATATCGCCCACGTAGTGCGAGTAATAGGCCCAGTTGGTGCCGAACTGGAATTCCATCGTGACGCCCGTGGCCACGCCCATCGCGGAGTTGATGCCGAACAGCACGCCCCAGAACTGGGTCATGCGTTTCCACACCTCGCGGCGGGTCATCACGTAGACGCTCTCCATGATGGCGAGCATGAACGCCATGCCGAGCGTCAACGGCACGAACAGGAAGTGGTAGAGCGCCGTCAGTGCGAACTGCAGGCGTGAGAGGCCGACGACTTCGGGGTCGACGATCATGGCTTGGTTTCCTGGGGGGAGGCGGAAGCAGGGGCAAGGGCTTTGCCGACGCCGGCGGGCGAGACATCCGCGCGGGGCAGGGGCCGGATGGCCACGTACCAGATGAGCATCAACAGGGCGAGCTTGGCGACGACGATGACCGACAGCTCGAGCGCGAGCCGCGGCAGCGGTTTATCGCGCCAGCGCGGGCGCCTGGGGGGAACGTCGACATCCATCGGTGCGACTCCAGCGAAAGCCTTGGACCATTCGCCGGCAGCATATGCCCGGCCACCCAGGCGCGGAGCATGGCCTTTTGTCGCATCGGCCTGACCGCGCACGCCGCCCACATCCCCTGGTGCGAGCATACGCCGGGTTGGCGCGGGTTGAAGCGGGGGTGGGGTGGCATGCCATGCGGCCATCTGCCACGCCAGGACAAAAAATCGTGGGCCCAAAAAACTGTAGGAGCCCACTTGTGGGCGACAGCTCCTCGCGAGAAGCCTGCACACTTGCGGCGGTTTCGCGAAACATGTCGCCCACAAAGTGGGCTCCTACATCAGGTGGCCAGTAGTTTTACGGAAGCAGCGCGAACGCATCCCGCGTCATGTTTTCCGGCTCGCCCGTGGTGCACACCACGTCGTCCTCGATGCGGATGCCGCCGTACTTGCGGAACGCATCCACCTTCGCCCAGTCGATGTCGCTGGCGACCGGCTTGTCCTTCAGCTCGGCGAGCAGCATGTCGATGAAGTACAGGCCCGGCTCGATCGTGACCACCATGCCCGGCTCGAGCTGGCGCGTGAGGCGCAGGTACGGGTGGCCCTCGGGCCGGGCGATGGTGCCGCCGGCATCGGAGGCGTGGAAGCCGGCCACGTCGTGCACCTGCATGCCGATGCCATGGCCCAGGCCATGCGGGAAGAAGGCCGAGGTGACGCCCGATTCCACGGCGCTTTCCGGGCTCATGCGGATGAAACCATGCTCGCGCAGCACGCCGGCGATGACATGGTGGGCATGCACGTGCAGCTCGGGGTAGCTCTGCCCCGCGCGCACCTTCGCCACGAACGAGCGCTCCGCGGCATCCATCGAATCGACCAGTGCCTGGAATTCGCCCGCGCCCTTGCCCGCGTAGGTGCGGGTGATGTCGCTGGCGTAGCCCGCCGCGCTGGCGCCGGCATCGATGAGGAACGAGCGGCTTTCCGCCGGGGGCGTGCGACCGAAATGCGTGTAATGCAGGATGGCCGCGTGCTCGTTGAGGCAAACGATGCTGGCGTACGGCAGCTCGGCATCGGTCTGGCCCACGGCGGCGAGGTAAGCCTGGTGGATGCCCAGTTCGCTGGCGCCCTCGCGGAACGCCTGCTCGGCCGCACGGTGGCCACGCGTGCCACGGCGGCTGGCCTCGCGCATCAGCTCAAGCTCGTACGGCGTCTTGAACGCACGGTGGTAGTGCAGGTAATCGATGACGGCCGGCGGGTTGTTCGGTTGCACCTGCTCCGCGCCGCAGTACTGGTCGCCGATGATCGCGCAGCGCGACACCATGGCCGGCAGCTCCGCGATGGCATCGGCCGGCTTGCGCACGGTGACGATGTCGAAGTGCTCGACCCAGTAGCCGGTGGGGGCTTCGGGCACGACATGCCAGTAATCGTGCGGCTGCAGGAACACCAGCTTGGGCTTGTTGCCCGGGGTGTAGACCAGCCAGCTGCCCGGCGCGTCGACCAGCGGCAGCCAGTGCTTGAAGTGCGGGTTCACGGTGAACGGGTAGTCGAGGTCGTCCATGAACTTGGTGATGGGGCGGCCGGCGGGCACCACGAGGTGGTCGAAGCCGCCACGGGCGAGCGCGGTGTCGGCGCGCTCGCGAAGGGTGGCGAGGTGTTGGGGGTACAGCGCGGCCAGCGCGTCGTTCATGGGGTTCTCCGGGGACGAGAGGTGGGGCAAACCCCAATGGTGCGCCTCCGCAGGCGCTTATCCAACCCTTGCGCCCACGGGAGGCGGGCGCTCAGGCGGAGGAATACACGACGGTGTAATCGCCAGCGATATCGCCGAGCCGAAGGCGCAGCGCCGTGGCCGCGTGGTCGCGGCCGGCCGTGAAGGCATGCAGGTGCGCGCCGTGCAAGCTGATGGCGAAATGCCCCACCGCGAAATCGTGCGCCGGCGACCGCCACGACGTCAGCGGCGTCCACGTCGAGCATGCAGGACACGCCACGAACGCCGAATCCGGCGAATCACACCACACCGCCAGCGCATCCTCCAGCGCATCGCTGCCCTCGTCGCCGGGCGACAACAGCTCGCGGCACTGCGGGCAGCGGATGGTGAACCCCCCGTCGTAGCGGCAGAAGATGCCGTTCTCCGGGCCGCCGTCCACCATCTCCGCGCCCTGGCCATCCGGCCGCCAGCGGTGGCCGCTGGCGTGCAGGCCGATGGCCGTGATGCCCGTGTCGGTAGCCAGCCGCACGTCGAGGACGGCGAACGTGGGCTCGCTGCCCTCGCCGGGGGTGGCCGAGATGGTGCCGTCGCCCACCAGCTGGAGGTAAAGCGCGGTGGCGGCCGCGGCGGCGTCGTCGCGTTCGAGGTCGGTATCGACGAGGAGGGTGGTGGCGTGGCTCATCGGCGCGATGGTCGCCCTTCGTGGCCGCCGGGGTAAAGCCGCCCCGATGGCCACCGTTCAGTCAGCCGGCGGCCCGATCCATTCATCGATGGCGCGCACGTCGTCCTCGCTACCCGAGATGATGCGGTAGCCGGACCAGAACTGGCCCGCGGAGGCGGCGGGCTCGTGCCACTGCTCCTGGATGCCGATGACCACCGCGTGCTCGCGGTGCTGCGCGTCGGGCAACTGGAACGTCACCTGGTGCACGGCGCCGCTGCGCGGCTCGCGGGTGCCCAGCAGCATCATGCCGGTGGCGGAAAGGTTGCCCAGCTGGCCCAGGACGGCGTCGGTCATGACATCGACGACGGGCATGGGCGAGCTGGCGCGCTTGCGCGGGGCGCGGCGCTGTTCGAATTCGGATTTCATGCGTGGCCTGCCATGCGTTCATTCGCCATGCGCTCGCGGCGCAGCGCGCGCGCCACGGCGTGCCAGGCGCGGTCGATCAGCGGTACGCGCTCCTCGCGCCATTCCCTCGCCACCCCGGTCGAAACCAGCCGGGCCAGGCGGGTGAGGTCCATGTCCTCGGCACGGACGCCGCGCTGGTTCACGAACAGGCAGCGGCCGGTGGCCGGCGAGAACCAGGCCAGCTTGCGGCGCACGGGCTCGCCATCGGCCTGGTCGAACTCGAACCAGGTGCCGAAGCGCAGGCTGGCGAAGCCGTCGTAAACCTCGCGGGCGGCAGGGTCGAGCGGCGTGGGCTCCATCGGCGCCACGGGTTCGCCGTGCGCGGTGCCTTCGCCCAGCCGCGGGCGCTGCTTGAGGCGCATGGCCACGTCGGTGGTGGTGAGGCTTTCGTCGCCCTGGCGCGCCTGCGCCGGCTCGAACAGGCCGGCGGCCACCTGCGCGGCTTCGGAGGGGTGCATCCCCAGGTGTTCGAGCCCGCGCTCCACTTCCTGGCGCAGCTTGAGCGTGTCGGGGACGGGACGGCGGCCGAGGAGCTGGTCGGTGACGCCCAGGCAGTGCAGGTAGGCCTCGCCGGTTTCGCCACCACGCAAGATGTGCAGGGCCAGCACGTCGGCCCAGGTGCGCTCGAGCAGGATGCGCAACACGCCCCGGGGCGCGCCCGCGCCCTCGCCGAGGCGCTCGCCCATCACTTCGCTGGCGCGCTGGCGGGCGCGCTCGAGGCGGTCGCGGCCCTCCATCGCTTCGATCTGGCGGCGTTCGGCCACGTGGGCCTTGCGCGTCAGCTGGGCGATCTGCGCCTCGATGTCGGCGCGCCACGACGGGTCGATCACCTGCGCGATGCTGGCATCGACCACAAGGCGCTCCAGGCGGTCGAGCAGGGCCGCGTCGGGCTCGCCTTCCACCGGGTCGAGCCAGTGGTGCGCGGCTTCGCTCACGGTGTTGAGCAGCTGGCGCGCCGGGTGCTCGGCCTTGTCGAAGAAGCCGCGATCGTTGACGGCCGCGCGCAGCATGGGCCACTGCAGGCCGCCCAGCACGCGGCGGCCGGCGCTTTCGTCGCTGAGTTCGTGGCCCAGGTTCTGGAACAGCATGGCGGTGAGTTCCACCGTATCGCCCTGTTCCGGCGTGAGCTCGGCCTGCGGCGACCCGGCCGGGCGGCCGCGGTTGAGCTGGGCCAGCAGTTCGTCGCGCAGGGCCGAGGCGCTGCGGATTTCGCGCTGCGCGGCGTCGGTCACGTCGCTGACGTGGCCCTGCAGGGCCAGCAGCGCGGTCTGCAGTTCGTCGTCGGATGCCAGGCGGCCCGGCGCGAAGCCGGCGCCGCGGCCGGTCTGCGCGCGCTCGGCGAGCAACTGGCGCAGGCTTTCGAGCACGCCGATGTTGCCTTCCGGGGCGGCACCGCCGGCACCACCCGCGCCACCGCCGGCGCCCATGCCACCCGCGCCCTCGCCGGCGGCCTCGGCCGCACGGCGGCGGTCGCCGGCGGGCGTGCTGGCCACGCGCACGTTGGGGTACACGCGGAAACCCGGCAGGATGCCGCGGGTGCGGTAATGCTCGTTGAGGGCGCCGTAGAACGATTCGCTGTGGCCGAGCACGCGGGTATCCACGGCCTGGAACAGGATGAGCCGGTGCGCCGGGGTCAGCGGCATGGTCTCCATGGCGGCGCGCAGCGCGGCCGTGAGCGCGCGCGGGCCGGCGGGCAGGGCCTCGCCCTCCAGCGGCGGCGTGCCGGCCAGCACGGCAAGACGGTAACCCAGCTCGAACAGGCTGCTGGCGCTGCGCGCTTCCGCGCGGGCGGCCATGCTGCTTAGGGCGTCGGTCTGTTCCTGCTCCTCGGGGTCGACCAGGCTCAGGTTGAGGCCGCCGTATTCATTCGTGGACGGGCGGCTATCGGGCGTATTGCCCAGCCCGCGGAACCGCTCGGAAAGATGCGACGCGAAGCGGTTGCGGAACGCCGGGCCCTCGCGCTGCACGATGCCGCGGCTCTCGAAGCAATCCTGCTGCTCGAGGTGGTTGCGGCTGCTTTCGGCGATGGCGAACATCCGCTGGTCGAAGTCGCGCAGCGCATCGCGCAGCGGCATGTCGAGCCAGGTGAGGCAAAGGGAAAGACCCTGCTGCGCTTCGCGTTCGGCACGCGGCGATAGGGCGACGGGATGCGGACCCGTCCGACCGAACGGCGGCGTGCCAGAAGCATTCATGAGATAGGCCCCTCCCCGGCCTTGGGCGCAAGTTTAGACGGCCATCCACCCCCCGCGCCAGCGGGGGCGTGAAGGGCATTGGGCCTATCCAAAAGGTGGGGTCACGCCATGAAGGCTTCGATCACGTCATTGAGGAACCGCTGGCCCAGGTCGGTAGCCTTCAGCCGCGCCGGGTCGGCCTCCAGCCAGCCCTTGCGCCGCCCCTCATCCAGCCCGGCGGCCATGGCGCTCGCCGGCAGGCCGGTGCGCTCGGCGAAATCGGCCATGGGCACCCCGTCGATGAGGCGCAGGGCGTTGAGCATGTATTCGAAGGGCAGGTCGGCGCCCTCGACGAGGCTATCGCCGCCGATGCGGGCCGGGCCGCCGGCCGCGGCGAGGTAAGCCGCGGGCAGCCGGGTCTTCCAGCGCCGCCGGACGCCGCCCGGGCCGCTGAGCTTGCCGTGGGCGCCCGCCCCGATGCCGAGGTAATCGCCGAAGCGCCAGTAATTGAGGTTATGGGCGCAGCGGCGGCCGGGCAGTGCATACGCCGAGACCTCGTACTGGCCGTAGCCACCCTCGGCCAGGCGGGCCTGGCAGGCTTCCTGGATGGCCCAGGCCGCGTCGTCGTCGGGCAGGGGCGGCGGGTTGGCCGCGAAGGCCGTGTTTGGTTCCAGGGTGAGCTGGTAGTGCGAGATGTGCGTGGGGCCGAGGGCCATGGCCTTGTCCACGTCCTCGAGCGCCCCGGCCAGGTCCTGCTGGGGCAGCGCGTACATCAGGTCGATGTTGAGGTTGTCGATGCCGGCGTCCTGCGCCTGCTTCACGGCATCCGCCGCTTCGTGCGCGGAATGGATGCGGCCGAGGCGGTGCAGCTTGTCGTTGTCGAAGCTCTGCACCCCGAACGAGATGCGGTTGACCCCCGCGGCCAGGTAGCCGTCGAAGCGGCCGTGCTCCACGGTGCCGGGGTTTGTCTCCAGCGTCACTTCCGCATCGCGTGCGAACGGCAGGCGCTCGCGAGCGCCATCGAGGAAGCGGCCGATGAGCTCCGGCGTGAACAGGCTGGGCGTGCCGCCGCCGAAGAACACCGTCTCGATGGCGCGGCCACCGATGGCGTCACCAAAGTCGCGCAGGTCGGCGTCCAGGTCGGCCAGCAAGGTATCCACGTAGGCCGCGTATTCGGGCGTGCCGCGTACGCCGTGCGAGTTGAAATCGCAGTACGGGCATTTGCGCACGCACCACGGCATGTGGACGTACAACGAGAGCGGCGGCGGGACGAGGGTCATGCGAGTTCGGCGAAGCGCGCCTTGAGGATATCGAGGGCCTGGCCGCGGTGGCTGAGGCGGTTCTTCAGCGCGGGCTCGATCTCGGCCGCGCCGAGGTCGGAGCCATCGGGCAGGAACAGCGGGTCGTAGCCGAAGCCGCCTTCGCCGCGTGGCGCCTCGAGGATGCGGCCGTGCCAGCGCGCCTCGGCGATGAGCGGCGCCGGGTCGTCGGCGTGGCGCAGCACGACCAGCACGGCGATGAAGTAAGCCGTGCGCTTTTCCAGCGGCACGCCCGCCAGCTCGCGCAGCAGCCTGGCGTTGTTCGCGGCGCTGTCGCCGTGCACGCCCGAATACCGCGCCGCGTAAAGCCCGGGCGCGCCGCCGAGGGCATCGACGCAGATGCCCGAATCATCGGCGAGCGCGGGCAGGCCCGTGGCGCGCGCGGCGTGGCGCGCCTTGATCAGCGCGTTCTCGACGAAGGTGAGGCCGGTCTCGTCGGCATCGGTGACGCCCAGCGCCGTCTGCGGCACCAGTTGCACGCCGGTGCCCGCGAGCAGTTGCTCGAGTTCGACGACCTTGCCCGCGTTGCCCGAGGCCAGGACCAGTCGCATCACAGCCCCTCCGAGAAGGCCGGCACGTAATCGACGCGGCCGGCATAGCCTTCCAGGCCGGCGACGGTGAGCGGCAGCACCTGGAACGCGTTGCCGCCGTCGAAGGCATCGTGCAGGCCGAAGGCCGAGGCCCTGGTGAATCCAAACGCGCCGTAATACGCCGGCGAGCCCAGCACGAACACGGCGCGCGCGTCGGCGACGAAACACGCGCCGATGCCTTCCTCGATGAGCGCATGGCCGATGCCCTGGCGTTGCAGGTCGGGGTGCACCGCAACCGGCGCGAGGCCGAGCGCCTTGCCATCGTCGCCGTTCTCGACGGTGAGCGGCGAGAACAGCACATGGCCCACGACGGCATCGTCGTCGTCGACGGCCACCAGCGAGATCGTGGCCTGGCCGGTCTCGACCAGGCGGCGGACCAGGTCCCCCTCGTTGGGCCGGCCGAACGCGGCGTGGTGCACGGCCACGATGGCGTCGAGGTCGGCTTCCGTGGCGGCGCGGACGTCGGTCACGGCGTGGCCTCCAGCGCGGCGCGCTGCGCCAGCACCAGCTCGCCGATGCCCTTGGTGGCCAGGTCGAGGAGGGCATCCATCTCGTCGCGGCGGAAGGCATGGCCCTCGGCCGTGCCCTGCACCTCGATGAAGCCGCCGCCATCGTTCATGACCACGTTCATGTCGGTATCGCAGTTGGAATCTTCGGCGTAATCGAGGTCGAGCACCGGCACGCCCTGGTACACGCCCACCGACACCGCCGCGATGGCGCCGAGGATGGGGTTGCGCTTGATGGCGTTGCGCTTCAGCAGCGTGCCGACGGCATCGACCAGGGCCACGTAGGCACCCGTGATGGCCGCGGTGCGGGTGCCGCCATCGGCCTGGATGACGTCGCAATCGAGGGTGATGACCCGCTCGCCCAGGGCGGCGCGGTCGACGCAGGCACGGAGCGAGCGGCCCACGAGGCGCTGGATCTCCATGGTGCGGCCACCCTGGCCGCCACGCGCGGCTTCGCGCTGGTTACGTTCGGTGGTGGCGCGGGGCAGCATGCCGTACTCGGCGGTGACCCAGCCCTCGCCCTTGCCGCGGAGCCACGGCGGCACGCGCTCTTCGATGGACGCGGTGCACAGCACCTTGGTATCGCCGAAGCTGACGAGCACGGAGCCCTCGGCGTGGCGGGTGTAATGGCGTTCGATGCTGACGGTACGAAGCTGGTCGGCGGCGCGGCCGCTCGGACGGGAAAAGGTCATGTGGGGGCCTGGGTTGGGCGCGGGCGGTGGGTCAGTTTACCATTGCCGCCTTTCCCGCCGCGCGAGCGAAGCCCCCATGATCCGCAGCATGACCGCTTATGCCTCCGCCGAGGCTTCGGGCCCGGCCGGCGCCCTCACTTGCGAACTGCGCACGGTGAACCACCGCTACCTCGAGATCAGCCCCCGGCTGCCCGAGGACCTGCGCAGCTTCGAGAGTGCCCTGCGCGAGCGCATCGCCACCAAGCTGTCACGCGGCAAAGTGGATGTGACGGTGCGGCTACGCACCGAGCAGGGCAGCGCCGAGGGCCTGCGCATCAACGGCACGGTGCTGGCGCGCCTGTCCGAGCTGGCCATGGACCTCGAACAGCGCTTCCCGCGCATGAACATCGAGTTCACCGAGCTGCTCCGCTTCCCCGGCGTGATGCAGCAACCCGAAGCCGACGCCGACGCCCTGCAGGCCGCCCTCATGGACGTGGTCGACCGCGCCCTCGACGCCCTCACCGACACCCGCGGCCGCGAAGGCAGCAAGCTCGGCGAGATCCTGCGCGACCGCCTCGACGGCATCGAGAAGATCGTCGGCGATGTCCGCGGCTGGCTGCCCGAGATCCGCACGGCGCTGCGCGCCCGCCTCGAGACCCGCCTGGCCGATGTCCGCCAGCCCGTGGAACCCGGCCGCCTCGAGCAGGAGCTGGTCATCCAGATCACCCGCATCGACGTGGACGAAGAACTTGACCGCCTCGCCACCCACATCGCCGAAGCCCGCCGCGTGCTGGCGCTGAAGGAACCGGTGGGCCGCCGCCTCGACTTCCTCATGCAGGAATTCAACCGCGAGGCGAACACGCTGGGGTCCAAGTCGATTGATTCGCGCACCACCAATGCCGCCGTGGAGCTGAAGGTGTTGATCGAGCAGATGCGGGAGCAGGTGCAGAACATCGAGTGACCGGATAAGGACGGCTCGATGACCCAGCATGTTTCGAGCGGTTGGCACGCCAGGATGGCATGCGCCATCGTGCTCGCCACGGCCTGCGTCGGAGGCGCGGTCGCGGCCGAGCCGGGACTTCGCCCGGCGTATCAGCAGTGCATCGATGCCACGGGTGGCGTGACGCCCGACATCAAGAAGTGCATGAGTGCCGAGTACGCCTTCCAGGATAGGCGTTTGAACAACACCTATCGGACTTTGATGGCGTCGCTGCATGGCGATGCGGTTGTGGCGCTTCGTGCAGAAGAGCGCGCCTGGATCAAGGAGAAAGAAGCAAAGTGCGACGCCGGACGTGAACCCGGCCAGGCCGACGAGCTTGCTGCCTACGATTGTTCCGTCACCCAAACAGCAAAGCGGGCAGCCGAGCTGGAAAAGCGGCTGGCGAAGTAAGCCCTTCAGACAGGATGAAGGGACGGCAGCATGGCCCTTCCGGCACTTGTTGGCACCGCGCCACCCCCGCAAGGTCAAGCCTGACAAACCAGGGGATGAAACCATGCGTACCAAGATGACCTTCGCAGCGACGCTAGCCTTCGCCATCGCCGGTGCCGCAAGCGCGGCAGACGCCCCCACCGCCGAGGGCGCCCTCACAAAAACCGTCACGGCCCTCGACACACAGTTCTTCGCCACCTTCAACACCTGCGCCACGCCCGGCCAGCTCGACAAGCACGCCGCCATGCTGGACGAGCACCTCGAGTTCTACCACGACAATGGCGGCGTCACCTGGACGCGTAAGGACTACCTTGAACGCACGGGCAAGAACGTATGCGGCCACTTCCGCCGCAAGCTCGTCGCCGGTTCGCTGCAGGTGTACCCCATCAAAGATTTTGGCGCGATCGAAGAGGGCGACCAGGAGTTCTGCGATCTGCAGACCGACAAGTGCTTCGGCGCCGCGCACTTCATGCTGGTGTGGCACCAGGCAGGGGGCGGTTGGCAAGTAACACGCGCCTTTAGCTATGGGCACCACGCCTTGCCGTGACATAGGCCGCGGGATATTGAGCGACCTGCCTTGCCGTCAGTGGACAGCGGCGACCTTGATCACCAGGTCGGCGAAGTCTTCGAATCCCTCGCCCTCTTCTTCCTGTTCGCTGTTCTTTGCGATCTGGCGGACGGCGACGATGTGCGCGGCGGGAATGACGACGACCGACTGCCCGCCATCGCCGTCACCGTAGAAGGCGCCCACCGGACCCTGGGTAACCTTGAACATCTTGTTGGGACCGAAGCCCCGGCTCTGCAGATCGGCCTGGAACGTGCTCCTGCCGTCAGGCCCCAGGGCTGCGAACACGCCATCGAAGACGGCACCCTGGTTGTCGTAGCTGGCGCCCTTCAAGCCTTTCTCGAGCTTGGCCACCGTGGCCTCGGGTACGCCGGCCTTGCGTAGCTTTTCGAATGATGCCGGGTCGGTTTCAAGGTGGATCCACAGCGGCTTGCGCCACCAGAGCAGGCCGCATTCATCGATTCCCTGCGCCTGCAGCATCGCGTCGATGTAGCGGGTGGAGACAAGCTGCTTGCCTTTCCACTCGCCCCGCTGCATCACCAGTGCGCCCAGCTTGCCAAGATCCGCCGCCGTGAGCGGCAGGCCGGCCATGGCGTAGGGATTGCCGGCCTTGTCCGTTTCCCAGTTGCCGGGCGTGATATCCATGGCCTTGAACAGCCCTTCCCGGAAGAACCCATCCATGGGCTTGCCCGTCACCTTGAGGACGATGCCGGCGAGCAGGTTCACGGCCTTGTTGTTGTAAACGAAACGCGTGCCAGGCGGGCTGTCGAGTTCCGCCGCGAGCGCAAGCTGCACGGCGTCAGGCGCGGGATAAATCTCCGTGCCGGGGGTACCGGCCTGGATCCCCGAGTAGTGATCCAGCAGCATCCGCACGGTGATGGCGGCCTTCTGCCCCTGCCGCCACTCGGGATAAAAATCGGCGACCGGCTGGTCGAGCGACTTTATCTTGCCTTCGTCGATGAGCTGGCCGATGCCGAGCGACACGACCGACTTGGTGACCGACATGAGTTCGATCGGCTCGGGTGCACTGCCTCCGGCGTAGTAATGGCCGATCTCCTTGCCATCCTTCCAGATGACCATGGCATCGCTGTGCGAGGCTTCGGCTTCCTTCACGAGTTGCTTGAGCGCGGCCTGCTGCGGCGGCGACAGCGCGGCAGCGTGGGTGGCGGTGCTGGCGAAAAGGGCCAGCAGGGATGCGGCGAGCAGGTTGCGCATTCAGTCACTCCATCGACAGGCCTGCGACGCTAGGGAATTGCACCGGCGGCTGTCAAGGTGCCGTTCGTTTGCACTGCGGGGCGGAAGGACGCACGTACTATCTGCACGTGATGTACGACCTTTAACCGACAGGGGCCGACACGATGACCACGCTTTCCACCCGCGCCCGCGGCGCCACCACCGCGCTCGCCGTCGCCATCGGCACCTTGCTGGCCACGGGCCCCGCCCTGGGCTGGGGCCACCGCGGGCACGCGGTGATCGACCGCACGGCCATCGAGAGCCTGCCGCCCGATGGCCCGGTGTTCCTGCGCAACTACCTCAGCCTCATCGAGGATTCCTCCACGCTGCCCGATGACTGGCGCGACGACGCCACGCCGTTCTCGCGCATGGAGGAAGACCCGAACCACGGCTGGTTCCAGGAGCAGTTCGACTTCATGAAGCCGATCCCGCGCTCGCGCTTCGAGTTCATCCTGGCGCTGTCGAAACAGCAGCAAAAGCTGGCGGCCGAACATTCGCCCGATGCGCTTAAGACCAACGTGCGCTGGACCGGCACGCTGCCGTATGCGCTCGTCGAGGTCTATGGGCACCTCGTGAACGGCTTCCGTTCCTACCGCGAGCGCCAGGCCCGTGGCGAGTCCACCGCCAACATCGAGACGGCCTGCGCCATGTTCGTCGCGCAGATGGGCCACTACGTTGGCGACGGTGCCCAGCCGCTTCACGTCACCATTCACCACGACGGCTGGCAGGGCCCGAACCCGAAGGGCTACACGCGGGACCACAAGATCCACGGCCGCATGGAAAGCGGCTTTGTCGACGCCATCGGCCTAAGCGACAAGGACATCCTGCCGAAGGTGCACCCGCTCGACCCGATGGATGGCGATGTGTTCGAGTCCGTGCTCGCTTACCTCACGGAATCGGGCAAGAGCGTCGAGGCGGTTTACCAGCTCGACCAGAAGGGGGCGTGGACCGACGCGTCGAACACGGATGCCCGTGAGCTGATCTACAACCGCACGGCGGCGGGTGCGAGCATGCTGCGTGACCTCGTCGTGCGGGCGTGGAAGGAAAGTGCGTTGCCGCGGACGTCGCACGGGCCGTCGTCGATTGATAGCAGCAACCCGGCGTATAACCCCGAGACGGGGTCGGCACCGGCGGCGCGGTCGCCGTCGGTGCGTTGATGTAGCTGGGGGGGGCATCGCGCGCAAGCGCGCTCCCACATTTGTCTTCGTTGTAATCGTGCGCAGGAAGGGCGTGTCATGCGCATCGGGATGAGATGAATCTCATTTTTTCTATTCCAGACAAATGCTTATTTGCAAATGCTTGCCGCGTCGTTAGACTGGCGTCCAGCTGATACGAAAGCCGAAACGCACAAGGATCGTTACATGCCGCCTTACACGAGCCCCACTTCGTCAAAGTATTTCAGGGGCTGGTTGCGGCGCACTACAGTGGCAGGGCTGGTCATCGTCGTTTCGGTGGCGCAGGCCGATAGCCCTGTCACGACATCCCAGCAGTTGGCTATCAAGATCAGGCCTGGCTATCAACGCTGCGTCGATGCGTCAGCTGCGGATGCAGCGGCGCTGAGATCGTGCGCCAGCGATGAATTCGACTACCAGGATAAGAGGCTCAATACCGCTTACAAGTCCCTCATGGCTGCCGCTAGCGATGAATCCGACAGGGCGTCGCTGAAGGCGGAGGAGCGCACGTGGATCAGGCGAAAGGAATCCATATGCATCCCCACGGCTCCTGACTGTGCGATGACGCAAACGGCGATTCGCGCGACGGAACTTGAGCGCCGCCTGGCCGATCCTGTTTCTTACGGCGCAAAGCCACTTTCGGCTGGTCCGGATGTCCTTGGCCCCCACGCTCGCAATGGGATTCGTTCCTCTTACCAGGCCTGCGTCGATCGAAGCTTTGGCAATAACCCAAAAGTCGTCGCCTGCGCTGACGATGAACTCCAGTTTCAGGAGGAGCGGGTGGCACGAGCCTACGAGCGGGCTTTCGCTGCAGCGCCGGTTGCGAGCCAACGGAAGATGGCGGATGAGCAGGAGCGTTGGGCCGAAGGCTTGAAGACGCAGTGCGCGATCGGCGCCGATTCATCGCAATCGGAAGAAGTCGAGGCCGCAGGTTGCATGCTGCGGAGCACTGCGAAGCGCGCGAACGAGGTAGAGAAGCATTTGGCCAAGTAGGGTCGCATCGTAGACCTAAGTCTCCCGCATTGACGCACCCACCGCGGTGCCCCGAAAGTAGGGCATCGCGCGCGGGCGCGCCCCCACATGGGGTGGGGCGGGGGAAGCTCATGAAGCAGGGATTTCGCAACGTCGCCATGGCCTGCCTGCTGGGCCTGGCCATGCCCTTGTTCGCCACATCGGTCGGGCCCATCCCGGCACCGCCGATCCCGCTGGGCCCCTGGGCCTTCCAGATGACGCCCGAGCAGGTCAAGGCCGATGCCACCTATGGCCCGTACAAATCCTTCAGCAATGGCGACCTCGAGACGTACGCGGGTGATTTCGCGGGCAGGAAGGAGAACGTCCAGTTCTACTTCACCGATGGCAAGCTCGCGCGGATGATGGTGTCGCGCTACGAGGGCCCGGACCTTTCCGCCGCCGCGCGGGTCTTCGGCGATACGTGGCGCGTGCTGAGCGATATGTACGGGCCCATGGAGCTGGCTTATCGAAGGGGCCAGCCGGCACCTGCCAAGGTGGATGTCGACTTCGTGGCGCGGACGGCCGAGGCATTTGCCGCGGATCACCAAAAGCCGCAGATGGCGCCACTCAAGCAGCCCGTGAACGCCTTCGTCTTCGTGAGCCTGCAAGCGAACACGATCCAAGGCCGTGTTCTCTACTTCGTCTCCGTAAACTACGAACCACCGCACATCGCCGCGGCCCCGCCGCCCGGGACTTGACGCGCTCACGCCCCGAGCCGCTACGATCGGTAGTCCGTCAGGGGTTACCGAACATGTCTGGATTCCACCGTTGCGCGCTGGCCGTGCTTTGCGCGTCGCTCCTTGCCCCGGCCGTGCATGCCGCCGACGCGGACGCCGCGCGCTGGAAGCGCGAAGCCGGGGCCACGTCGATCACCCGCGACGACTGGGGCATCGCCCATGTGCACGGCAAAACCGATGCGGATGCCGTGTTCGGCATGGCATACGCCCAGGCCGAGGACGACTTCAACCGCGTCGAGACCAATTACCTGGTGTCGCTGGGGCGGCTGTCCGAAGCGGAAGGGGAATCTGCGCTATGGAAGGACCTGCGCCAGAAGCTGTTCGTCGACGAGACCCAGCTGAAAGCGATGTACCGCCGCAGTCCGTCGTGGCTGAAGGCCTTGATGGATGCATGGGCCGATGGCCTGAACTTCTACCTCGCCACGCACCCCGACGTGCACCCGCGCGTCATCACCCACTTCGAATCGTGGATGGCGCTGAGCTTCTCCGAGGGCAGCATCGGCGGCGACATCGAGCGCGTTTCCACGAAGGGCCTGCAGGCCTTCTACGGTAAGGACCCCGCTGGCGCCCTGGCCCAGGTCACGCCGCCGTCGAGCTGGTGGGAGCCCACGGGGTCCAATGGCATCGCCATCGCGCCGAAGCTCACGGCCAACGGCCATGCGCTGCTGCTGATCAACCCGCATACCTCGTTCTTCTTCCGCTCCGAGCTGCAGATGTCGAGTGACGAAGGCCTGGATGCGTACGGGGCCGTGACGTGGGGCCAGTTCTTCATCTACCAGGGCTTCAACCAGCATATTGGGTGGATGCACACCTCGTCGGGTATCGACGTGGTGGACGAGTTCGCCGAGACGATCGTGAAGCAGGACGGCAAGCTGACCTACCGCTACGGCAAGGAGACGCGGCCCGTCACCACGCGCGAGATCACAGTGAAGGTGAAGGGTGGCGGCGAGCGCCGCTTCACCACCTACGTCACGCACCACGGCCCCATCGTGGGCGAGAAGGCCGGCAAGTGGATCGCCTTCGCGCTGATGAACAAACCGCTGGAGGCCCTGCAGCAGAGCTGGCTGCGCACCAAGGCCAACGATTACAAGGCCTATATGAAAGTGGCCGAGCTCAAGGCCAACTCCTCGAACAACACCATCTACGCGGACGACAAGGGCAACATCGCCTACCTGCATCCGCAGTTCATCCCGAAGCGGGACGATCGCTTCGATTACACGAAGCCGGTGGATGGCAGCGACCCGACGAACGACTGGCAGGGCCTGTTGCCGCTGGACAAGGCGCCGCGCCTGTTCAACCCCGGCACGGGCTGGATCTTCAACACCAACGACTGGCCGTACTCGGCAGCGGGCCCCGACAGCCCGAAGCAGGCCGATTTCCCGAAGTACATGGATTCGGTGGGCGAGAACCCCCGCGGCATCCACGCCACGCGCGTGCTGACAGGGCAGAAGGATTTCACCCAGGCGTCGTTGATCGCAACAGCGTTTGATGCCTACCTGCCGGCGTTTGAACGCCAGCTCCCCGTGCTCATCAAGGATTACGACGCGCTGCCCGCAAGCGACCCGCTGAAAACGAAACTGCGCGGGCCCATCGGCCTGCTGCGCGCGTGGGATTACCGCTGGGGCATCACCTCCATGCCCACGACGCTCGCCGTGTTCTGGGGCGACATCCTGTGGGACAAGGTGAGCAAGGACGATACGCAGGAAGGCCTCAGCATCTACGACATCATGGCCGAGAAGGCCGGCCCGCAGGCACGCCTGCAGGCGCTCGCCGATGCCGCCGACCGGCTGGAGAAGGATTTCGGCAGCTGGGGCGTGCCGTGGGGCGAAGTGAACCGCTACCAGCGCAACGACGCCGCCATCGCGCAGGTGTTCGACGATGCGAAGCCCAGCCTGCCCGTGCCGTTTACCTCGTCGCGGTGGGGCTCGCTCGCCTCGTTCGGTGCACATCGCTGGCCGGGCACCAAGCGCTACTACGGCACCAGCGGCAACAGCTTCGTCGCCGTCGTGGAGTTCGGGCCGAAGGTCAGCGCCCGCGCCATCACCGCCGGTGGCGAAAGTGGCGACCCCGCATCGGCACATTTCAACGACGAAGCCGAGCGCTACACCACGGGCAACCTGCGCAAGGTGTATTTCTGGCCCGAGGATCTCGAAGGCCACGTGGAACGCCACTACCACCCCGGTGACAAGGACCCGATGCGATGAAGACCACCTGGCTTGCCCTGGCCCTCGGCCTGGCCGCCGCGACGGCCGCGACGGCCACCCACGCCGACGACCTTCCGAAGCCCGCCGACCACGCTGTGCTGCTGAAGGCCGATCGGGTTTTCGATGCGCGCGACGAACAGGCCCACGCGGGCTGGGTGGTACTGGTGCAGGGCGACAAGATCGCCGCGGTGGGCCCGGAAGGACAGGTGGCCGCGCCCGCCGGTACCGAGACGCTCACGTTCCCCGGCATGACACTGCTGCCGGGCCTCATCGACGCGCACTCGCACATTTTCCTGCACCCCTACAACGAAACCCTGTGGAACGACCAGGTGCTCAAGGAGACGCTGGCCTTCCGCACGGTGGAAGCGGTGAAGCACGCACGCGACACGCTGATGGCGGGCTACACCGCGCTGCGCGACCTCGGCACCGAAGGCGCGGGCTACGCGGACGTCGATGTGCAGAAGGCCATCAACACCGGCCTCATCCCCGGCCCGCACCTGTTCGTCGCGACGCGCGCCACCGTGGCGGCGCACTGCTATGGCCCTGGCCCGCTCGGTTTCCGCGAGGACATGGACCTGCCGCAGGGCGCGATTCCCGTCAGCGGCGTGGCGCAGATGGTCGACGCCGTCCGCGACCAGGCCGCGCACGGTGCCGACTGGATCAAGCTCTATGCCGACTACCACTGCGGCAAGGCCAAGGGTTCCTCGCCCACGCTCACGCAGGAAGAATTGAATGCGGCAGTGGAAGTCGCGCATTCGCTGAACCTTCCCGTGGCCGTGCATTCGAGCACGGCCGAAGGCATGCGCCGTTCCGTCATGGCTGGCGTCGACACCATCGAACACGGCTACGACGGCACGCCGGACGTCTTCGCCTTGATGAAGAAACACAACGTGGCCTACATGCCCACGCTGGAAGCCAGCGCCGCCTATGCGGAGTACTTCAGCGGCTGGAAGCCGGGCATGCCACCGAACGAGGCCATGAAAACCTCGGAAACCGCGTTTAAACGCGCCATGGGGGCGGGCGTCACCATCGGCGCCGGCAGCGACGTCGGTGTGTTCACCCACGGCACCAACTACAAGGAACTGGAGTGGATGGTCCGCGACGGCATGACGCCGGCGAAGGCCCTGCTCGCCGCCACGGCCGTCGACGCGAAAGTGCTGCGCCAGGAGGACCACATCGGCCAGCTGAAACCCGGCCTCGACGCCGACATCATCGCCGTGCCGGGCGACCCGACGAAAGACATCTCGGTACTGTCGAACGTGCCTTTCGTCATGAAGGGCGGCGCGATCTACAAAAAGCCGTGATCGCACCTCACCTGTAGGAGCGCGCTTGCGCGCGATCGCGCGCAAGCGCGCTCCCACAAGAGGGCACACATAGCCGTCAGGCGATGCGAACGCCTGTCTGCTGCTCGCTCAGCTCCCACAGCGCATCGGCTGCATCGGGATCCACTGCGTACGGCCGCACGCCGTGCAGGTGGCGCAGGTCGGCCGCTTCCAGCGTCGCGTCGTCGAGGATCGGTGCGACATCGCAATCCTCGAGATACAGGCCACCCTTGCCATCGAGCAGCGCGCTCGTCGCCGCCCATGCGCTCGTGGCCGCGCCTTGCGCCACGCTTTTCATGCCGCGCTCGAGGTCGACCACCGGCTTGCCCTCGTCGTCGATGGCGCCGAACTTCTTCATCTCATCCACGCTCATGTAGCGCGCCAGGTCGGTGACGATGGCACCCGGGTGCAGTGAGAACGCGCGGATGCCATCGGCCTTGCCGCGCGTGTCCACGCCGATGGCGAAGAGGATATTCGCTGTCTTCGACTGGCCGTACGACAGCCACGGGTCGTACTCGCGGCGCTCGAAATGCGGGTCGTCGAACACCACGGGCGAATAGCGGTGGCCGCGCGACGACACCGAGATCACGCGGGCGCCATTGGCGCGCTTCAACGCCGGCCACAGCCGCGCCGCGAGCTGGTAATGCCCGAGATGGTTGGTGGCGAACTGGCGCTCGAAGCCGCGCGCATCGCGTTCCAGCGGGCAGGCCATCACGCCCGCGTTGTTGATGAGGATGTGCAGCGGGCCGCCGCGGCCGACGACCTCGGCGGCGAAGGCGTCGATGCTGGCCGGGTCGGCGAGGTCCATGGGCAGCACTTCGATGCCGGCTTCGCCGTCCAGCGCCTTCGCGGCCTTGGCCATGTCGCGGGCCGGGATGATGACATGGGCGCCGGCGTCGCGCAGGCCGCGGGCGGTCTCCAGGCCGAGGCCGGCGTAGCCGCCGGTCACCACGGCGGTCTTGCCGGTGAGATCGATGCCGGCGAGTGCCTCGGCGGCGGTGGTGGCGGCGCCGAGGCCGGAGGGCAGGGGGTGTTGCATGGGGAAGGCTCCAGGGTGGGGTGCCTTACCAAGGTAGAGTCGGCAGCCCGGACGATGAATGCTTGAAAGTTCGCCATGCATGCTCAATCGTACGGATATGGCTGACGACCCCATTTCTGAGATCCTGCGCCTCGCCGAGTTCGAGTCGGTGATGTCCGGCGGCTTCACCGTGGGCGGCGACTGGGCCGTGCGCTTCCCGCCGCCCGACAAACTCAAGTTCTTCGCCGTGGCGCGCGGCCGCGTCGTCATGCGCATCGACGGCGAGCCCCGTGACATCGTGATGGGCGAGGGCGATGTCATCCTCGTCTCGGCCGGCCGCTCGTTCGTGCTGGCAAGCGATCCCGACCTGCCCGCGCGTTTCGCCAGCGAGTTCGCGTGGCACGGGCCCGAGCGCCTCGTGGCGTTCAACGACGGCACCGATACCTTGCAGATCGGCGGCCACGTGCGGGTCCACCCGGCGTACGAAGCCATGCTGCTCGCCGCGCTGCCGCCCTGGATCCACATCGCGGGCAACACGCCCGAAGCCACGACCATGCGCTGGCTCATCGACCAGATGGTGAAAGAGAGCCAGCAGGCGCTGCCCGGCGCGGGCATCGCGCAGGCCCAGCTCGCGCACCTGCTTTTCGTGCAGGTGCTCCGCGCACACATGGCCACGGGCGACGTGCTGCCGCCGGGCTGGCTGCGCGCCGTGGCCGACCCAAGGCTCGCGCCCGTGTTGCGCCAGGTGCATGCGGCGCCCGGCCGCGACTGGCGCCTCGACGAGATGGCCCGGCTCGCCGCGATGTCGCGAACGGTGTTCGCGGGCCACTTCCGCAAAGTGGCCGGTACCGCGCCGCTCACCTACGTCACCGAATGGCGCATGCGCCTGGCCTGCCAGGCATTGCATCGCGGCAGCGTGCCCGTGGCGACGCTGGCCCGCGACCTGGGCTACGGCTCGGAAAGTGCCTTCAGCCATGCGTTCAAGCGCGTGGTGGGCGTTTCGCCTGCACGCTACGCGCCGGCTGCGTGACGCGCGCAGGGGCGCCGGGCATACTCGCCGCAACATCGATCAGGGCAGGGTAGGGGCATGACGGAAGGCCGCAAGATCTGGGTGGGCCGCGACGGCCAGCGCTTCGGGCCGTATGACGAAACCACGCTGCGCGCGTGGGTCGCCGAGGGCAAGGTGGAAGCCACCGCGATGGGCTGGGCCGAGGGCATGCCCGACTGGCAGCCGCTGCACGTGATGCTGGGTATCGCCGTGCCCCCGCCGATGGCGGGCAGGCCCATGCCGCCGACCATGCCTATGACAGGCCCGGTGGCCGGGCCGTTGCACGGCGAACTACCGCCACCGCCCGATATCCCCTGGTTCGTCATCTTCCTCGTCGACCTGTTCGCGGGCGGCCTGATGGGCATCGTGTGGCAGTTCCTGCAGTCGGCGTGGGTCAAGAAGATCGACCCCACCAGCAAGGCCACGGTGTGGCTTGTGGTGTCGCTGTGCCTGCTGCCCCTCGGCTGGTTCCTGATGATGGGCATGGCGCTGAACCTTTCGACCGATGGCCGCCCCGACGTCGCCGCCGTGGCCGGCATGATGAGTTACTTCAGTTTCTTCGGGCTGGCCGTGCTGGCCTCGTTCGTGATCCGCATCGTCGGCTACTTCGCCATGGCCCGCTCCCTGCGCGAGGTGCTGCCCCGATACGGCCTGGTGCCCGAGATCGGCGGCGTCACCCTGTTCTTCTTCTCGGTGTATTACCTGCAGGGCCAGCTGAGCTGGGTGGCGCGCTGGCGGCAGACGGGGCAGGTGGCGCCGCCGGCGCCACGCAACGTGTTCTGGATCATCTTCGCGGCGTGCTTCGCACTCATGCTGCTGTTTTTCGCCACCATCGTGATGGTGCTCATGGCCCACGGCCAGTAACGATCTCTCACTACAGCGGCTTCCGCGTGGTCTTCGCCGATAGCCCGCATGTAACGACGGGGGGCATCCACAGCCGGCTCGCCACGCTTGCCGCGGCCATGCTCGTCGTCATCCTCTTCCGCTACATGGCCGTTTTTTCCATGGCCCGTTCCATGAAGGCCCGGCTGCCCGCTTACGGGGTCAGCCCACGGATCAGCAACGTGACGCTGGTTTTCTTTACGCATTACTACCTGCAGGCCCAGATGACCTGGCTGGCGAAATGGCAGAAAACCGGCCAGGTGGAGCCGGCCGTGCAGGGCGCCGGCGCGTGGGTGGCAAGCGCCACGGTCTGCCTGGTGACCTTCGTCGCGGCGTGGCTGTTCCATCCCCTCGCGTTCCTGCATATCCGCTGGCTATAGGGCCGAAAGGGCGCCGCAAGGCGCCCGGGCCACGATTCCGGCTACAATCCCGCTTTGCGTGACGGGAATAGCCATGACCCCACAACGAGATCCCCACGGATGAGCGACGGCACCCTGTTCGTGGTGGCCGCGCCCTCCGGTGCGGGCAAGTCCACGCTGGTCAATGCGCTGCTCGAGCGCGAACCGCAGATCTCCCTGTCCGTGTCCCACACCACGCGGCCGCCCCGCGTGGGCGAGCAGTATGGCCGGCACTATTTCTTCGTCGAGCGCCCCGATTTCGAGCGCGAGATCGCCGAGGGCATCTTCCTCGAGCACGCCGAAGTGCATGGCAACCTCTACGGCACCTCGCGTACCGTGGTCGAAGGCAAGCTCACGGCCGGTGGCGACGTGCTGCTGGAGATCGACTGGCAGGGCGCCCGCCAGGTGCGCAAGGGCAAGCCCGATTGCGTCAGCGTCTTCATCCTGCCGCCCTCGCGCCCGGAACTCGAGCGCCGCCTGCGTGGCCGCGGGTCCGACGCGCCGGAAGTCATCGAGCGCCGCCTGTTCAACTCCCGCGAAGAAATCGCCCACGCCCATGAGTTCGACTACATCATCGTGAACGATCGCTTCGAAGACGCGCTGGCCGACCTGCAAGCCATCGTCCGTGCCGTGCGCCTGCGCAGCGCGTGGGCGTGCAAGCGCCACGAGGCCCTCATCGAGGAACTGCTCGCCCCATGACCGACGACGCCATCGTCCGCGTACGCGGCCTCACCACGGTCCTCAACGGCAAGACCATCTTCGACGCGCTGGACCTCGACATCCCGCGCGGCAAGGTCACGGCCATCATGGGCCCCAGCGGCACGGGCAAGACCACGCTGCTGAAGCACATCACCGGGCAGATGCGCGGCGATGCCGGCACCGTCGAGGTCGACGGCACCAACGTGCCCACGCTCTCGCGCGAGAAACTGTTCGAGCTGCGCGAGCGCATCGGCTACCTGTTCCAGAACTCGGCGCTGCTCACCGATTTCGACGTGTTCGAGAACGTGGCGTTCCCGCTGCGCCAGCACACGAAGCTGCCCGAGGAACTCATCCGCAACATCGTGCTGAACAAGCTGCAGGCCGTGGGCCTGCGCGGCGCCGCGCGGCTCATGCCCACCGAGCTGTCGGGCGGCATGGCCCGCCGCGTGGCCCTGGCGCGCGCCATCGTGTTCGATCCGGCGCTCATCCTGTACGACGAGCCCTTCGTCGGCCTCGACCCCATCGCGCTGAACCAGGTGCTGCTGCTCATCCGCACGCTCAACGAAACGCTCGGCATCACCAGCATCCTGGTGGCGCACGAGCTGGCCGCGGTGCAGAAGGTGGCTGACCACGTGTTCCTCATCGCCAACGGCAAGGTCGTCGCCCAGGGCGCGCCCAGTGAGCTCGTCAACGATGGCTCGCCGTGGACGGCGCAGTTCTTCGGCGGCGAGGCCGATGGCCCCGTTCCGTTCCAGTACCCGGCCGGCGACTACGCCACGGCGCTGGGTTTCCCGGGAGGCAAGGCATGACGGCCAGGGAAGATAACGTCGTAACCCGCAGCCTGGCGCAGATCGGCGCCAGCGGCCTGTTCCTGCTCACGATCCTGGCGGCCATCCCGCGCAGCATGCGGCACGGCCGCGAGACGATCCGGCAGATCTGGTTCGTGGGCGCCATGAGCCTCACCATCGTCATGACCTGCGGCCTGTTCGTGGGCATGGTGCTGGGCCTGCAGCTGTACGACGTGCTGTCGATCTTCGGCGGCACCTCGGCCACCGGTACCGTGGTGGCCATCGCCATCTACCGCGAGCTGGGCCCCGTGGTCACGGCGCTGCTGTTCGCCGGCCGCGCGGGCACCTCCATCACCGCCGAGATCGGCCTCATGCGGGCCACCGACCAGCTCGATGCCATGGAGATGATGGCGGTCGACCCCATCGCCTACGTCGTCGCGCCGCGCTTCCTCGCGGGCGTCATCGCGCTGCCGCTGCTGGGCGTCGTCTTCTGCGCCATGGGCGTGTTCGGCGGCCACCTGGTCGGTGTCACGTGGCTCGGTATCGACAACGGCACGTTCTGGTCCAACATGACCGCCTCGGTGGATGTCCACAAGGACATCGTCAACGGCGTGCTGCTCAAGTCCTTCGCCTTCGGCATCGTGGTGTCGCTCATCGCGGTATTCCAGGGCTATACCACGCCGCCCACCAGCGAAGGCGTCGCGTATGCGACCACCCGCACGGTGGTCGCATCGTCCATCGCCATCCTGGCGCTGGACTTCGTCCTCACCTCGTTCCTGATCTGAAGGCACGGAGGCCCGCCATGAACACCCCCCTTTCCGTTTTCCATTCGAGGATCGTGCCGTGACCCAGAGACGTTCCTATGCCGTCGGCACCGGCCTGTTCATCGTGCTCGGTTTCGCCGCGCTGGCTTACCTCGCCACGCAGACCACCTCCGTCGCCAACCAGCACGGCGGCTCCACGTACGACGTGGAAACCCGCTTCGCCAATGTCGGCCAGCTGAAGGTGCGCGCCCCGGTCAAGGTGGCCGGCGTGCGTGTCGGTTCCGTGTCCGCCATCGACCTGGTGCCGGGCAAGGAGGAGGCCAAGGTCACCCTGGCCATCGACGACAACCGCAAGGACATCCCCGACGACTCGGTGGCCACCATCTACACCAGCGGCCTGCTGGGCGACCAGTACGTGGGCCTGCAGTACGGCCACTCGAAAAACCCGCTGAAGGCAGGCGGTGCCCTGGCGTTCACCCGCCCGGCACAGCAGCTGGAAGAGATGCTCGGCAAGTTCTTCGGCGGCGGCAGCGCCCCCGACCGCCTGGGCGGCACCTTCCACGTGACGGGCAACTTCACGAACATCGGCGGCCTGCAGCCGGGCGCGGCCGTGAAGATGGCCGGCGTGCCCATCGGCAGCGTCGAGTCGGTGGTGGTCAAGCCGGGTTCGGTCGAAGCCACGGTTACCCTTGCGATCGACAAGAACTACTCCCAGATACCCAATGACTCGTCGGCCGCGGTGTTCACAAGCGGTTTGATCGGCAGCCAGTATGTTGCGATCCAGCCCGGCGGGTCGCCGGAGTTCCTGGGCGATGGCGATGAGCTGGTGCTCACGCAGTCGGCGCTCCAGCTGGAAGACCTGATCGGCAAGTTCCTCGTGAACGGTTCGCCGAGCGACAACAAGAACGGCAACGCCCAGGGCTCCAGTGGCCAGGGTGGCGCCCAACCCGATAACGCCGGCAAGAAGTAAGCCGGTCCAGGAGACACCCGCATGTTGCGTCAGCTTTCGCTCGCCATCGCCCTCGCCGCCGGCACCGTCATCGCCGCCCCGGCCTTCGCCCAGACCGCGGCGGCCCCGGCCGCCACGCAGGGCCAGTCGCCCCAGCAGGTGGTCGAGCAGATCTCGAACGACCTGTCCAAGGCCATCGAGGGCCACCAGGCCGAACTGAAGAACGACAAGGAAAAGCTGATCGCCGTCATCGACGACACGTTCCTGCCGCACTTCGACATCGATTACGCCTCCATCCTCGTGCTGGGCCAGCACGCCCGCGAAGCCAGCCCGCAGCAGCGCGAGCGCTTCGCCAAGGCGTTCTACAACTCCATCACCCACCGCTATGCCGAGGGCCTGCTCAACTACACCCGCGGCCGCGTCAAGGTGCTGCCGTTCACGGGCGACCTCAACAAGTCGCGCACCGTGGTCCGCACCCAGGTCATGCTCGACGACGGCAAGTCGGTCTCGGTCGATTACGCGTTCCGCCAGGCCAAGAGCGGCGATTGGAAGGCCTACGACGTGATCATCGAGGGCATCTCGTACATCACCAACTACCGCAACCAGGTCGATGCCGAGATCCGCAAGGAAGGCCTCGACAAGCTCACCGCCGATCTCGAGCAGAAGGGTTCCGCCGCCATCGACGAGATGAAGCAGGACAGCGGCCAGGGCGGCGCCAAAAAGTGATCCAGCCGGCCACGTTCCAGCTGGCCGACGCGCCGGGGGCCCTCGCGGTCTCCGGCGCGCTGACGTTCGCCACGGCCGCGGCGGTCCTCGCCGCGGGCCGCACGGCGCTCGAGCGCAACGCCCCGCCCACGCTCGATCTCGCCGGGGTCACCCAGGCCGATAGCGCCGGCCTGGCCTCGGTGCTGGCCCTGCTGGCGCACGCCCGCCAGAAAGGCACCGACATGAAGGTGGCCAACGCCCCCAGGGGCCTCGAAGCCCTGGCCCGCGTCTCAGGCGTCAGCACGCTCTTGTAGAACAAGGCAGCTGTGGGAGCTTGCAAGCAAGCTCCTACAAAAATCTGCAGGCATAAAAAACCCGGCCTGGGCCGGGTTTTTCTCGTCAATCCGGGTTTTGCCCGTTCTGCCGTTCCCACTTGTGCTGCTCATCCAGCAGCTCATCCGGGTCGAAATCCTTGTCGTCGTGCAGGCCCTGCATCTTCTCGATCACATCCGCCGGCGGGTTGCCGTCGTAGATCTGGTAGAGGCGCTGCTGGCGGTAGGCGTCACGCATGAACACGTACGGGTCGTACGCCGACGCCAGGAAGCTCTCCGCATCGATGGCGCGGGCACGCAGGGTGACCAGGTAGAGCACCGACGGCGCGTAGTACTCACCATGGTGGAAATCATGGTTACGCGAGAAGTAGCTGAGCGGATCGAAGAAGTAGCTGTCGACCGGCAAGCGCCAGACATCGCGGACCGTGGTCGGGCCCACGAACGGCAGCACGAGGTAATCGCCCTCCGGGACGCCCCAGCGGGCCAGGGTGACGCCGAAATCGCTGTCGTACAGCGGCATGCCCAGCATGCTGGCCGGGTCCTTGAAGCCCAGGAAACCGATGCCGAGGTTCACCAGGAAGCGGCCCGTGGTGACGGCGGCCTGGCCCGGGCGGCCCTGCAGGATCTGGTTGCCAATGGTGATCGGCAGGCGGATGTTGGTGTAGAAATCGCTCACCGCCGTGCGGACGCCCGGGGTGGTGATGCTGCGGTAGCCGACCGCGACCGGGCGGATCACCGCCTTGTCGAGCTTGTCGTTGAACGCGTAGACCTTGCGGTTCAGGTGCTCGTTCGGGTCGTCGGTACGCGGCGGGGCCACGTGGCAGGCGGCCAGCAGGGCCACGGCGGCCAGGCCGAGCGCCGTGCGGAACAGCCGCTTGAAGGTGTTGTTGGGGTCCATCGGGGTGACTCTGGGGGTGGGGCGATACTTTAGTGTACCGCTTGGTTTTATTATTTGCACTAACGCCCGTCCTTCCGTGCCAGAACCCGGCATGATACCCCTCCCCCCAATGGACAGCCAACCGCCCGGGCCGCTAAACTGCACGGTCATAAGTGTCTTTGTTGTCAAGGATTTGAAATGGCCCGTATTACCGTCGAAGACTGCCTCGAGGTAGTCGACAACCGCTTTGAGCTCGTGCTCATGGCGACCAAGCGTGCTCGCCAGCTCTCCAAGGGCGCGGAGCCCACCCTCGATCCGAACAACGACAAGCCCACCGTGCTTGCCCTGCGCGAGATCGCCGATCGCCGCGTCAACGAGCAGATGATCGACGAAATCGACAAGGCTGCCCGCGAGCGTGCCGAGCGCGAAGCCCTCGAGTGGGCCGCCACGGAAGTGGACGACGACCTCTCGAAGGGCGGAGATGACTGATGCAGCCGGGTCCCTGTCGACCCAGCTGTCATCACGTTACTGCGCACGTTGTTGAAGCGCGGCCACGCAGGCCGCGCGCGGGAGGCCATGCCGCCTGAGGCCAGGCGCAAGGCACTCCCATGGAAGTCATCCCCGCCAAGAAGCTGACCGACGTCGCCGACGACACCCCGGTGCCCGCCTACGTGCAGGCGCTGGAAGATCGCGTGGGCGCCTACCTGCCCAAGGAGCAGGTGCTGCGCATCCGCCGCGCGTTCCTCGTCGGCGCCGTGGCGCACGAGGGCCAGACGCGTAAATCGGGCGAGCCCTACATCACGCACCCCGTGGCGGTGGCGCAGGTGCTGGCCGAGCTCGGCCTCGATGCCGAGACCATCATCGCGGCCATCCTGCACGACACCCTCGAAGACACTCAGCTCGGCCGCGAGGAACTCGCCGGCGCGTTTGGCGAAACCGTGGCCGAGCTGGTCGATGGCGTCACCAAGCTCGACAAGATGCGCTTCTCCAGCCGCGCCGAGGCCGATGCCGAGAGCTTCCGCAAGATGCTGCTGGCCATGGCGCGCGACCTGCGCGTCATCCTCATCAAGCTCAGCGACCGCCTGCACAACATGCGCACGCTGGGCGCGAAGGATTCCTCCTCGCGCCGCCGCATCGCGCGCGAGACGCTCGAGATCTACGCGCCCATCGCGCAGCGCCTGGGCATGAACAAGTTCAAGGCCGAGCTGCAGGATCTCGGCTTCAAGGCGTTGTACCCCGACCGCCACCGCATCATCAGCGAGCGTATCCGGGCCGCGCTGGGCAACCGCCGCGAGGCCATGGCGAAGATCGAGATGGCGCTCGAGGGCCGCCTCGCCGCCGACAAGATCCCCGGCCGCGCGGTCAGCCGCATCAAGAGCCCGTGGAGCATCTATTCGAAGATGCGCAACGAGCACAAATCGTTCGCGCAGCTCATGGATGTGTACGGCTTCCGCGTCATCACCGACACGGCCATGCATTGCTACATGGCGCTGGGTTCGGTGCACGGCCTGTACAAGCCGGTCGACGCGCGCTTCAAGGATTTCATCGCCATCCCCAAGGGCAACGGCTACCAGTCGCTGCATACCGTGCTGCTCGGGCCCTTCGGCGCCCCCATCGAGATCCAGATCCGCACCTCGGAGATGGAATCGGTGGCGGAGCGCGGCGTGGCGGCGCACTGGGCGTACAAGAGCGATTCGGGCCCGGCCAACAGCGCGCAGCTGCGCGCGCGCGAGTGGCTCTCGGCGCTGGCCGATAGCCAGGCCAACACGCCGTCGGCCGCCGAGTTCCTGGAAAACGTCAAGATCGACCTCTTCCCCGACGAGGTGTACCTGTTCACGCCGCGTGGCGATATCTTCTCGCTGCCGCGCAACGCCACCGCGCTCGATTTCGCCTACGCCGTGCATACCGACGTGGGTGACCACGCCGTGGCCGCGCGCGTCGACAAGAAGCTGGTGCCGCTGCGCACGCGCCTGGTCTCCGGCCAGGTGGTGGAGGTCATCACCGCGCCCTCCGCCGTGCCGAACCCGGCGTGGCTCGAGGCCGTGGTCACGGGCAAGGCGCGTACCGCCATCCGCCAGTACCTGAAACACCTGCAGCATGAGGACGCGGTCGATTTCGGCCACCGCATGCTCGACCGCGCGCTGGATGCCCGCGGCCTCAGCCTCGATGCCATCCCGCCTGCCGTGCTCGATCGCTTCCTCGAGGAAGCCAAGTTCAAGCGGCTCGAGGAACTGCTCTCCGAGATCGCCCTCGGCAACCGCTTCGCCGACCAGGTGGCCAACCAGCTCGTGAGCGTCATGGGCCCGCGCGAATCGCACCCGCACGCGCCCGTCGAGCACACGGTGGAAAAGATCCGCATCAGCGGCGCCGAGCGCGGCGTCCTCAGCTTCGGCAATTGCTGCCACCCGCTGCCGGGCGACGAGATCATCGGATTCCTGTCGTCGGGCAAGGGCATTGTCGTGCACCGGGTCGAATGCCCCAACGTGGCCGAGTTCCGCAAGACGCCCGAGCGCATCGTGGCCATCGAGTGGGATCGCGATGTCAGCGGCGATTACCGCGCCGAGCTGCGCATCGAAGTACTCAACCGCCCGGGCGTCCTCGCCACGGTCGCCGCCGCCATCGCGGACGCCGGCTCGAACATCGAGAACGTGGAATACATCGAGCGCGACAGCACCGCCGCCACGCTGCTCTTCGCCATCGAGGTGAAGGGCCGCAAGCACCTGGCCGACGTGATGCGGCGCGTGAGGCGCACGGGCGTGGTCAGCGGCGTCTACCGCCACCCGCTCTAAGGGGTGTCGCGGCATCGCCGCTTCGTTGGCTTTTCGCGCACGGGTGTGCGCTCCTACAAACGCCGCTCCGGGCCCGCTAAACTCGGGGCATCAACGTACGGAGAGTTCGCATGTCCCGCACCATCATCGCCACCGACAAGGCCCCGGCGGCCATTGGCCCGTATTCGCAGGCCGTGCGTGCCGGCAACACCGTGTATTTTTCGGGGCAGATCCCGCTCGATCCGGCCACCGGCAACCTCGTCGACGGTGACATCACCGCGCAGACGCGCCGCGTGTTCGACAACCTGGTGGCGGTGGCGGAAGCCGCGGGCGGCACGCTGGCCGATATCGTCCGCGTCGGCATCTATGTCACCGACCTTGGCAACTTCGCCGCCGTGAACGCGGTGATGGCCGAGTACTTCCAGCAGCCGTACCCCGCGCGCTCCACCATCGAGGTGTCGGGTTTGCCCAAGGGCGCCCAGGTGGAAGTGGACGCGGTCCTCGTCCTGCCGTAACCGCAGGGCCGCCGCCATCCCCGTGGCCCGCCGCACCCGCAACGCACCCGCTGCGCCCGCCGCGGCGGAGCCGGGCCGCGCGCCGCTGACCACGCTCGGCGGGGTGGGGCCCGCGCTGGCGGAGACGCTGGGCAAGCTCGGGCTGCGCGAGGTGCAGGATCTCTGGTTCCACCTGCCGCTGCGCTACGAAGACCGCACCACGGTCGTGCCCATCGGCGAGCTTCGCCCGGGCGTGCACGTGCAGGTGGAAGGCACGGTGGACTTCGTCGAGCGCGGCTTTCGTTTCCGCCCGCAGCTGAAGGTGATCATCAGCGACGACAGCGGCCGCGCGCTGCTGCTGCGCTTCTTCCATTTCCGCAAGGCGCAGGTCGACCAGCTGCAGAAGGGCACGCGCCTGCTTTGCTTTGGCGAGGTGCGCCAGGGGCCGCAAGGCCTGGAGATGGTGCACCCACAATACCAGCGCATCGAAGCCGACGAAGCGGTGCTGGTAGACGAGCGCCTGACGCCCGTTTACCCCACCACGGAGGGCCTGGGTCCGCGCCGCCTCGCCAGCGTCATCGCGAAGGCGCTGCACGATCTTCCCGGCGACGACCGCCTCGAACTCATCCCCGACGAGGTGGGCCGCCCGCTGGGCCTTACGTCGCTGCGCGACGCGTTGCTCTACGTGCACCGCCCGCCGCCGGACGTCGACCTGGGCCAGCTGGGCGAAGGCGGCCACCCCGCGCAGAAGCGCCTCGCGTTCGAGGAACTGCTGACCCAGCACCTCACGTTGCGGCGCATGCGCGCGGCCGTGAAGAAGCGCAAAGCCCCCGCCCTGAAAAGTGCCGGCGCACTGCGCGAGCGCATGCTGGCCGCGCTGCCGTTCGCCCTGACGAAGGCACAGGCGCGCGTCGCCGGCGAAGTGGGGCGCGACCTCGCCCGTGCGCACCCCATGCTGCGGCTGGTGCAGGGCGATGTCGGCAGCGGCAAGACGGTGGTGGCCGCGCTCGCGGCGCTGGCCGCGGTTGAGGCGGGTTACCAGGTCGCGCTCGTGGCCCCGACCGAACTGCTGGCGGAGCAGCACCTGCGCAACTTCCGCGCGTGGCTGGAGCCCCTGGGCCTGCACGTGGAATGGCTTGCGGGCAAGGTGCAGGGCAGGGCGCGCAAGAGCGCGCTGGCGCATGCGGCCGAAGGCACCGCGCACGTGGTCGTCGGCACGCATGCGCTGATGCAGGAGGGCGTGGCGTTCCACAAGCTTGGTCTCGTCATCGTCGATGAGCAGCACCGCTTTGGCGTGCACCAGCGCCTCGCGCTGCGCGACAAGGGCTCGTCGGGCGAGATGATCCCGCACCAGCTCGTCCTCACCGCCACGCCCATCCCGCGCACGCTGGCCATGAGCGCGTACGCCGACCTCGACGTATCGTCCATCGACGAACTGCCGCCGGGGCGCACGCCGGTGCAGACGGTGGCTATCTCGAACGAGCGCCGCTACGACGTCATGGAACGCATCCACGGCGCATGCATGGAAGGCCGCCAGGTGTACTGGGTGTGCACGCTGATCGAAGAGAACGAGCAGATGAACGCGCAGGCCGCCGAGGTCGCGCACGCCGAGCTCGCGGCCGGGCTGCCCGACCTCAACGTGGGCCTCATCCATGGCCGCATGAAGCCGAAGGAAAAACAGGCGGTGATGGATGCCTTCAAGGCCGGCGAGATCGCCGTGCTGGTGGCCACCACCGTCATCGAGGTGGGCGTGGACGTGCCCAACGCCAGCCTCATGGTCATCGAGAACAGCGAACGCCTGGGCCTGGCGCAGCTGCACCAGCTGCGCGGCCGCGTGGGCCGTGGCTCGGTGGCCTCCACCTGCGTGTTGCTGTACCAGACGCCGCTATCGCGCCTGGCGAAGGAGCGCCTGCAGGTGATGCGCGAAACCAACGACGGCTTCCGCATCGCCGAGAAGGATCTCGAACTGCGCGGCCCCGGCGAAGTGCTGGGCACGCGCCAGACCGGCCAGCTGCAGTTCCGCATCGCCGACCTCACCCGCGACGCCCACCTCATGCCCGACGTGCAGCGCGTGGCCGAGGCGATGATGCGCGACCACCCCGCGCGCTGCGAGCGGCTTATCGCACGCTGGGTGGGTGACGCGGCGCGCTACGTCGACGCATAACCGCTCCTTGTAGGAGCCCACCCCGTGGGCGACAGCTTTTCCCGATGCGCCCCAGGGCCTGTTGCGTGGCCGCGAGAAGCGGTCGCCCACAGGGTGGGCTCCTACATGTGCAGGCCCAGGTGCTCGCGGACTTTCGCCGCCACCGCCTCCGTCTCCCGCAGCACCGGCTGCACGGGCGGCGTACTGGCTTCGATGTCGTGCAGGCGCCGGCTGGCGCGCAGTTCCGCGTGGAAGCGTTCGAGCTTGGGCGCCAGGGGGCGTTCCACCAGTGTGTGCACGGGTTTGCCGGTGGCGCAGGCTTCCGAGAGCATGTTGACCGAATCCGGCGTCACCACCAGGCGATCGGCCCAGCCGAGCACGCCGGGATAGGGGTTGGGCTCCGCGTCGCCGGGCGCCCAGGCCACGCCCGGGATGCCGTCGAACGCCGCCCGCAGCAGGGCCAGCGCGGCCGCGGGCGTGCGCCGCGAGGCCACGGCAAGCACCGAGCCCCCTTCGCGTGCGTGGCGTTGCTTCACCGCCTCGAGCAGGGCCGCGAGGCCGTGGATGTCCATCATCGCACCGTGGCGTGCGCCGCCCACCAGCACGCCCAGCCGCGGGCCGGGGAGGTCGCCGAAGCCGGCGAAGGCCTCGCGCGCGTCCGCGAGCCACGTGTCGTCGACGGGGTTGAGCGAGCCCACCGGGGAGAGCACGTTCCCGCCGTGCAGCTGGTCGTGTTTCGGCGCTACGACCAGGTCCCAATGTTGCGTGCCCACGCGCGGGTCGAGGATCTGCACCGCCAGCGTGCGGCCGCTCGACCACTGGCGCACCTGCCGCGTGGCGAACGCGGCGGCTCGGCCGCAGCCGATGACCAGCGTGGGCCAGGGGGCCTGCAGGCTGGCGCGCCCGCGCCCCAAACCCAGCGGCGCGAAGGGGAGCAGGCGCGGCGCGAACCACGACCACGGCGCGGCCAGTTCCACCACCACCTCGCGGATCGACGGCGTGAGCGCCTCGGCCAGCGCGAGCGCCTGCCGGCGGTTGCCCGCGGCGCCGTCGGTGACGACCCAGCATGAACCCGGGGGGAGGGAAACGGCACTCACCGGGCCGGTGGCCGGCTGATTGTTGTCGATTTCGACACAGTTCGTTCCTTTGTGGCGGGCACACGGGGTGGGCAAGCCCGCTTACACTGTCGGCTCACTGTACAAGGATACCCATGAGCGCCCCGCTGACCGATGCTTCGCTTGACCAGCTCTTCCGCACCGCCCGCACGTTCAACGCGTGGCAGGACAGGGAAGTGACCGACGAGCAGCTCCGCCAGGTCTACGACCTCGCGAAGATGGGCCCCACGGCGGCCAATTCCTCGCCCATGCGTGTGTGCTTCATCAAGTCGAAGGATGCCAAGGCGCGCCTGAAGCCGTTCCTGTCCGAGAACAATGTCGAGAAGACCATGCAGGCCCCGGCCACCGCCATCGTCGCCACCGACTTCGCGTTCTACGAGCAGTTGCCCAAGCTGTTCCCGCACGCCGACGCGCGCAGCTGGTTCGTCGGCAACGAGCCGCTGATCCAGGCCGCGGGCACCCGCAACGGCTCGCTGCAGGGCGCTTACCTCATCCTGGCGGCGCGTTCGCTCGGCCTCGATTGCGGCCCCATGTCGGGCTTCGACCAGGCGGGCGTCGACGCCGAGTTCTTCGCCGGCACGCAGGTGAAGTCGAACTTCCTGGTGAACATCGGCTACGGCGACCCCGACAAGAACCTGTTCGGCCGCCTGCCGCGCCTCGATTTCGACGAGGCGGCGCAGATCCTCTGATTCTTTCCCGCGGTGACCGTCGTGGTCCCGCTGTCCACTGGCAGTACCCCACCCACTGCAGGAGCTACCCACATGCGCGCCCTCCGTTACCTTGCCCTCGCGGGCCTCGTCGCCACCGCCGGCACCGCCACCGCCGCCCCGGTCACCTACAAGCTCGACCCGGGCCACACCATGGTCCTGTTCAGCTGGAACCACTTCGGCTTCTCCAACCCCAGCGCCAACCTGGGCAATGTCGACGGCACCCTCGTGTACGACGAGAAGGACCCGACCAAGGCCACCGTCGAAGCCACCCTGCCGCTGACCGGCCTCGATACCTTCGTGCCGAAGCTCGATGAGCACCTCAAGTCGGCCGACTTCCTCGACGCCGCCAAGTACCCCACCGTCACCTTCAAGAGCACCAAGGTCACGGCCGCTGGCAAGGGCAAGCTGAAGGTCGCGGGCGACCTCACCGTGCACGGCGTGACCAAGCCGGTCACCCTCGATGTCACCCTGAACAAGGTTGGCCCGCACCCCATGATGAAGGTGCAGACCGTGGGCTTCGACGCCACCACCACCATCAAGCGCTCGGACTTCGGCGTCGGCGCCTATGTCCCCAACGTCTCGGACGAGATCAAGATCCACATCACCACCGAAGCCCACGACGCCTCGGCCAAATAAGAAAATGTAGGAGCGCACCCCCGTGCGCGAAAAGCCAACGAAGCGGCATAGCCGCAGTCCTGGCCTCCAAAAAAGAAGGGCCCGCGCATGCGGGCCCTTTTTGCTACCATCGGCCCATCCCCTGTTCCATCGCATCGCCCGGAGTTCCACCATGCGCCCCAATCCCGCGGCCGCGCCGCTCATCCCGGCGAATGCCGAAAATCGTTACGAAGTGACGCGCTCCGACCTCCCGCTGTCGTGCCCCATGCCGGGCATGTACCTGTGGAACTCGCACCCCAAGGTGTACCTGCCCATCGAAGACGAGGGCGGCACCTCCAAGTGCTCGTATTGCGGCGCCAACTACGTACTGAAAGACTGACCGGCCCGGGCGGGCACGCTTTTCGCATCGCCCGCTTACCTTCTCCAACCCGGACGCCGCATGGCCACCGTCTTCCCACCCCGGACGATGACCGTTGTACAGCTCGTACCCGCCCTGCATTCGGGTGGCGCCGAGCGCTCGACCCTTGAAATCGCCAAGGCATTGGTCGAGGCCGGGCACCGTTCCATCGTGGTGTCGGCCGGTGGCCGCCTGGTGGAGCAGCTGGAGGCCGAGGGCAGCGAGCACGTCACCCTGCCCATCGGGCACAAGTCGCTGCGCACCCTGTTCACCGTGGGCAAGCTCCGCCGCATCCTGCGCGGGGTGAATCCCGATATCGTGCACGCGCGTTCGCGCCTGCCCGCGTGGGTGGGCTGGTACGCCCTCCGCGGCCTGAAGCAGCGCCCGCACTTCGTCACCACCGTGCACGGGCTCAACACCCCGGGGCACTACAGCAGCATCCTGTTGCGCGGCGAGCGCGTCATCGTGGTCTCGCAGACCCTGCGCGACTACGTGCTGCGCCACTACCCCAACGACATCTCCACGGCTCGCATCGCCGTGGTGCCGCGGGGCATCGACACCGAGGCGTTCCCCTACGGCTACCGCCCCGACGATTCCTGGCAGCACGCATTCTTCGAGGAATGCCCGCAACTGCGGGGCGCGCCCCTGCTCACCCTGCCGGGCCGCGGCACGCGCCTGAAGGGCCATGCCGACGCCATCGAGCTCATCGCCGACCTGCAGAGCCGCGCCATCGACGCGCGCCTGCTGCTGCTCGGCGCGGACGAGCCCGGCCGCGAGGCCTACATCGGCGAGCTGCGCGCGCTCATCCGCGACCGGGGGCTGGAAAACAAGGTGGTCATCTCGCCGCCGCGGCACGATATCCGCGACGTGTACGCCATGTCCGACCTGATCCTGCAGCTCTCCAACAAGCCCGAATCCTTCGGCCGCACAGTGGTCGAGGCCCTGGCCATGTGCCGCCCCGTCATGGGCTACGCGCACGGCGGCGTGGGCGAGCTGCTGGCCGAGCTCTACCCGGCGGGCCGCGTGCCCGTGGGCGATCGCGAGCGCCTGGTCGAGCGCGCAGCCGAGTTGCTCCGCTTCGCCCCGCCCATCCCCCCGCCGCGGGCCTACCGCCTCGTCGACATGCAATCCGCCACGCTGGCCCTTTACGCGGAAGTGGTGGAAGGCGTGCCCACCGCGTGAGCGGGCAGGGCCTGAAGGCGGCGCTGGGCGCCGGCTGGCGGTCGCCGTTGCTGCCGGTGTGGCTCGTGCCCGCGCTGCTGCCGTTCGGCCGCAGCGCCGAACTCGGCGTGTTCCTCTGCCTGGTCGGCGCCATCCTGCTGCTGGTGCGCGAGCCCCGTGCCCTGCGCTTCCACCCTGGTGCCCGCCTGTTCCTGTGGCTGTTCGCCGCCTACGCTGGTGCCGCGCTGGTCTCGGCGATCGATGCCGTGGCGCCCGGCAAGAGCTGGGGCACCGTGGCCGGCATCCTCCGCTTCGCGCCGCTTGGCGTTTACACCTGCTTCGCCATGCGCCGCCCGGGCAAGGTGCGCGCGTTGTACATGGCCACGGCGGTCGTCGTCGCGGTGTGGGTGCTCGATGCCTGGGTCCAGGCGCTGACCGGCGTGGGCCTGGCCGGCCATTCCGATCCGGAACGGCTCTCGGGCATCTTCGGCCGCGACAACCTGAAGCTGGGCCCCGCGCTGGCCGCGTGCGCCCCGTTCCTGCTCTGGGCCGTCCGCGAGCGCTGGGGCCGGCTCGCCCTGGCCGCCGCCTACCTCGTCGTGCTGGGCCCCGAGCTGCTCGCCGGTTCGCGGGCCTCGTGGCTTTGCTACGGCATCGTTGGCGTCGCCTTCCTGTGGCACGAGATGGGCAGCGTGAAGCGCTTCGCGGCCGCCTGCGCGGGCGCTGCCATGGCCGTGGCCGTGGCCGGCCTGCTGGCCTGGCAAGTGTCGCCGCGGTTCCGCGACCGCATCGCGCACACCTTGCCCGCGCTCAGCGGCACCTCGCAGGGTGTCGATGCCGCGCTCACCGGCCGCCTCGATATCTGGGGCACGTCCGCACGCATGGCGGCCGACCACTGGGCCAACGGCGTGGGCGTGCGCGGCTTCCGCGTGGCCTACCCAGCGTACGCCAACGCCAACGACCACTTCCTCACCCAGGAGAAGTGCGGCGATGGCGAGGGTGCATGCCATGCCCACCAGGTGCTGCTTGAAGTGGCGACGGAGACGGGCGGCATCGGCCTGCTCGCGTGGCTTGCCGCCACGGTGTTCGCCGTACGCGCGTGGTGGCGCGCCGGCGCGGAAGCGCGTCGCCGCGCGTTCCCGCCCGCCGTGGCGCTGCTGGCCATCCTGTTCCCGCTGAACACCCACATGGCGTTCTATTCCGCGTGGTGGGGCCTGCTCGCCGCCTGGCTGTTCGCCGTGTGGTGCGCAGCGCTATATGCCGACCTGCCCGACGTGGAGCCGCCCCGTGGCGCGTGAGCCGCTATCGGTGGTCGTCACCACGTTCAACAACGCCGACACCATCGGCGCGTGCCTGGCCTCGGTCGCCTTCGCCGACGAGGTGGTGGTGCTCGATTCCGGCTCCACCGATGCCACGCGCGCGATCGCCGAAGCGGCCAGCGCGCGCGTACACGTGCAGCCGTTCGCCGGCTACAGCGCGCAGAAGCAGGCCGCCATCGACCTCGCCACGCACCGCTGGGTGCTGCTGCTGGATTCGGACGAGACGCTGCCCGCCGACGCCGCCGCGCGCGTGCGCGATGCGCTGGTGGAGCCCACCGTGGCGGGCTACGAGATGCTCCGCCGTGAGTGGGTGTTCTGGCGCTGGCAGCCGGCACGCGCACGCCTTAATCACTACGTGCGGCTGTTCGATCGTGGCCGCGCGCGCATGAGCGGCCACGAGGTGCACGAGAGCGTCGTGGTGGATGGCCCGGTGCGCCGCCTCGCGGCGGTCATCGACCATCATGGCGAGCGCGATATCGAAGGCCGCGTCGACAAGGCCAACCACTACTCCACGCTACAGGTGCGCGACCGCCACACGCGCGAACCCGGTGCACTGCGCCTGCGCATGGTGGCGTACCCCACCGTGGCGTTCTTTCGCTACTACTTCCTCCGCGGCCACTGGCGCGGCGGCTGGGCGGGCTTCATCGCCGCCCGCGTGCATGCGTTCTACGCGTTCCTCAAGTACGCCAAGCTGTACGAGCGGCGTGTGTCACGCCGCCGCGGCTAGCGGCACCGGCCGTTCGAACCCGAAGGGCACGAGGATCAGTTCACAGGCCTCGTGGCGCAGCGCTTCGCGACGGCGGAACTCGCTGCGGCGCTTGCTCTCCACGTCGGTGTCGAGGCGCACCGGCTCGCGCGGTGGCAGGCGATAGAAACCGTAGTCGCCCAGTTCGCCGCCGGCATCGAGCCAGAAGCCATCGTAGTCGGCCTTCACCTTGTCCTTGATGCCCGCGAACACGTGGCGGTCGTTGCCGACGCCGAGCACTTCCTCGATGGCAAAGGCCTGCGCCAGCGCGCGCACCATGGATAGCAGCAGGTTCTTCGGGCGCAGGCCGTGGCACTGCTTCGTCAGCTCGCGCACCGCATCGCGGCCGGCGTTGTTCGCGGCACCCTGCAGGCAACCGATCACGAGGGTGCGGCCCCCGTTGATGATGGATAGCTGCACGTACGACAGCTGCAGGCCGTTCTCGTCGGTCAGCGACAGGGCCAGCTCGCCTTCGCGCCCGCGACGGATGGGCGCCTTGACCAGCAGCGAGAGTTCGCCACCATCGCGCAGCACGAGCTTGCCGGCGAGCACCTGGCGCTCGCGGTAGAGCATGTGGAAGAGGGGGCGCGGGAAACGCGCCAGCGCGAACGCATAGTGGTCGCGTACCGCCTGCAGGCGTTGTTCGACACTCCACGCTTTGCTGATGTAACGGTGCTGGTAACGCTCCACCAGCACGGTATCCAGCTCGGTGATGCCGGCCATGGCCGGCGACTCGAGGAAGGCCAGCCACTCGCCGTGCGCGCGCCAGCGCCTGATCGACCGGCCGCAATAGGTGAGCACGGCACCCAGCGCATGCGAGCGCGTGCTGTGCCAGCCAGCGCGGCCGCGCAACGAGCGCGCGAATCGAAGCAACGACTGCATGGGGAAGGTCCGTCCTGGGGATGACGACGGACGTTCTACGCCGCGAAATTTTCGCCTGACTTTCGTGGAAAGAAACGATTTAGCCGTCGTTGCCAGGAAGAAAGTTCCGGGAAAGCCCGGCGAAAGCCACGCCCCTGTGGGAGCGCGCTTGCGCGCGATGCTCCAGGCCAACTCAGTAAATCTTCGGCTCGCCCGCCGGCCGCGTCTTGAATCGCTTGTGCACCCACAAATACTGCTCCGGCGCCTCGCGCACCATCTGCTCGATCTGCTGGTTCACCCGCTCGGTATCGAGGGCCGCATCGGCCGACGGGAAGGCTTCCATCGGCGCACCCAGGCGCATGGCGTAACCGGAATCATCGGGCAGGCGGCGGTGGTAGAACGGGATGACCACCGCGTTCGACAGCCGCGCGAGGTGGTGCGTGGCGGTGATGGTGGCCGCGCGCACGCCGAAGAACGGCGCGAACACGTTGTCCTTGCTGCGCATGTCCTGGTCGGGCGCGTACCACAGCGTGCCACCCTGCCTGAGGTACTTCACCGTGCCGCGGATGTCGTCCTTCTCGAACATGGCGGCGGCGTAGTGCAGGCGCGCCCGCAGCACCGCGAACTCGAACACATCCGAATCCATGCGCCGGTACATGCCGGCGATGCGGATGCGCTGCGAGACCAGGCGCGCGCAAAGCTCAAGGTGCGAGAAGTGGCCACCCACCAGCAGCACGCCGCGGCCGGCGGCGCGCGCGGCCTCGAGGTGCTCCAGGCCCTCGATGGTGACCGGCACCTGGGCGATGGCCTTGTCCGAGCCCATCCAGCCGAGCGCGAACTCCGCCAGCATCATGCCCACGTCGCACAGGTTGGCCCGCACCAGCGCCTTCTGCTCGTCGGGCGAGAGGCCGGGGAAGCACAAGGCGATGTTGGTGGCGGCGACGCGGCGGCGTTCCTTGTTCAGGTGCAGCGCCAGGCGCCCGGCGAGGCGGCCCAGGCCCATGAGCCAGCGGAAGGGCAGGTGGGCCATGAGCCAGATGACGCCCACGCCCGCCCACGCCGGCCAGTTCTTCCGGCCGAGCAGCCTGGCGGTGAGGGTGGGGCGGGGCATTCCGGGCATGGCCGGCCATTGTAGCGGACTGGGGCGGCTATACTGCCCGGCCACCGTCCGTTGCCCGGGAATCGCGTGCTGCTGCGCCTGCTCTACAACCTGGCCATGTTCCTGTTCACGCCGCTGGTGATGCTGCGCCTCATCGGCCGTGGCATGCGCTATGGCGATTACCACGTGCGCTGGCGCGAGCGCTTCGGCAGCTTCAGGGAGCCACGCCTGGCGGGTTGCCTGTGGGTGCACGCGGTGTCGGTGGGTGAAGTGAACGCGGCCGAGCCGCTGGTGAAGGCCTTGATGGAGGCCTACCCGCGGGCGCCCATGCTGGTCACGACGGTGACGCCGACGGGCTCCGAGCGCGTGCGCCAGCTGTTCGGCGGCAGCGTGCACAGCGTGTACCTGCCGTACGACCTGCCGTTCGCCGTCAAGCGCTTCCTGCGCAATACGCGGCCGCGCCTGGCCGTGATCGTCGAGACCGAGATCTGGCCGAACCTCTACTTCGCCTGCCGCCGCCACGGCATCCCGCTGCTCATCGCCAACGCGCGCCTCTCCGAGCGTTCGCTCAAGGGCTATGCGCGCATGAGCTCGCTGGTGCGCCGCGCCCTGCGTTGCGTCAGCCACATCGCCGCGCAATCGCGCACCGACGCGGCCCGCTACCGGCTGCTGGGCGCCGAGCCCAGCCAGCTCACCGTGTGCGGCAACCTCAAGTTCGACATGCCGGTGCCCATGGCCGCGCTCGAATCGGGCACGGCCATGCGTGAAGCCTGGGGCAGCGGCCGCCCGGTGTGGATCGCCGCCAGCACGCACGAGGGCGAAGAGATGTGCGTCTTCGAGGCGCACACCGAAGTGATGCGCCGCCTGCCCGATGCCTTGCTGCTCATCGCGCCGCGCCACCCGGAGCGCTTCAAGGCCGTCGAGGCCTCGGTGCGCAGCCTTGGCTTCAACGTGGCCACGCGCAGCGCCGACCGCGTGCCGGGGCACAACACGCAATGCTTCGTCATCGACTCGATGGGCGAGCTGCTGCGCTTCTTCGCCGCATCCGACGTGGCCTTCGTGGGTGGCAGCCTGGTCTCCATCGGCGGCCACAACGTGCTCGAGCCCGCCGCCCTCGGCAAGCCCGTGCTCGTGGGCCCGTACACCTACAACTTCGAAGAGATCACCCAGGCCCTGCTCGACGAGGGCGGCGGCCAGCGCGTGCAGGATGGCACCGAGCTGGGTACCGAGGTGCTTTCGCTGTTGCGCGACGGCACCCGCCGCCAGGCGATGGGTGCCGCCGCACGCCGCGTGTTCGAGAGCGAGCGGGGTTCGGTGGGGAAGGTGATGACGCTGGTGGATAACCTGCTGCAGGAGTGACGCGGGTCAGTCCACGTAGCTCGACGCGCCCACGGCGGAATTGCACGAGAAACGCGCCTCGACCTTCGTCTCCCCGCCCACGCGCGGCGCACCGAATGCGAAGCTGGCGAAGCGCACGCGCCGGCCGGCGTCGGCGCAGGCCTTATGGATGTGCACGGTGACGGCGTCGTACGCGGCCCGCAGCGGCCCGGTGGCTTCCACCAGGCCCGGCGTGGGCGGCATGCCATTGCCAAGCACCGCGGTGACCGCGGGTACGCGGGTGTTCCCGATCACCAGATCCTGCGCGCCGTCGAGCAGGCGGCACGTGGCATAAGCCCGCTGCCGCACGGCGCCTTCGCGGGTATCGAACTGGGTGCGCTTGGCACCGTCGTGGTATTCGGCGAGCACGCCGTCGCGGTCGTCGCATGCCGCCAGCATGTTGCGCCAGAGCGTGGCGGCCACCTCGGCGTGCGGCGTGCCCAGCCGGGCTTTCTGCAGGATATCGAGTTCGATGCTGGTGGCGGGCGCCTGCGCGGTGACGCGCGGCGTGCCGATGGCGGCAGTGGCGATGGGCGTGGCGGCGATGAGCGAAAGGGCGAGGAGGGTACGGGTCATGGGGTCTTCCTTGGGGAGGGGCGCACGGGCATCCGCTCGTGCGTGGGGGCCATGCCGGCGGCGTGGCCAGGCGGGGGTCATTTTGCCGGGGCCACATGCGGCGGGATGTACGGTTTCTACGCGACGGCGTGTCGGTGAAGTGACTGCAATGCTGTAGGGCAATCCCTACGATTGGTGGGTTGGGAACAAAAAAAACGGCCCTTGCGGGCCGTTTTTTTTATCGCGCGCAATGAGGTGACCCCC
>NZ_JZRB01000080.1 GCF_000964085.1 Luteibacter yeojuensis
CGCGCAAGCGCGCTCCCACAACACGTCAGGGGGCGAACTGCTCGTCGAGGATGCGCTGCTGCAGGTTGTGTTCCGGGTCGAACAACAGGCGCACGGCATGGCGGCGCGACTGCCGGATATCGACCGAACGCACGTCGCGCACCTCGTGGAAATCGGCGGTGGCGCTGATCGGGCGCTTGTTCGGGTCCTTGGTGTCGAAACCCACCTTGGCCGCGTGCGGCAGGATGGCGCCGCGCCACCGGCGCGGGCGGAACGGGCTGATGGGCGTGAGCGCCAGCACATTGGCGTCGAGCGGCAGGATGGGGCCGTGCGCGGAGAGGTTGTAGGCCGTGGAACCCGCGGGCGTGGCGACCAGGATGCCATCACAGACCAGCTCGTCGAGTTTCACTTCGCCGTTAAGCCGAACCTGCAGGTGCGCGGCCTGGTTGCTCTGGCGAAGCAATGCCACTTCGTTGAAGGCCAGCGCGCGGTGCTCGGCGCCGTCACAGCACACGCTGTGCATCTCCAGCGGATGCAGCACGGCCGGGTGGGCACGCTCGATGCGTTCCTCGAGCGAGTCCACGTCGTGTTTGTTCATGAGGAAGCCTAGCCGCCCCAGCTTCATGCCGTAGAACGGAATGCCCAGCGTGCGGTGCGCGTGCAGCGTGCGCAGCATGAAGCCATCGCCCCCCAGGGAGACGACGATCTCGGCATCGGCGGGTTCGACACCGCCATAACGCTTGACCAGCGCGGCGCGGGCACGCTGGGCTACTTCGGTTTCGCTGGCGACGAAGGCTAGGCGCATGGGCGGGGGCTTGGAGAACCAAAGCCGAGCTTAGCCCACGGCCCGGAAAAACTGTAGGAGCCCACCCTGTGGGCG
>NZ_JZRB01000081.1 GCF_000964085.1 Luteibacter yeojuensis
TCACGGCGAACTACCCGGGCGCGAGCGCGGATACGACCGAAAAGACCGTGACCCAGGTGATCGAGCAGCAGCTGACCGGTATCGATCACCTCCTTTACTTCAGCTCGCAGTCCAGCTCGTCGGGCCAGGCCACGATCACGCTGACCTTTGAAACCGGCACCGACCCTGACATCGCGCAGGTGCAGGTGCAGAACAAGGTCTCGCTGGCCACCCCGCGCCTGCCGTCGGAGGTGACCCAGCAGGGCGTCGTGGTGGCCAAGTCCAACCCCGACTTCCTGATGTTCGTCGCGCTGACCTCATCCAACCCGGCGATCGACAGCAACCGCCTGACCGATATCGTCTCCTCGCAGGTGCTCGACCAGGTGGCGCGTATCCCCGGCGTGGGCAACACCCGCCAGCTGGGTGCCGAATACGGCATGCGCGTGTGGCTGAACCCGGACAAGCTCCGCGGTTACGGCCTCTCGGCCACCGACCTGCAGCAGGCGCTCGCAAGCCAGAACGTGCAGTTCGCGGCCGGCTCCATCGGTTCGGACCCGGCCACCCATGGCCAGGGCTTCAGTGCCACGGTTTCGGCCGAGGGCCGCTTCACCACGCCGGAGCAGTTCTCCGAGATCATCCTGCGCGCCAATAACGACGGCACCGTGGTGAAGCTCAAGGACGTGGCCCGCGTGGAGCTCGGCCCGCAGAACTACGGCTTCGCCACCGAGTGGAATGGCGTCCCCACGGGCGCCTTCGGCGTGCAGCTGCTCCCTGGCGCCAACGCCCTGGACGTGGCCAACGCCGTGCGCGCGAAGATGGCCGAGCTGGCCAAGAGCTTCCCCGAGGGCGTGACGTGGTTCGCCCCGTACGAGTCCACGAAGTTCGTGGTGATCTCGATCGAGGAGGTGGTGCATACCCTCGTCGAGGCCATCATCCTCGTGTTCCTCGTGATGCTGCTGTTCCTGCAGAACTTCCGCGCCACGATCATCCCCACCCTCGTCATCCCGGTGGCCTTGCTCGGCACCTTCCTGGGCTTGTCGCCGCTGGGCTTCACCATCAACCAGCTGACGCTGTTCGGCATGGTGCTGGCCATCGGCATCGTGG
>NZ_JZRB01000082.1 GCF_000964085.1 Luteibacter yeojuensis
GCGCGCGATGGGTGTTGCCGCAAGACCCCATCGCGCGCAAGCGCGCTCCCACAGTTCGTTGGCGCCGCTTTTTATCAAGCCTTGGCTTGCGCGCCAAACGAGGGCGGGCGGTCTTCGGGCGCCTTGCCGAAGGCCTCGTTCGGCTGCTCGCCCATGGTGAAGACGAGCGTGCCGCCGGCGTTGAGGTCCTTGTGGCTGATCCAGCTCTTCGTCCACGGCTGGCCGTTCCACGTCACCGACTGGATATAAGGCTTGCCGTGGCCGTTGCCCTTGGTTTCCACCGTGAGCACCTTGCCGCCGCCGACCTGCACCTGCGCGCGTTCGAGGATGGGGCTGCCGAACACGTAGTTGGTGCTGACGGGGTCGACCGCGTACAGGCCCATGGCGCTCATGACATACCACGCGCTCATCTGGCCGCAATCCTCGTTGCCGGGGAGGCCATCGGGCTCGGGCAGGTACATCGTTTCGAGCATCTGGCGCACGCGCGCGGCGGTCTTGTGGTGCGACCCCGTGTACGCATAGAGGTAAGGCATGTGGTGGCACGGCTCGTTGCCGAACGCGCACTGCCCCACCATGCCGGCGATATCGGGCGGCGCGTTGTCGGGGATGGTCGAGTCGGCATTGAACAGGCCATCGAGTTTTGCCTCGAAGCCCTGCACGCCGCCGAACAGGTCCATGTAGTTGTACACGTCGTGCTGGTTAAGGAACGTGGCCTGCCATGCATTCGACTCGGTGAAGTCGCGCCACTTGTCTGAGTGGCCGATGGCGATGGGGTCGAACGGCTGCAGCCACTGGCCATCGTCACCCTTCGGGCGCATGAACTGCGTGTCCTTGTCGAACACGTTGCGGTAGTTCTGCGAACGCGCGCGCAGCGCCTTCGCCTCGTCGGCATGGCCCAGGTGCTCGGCCATGCTCGCCACCGCCCAGTCGTCGTAGGCGTATTCAAGCGTCTTGCTGACCGCTTCGCCTTCCTTGTCGCTGGGGATGTAGCCCTTGGCGCGGTAGTAGGTAAGGCCGAAATAATCGTCCTGCATGGCGCGGCGGCGGAACACCGGCCAGCCCTTCTGGTAGTCGATCCCCGTGAAGCCCTTGGCCTGTGCCTCGGCCACGACCACGGCGGAGTGGTAACCGATCATGCAGACGGTTTCGATGCCCTGCAGCGGCCACACCGGCGCGCCGCTGGGGCTTTCCACCGCCAGGCGGACGATGCCGTCGACCAGGTCGGGCACGCGGTCGGGCTGGTAAAGCGTGTAGAGCGGGTGTGCCGCCCGGTAGGTATCCCACAGCGAATAGGTGCTGTAGTTGTGGCGGCCCTCGGGCAGCGTGTGCACCGCCTTGTCCATGCCGCGGTAGCGGCCGTCGCTGTCGCTGAATACCGTGGGCGCCAGCATGGTGTGGTACAGCGAACTGTAGAAGGTACGCTTGATCTTGTCCGAATCGGAATCGACCTGGATCTTCGACAGCTCCTGCGTCCACTCGGCCTCGGCCGCGGCACGCACGCCGTCGAAATCCCACGCCGGGATCTCGCTGTCGAGGTTGCGCATGGCGCCCTCGATGTCGACGCCCGAGATACCCACCTTCACCAGCAACGGTTCGCTGTTGGCCTTGTCCAGGTGCAGCGCCGCTTTCAGGTTGTTGCCCTTCGCATCGGCGGTGCCGGCGGGCAGCGCCTTGTCGTCGGCGTACAGCGTGACCGACGACGCGGGGCGCGACAGCTTCATGGCGAAATAGATGACGCGGCCGGAGGCCCACTGCCACACGCGGCGGCCACCCACCAGGGTGTCGTTGCCCACGACGCGGATCTCGCCGTCGGTGACCCGGCAGTTTTCCTTCGGGCTATCGGAATAGCCGTGCGCCAGGTCGAGCAGGATGTGCGAATCGCCCGCCTTGCTGAACGTATAGCGATGGATGCCCGCGCGCAGCGTGGCGGTCAGCTCGGCCAGGATATCGTGCTTGGTGAGCTTGACGCGGTAATAGCCCGGGTGCGCCTGCTCGCCCGTGTAGTGCGAGCGGTAGCCCTTCACGCCGGTCTTGTAGCCCTTGGGCGCCTTCTCGCCGCCCGGCTTCTTGGCGTCGAAGCGCGAGACGTAGTTGACGCCATCGTAGTCGCGGTCGCCCGGCTGCAGCAGCACGGCGCCCATCGACGGCATGACGAGGAAGTCGAGCATGTCGGCGGCGCCGGTGCCCGAGAGGTGCGTGTGCGAGAAGCCCATGATCGAGCCATCGCCCTGGTGGTAGCCGGATGAGCCATCCCACTGGGCGTTGTACGTATCGGGGCTGAGCTGCACCATGCCGAACGGCCGCGTCGCACCCGGGTAGGTGTGGCCGTGGCCGCCGGTACCGACAAAGACGTCGACGTACTGCAGGATGCCCGCCGGGGCGGTGCCGCCGCCCGTGGCGGGTGATTCAAGGCCGTGCTTGACGCCCGCGGCCATCGCGGAGAGGGAGCCGAGCTGACCGACAGCGGTTGCAGCGGCCATGCCCTGCAGGAAACGTCGACGTGTAACCATGTGTAACCTCGTGAAACAGTGGGGGCCTTAGGCGCGGCGCAGTGCGTCGGGGTTCTTCTCGGCAAGGTGGACGACCAGCTCGCCGAACAGCGTGTTGGCCCAGGCGAACCACGAACGGGTGAAGTTCTTCGGGTCGTCCTGGTCGAAGGCCTCGTGCATGAAGCCCGTGCCGCCATGGGTGGTCTTCAGCATGTGCAGGCACTGGCGCTGCTCGGCCGCGTCGGTGGTGGTGAAGGCCTTCATCATGATCGACATCGGCCAGATGTAGCGCAGGCCTTCGTGCGGGCCACCGATGCCCTCGCCCGCCGTGCCCTTGAAGAAATACGGGTTCTTGTCGCTCCACACCAGCTCGCGCGTACGGGCGTAACGCTTGTCGTAGGGCGTGGTTTCCAGGTACGGCAGCGCAAGCAGGCTGGGGACGTTCGCGTCATCCATGAACAGCTGGTTGCCGTAGCCATCCACCTCGTAGGCCCAGTACTCGTCCTGGCCGTTGCGGATGACGCCATGCTGCTCGGTGGCCGCGGCCACTTCGTCGGCGAACGCGTTGCACTCGGCGGCGAACGCCTGGTCGCCGAAAAAGGTGCCGTGCATCTGCGCCAGGCGGCGCAGCGTCACCACCGCGAACAGGTTGCCCGGGATGTTGAAGGGCAGCGTGGTGGCATCGTCGGAAGGGCGGAACTCCTGGACGATCATGCCCACCGGCTTCGCCGGCGGCCCGAAGCCGTGCAGCATCTGGCTGTCGGTGGGGTTCAGGGCCGGGCGCTGGAAGTGGTACGGGCCCAGGTTGTCCTTGCGCTGCTGTTCGCGGAAGGTCTTCACGATGAGCTTCGTGGCGGCACGCCAGCTGTCGTCGAACGGCTCGCGGTCGCCGGTGGCCTGCCAGTAGCCGTGCGCCAGGCGCACCGGGTAGCAGAGCGAATCGATTTCCCACTTGCGCTCGGCCACGCCGGGCTTCATGTCGGTCTTGTCTTCCTGCGACCAATCCATGTTGCTCTTGGCCTTCGGGTCGGGCATGAAGGCGTTGGCATACGGGTCGATGGTGATGCAGCGCGTCTGCCGGCGGATCAGGCCGCGGAACAGCTTGCGCAGGGCCTCGTCCTTCGCCACCAGGGGCAGGTAGGGCCACACCTGGGCGGAGGAATCGCGCAGCCACATGGCGTCGATATCGCCCGTGAGTACGAAGGTGTCTTCATAGCCGTCCAGGCGGCCCACCTCCACGGTGGTATCCAGCGTGTTCGGGAAGCAGTTCTCGAACAGCCAGGCCAGCTCGGGGTCGGCGATCTTCTTCTTGGTGGAGGCGATGAGCTTCTCCACCGCCTCGCTGGTGAACTTGCGCTTGCCCACCGGGGGGCGCTTGCTCGGGAAGCGCGGCGCGGCCAATGCGGTGGCGCTGATGCCACCGACCATGGCGGCGCCGGGGGCAAGGGACAGCCACTTGATGAGGTTGCGGCGGCTCGGGTTCACGGCGGGGTCTCCTTAAGGGCGTCCACAAGCGAGGTTACCGTCAACGCGTGACGGAGTGTCGCGGCATCGGTGTTGCCGGCCACCACGATATCGCGGCTCTCGCCCGGCAGCAGGTCGAAGGCGTTATCGGCGAGCCGGACGTCGAGATCGCCGGTACCCACCCACACCGCGCGCGCCAGGCGCTTCGCGGTGACGGTGACGACCAGGCCATTCGCGGCCTGGCGCACGGTGGTGGTGAGCTCGGGCTTCTTCGGCAGGGCCAGGTCTTTCGCGGCACCGAAGTACAGCAGGTGGCTGGCCACCGGCTTGCCCTGCTCCAGCAGGTCAAACGCCACCACGGTGCGTTTCGGGTCGGCGCCCTTGAGCAGGGTGGCGTCGTCGGCCTTGAGCACGGAGGTGCTGGCCAGCTTGGCCGCCTTCACCGGCTGGCTATTCTCGCGCAGCAGCTTGCCGTCCATCGCATAGACACGGGTACGCAGGGTGGCGTCGAAGTCGGTCGTGCGGTCGGAGACGGCGAATACTTCGCTGTGGCCGTCGCGGCGGATTGGCACGATGGCCACCGGCGCGTAGAAGCGCTTCGCATGGAACTGCAGGGCCTTCCAGCGGTTGAAGTAATCGACGCTGGCCCAGGACGCGCCGGGCCACACATCGTTGAGCTGCCAGTACAGCGAACCCATGCTGCGCGGGCGGGCGCTGCGCAGGTGCTCGGCCGCCAGCTCGATGCCCTCGGCCTGCATCACCTGGCTCAGGTACACGAACGAGGGGAAATCCTTCGGCTCGCCGTAACCGGCGCGGATGTACAGCAGCAGGCGCTGGTTGCCGTCGCCGTTGGCGAACTTCTGGTGCGCGCGCATCACCTTCGACTCAGGCTGCATGTCGCCCGGCTCGGCGAAGGCCTTGATGGTGGCCATGACCGGGAACGACTGCAGGCCGTATTCCGACTGGAAGCGCGGTGTCATGTCCAGGTAGTGGTCGATGGGCTCGGAGCCCGACCACACCTTCCAATAGTGGAAATCGCCATCGCCCTCGACGTTGGCGGGGCCTTCGTAATCGGTACTGGGCGAGCTTGCCCAATACGGCACCTGCGGGGAAAGATCGGCGACGACCTTGCGCAGTGTCTTGCCAAACAGCTCGCGCATGCCGTCGTCGATGCGCTTCACTTCATCGGCGTTGACGAACTTGCGGAAGTCCTGGCGATCCGGCCAGTCGTCCCAACCGGTCTGCACTTCGTTATTGCCGGCCCACAGCACGATCGAGGGGTGGTCGCGCAGGCGGGTGACCTGCTCGATGGCCTCGATGCGGGCGTTTTCGTTGAAGGCCTTGTCGTACGGGGTGATGGCACCGCCGTACATGAAATCCTGCCACACCATGATGCCCATGCGATCGGCCGCGGCGTAGAAGGCATCGGGCTGGTACGTGCCGCCACCCCACATGCGCAGCATGTTCATGTTGGCGTCGCGGGCGGACTGCAGGATCGCCTCCATCTTCGCGGTGGTGACCCGCGTCGGGAAGCTGTCGAACGGAATGAGGTTGGCGCCCTTGGCGAAGATGGGCACGCCGTTGACCACGAAGGCGAACCCCCTGCCCCACTGGTCCTTCTCGCGGCGCAGCTCGACGCTGCGCAGGCCGGTGTCCTTGTCGGCCGAGGCGACAGGCGCGCCGTTGGCCGAGACATCGGCATGGAAGCGGTAGAGGTTGGCATCACCGTAGCCCACCGGCCACCAGCGTTGCGGGTGCGCGATGCTGACGGGCACGGCCACATGGTTCTCGCCCTTGGCCAGGCTCACGCTGCGTTCTTCGTGGCCCTTCGTGCCGTCGGGCGCGGTCCACTCCACCTTCAGCTGCGCGGCGCCGGCCTTGTCGGCGCGCACGTCGAACTGCGCATGGAGGCTGGCCGTGTCGGCATCGACGTGGTCCTGCGCGATGTGGAAATCGGCGAGGCGCAGGTCATCCCACGCCTGCAGGCGCACGGGCTGCCAGATACCGGCGGTGAGGTAGCGCGGACCCCAGTCCCAGCCGTACTGGTAATTGGATTTGCGCACGTAGTTCGATGTCTGCTTGCCCTTCGGCTCGTCGCCGAACACCGTGTCGAACTCACCCGGCAGCGAATACGGCTGCTTCATGAGCCACGGCAGCAGCTTCGCCACTGGCGAGGCAAAGCGGATATCGAGGGTGTTCCTGCCCTGCTTCAGGGCGCCCTTCGCGGGCAGGCGCCACTGGCGGAACATGTTGTCCGCCGAGAGCACCTTCTTGCCGTTGAGGCTCACGTCCGCGAACGTATCGAGGCCGTCGAAGACGAGATCGACGTGGCCGCGCGACAGCATCGCGGCGTCCACGTCGAAATCCAGGTGGTAATCCCAATCGGCCAGCCCGATCCATTGCAGGCTGCCTTCGTTGTCACGCCAGAACGGGTCTTCGATCCGCTTCAGCGCGAGCAGGTCGGTCTGGACGGCTCCCGGCACGGTGGCCGGTTGCCAGTCCTTCGCATCGGGGTGCGCGTCGCCCGCGGCCGCCCCGGGGGCGAGGCGGAAGCGCCAGCCGGCGAAGAGGTCCTTCTCCGCCGGCGTGGCCGCGCTGGCCGCGCCCGCGGCGAGCAGGAGGGCCAGGGCGAGCGACGCGCGGCGCATCACAGCTTGAAGCCCAGGGTGACGGTGTAGGTGCGGCCGTTCTTGTAGGCGTTGAGCGGCTGTGCCGGCGTGTTGTTGTAGACGAGGTAGGTTTCGTTCAACAGGTTCGTGCCATCGAGCGAGACGCGCAGCTTGTCGTTGATCTGGTAACCGATCGACGCATCGAGCTGGCGGAAGATCCCCGTGATCTGCTGCGACTGCAGCTGGGCGATGGAGGTGAAGTACGACGAGCGCCAGCTATACGTCAGGCGTGCGCTCCACGGGCCCTGCTCGTAGAACGGCGACAGCGTGAACGAGTTCTTCGAGTTGTACGGCAGCGGGAAATCGTTGCTCGTATCCGCGTCGGAGTAAGTGTAGTTCGCCAGCATGCCGAAGCCGAGGCCGAAGTTCTGCTGGTAGCTGAGCGCCGCGCCCTTCACCTTGGCCACGCCCGCGTTGATCGGCACCTGCATCTGGTAGATGTCGTCGCGCAGGTTGGTGTTGTTGTAGTGCGTCTCGGCCACGTTGGTGTTGAGGATGTAGCCCGAGATGCGGCGGTAGAAGAGCTCCGCCGCCAGCACGCTGTTCTCGGTGAAGTACCACTCGGCCGAGGCGTCGTAGTTGGTCGACTTGTACGGACCCAGGTCGGTGTTGCCGCGCGAGCCGGTGAGCGTGCGGTCGTCCAGCGCCACGTACGGGGTCATCTGCTGGTAGCGCGGGCGGGCGATCGTCTTGGCGTAGGCGAAGCGCAGCGTGAGCGAGTCGGCGGCGTCATACGCGATGTTGAACGACGGCAGCCAGTCGTGGTACGCGCTGCGCTTGTCGACCGGTGCGTACTGGTTGTTGCCGACGAAGTTGTAGCCATCCACGGTATCGCGCGTGCGGAAGTAGCGCATGCCCAGGTTGCCGCGGTAGTTGTCGCCGGCGAAATCACCCTGGATGTAGAACGCGCGGTTCTGCTCAGCGACGCTGTAGGTGGCCTTCGGGTCGAGCGAGACGTTGCCGTCCTTCAGGCCCTGGATATAGGCCTTCATCAGGCCCGGGTCGATCGTCGTCCAGTCGCCCATGTTGCCGGCGGCGTCGAGGCCATTGAGGAAGCCACCCGGCGTGCCGCCGTGCGCGAAGTTGGCGAGCGACAGGCCGTTGCCATCCTGCGTGGGCAGCGTGGCCTGGTAACCGTCCTGGCCATCGAGGTGGTTGGTGGCCTTGATGCCCACTTCGATCTGGTTCAGCGGGCCCCACTGCACGTCGTGCGCGAAGTCGGCCTGGAAGTAGCGCTCGCGGTCGTAGCTGGGCGCGTAGCTGAAGCCCGCGCCGTGGGCGAGCATGGCCGAGGGGTTATCCGGGCTGTTGTAGTTGATCTGCGGGTGCTGGCCGTCGAGGTTCCAGTTGAAACCGCCGAAGCCCTGGAACTGCATGTTGTAGATGCCGTCCGAGCCGCCGGTGGAACCGGTGTAGCCGATCTGCGACGACGCGGTCCAGCCATCGCCGAACCAGTCGGCGCGCAGCTGGGCGACGCCGGTGTTCACCGTCGAATCGCGCTCGTAGCCGTCGAGGTAGGTGGACGTGTTGGCGTTGTAGCTGCCGCTGGTGGCCACGCCGTTGTTGAAGCCCAGCGCCGTGGCATTGGCGGCCGAACCCGACCACTCGCCGTAATGGCTCTGGTTGAAGTTGTTGAACTTCTCTGTGACGTAAAGGCCGGTGAAGTTCAGCTCGAACGCTTCGTTCGGCTTCCACTGCAGGCCCGTGGAGACGCCATCGCGCGTGCGGCGCTGCTGGAACCACGCGGTGTTGACGGCAGTGGGGTACACGCCCTGCTGGTTCGGCGGCACCACGGCCGGGTTGAACTGGTGGTCGGGGTTCGTGTCGGTGGGGTCGTTGACGCGCTGGTAGCCGAACACCTCGGTGCCCTGGCGGTCGATGATGCGGTCCGAATGCATCAGCGAGCTGATGACACCGAAGGTTTCGTCCTTGTTCTTCCAGCTGTACAGCAGCGACGCGTTCGGCTTGCCCTTGTCAGCGCTGTCGTTATAGCCGTAGCTGACGCTGCCCGTCAGGGTGTTCGCCGGCAGGTCGAGCGGGCGGCGCGTGTTCACGATGACGGTACCGCCGATGGAGCCTTCGTCGATGTTCGCCTGCGGGGTCTTGTAGACCTGGGCGTTACCGATGATTTCCGAGGCCAGCAGGCTGTAGTTGAACGAGCGGCTGTCGGGGTTGTTCGGGTCGGAGGTCCAGTTCGTGGAGGCCACGGTCTGGCCGTTGAGCAGGAGGCGGTTGAGCGCCGGGTCGGTGCCCAGGATGCTGACCTTGTCGCCTTCGCCGAAGTTGCGGTCCACCGAGAGGCCCGGCAGGTGCGAGAGCGATTCGGCCACGTTGGTGTCCGGGAACTTGCCCACGTCCTCGGCCGAGATGGCGTCGACGATGGAGTCGGAATTGCGCTTGAGGTCGAGCGACTTCTGCAGCGAGGCGCGGATGCCCGTGACTGTCACGCCCTGCAGATTGGCGGCGTCCTGCGTATTGGGTGCGGCGGCCTTGTCGGCGGGCTTCGCCGGGGTGGCAGGCGCGGCCGGCGGCGGGGTCGCCGTGGCGGCGTCCTGCGCCACCGCGCCGGCGTTGGCAGCGAGCCCGGCGAGGATGGCGAGGGACAGCACAGTGATGCGGTGGTTCACATGTATCTCCTGGGGAGGTGGAGGAGCCTGTGGGGAAGGCTTTTTTGCGGGACGAACGAAACCGCACGGGCTTGCGCCCGTGTTCGTCATCCGTACGTCCCGCGGTGTTTTGTTTTGTCGCCCTGCTGCGCCCTTGTCGCCCATGGCGGATCGCTGTTGCAGCGGTATTACCCAGTCGATTTTTAGGGGGCGGTGATAACGATGTCAACGATTTTTTTAACACGATCTAAAGAGACGCCACTTTCTTCAACGCATTGATTATTCTATGAAAGGCGCGAGGGGCACTTTCGTGCAGTGCGGAAAATTCTTAACCGGATTTGGATCGATTCACGGTTTCTTCAAATCTCGCTTTGGCACCCGTAACTAGCCAAAGGAAAAGCATTTTTGTCGGCGCTGGGCGCGTGGCATCGTGAGGCTGGCTCGCGTGGACGTTCATTGCTGCATTGCAGCGTAAAAAGCGGGCGAGCCTCGCCTGCCGGGAGCGGGCCAACCGCAGCTTTTTGCGAAGTCCGACGCCGACGTGAACGCGTTTTTCGCATGCGGGCCCGAGACAGGGGACAGTAAGGCATCGCGCGCGAAGCTCGGCCCACGTCCCCACGCAAAGGCATCACGATGTCGCGATCCCTCCTCGAGGTCTCCTTCAAGACCCTGCTCTCGGCCGCGGTGGTTGCCGCGCTTGCCGCGTGCAATCGCGAACAACCCGCGCAGGCCGCCGACGCGCCGCCGCCCGCCGCGGCTTCCACGAGCGCCGACCAGCCAATCCAGGCCGCGCCGTACCAGCGCCCCACCGCCGACCAGCTCTATGCGCTGGTGGCGCCTATCGCGCTGTTCCCCGACAACCTCGTGGCGCAAACACTCGCGGCGTCGACGCACCCGGATGACGTGGACAATGCGCGCCAGTTCCTCGATGGCCACCGCGACCTCAACGGCGCCGCCCTCATCGACGCCGCCGACCAGCAGCCGTGGGACCCGAGCGTGAAATCGCTGGTGGCCTTCCCCGCCGTGCTCGACCAGATGGCGAACAACGGCGAATGGACCGACGCGCTGGGCGCCGCCTATGCGAACGAGCCCACCGACGTGATGAACGCCATCCAGGTGATGCGCTCACGCGCGCAGGCCAAGGGCAACCTGAAGAGCACGTCGCAGCAGAAGGTGGAAGTGGTGGACCGCGGCGCGCCGGTGTCGCAGGCCACGGTCGTCGAGCAGGACGAGATCGTGGGGCCGCCCGCGCAGACGATCGAGATCCAGCCATCCGACCCGGGCGTGGTTTACGTGCCCGAGTACGACCCTGACGTGGTCTACGGCGAGCCGGTGTATTCGCGCGTGTATGAAACGCGCTATGTGGAACCGGCGCCCGCGCCGGCCTACCGCGATGCCGTCGTCGCCGGTGTCGTCGCCTTCGGCGCGGGCATCGTCGTGGGTGAGCTTTTCGCGCACCATGAACACCACGACCGCCCGTGGGGCTGGAACAGCTGGCACACCTCGTGGGGTGGCCACCACGATGGCGGCCGCCCGGCGGTCGTGTATGACAACCACCCCTATGTGGTGAACCGAACCGTGGTGAACAACCGTTACGTCGATCGCTCGGTGCACATCGACAACCGGCACAACTTCAACAACACGAACATCCACCAGACCAACATCAACCGGCCTGGCACGCCGCCCGGCCCCACGCCGCAGCAGCGGCCGATGCAGCGCCCGGCGCAGCCCGATTACGCGCACATGCAGCGGCCCAGCTTCACGCCGAACGCCATGCACCCGACGGCGCCGAACGCGCGGCCGGCGTTGCCGCCACCGCAGCAGCACGCCGCGCCGAACGTGGCCGCTGGGCAGCATGCGTTCCCGGGCGCGCCGCAAGCACCGGGCCAGGCGCGACCGGGCCAGCCGCCGCAGGCGGGCAACGGATTCAACCGCGGCGATCACGGCCATGACGGTGCCTTCGCGCATGCGCAGCCACCGGCGCCCCAGCCGCAGGGGCCGCAACGTCCGCAAACGAACGGCGCAGCGGCACCCGCTGCCCGCGCGACGCCGAACTTCGCGCACAACGCGCCCCAGCCGGGATCTGAGTCACACGGCAATCCACGCATGCCGCAGTTCAATCGCCCGCAGCCCGAGCAGCACCAGGCGGCGCCGCAGCAGCGCCCGGAACCGCAGGTGGCCCACGTGCCGCAGATGCCGCACAACGAGCCGCAGCGCATGGAGCAGCCGCACCACGACATGCCGCGCCCGATGCCGCAGCCGCAACAGCACTTCCAGCCGCCACAGCGCGAGGTGGCCCAGCACATGCAGGCGCCGCCTCGGCCCCAGCCGCAGCCGCAGCAGCACCATGAGCAGCCCCACCAGGCGCCGCCGCAGCAGCACCACGACGACCACAAGAAGCACGATGGCTAAGGTGGAATGATTGCCTCTCTATGTAGGAGCGCGCTTGTGGGGTG
>NZ_JZRB01000083.1 GCF_000964085.1 Luteibacter yeojuensis
CGCGCAAGCGCGCTCCCACGGGGGCGGAGAGTCAGAACCAGCGGCGGGTTTCGCCGGCGCCGGTAACGTTCTCGACGCAGCGGGTGCAGATCTCCGGGTGCGCCGGGTCGTGGCCCACGTCGGGACGGTGCTGCCAGCAGCGGATGCACTTGGCCCAGTCGGTGACGGCGGCGGAGACGTACACCTCGCCCTCGTCCAGCTCCACCTTTTCAGCACCCGCCGGGCGGCTTTCCAGCGGCGCCAGCGCCACGTCGGAGGTGATGAAGAAGAAGCGCAGCTCGTCCGAGGCCCCGGCCAGCGCCGCCTGCGTCGCCACGTCGGCGTGCAGCGTGAGCGTGGCATCGAGCGACGCGCCGATCTGCCCGGCCTTGCGCATACCCTCGAGCACGCGCGAGGCCGTTTCACGGATGGCGAGCAGCTTGCCCCACCAAGCGCGCGACTCGGCATCCTGGCGCACGTCGAGGCCGTCGTAGAAGGTCTCGAACAGCACCGACTCGCTGCGCGAGCCCGGCAGATGCTGCCAGATTTCCTCGGCGGTGAAGCTCAGCATGGGCGCGATCCAGCGAACCATGGCCTCGGCGATGCGGTACATGGCGCTCTGCGCGCTGCGCCGGCCGTGGCTCTCCGTCGGCATGGTGTAGAGGCGGTCTTTCGTCACATCGAGGTACAGGGCACCCAGTTCGGTGGTGCAGAAGTTCTGCACGCGCTGCACGATCTCAGGGAAATCGTAGCGCTCGTACGCGGCCACGATGGCGGCCTGCGTATCGGCAGCCTGCTGCACGGCCCACTGGTCGAGCGGCAGGCAGGCGTCGGTGGCCAGCAGGTGCCGGGCCGGGTCGAAGCCGTCGAGGTTGCCGAGCAGGAAGCGCGCGGTATTGCGGATGCGGCGGTATGTGTCCGAGACGCGCTTCAGGATCTCATCCGAGAGCGCCATCTCGTTGCGGTAATCGGTGGAGCAGATCCACAGGCGCAGGATATCGGCGCCCAGGGTCTTCATGATTTCCTGGGGCTCGATGCCGTTGCCCAGCGACTTGGACATCTTGCGGCCCTGCGCATCGACGGTAAACCCGTGGGTGAGCACGTGGTCGTACGGCGCGCGGCCATGGATGGCGGCCGAGGTGAGCAGCGACGACTGGAACCAGCCGCGATGCTGGTCGGAGCCCTCGAGGTACATCACCTTGTACTCGCCCGCGCCACCCGCCTGCAGTTCGGGCCGCTGGCCCACCACGGCAAAGTGGCTGACGCCGGAATCGAACCACACGTCGAGGACGTCGGTGACCTTTTCGTACCTGTCGGCGTCATCGCACAGCAGCTCGCGCGGATCGAGCGTGAACCAGCTGTCGATACCCTCGTGCGCCACCTTCTTCGCCACCTTCTCCATCAGCTCGACGGAATCGGGGTGCGGTTCGTGCGTGTTCTTGTCGACGAAAAGCGTGATGGGCACGCCCCAGGTGCGCTGGCGCGAGATGCACCAGTCCGGGCGGCCATCGACCATGCCGCGGATGCGGTCCTCGCCCCACGCGGGCACCCAGCGCACGCCCTTGATGGAGGTCAGCGCGGTATCGCGCAGGCCAGCCGTTTCCATGCCGATGAACCACTGCGGCGTGGCACGGTAGATCACCGGGGTTTTGTGGCGCCAGCAATGCGGGTAGCTGTGCGTGAGCTTCGCGACGGCGAGCAGCACGCCACGCGCGCGCAGGAGGTCGACGATGGCGTCGTTGGCCTTCCAGATGTGCATGCCGGCGAACGTGACATCACCCGCCAGCGGCAGGTCGCTGCGGTACACGCCACGGCCATCGACGTAGTTGAGCGTGCCGATGCCGTACTGCTGGCCCACGGCGAAATCCTCCGCGCCGTGGTCGGGCGCGGTGTGCACGGCGCCGGTGCCATCCTCGTCCGAGACGTGGTCGCCAAGGATGATGGGCACGTGCTTGTCGTAGAACGGGTGCTTGAGCTGCTGGTTCTCCAGCGCGGCACCCTGCTTGCGGCCGAGGACCGCGACAGGGCCTTCGACGCCGTAGCGGGCGAGCGCCTTCTCCGCCAGCGCCGAAGCGATGACGAGCAGCACGCGCCTGCCGTCGCGGGCGGGGCCTTCGACCAGCGCGTATTCGATCTCGCCGCCAAGCGACACGGCCTGGCTGGACGGCAGCGTCCACGGCGTGGTGGTCCAGATCGGCACGGCGACGATCGCGTCACCGACATCGACGCCGAACTCGGCGCCCATCTCCTTCGGGTATACGGCGTCGTAGGCCACGTCCACGGCGGGCGAGGTCTTGTCGGCGTATTCGATCTCGGCCTCGGCCAGCGCCGAGCCGCAATCGAAGCACCAGTAGACGGGCTTGGCGCCGCGCACCACGTGGCCGTTCGACACGATGCGCGCCAGCGCGCGGATCATGTCGGCCTCGTAGGTGAAATCGAGCGTGCGGTAGGGGTGCTCCCAATCGCCGAGCACGCCGAGGCGCTTGAAATCGGTGCGCTGCAGGTCGATCTGCGCCAGCGCGTACTCACGGCACTTCTGGCGGAAAGCGGCGGCATCGAGCTTGTCGCCGGCCTTGCCAAACTTCTTCTCGATGGCGATTTCGATCGGCAGGCCGTGGCAATCCCAGCCTGGCACATAGGGCGCGCGGTAGCCGGCGATGAGCTTCGACTTGACGATGACGTCCTTCAGCACCTTGTTGACCGCATGGCCCAGGTGGATGGCGCCGTTGGCGTACGGGGGGCCGTCGTGCAGCACGAACACCTTGTCGCGGCCGGCGGTCTTTTCCTGGATCTGCGCATAGCGGCCGACACGCTCCCAGCTCGCCAGCCAGGTGGGCTCGCGCTTGGGCAGGTCGCCGCGCATCGGGAAATCCGTCTGCGGCAGGTTGATGGTGTTCTTGTAGTCCTGGGTCATCGCTGGCAACCGTGGTGTGTCATGCATCGGCAAGGATGGGGTTCATCCCCAGGGCCTGCCGGGCGTCCCGTTCGTCCTGGCGCATCTGCGCGACCAGGGCGTCCAGGCCGTCGAATTTTTCCTCGTCCCTGAGCTTGCGGACGAACTCCACGCCGATGCGCTGGCCGTAGAGATCGCCTGAGAAATCGAACAGGTGGGCTTCGAGCAGCGGCTCGCGCACCTCGTTTACCGTGGGCCGGAACCCGAGGCTGGCCACGCCCGGCCAGCTGCAGGGGCCGTCACCTATACCGATGCGCACCGCGAAGATGCCCTGGATGGGGCTGACGCGGTCGCGCAGGTGCACGTTGGCCGTGGGGTAGCCCAGCTCGCGGCCGAGCTGCTTGCCGTGCTCCACGTGGCCGTCGATGACGAACGGGCGGCCCAGCAGTGTCGTGGCGTCGGCAAAGCGGCTTTCCGCCAGCAGCGTGCGTACCTTCGACGACGAGACCCGCTCGCCATCGACCAGCACCGCGGCCACGGCGTGGGCGGTGAAGCCCAGTTCGGCGCCCATGGCCTGCAGCAGGGCGAAATCGCCGCCGCGGCGGTGGCCGAAGCGGAAGTCCTCGCCCACCCACACCTCGCGGGCGGCGAAGCGGCCCACGATGACGTCACGGACGAAGTCCTCGGCGGCCATGCGGGTGAGCGCCTCGTCGAAACGCAGCGAAAGCAGCTCGCGGACGCCCGCCGCGGCCATGCCCTCGGCCTTTTCGCGCATGCCCGACAGGCGCGGCACGGGCTCCTTCGAGAAGAAGGCGCGCGGCAGCGGATCGAAGGTGATGACGGCGGGCGCGAGGCCCCGCGCGGCCGCACGCTGGCGCACCTCGGCCAGGATGGCCTGGTGGCCCAGGTGCAGGCCGTCGAAGGCGCCGATGGCCACCACGCTGCCCTCGGGCGCGAGGCAGGGGCCAGCCACGTCGCGATGGAGTCGCAGCGTCATGCGCGGCCGCCTTGGGGTCGATGCGGAATAAAAGCCATCGGGCCAGTATAGCCGCCCCATTGCGCCGCACAATGCGGTTTGCGCGCCCCTGCGTGGGAGCGCGCTTGCGCGCGATGGGTGCTCGCCACAACCCCCGTCGCGCGCAAGCGCGCTCCCACAGAGGTCGGATACCGTCCGTTTACCGGGCGCGGAGCTCGCGCAGGCGGAAGCCCATGGCGAACAGGGCCGCGACATAGGCGCCGCCGCCGGCGCACACCAGCACCGCCAGGCGCCATACACGCACCCACTTTTCGACGTCACCCCACTCCGGCCAAAGGTACAGGCCGGCCACAAGCACGCCGCACATGACGGCGCACGCGACGGCCAGGCGGACCAGGTGGCGGCCCCACCCCGGCTGCATCTCGTAGACGCCCGCCTTGCCCAGCCAGCGCCACAGCAGGCCCAGGTTGATGTAGCTGGCCAGCGCGCTGGCCATGCCAAGCGCCATGTGCAGGCCCGGGATGCTGGCCAGCGCCTGCATCCACGAACCGGCCTTTTGCGCCGGGCTCGCCCACAGGAAGAACAGCAGCGCGAGGAACAGCACGTTGAAGACCATGTTCGATACGAGCGAGGCCACGCCGGCGCGTACCGGGGTTTTCGTATCCTTGCGGGCATAGAACGCCGGCAGCACCACCTTCACCAGGGCGAACGCCGGCAGGCCGAAGCTCAGCGCCGAGATCGACATGGAGGCCATCTTCGTGTCGAACGGCGTGAACCGGCCATGCTGGAAAATGGTGGCCACCAGTGGGAACGACAGGATCATCAGCGCGAACATCGCCGGGACGGCGATGAGCAGCGTGGTGCGCAGGCCCCAGTCGAGCGCGCGGGAGAAACCGTCACGGTCGCTGCCCACGTGGTGCCGCGACAGCGACGGCAGGATCACGGTACCCAACGCCACGCCGAACACGCCCAGCGGCAGCTCGAGGAAGCGATCGGCCTGTGACAGCCAGCTCTGCGAGCCCGCGATGAGCAACGAGGCGATGACGGTATCCAGCAACAGGTTGATCTGCGCCACCGACGAGCCAAACAGCGTCGGCACCATCAGCCGCATGATCCGGCGCACGTCGGGCGAGTGCCAGCCCCAGCGCGGCAGCGCCAGCAGGTCGAGCTGGCGCAGCGACGGCAGCTGGAACATCAGCTGCAGGAAGCCGGCGATAAGGATGGCCCACCCCATCGCCATGATCGGCGTGTGCAGCTTCGGCGCCAGCCACAGGGCACCGGCGATCATGCACAGGTTGAGGATGACGGGGGTCAGCGCCGGCAGGCCGAAGCGATGGAAGCTGTTCAGCGCGCCGCCGCTCAGCGCCGTGAGCGACACGAACAGCAGGAACGGGAACGTCAGCCGCAGCAGGTTCACCGTGAGCTTGAACTTCTCAGGCGTTTCGACCGCGCCGGGCGAGAACAGCGCGGTGACCTGGGGCGCGAAGATGATGCCGATGGCGGTGATCACCAGCAGCACGCCACCCAGCGTGCCCGAGGTGCGCGCCATCAGTTCTTTAAGGTCGCCGTGCGGCCGGGTTTCCTTGACCTCGGTGAACACGGGCACGAATGCCGTGGAGAACGAACCCTCGGCGAACAGGCGACGCATGAAGTTGGGGATGCGGAAGGCCACCCAGAAGGCGTCGGTGGCGGCATTGGCGCCGAACGACGCGTTGATGGCCATGTCGCGGACCAGGCCGAGGACGCGCGAGACCATGGTCATGCCGCTGAAGGACAGCATGCCGCGCAAGAGGCTGGGGGTTTTCATCCGTACCTGGTGTGGCGGTAAACCCCTAGTTTGACAAAGGCGGCCGGGCGCGGGACAGTCCCCGTTCTGGTTTTTCCCGGGCAGCCCGGGCGGCCACCTCCCGTCGGGCCCTCCCGCGCGGGGCCTAACCTATTGACGCGGCCCCATTTTGGCCGCACAATGGGCGTCTTTTTTAAAACCCACCGAACTCTGGAGCTTTACCTTGGCCAACATCAAGTCCGCGAAGAAGCGTGCGCGTCAGTCGGAGCAGCGCCGTCTGCGCAACGTCAGCGCGCGTTCCATGGTGCGTTCCGCACTGAAGAAGGTCGTCAAGGCGATCGACGCCAAGGATAAGGCCGCCGCCACGTCGGCTTACGCCGTCGCCGTGCCGGTCATGGACCGCTACGCCGCCCGTGGCCTCATCCACAAGAACAAGGCCGCTCGCCACAAGAGCCGCCTGAACGCGAAGATCCGCGACCTGGCTTAACGCCTGCGCGACACCGCTGTTCACGAAAAAGCCGGCGCAAGCCGGCTTTTTTGTAGCCCATCGCCAGCAAGCTGGCTCCCACACCACAGGGAAGCCACGCAGAAGAGCCGGCTTTATTCGCCGCGCATGCGCACGTCGTCGATCGCTTCCTGGTCCAGCTTGCGCGCGGCGCGCTCGGCGTCGAAGAACTGCTGCACCTGCAGGCAGACCTCGCGGGTGCCTTGCTGGCCGGCGGCGGAAATGAGGAACGACGGGGCGGTCCAGCCAAGGCGCAGGACGATGTCGTTGGCCGCGGCCTCGAGCTCATCCTCGTCGTCGAACACGTCCATCTTGTTGATGACGAGCCAGCGCGGGCGGTCGACCAGCTCGGTATCGAAGCTGGCCAGCTCGCGCTCGATCGTCTGCACCTGCTCCACCGGATCGGAACCGTCGATGGGACGGATATCCACCACGTGCAACAGCAGGCTGGTGCGCGATACATGGCGGAGGAACTGGATACCCAGGCCCGCGCCCTCGGCCGCACCCTCGATGATGCCGGGGATATCGGCGACGACGAAGCTCTGGTCGGTGCCGATGCGCACCACGCCCAGGTTCGGGTGCAGCGTGGTGAACGGGTAATCAGCCACGCGCGGCGTCGCCGCCGAGACGGCGCGGATGAAGGTGCTCTTGCCCGCGTTCGGGAAACCGAGCAGGCCCACGTCGGCCAGCAGGCGCAGCTCGAGCTTGATGTCACGCACTTCGCCCGGTGTGCCGGGCGTGGCCTTGCGTGGCGCGCGGTTCACCGAGCTCTTGAAATGGATATTGCCGAGGCCACCCCGGCCGCCTTCGGCGACCTTGAGGCGCTGGCCGTTGGCGGTGAGGTCGCCAATGACTTCATCGGTGTCGACGTTGGTGACCACCGTGCCGACCGGCACGCGGATCTCGATGTCCTCGCCACCCTTGCCGTACATCTGGCTGCCCATGCCGTTCTGGCCGCGCGGCGCCTTGAACTGGCGCATGTGGCGGAAATCGACGAGCGTGTTCAGGCCCTCGTCGGCCACGAGCCACACCGAACCACCATCGCCGCCGTCGCCACCATCAGGGCCGCCGAACGGGATGAATTTTTCGCGGCGAAAGCTTGCGCAGCCGTTGCCGCCGCTACCGGCCGTGACTCGAATCTGCGCTTCGTCGACGAATTTCATGGGGACAACCTGGGAAGAAAGGGGGAGCCTTACAAACGAAAAGCCCCGCCGTTGGGCGGGGCCTTCGTTATCGCGACGGGGCGGCTTACGCCTGGACGACGTCGACGAACTTGCGGCCCTTGTCGCCGCGGGTCTTGAAGGCAACGGTGCCATCGACCAGGGCGAACAGGGTGTGGTCGCGGCCGAGGCCGACGCCCACGCCGGCGTGGAACTTGGTGCCACGCTGGCGGACGATGATGTTACCGGCTTCGACAGCCTGGCCGCCGTAGATCTTCACACCGAGGTACTTCGGGTTCGAATCGCGACCGTTACGGCTGGAACCTACGCCTTTTTTATGTGCCATGACTCATATCCTCCGGCGACTCAGGCGTTGATGCCCGTGATCTCGATTTCGGTGAAATGCTGACGGTGACCCTGCGTGCGCTTGTAGTGCTTGCGACGACGGAACTTGATGATGCGGATCTTGTCGGCGCGGCCGTGCTTGACGACCTTGGCGCTGACGGTGGCGCCGGCGACGAGCGGGGCACCAACGGTGATCGACTCGCCTTCGCCGATGAGGAGGACCTCGTCGAACGTGAAGGTCGAATCGACTTCGGCGGGGAGCAGCTCCACGCGCAGGACTTCGCCCTGCATCACGCGGTACTGCTTGCCACCGGTCTTAATGACTGCGTAGCTCATGACTGTTCCTGGTTATGTAGTTCTTTTTAGGGGTGTTGCGGGTGTTACGAACCGCGAATTATAGCGGGAGCCAAAAGGCAAGGTCAATCAGCGGGTTACTTTATGGCCAAACCTTGACCAATGCGGCCAAAACCATATACATCAATAACTTGCAGCATATGTAGGATGCGCACTCCGTGCGCGACAGCCTTTCGCCCCACCGCCGAGGCCGTGTTGCGTGGTCGCGAAAAGCTGTCGCCCACGAGGGTGGGCTCCTACTTCTTCTTCGAGGGGGCGGGAGCCGGGGCCGGGGCGGGCTTGGCGGCCGCGCCCGTGGCGGGGCACTGGCCCTGAGCGTTCAGGGTGCCCTGGCTCTGCAGCTGGCTGATCATCTGCTGGCCGCGCTCCTGGCCCCACTGCTTGCCCACCTGCATGCCCTCGGCCATGGTCGCCGGCATCTGGGTGATGACCTTCTGGCCCAGCGGGCTCTTGTAGAACTTGAGCAAGCCGTCGATGTCCTCGGCGGTGAAGTGCTTCTGGTACACCGGCACCATGCGGCCGATGAGCTGGTTGGTGGCGTTGGCGTCGACGAACCCCTGCCAATAGCTGGCTGGCACGCAAGGCAGCGCGTTGGCCATGACGCCAGCCATCTGGCTGTTCATCTGGCTCAGCATGCGGCCCATGCCGACGGCATCCATCAGCTGGCGCACCTGCGCCTCGCTGGGCGGTGCGGCCATGGCCTGGCCCGCGCAGGTCGCCAGCACCAGGCCGGCGGCGATCCCTTTCCAGTTACGCATGCATATGTCCTCTTCACGGTAGTGTGACCTGCCCCTCCCCGGGGCCCGGCCATGGTAGCGCCGGTGGCGACCGAACCGACACAACGCCTGTGATGAACCGTCACAAGTGCAGGCGGCATGAAGGCTTGACGCCCTTGGTATAGTCCCCTTCTTCCCCCATTTACGTCGGCACATGGACAGCATTCGCATCCGCGGCGCCCGCACGCACAATCTCAAGAATATCGACCTCGACCTGCCCCGTGACAAGCTCATTGTCATTACGGGGCTGTCCGGTTCCGGCAAATCGTCGCTCGCCTTCGACACCATCTACGCCGAAGGCCAGCGCCGCTACGTCGAGTCGCTGTCGGCCTATGCCCGCCAGTTCCTCTCGATGATGGAGAAGCCGGACGTCGACACCATCGAGGGCCTCTCCCCGGCCATCTCGATCGAGCAGAAGTCGACGTCGCATAACCCCCGCTCCACCGTCGGTACCATCACCGAGGTGTACGACTACCTGCGCCTGCTCTATGCGCGTGTCGGCACCCCGCGCTGCCCGAACCACGGCATCCCGCTCGAGGCGCAAACCGTGAGCCAGATGGTGGATACCGCCCTGGCCCTGGACGCCGACAAGCGCTGGATGCTGCTGGCGCCGGTCATCCGCGAACGCAAGGGCGAGCACGTGCAGGTGTTCGAACAACTGCGCGCACAGGGGTTCGTGCGCGCCCGCGTCGACGGCGAGGTCCACGACCTCGACGCCGTGCCGCCGCTCACGCTGCGCCAGAAGCACACCATCGAGGCGGTGATCGACCGGTTCCGCCCGCGCGAGGATATCAAGCAACGCCTGGCCGAGTCGTTTGAAACGGCCCTGCGCCTGGGCGACGGCATCGTCATCCTCGTCGACATGGACGACGCCAAGGCCAGCGAGCAGTTGTTCTCGTCGCGCTTCTCGTGCCCCCTGTGCGATTACTCGCTGCCCGAGCTCGAGCCCCGCCTGTTCTCGTTCAACTCGCCCGTGGGCGCCTGCCCCACCTGCGATGGCCTGGGCGTCACCCAGGTGTTCGACCCCGCACGCGTCGTGGGCCACCCCGAGCTCAGCCTCGCCGGCGGTGCCATCCGCGGCTGGGATCGCCGCAACGCGTATTACTTCCAGATGATCCTGTCGCTGGCCAAGCATTACGGCTTCGACCCGGAGGCCCCGTGGCGCCAGCTCACCAAGGCGCAGCAGAACGCGGTGCTGTATGGCTCGGGCAAGGAACTCATCCCGTTCCGCTATATCACCGACCGCGGTGGCAAGGTCACCCGCGAACACAAGTTCGAGGGCATCATCAACAACCTCGAGCGCCGCTACCGCGAGACCGAATCCGCGGCCGTGCGCGAGGAACTGGCGCGCTACATCGCCGACCACCCGTGCCCGGATTGCGGCGGCCAGCGCCTCAATCCGTCGGCCCGCAACGTGTTCGTGGCCGACAAGGCCATCCCTGAGATCACCGGGCTCGCCATCGACATGGCGCTGGACTTCTTCGCCACGCTGCAGCTCACGGGCTGGCGCGGCGAGATCGCCGTGAAGATCATCAAGGAGATCCGCGAGCGCCTCACGTTCCTCAACGACGTGGGCCTCAACTACCTCACGCTCGATCGCCAGGCCGATTCGCTCTCGGGCGGCGAAGCGCAGCGCATCCGCCTTGCCAGCCAGATCGGCGCGGGCCTCGTCGGCGTCATGTACGTGCTCGACGAGCCCTCGATCGGCCTGCACCAGCGCGATAACGAGCGCCTGTTGGGCACGCTCACGCGCCTGCGCGACCTCGGCAATACCGTCATCGTGGTGGAACACGACGAGGACGCCATCCGCGCGGCCGACCACCTCCTGGACATCGGCCCGGGCGCAGGCGTGCACGGCGGCGCCATCGTCGGCGAGGGCACGCTCGCGCAGCTGATGAAGTCACCCACGTCGGTCACGGCCAAGTTCCTCAGCGGCGAACGCGGCATCAAGGTGCCCGCCAAGCGCCGCGAGGCGAAGGACGGCCAATGGGTGGAACTGAAGGGCGCCACGGGCAACAACCTGAAGGACGTCGACCTGCGCGTGCCGGTCGGCACGTTCACCTGCGTCACGGGCGTCTCGGGCTCGGGCAAATCCACGCTGGTCAACGACACGTTCTACCGCATCGCCGCCATGCAGTTGAACGGCGCCAGCGAGCAACCGGCGCCGTACGAATCCATCGAGGGGCTCGACCTGTTCGACAAGGTCGTCGATATCGACCAATCGCCCATCGGCCGCACGCCGCGTTCCAACCCGGCCACCTACACGGGCCTGTTCACGCCGCTGCGCGAGCTCTACGCGCAGGTGCCCGAGGCCCGCTCGCGCGGCTACACACCGGGCCGCTTCAGCTTCAACGTCCGCGGCGGCCGCTGCGAGGCGTGCGAGGGCGACGGCATGATCAAGGTGGAGATGCACTTCCTGCCCGATGTATACGTGCCCTGCGACGTGTGCCACGGCAAGCGCTACAACCGCGAAACGCTCGAGGTGCTCTACAAGGGCCACACCATCGCCGACGTGCTCGACATGACGGTGGAAGACGCGTTCAAGCTGTTCGAGAACGTGCCGGTCATCGCCCGCAAGCTCGAAACGCTGCGTGCCGTGGGCCTGGATTACATCAAGCTCGGCCAGAGCGCCACGACGCTGTCAGGCGGCGAGGCGCAGCGCGTGAAGCTCTCGAAGGAATTGTCCAAGCGCGATACGGGCAACACGCTCTACATCCTCGATGAACCGACCACCGGCCTGCACTTCCATGACATCGAGCAGCTGCTCGACGTGCTGCACACGCTGGTGAAGCACGGCAACACGGTGGTCGTCATCGAGCACAACCTCGACGTGATCAAGACCGCCGACTGGCTGGTCGACCTCGGCCCCGAGGGTGGCGCGGGCGGCGGCCAGATCCTCGTCAGCGGCACGCCTGAAAAGGTGGCCGCGACGAAGGCATCGCATACCGGCCGCTTCCTGTTGCCCCACCTGAAGCCGGGTGCCACGCCGGCCACCGCGAAGCCCGCGGCCACGAAGCCCGCCGCGAAGAAGGCCGCCGCCAAGGCGGCGCCGGCTCCAGCGAAAAAAGCCACCACGAAAGCGGCGCCTGCCGCGAAGAAGAAAAAGACCGCATGAGCACCGAAGCCGCCAAGACGCCCGCGCCGCAGCCCATCTTCATCACGCCGATGGACGTGCGCTGGCAGGATCTCGACGCCTATAACCACGTCAATAACTCGAACTACCTGGTCTACCTGCAGGAAGCCCGCCTGAAGTGGCTCATGAACCTGCCCGACCCCTGGTACAGCCCGGAGGCCGCGCCGGTGATGGCGCATAGCGAGATCAACTATCGCCTGCCCATCGAGTGGCCCGCGGATATCCAGATCGAGCTCTACGTGAACCGCATCGGCAGCAGTTCGATGACCGTCGGCCACCGCATCGTCGACAGCCAGGACGCCACGCGCATCCATGCCGACGGCAGCGTCACCATGGTGTGGATCGACACGAAGACCGGCCGCCCCGTCGCCCTGCCCCAGGCCATCCGCGACGCCGCGCAACGCTAACCCGAAGCCCTCTGTGGGGAACCCTTCTATGGGGAAGCCCTCTGTGGGAGCGCGCTTGCGCGCGATGGGTGCTCGCCAGAACCCCCATCGCGCGCAAGCGCGCTCCCACAGTTTCAATCAGATCGTGTTCATCCCTCGTGCCGCTATGATCCGCTGGCGATCTACACGGAGAGAGACCCATGAACCGCATCCTCGCGCTGGCCGTCGCCTGCGCCGTCACCCTGCCCGCCTACGCCGCCGATGAGCCCACCGCGCTCACCCTCTACCGGGCCGACAGCGACCAGCTCTTCCAGGCCACGGGCGACGCCGTTTCAAACGATGGCTATGCCGTGGTCCACGAGCGCCGCGCGTTCGACCTGAAGGGCGGTACGCAGGATCTTTCCATCGGTGGCCTGCCCGCCGCGCTCGACAGCGAAGCGCTCACGCTGCGCTTTCCCGGCAAGGGCACGCGTGTGGTGTCGCAGCGCCTGCTGCTGGGCCAGGGATTCGACGGCGCCGTGGCCGGCCTGGTCGGCCACGACGTGCAGGTCGTGGGCAGCACGGGGCAGGAGCTCGCGAAAGGCACCCTCGTCCGTGGCGGCAACCCCATGGTGCTGCGCGATGGCACCGGCCAGCTCACCGTGGTCAAGGACTATTCGGCGCTGCGCGTCACCGGTGTCGACGATGTCGCGCGTGGCTCCACGCTGCAGGTGCGTGTCGACGGCGGCAGCGCCGGCAAGACCACAGCACAACTCGATTACCCCACCACCGGCCTCGGCTGGCGCGGCGCCTACGTGGCCACGCTGGCGCCCGGCGGGGCCTGCAACATGGCCTTCGATGCGAACGCCAGCATCGCCAACCGCAGCGGCCGCGACTGGCACGACGTGGCCCTGAAGCTCGTGGCGGGTGACGCCCAGCGCGCCAAGTCGGTGCCGCCGCCGCGCATGATGATGGCCCGGGCGCCGGTGGCGATGAAGGCCATGGACGCCGCCGGCGACGACATGCGCCAGGCCAGCCTGGGCGACCTCCGCACGTATACGCTGCCGCACGCGGTGGACCTGCCCGACGGCAGCGTCACGCAGGCGCCGCTGTACGACCGCCACACGCTGGCGTGTAGCCGCGAGGCGGTCTACGACGCCGGCACCCGCTTCTACAACGGCAGCCCCCGCGTGGAGCAGGACCCGGGTGTGCCCGAAGATGGCACGCCCATCGTCACCAGCCTGCGCTTCAAGGCGTTCGACAGTCTCCCCGCCGGCTACGTGCGCGTGCTGACCACCGACCGCGACGGCAATGCCGAGCTGCTCGGCGAAGGCCGCGTCGAAGACACGCCGAAGAACGAGGATGCCACGGTATCGCTCGGCAACGCGTTCGACCTGCGGGCGAAGCGCGAGCAGACGGCGTTCAACGTCGCGGGCCACCAGATCGACGAGGGCACCCGCATCACGCTCACCAACGCCGGCGACGCGAAGCGCACGGTCACGGTGCGCGAGCGCCCCAACCGGTGGCGCGCCTGGGCCCTCGCCTCGTCGTCGGTGAAGCCCTCGAAGGCCACCCCCGAGCTGCTCGAATTCAAGGTGGACGTGCCGGCCAACGGCAGCGCCACCCTCGACTTCGCCGTACGCTACACCTGGACGGACGCGGATATCCGCCCCCGCTAACCTGAGGCCACCCATGCTAGACATCCTTCCCCACGACGGCGATATCCACGAAATCCGCATGGCGCGGCCGCCCGTGAACGCCCTCGACCCCACGCTGGTGAATGCCCTGCGCGAGGCCATCACCCAGGCGCCCCTGAACGGCGCCCGCGGCATTGTACTTTCGGGTGCCCAGGGTTTGTTTTCAGCGGGCGTCGACGTGCCCGCGCTGCTCCAGCTCGACCGCGGTGGGGTGCACGCATTCTGGAACGATTTCTTCGCGCTCTGCGGTGCGATCGCCGCCTCGCCCGTACCCGTCGTTGCCGCTATCACTGGCCATAGCCCGGCGGGTGGCGCCGTGCTGGCGCTCTTCGCGGATTACCGCGTGATGGCGCACGGGGTATACCGCATCGGCCTCAACGAGGTGCAGGTGGGGTTGTCGGTGCCGGGCCCCATCCAGTTCGCCATGCGCCGCATCGTCGGCACTTACCGCGCCGAGCGCCTTATGGTGGCAGGCGCGATGGTGGACGCGGAAACCGCACACGCCATCGGCCTTGTCGACGAACTGGCCGCACTCGAGCAGGTGGTCACGCGTTCGGTGCTGTGGCTGGCCGACCTGCTGAAATCACCGCCGCACGCCATGCTGCGCACCCGCGCCATCGCCCGTGCCGATTTGCTCGAGGTATGGGGCGATACGAACGGCCTGCTGGACGAGGGTTTCATCGATGATTTCTTCGCGCAGGAAACGCAGGCTACGCTGCACGCACTCGTCGCGAAGCTAAAGAACAAGGGCTGACGAAGCCGCTCTCTATCGATGTGGGAGCGCGCTTGCGCGCGATGGGTGTTGCCGCAAG
>NZ_JZRB01000084.1 GCF_000964085.1 Luteibacter yeojuensis
AAGTTGTTGTAGTCGAGCTGGCTGCAGGTATCCAGGTCGGACGGCTGCACGTGCCCGTCGATGAGCGCGGCCACGGCGGCACGGCTCACGTCCGGCGTGCGCCAGGCGAACTTGCCCGGGAAAATCTGGTTGTAGTACCCCTTGAAGATGCCCAGGTCGTCCAGCGTGGTGGTGCCGTCGTTGATGCCGCCCGTGGACCAGTCGCGGTTGGTGAAGTTGCGCGAGCTGTCGCTGTACTTCACGCCGAACTTCACGCTCTGCACCGGGCCATCCTCGAAGTCGTAGCGCAGGTCGAGCTTGGCGCCGCCACGCTTCTGACCGGAACGGATCTTGGTGACCTCGCCGTAATCGTTGGCCCACATGTTCTGGATGTTATTGACCGAGTTGAGCAGCGCCGGCGTCAGCGAAGGGTACGGGAAGTGGCTGCCGCCATAGCTGAGCAGCGAGCTCTGGTTGTAGGCGAAGTTATCCTGCGAGTACTTATCCTCGCGGCCATCGATTTCGACGTGCTCGGGGCGGTCGTTGCGGCCGATGCTCCAGAACACATTCGGCGAGATGGTCCAGCCGCCGGCCGTCTTGTCGGCACCCAGCTGGATCGTGGCCAGGTCCGCGCGCTCGGGGTTGGTCTCGAACCAGAAGCGGTTGGCGATGCGCCCGATGTTGGGGCTGTAGACGCCCGGCGTGGCCGTCGGCACGTAGGTGACATCCTGCGGCAGCAGCTGGTTGTACGTGGTGTTCTGCTCGGTCAGCGCATAGGCGTACGACATCTTGGCGTACGCGTGCAGCGTCGGGTCCACGTTCCAGTCGAACGACATGTTGCCGCCGTAGCGGCGCTCGAAGCCCGATGCGATGCCGACATTGGTGCCGATGCTGGTGAGGTTGTGCTGCGGGTCGTAGCCCGGGGCGTTGTCCCCCTCGGCGGTGGCATGCAGGAACGCCCAGGAACCGTCGTTCGAGGCGCTCTCGGCCGCGCCGATCTCGCTGTTCGCGATGTTGCGGTAGTCGTAATAGCCGCTGATGTAGAAGCCGAACTGCTTCTGCTCGCCGAACTTGGTCTGCAGCTCACCGGCCAGGCCGCTGCCAAGGCCGCTGCCGCCGTAATCGCGGGCACGGCTCTCCACGCGGCCGCTGGCCGTGATGCTGCCGCTGAAATCCTTCTTGAAATCGAACGCGCTGGGCGTGCGGAAATCGATGGTGCCACCGATGGCATCGCCATCCATGTCGGCCGTGCTGGTCTTGTTGAGCACGATGGTCTGCAGGCCCGACGGCGGCAACAGGCTGAGCTGCACGCTGCGGCTGTACGGCATGCCCTGCGCCACGTTGCTGCCGTTCACCAGGTTGACGTTGTACTCGGATGGCAGGCCGCGCACCGAGGCGAACATACCCTCGCCGCGCGCCGCGCCATCCACGCCGCCGAAGTAACCCGTGCCCGTGGTGGTGACATTCACGCCGGACATCAAACCGAGCGCTTCGGCCACGTTATGCACAGCGGTGTTTTGCAGGTCCTTCGCCGAAAGCACGTCCACGGTGTTCACCGAGTCCATGCGGATGCTGGTGGCTTCGTAGCGGTTGGCGACGACGCTGAGCGCCTTCATCTGCACCGCCTTGTCTTTGTCCGCCTTCTCCTTGTCACTCTTTTGCGCCGGTGCATCGGCCGGTGCCGCCTGCTGCGCGAACGCGGGCATGGCAAGCAGGCCAACCGCGGTACAGATGGCAAGAGCAAGCGTTTTCTTCGTCAGAACATGGTTATTACGCACAGGTCACCCCACCCCGAAAGTGTCGTTGGTCAAGCGCGGCCCTCCGCCGCGATGCGGATAATTCGCTGACCAGCAACCTCAAGGTGCTCGCTACCTGCAGGAGCCTGCCCGGCAGGCGACGCTGTTCGCGACAACGCCACGCGATGGGCGTGGCTCGCGAGAGCTGTCGCCCACGGAGTGGGC
>NZ_JZRB01000085.1 GCF_000964085.1 Luteibacter yeojuensis
TCACCCCACAAGCGCGCTCCTACAGGGGGCCGTCGTCGCCCCCCAAATCAATGGCGGTCGACGTAAGCCGCAAAACAACCATACGCCGCGTAGTGCGCATGCACGTACGCCACGCTTTGCACCCCAAGCATCCGCCGGATCGCCTCATCCAGCTGCCGCCCATCCACCAGCACGGCATGGTCGATGAGGTCATCCTTCGTGAAGGCCCGCAGCGAAATCATGCGGCAGGCCAACACCTCCGGCACCTCGTCGACAACCTGCACGGCTTCCATCGCCCCTTCCCGCAAGAACACCGCGTGGCTCGCATGGTAAGGCCCGGCTGCCGGCTGGTGCGTGTAATTCACCAGCAACAGCGAATCACCCTTGCTGGCGTTGCGCAGTTCGATGCGCTCCGGGTAGCCGGTGTCGTCGGTGGCCACGCGGCGCAGGGCACCACGCGCGTGCAGTTCGGCTTCGGTAAGCCCGTAGAGGGAAACGAACGGCGAAGGATCGATGCCGCGGATGCGATAAGCCATGGGGGTGTCTCCTTGGGTGATGGCTCCATGCTCCACCCACGCGCAAAACCCGGCCATCCGCGTCTTGCGCCCTTGGTGTTGTGGGAGCGCGCTTGCGCGCGATCGCGCGCAAGCGCGCTCCCACAACAGCAAGTTTTCCCGCGGCCCGGCTTGACCGGGGGCGGCGCGATGGCGACGATCCCCCTCTCGCTTGAACGCTGGATCACCGAACTGCCATGAATATCTGGGTTGACGCCGACGCCTGCCCCAACGTCATCAAGGACATCCTCTTCCGTGCGGCCGAGCGCGAGCAGGTCGAGGTCACCCTGGTGGCGAACCAGTGGATCCGCACGCCAGCGTCGAAATACATCCGCTCGATCCAGGTGCCCGGCGGCTTCGACGTGGCCGATGACGAGATCGTGCGCCGGGTGCAGCCGGGCGACCTGGTGGTGACCCAGGATATCCCGCTCGCTTCGTTCGCCATCGAAAAAGGCGCGCTGGCGTTGCACCCCCGGGGCGAGCTGTTCACCCGCGAGACCATCGCCGCGCGCCTCTCCATGCGCAATTTCATGGAAGAGCTACGTGGCGCGGGCGTCGACACGGGCGGCCCCGCCGCCATGCACCCGCGCGACAGGCAGAATTTCGCCAATGAACTCGACAAGTGGCTCGCGCGCCGGCGCAGCCACGTGGCCCGCCAGCCCTAGCCGCCCAGCGGCGCCTCGCGGCGGAACCGCGCGGGGGTCTGGCCCATCACCCGCAGGAAGGTCTTGCCGAACGCCGATTCGGATTTGTAGCCCACGCGCTCGGCCACCGCCGCCGCCGTGAGCTCACCGCGGCGCAGGTATTCCGCCGCGAGGTGCATGCGCAACAGCGTGAGCACCTCGTGCGGCGATTGCTTGCCCTTCGCTTCGAAGTGGCGCGCGAACGTGGCGCGCGACATCGCCGCCTGCGCGGCCAGCGATTCCACGGTCCACTCCTTCGCCGGCTCGCGCAGCATGGCCAGCATGGCGCGGCCCAGGCGCGGCTCGGCCAGCAGCGTGAGCAACGACGGCGGCATGTGCCCGGCCGCCAGCTGCGCACGCAGGGCGAACACCAGCAAGGCCTGGCTGAGCGCGGTGACCACCGCCAGCGCACCGGGTGCCAGCGCGCCCACCTCCACGCGCAGCACGTGGACGATGGCCTCGAGCGTGGCGATGCCCTGTGAATCCGCAAGCGAAGCATGCAGCACGTCGGGCAGGCTCGCGAACAGCAGCTGGCCCGCATCGGGCGCATGCACGAACCGCCCGCACAGCAGGTCGAGCGGCTCGCCGTCGCCCGCCGTGCGCTTCACCGTGAGCGGCCCGGCCCGGTCGATTTCGACGGGGGCGTCGTGGAGCACGCCGCGCACATCACGCACTTTGTGCGACGTGCCGTGCGGCAGCACGATGAGATCGCCCGCGCGCATCGGCAGCGTGCGCCGCCCCGGCAGCTCCATGACGCCCTCGCCCGCGAGCACCAGGTGGAAGGGCGCCTCGCCCGGGCCGGCATCCGCGTGGTCGAGGCTGAAGCCGCCAGCCAGCTGGCAACGCAGGTCGAGCGCGCCGCGCACGCGGGCAAGGTCAAGGAGTCGGGTCAGGGCGTCCATGGTGCGGGCAGTATCGGGATGCCTGCCCCACGGGACAAGGGGCGGCCGCTCAGTGCCGCTTGCGCTGGCCCGTGCCTTTGCCGGTGCACAACGCTTCGAGCAGGTCGCGGCGGAAGATGCGCACGTGGCGGCCGCTGGCCACCATCACGCCGTTTTCCTCCATGCGGCCGAACGCCCGGCTCACGGTTTCGACGGCGATGCCGAGGTAGCACGCGATGTCGCCGCGGCCCATGGGCAGGCGAACCAGGTCGGTCGGGCGCGAAAGCCGGTCGTAGCGCACCAGCAACGCGTTGAGGAACATCGCCACGCGCTCGAGCGCCTGCGAGCGCCCCATCGCCTGCGCGTGCTGCTGGGCCGCGGCCACCTCGCGGCCCAGCTCGCGCATCATCTTCCGCTGCAGCGACGGCAGCAGCTGGAACAGTTCCTCGATGCGCGCGAACGGCACCTCGCACACCGTGGTGCGTTCGAGCGCCGTGGCGTCGGTGCGGTGGGCGTTGTCGAGCAGCGCGTCGATGCCGAGGATCTCCCCGGGCAGGCGGAAACCGAGCACTTGCCGGCCGCCGCTTGGGTCGGCGATCGCCACGCGGACGGCGCCCGAGCGCACGACGTAGAGCGTGTTGAAGGACTGGCCCTGGCGGAACACGAGCTCGCCACGCTGGTAGGTGCTGCGCTGGCGGGTCAGGCGGTCGAGCCGCGCGAGGCCCTCTTCGTCGACGCCTTCGGGTAGGCAGATGGCATGGAGGCCGCAGTCCGCGCAGCCAAGGCGGGGCGCCGAGGGTTCCGGCTGGCGCATGAGAGCTCCGTCTCGATGATTCAACAGCGCGCGAGGGTAGCAGGCGCGCCGCGCGCGGCCGCGAGATGTCAGCAGGGTGCGACGTTCTGTCCGGGTGAGACGAACTCGCCAAAACGCGCGCGTTTGCGGCATTCAGCGGCGCAGCGCGCGGTGCCAAGATGGGCATCACAGGACGGCGCACCCCGCGCCGCCCACGAAGGAGCCACGACCATGCTTGACTGGATTGCCTACCGCGATGAACTCATGGGCCGCATCGGTGAGATCGGCAAACTGAGCCCCGGCACCGTGCAGGGCTATACCGCCTTGTCGAACGCCGGTTCGAAGACCAACCACCTCGATGCGAAGACACGCGAATTGATCGCGCTCGCCGTCGCCGTCACGTCGCGCTGCGACGGCTGTATCACGGTGCACGCAGGCGCCGCCGTGAAAGCGGGCGCCACGCGGGAAGAGATCACCGAGGCCCTGGGCACCGCCATCGCCCTGAACGCCGGCGCCGCACTGGTGTACTCGGCGCGCGTGATGGATGCCGTGGACGCGTACGAGAAGGCATGACTCGCTACATGCGGGCTGGCACGTCGATGCCGAGCAGGGCCACCGCGCGTTCCAGCACCGCCAGGGTTAGCGTGCAGATGCCGAGCCTGCGCGAGCGGCATGTTTCGTCCGTCTCGCGCAGCACCTCGCAGCGGTCGTAGAACGTGCTGAAACGCTGGGCGATGTCATGCGCCCATGCGGCAAGCACGCCGGGCTGCAGCAGGTGCCCGGCTTCGGAGACCTTCGCGCCGAAGCCAAGGCAGGCGAGCACCAGCTCGCGCTCCGCCGGCAGCGTGGCATGTGGCGGGCCGACGGCCATGCCGGCGGCCCTGGCCAGCAGCGAGCGCAGCCGCACCACGGCGTACTGCAGGTAGGGCCCGGTCTTGCCCTCGAAGGCCACCAGCCGTTCGGCGTCGAACACGTAGCCCGATACGCGGTCACCCGAGAGGTCGGCGAACTTCACCGCGGCCATGCCGATGCTGCGCGCCAGGGCCGGCCGCTCGCCGACCGCGACGCGCGCTGACGCTTCCACGCGCTCGGCCGCCCGCTCGACGGCTTCGTCGAGCAGGTCGCGCAGGCGCGCGACGCCGCCCTGCCGCGTCTTGAACGGCTTGCCATCCTTGCCGTTCACCGTGCCGAACCCCGCATGCACCAGGTCGACGCCATCGGCGATGCCCGCGCGCCGCGCGGCCCGGAAGACCTGCTCGAAATGCAGGGCCTGGCGCTGGTCCACGACATACACCACCTTCGCCAGGCCCGGCATGCGGGCGCGCGCCTGCAGCGTGACCAGGTCGGTGGTGGCGTAGAGCGCCGCGCCGTCGGCCTTGACCAGCAGCAGTGGCGGCACCTCGCTGGTATCGCCGGGCAGCGCCACGTCCACGACCAGCGCGCCCTCGCTGGCGCGTGCGATGCCCCGCGCGCGCAGGTCGTCGACCAAGGGCGCGATGGCGTCGCGCACATCGCTCTCGCCATCGAGCGCGTCGAAATGCACGCCCAGCAGGGCGAAATCGCGTACCTGCGCATCGACGCTTAGCTGGCGCAGCGCGTGCCAGAGTGCGAGCAGGCCCGGATCACCCGCCTGCAACGCCGCGGTATCCGCGCGTGCGCCGGCCATGCGCGCGGGGTCGTCGCGGCACGCGGCAGCCGCTTCCGGATAGAGCCGTTCGAGCTCGTCGAGCGTCACGGGGGCGTTGGTGGGATATGGCCCGGCACCCGTGAAGTACGGCATCGCCGGGTCGCGCAGGCGGATCGCCGCGCTGAGCATGCCCATCTGCAGCCCCCAGTCGCCCAGGTGCGCGTCGCCGTGCGTGCGCCAGCCCAGCGCGCCGAGGATGCGGCGCAGGCTCTCGCCCAGCACCAGCGAGCGCAGGTGGCCCACGTGCAGCGGCTTGGCGACATTGGGGCCACCGAAGTCGAGCACCACCAGCGCGCCCTGCCCCTCGTCCGCCACGCCCAGGCGCGGGTCCGCGAGGGTCGCCGCGGCGGCGGTGCCGAGGAAGGTGTCGGCGAAACGGATGTTGACGAAGCCCGGCCCGGCCACCTCGACGGCGGCGAAACGGGCATCGCCGCGCAACGCGGCGGCGATGTCGTCGGCGATGGCGCGCGGTGGCCGGCCCAGCACACGCGCGGCGGCCAGCGCGGCGTGGCATTGCACGTCACCCAGCGCGGGGCGGGCGGAGGGCTCGGCGTGGGCAAGGTGGGGCGGCAGGCCAAGGGCGTGGAAGACGACGGCCAGGGCCTCGTCCACCTGCGATATCAGGGACAGGAGCATGCGGGTTCCAGGGACACGGACAACGGGCGGCGGCGCGGGCGCGCCGGGCGGCACGGGGGGCTCAGGTGCGTCGTCGGAGGAGTCGCAGTGTCATCGTGCTGGATTTACAGCAAAGGGCAAGCCTTCGCAAGCAACCCACGCCGTGGTGTCTATGCTTCCATGCCAATGATCAGCTTTCTTTCCACCAAGGCGTTTCCATGGCAACACGCACACACCGGGTAGTGATCGTCGGCGGCGGCGCCGCCGGCGTTGAATTGGCCACGCGGCTGGGCAAGCAGGCGGCGTTCGAGGTCGCGCTGGTCGACCGCGACCCCAGCCATTTCTGGAAGCCACGCCTGCATGAGCTCGCCGCCGGCCTGCTCGGCGACGGCGAAGAAGCCGTGCCGTTCCTGTCGCACGGCACGACGCATGGCTATCGCTATGAGCCAGGCGCGGTGCATCGGGTCGATACGGCGACGAAGCAGGTGGCGCTGGCCGAGGTGCACCTGCCGGGCACCGACGAACTCATCCTGCCGGCCCGCACGCTTGGCTACGACACGCTAGTGCTGGCGTTCGGCAGCCGCGTGAACGACTTCGGCACGCCCGGCGTGCTGGATTACTGCGACATGCTCGACAGCCCCACGCAGGCCGTGCGCCTGCGCCGCCGCATCCTGGCGCTGGCGCTGCGTACGGCGGGCGACCCAAGCCACAAGATCCGCATCGGCATCGTGGGCGCCGGGGCCACGGGCGTCGAGCTCGCCGCCGAGTTGCACCATGCCTTCAACGACATGCACCGCTATGGCGGCCTGGCACCGGCCACCAAGCTCGATATCACGCTGATGGACATGGCCCCGCGCGTGCTGCCTGCGGTGGATCCACGCACATCGGCATGGGCCCAGCGCATCCTCGAGCACATGGGCGTGCACGTGCGCGTCGGCGTCGGCGTCAAATCCGTGCAGGAGGGCTCGTTCACGCTGACCGATGGCGCGCACATCCCCTGCGATATCCAGGTATGGGCCGCCGGCGTGGTCGGCCACGAATTCGTGACCACGCTGGGGCCGTTCGAGCTATCGCGCGACCGCCGCATCATCGTCGACGCGCACCTGGCGGCGAAGGGCGTGGAGGATGTCTACGCCATCGGCGACTGCGCCTTCGCGGCGTCCAGCCCCGAGGGAACGGTGGTACCACCGACGGCACAGGCCGCGCACCAGCAGGCCAGCTGGCTGGCGAAGGCCTTGCCGGCGCTGGTCGAGGGGCGCGCCACCGCCCCGTTCCGCTACCACGCCAAGGGCACGCTGGTATCGCTGGGCGCACGGCAGGCGGCGGGCGAAGTGCCCAGCGTGCCGCCGGGCCGCTCGGTGCTGCCGCTGCGCGGCTGGCTGGCGAAGATGCTCTATGTCTCGCTGGAACAGATGCACCGCGTGACCCTGCACGGCTGGGTGCGCGCCACGGCGCTATGGCTCGCCGACCGCCTGCGCCGGACAACCTACCCGCCGGTAAAGCTCCACTAGACCGGGTGTCCTAACGATGTGGGAGCGCGCTTGCGCGCGATGGCTCTTCGGAAGAGCATCGCGCGCAAGCGCGCTCCCACAGTTAAGCCCGCGCCCGCCATCAGGGCACAGGGGCTATTTCACCGCGTGTTCGAGCGCTTCGAAGTCAGCTTGCGAGAGTTCGAGCGAGGCGCCTTTGACGTTTTCCGCCAGGTGTTCGGCGTCACCGGTGCCGGGGATCGGCAGCATCACCTTCGAGCGCCTCAGCAGCCAGGCCAGGGCCACCTGGCCGTTGGTGGCGCCGAGCTTCTGGGCGATCTTCGACAGCACCGAGCCCTCTTTCGCCAGCGCACCCGCGGCCAGCGGGTACCAGGGGATGAAGCCGATGTTGTGCTTCTCGCAGTAATCGAGCACCTCCTCGCTCTGGCGGTTGCCGAGGTTGTAGAGGTTCTGCACCGTGGCCACCTTGAAGAACTTCTGCGCCGCTTCGATCTGCTCCACCTTCACTTCCGAGAGGCCCGCGTGGCGGATCAGGCCTTCCGCCTGCATCTGCTTGATGGCGTCGAACTGCTCGTCGGCGGGCACTTTCTCGTCCACGCGGTGCAGCTGCCACAGGTCGATGCGATCGACCTTGAGCCGGCGCAGGCTCATCAGCACGCACTGGCGCAGGTACTCCGGGCGGCCGACGGGGGCCCAGATATCCGGGCCGTGGCGGGTGAGGCCACCCTTGGTGGCGACGACCAGGCCTTTATAGGGATGGAGTGCTTCGTGGATGAGGTCCTCACTCACGAAGGGGCCGTAACTATCGGCCGTGTCGATGAAATTGATGCCAAGCTCAGGCAATTTCTTCAGGACGGCGATGGCCTTGGCGTGGTCCGGCGGATCGCCCCAGATGCCCTTGCCGGTGACGCGCATGGCGCCGAACCCGAGGCGGTTGACCTCGAGGTCGCCGCCGATACTGAACGTGCCGCTTGCCGCCGCATTGATGCTTGCCATGGGACTACTCCGCTGGTGAGTGGGGGACAACCCAAACCACATTGGTACCCTTCGCGGCGTTTAAAGGGCGTCAGCCAAGCATGGCGCGAACCTTCGCCATGGCGGCGGCCACATCGCCCCCTTGCGCCAGGGCGTCGCCCAGCGCGGCCAGCGCGGGCTCGAGGTCGCGCCGGCCCAGCACCAGCGCCGCGCCATGCACGCGGTGCAGGCGCTGGCGTGCCACGGTGGTCGCGCCGGTGGCGAGGGCCTGCTCCAGGGCGGCCAGGTCGGCCTGCGCCTCGTGCCGGAACAGCGCTGCCGCCTCGTCGGCGCGGCGCGCCTTGCCTCGTTCAAGGGCCTCGCTGAGGCGATCGAGCGAGAGCGGTTTGCCCATCACGATGTCGATGCCACTCACCGCGCAGCGCTGGTAGTGGTCGGCATCGTCGTTGGCCGAGATGGCGATGAACGGCAGCGGCGCGCTGCGCGATGCTTCCTCGCGTGCGCGCAGCTCGGCGGCGATGTCGTAGCCGAGCATGTCCGGTAGCTGGCAATCCAGCAGCACGGCCACGAACCGCCCGGGCACCCACGCATCGATCGCGGCCTGGCCGCGGTCCACCGCGAAGGTATCGAAGCCGAGGAAGCGCAGCTGGGCGGCGATGATCTGCCGGTTCGCCGGGTGGTCTTCCACCAGCAGCACGGTGCCGCCCGCGGCCGGTGGCTCGGCGTCGCCCGGAGCCGTGGGCCGGGGCAGCGGCGCGGCCGGCACCAGGCTGGTCGGCAGTTCGATGCGCACCGAGGTGCCCACGCCTTCCTCGCTGGTGAAGCGCAGGCGGCCACCCAGGTGCTGGGCGACCTCGCGGCAGATGCCCAGGCCCAACCCGGTGCCACCGAGGCGCCGCGACCGCTGGCCGTGGGCTTGCGAAAACGGCCGGAAAAGGTGGCGCTGCCGCTCGGCGGGCACGCCCGCGCCGGTATCGAACACCTCGGCGACCAGGTGGCGCACGTCATCGCCGGAGACGCTTTGCCACAACGCGATGCCCACGTGGCCGCGCTCGGTGAACTTGACGGCGTTGGCCAGCAGGTTCTCCAGCAGCTGGCGCAGGCGCGTTTCGTCCAGGAGCAGCCATGGCAACGCGCCCATGGGCAGGTCGAGCCGCACCTGCAGGCCCTTCTGGTCGATGGCCTGGCGCTGGCCCTGGATGACCTCGCGCGCCACGGCCAGCGCATCGCAGGAGCCCAGGTCGGGCGTGAACCCCTGTGTCTCGGTGCGCGTGTAGTCGAGCGCGCTGCGCAGCAGGCTTTGCAGGTTGCGCGTGCTGGACTGGGCGATGGCCATGAGATCGCGCTGCGCGCCTTCGAGCGGCGTGCGCGCGACGAGCTCGATGGACGATGCCACGGCGTTGACCGCGTTGCGCACCTCGTGGCTCATCACCGCAAGCAGCATGGTTTTCTGCTGCTCGCCGCGGCGCGACGCCAGCTGGGCGCGGCGCATCTGCCACAGCGCGAACACCAGCGCCAGGGCCAGTGCGGCGCCAAGCCCCATCTCCACCCGGTACACGGCCACGATGTGCGCGATAGTGGGCGCGCGCAGGTAGGCCGTCTCGAGCCAGCGCTCGATCACCGCCTGGTTCTCGGCCGCGCTGACGCGGCCAAGGCTCTCGTCGATGATGGCGAGGAGTTCGGTATCGCCCTTGTGCACCGCCACACGCACGTCCACCGGCATCTCGGCCACGTCGCCCGCCACGCGCAGGCTCAGCGCGTAATCACGGCGGATGATGGGGTGGTAGGTGACATCGATGCCCAGGCCCACGTCCGCGATGCCGCTTTCCACCGCGGCAAGCACCTGGTGCACGTCCGCCAGGGGCAGCCGGTGCATGGCCGGGTGCTCGCGGCGCAGCCAGCTGTCGAACTCGCCGCCCCCCTTGTAGGCGACCGTGCGCCCTTCGAAATCCGCCAGGCTGACCTGCGAGGGTCCCACGGTGCGGGTGATAAGCAGCGTGCGGCCGGTGTAGAAAGGCCGCGACACCACGGCATCGTCGCCCAGGTCGGCGGCCAGGCGGTCGTTGAGCGAGGGCAGCAGGTCGACCCGGCGCTCGCGGAACGCGCTTACGGCCTCCTCCCACGAACCCACGCGCACGACGACGAAGCGGATCCCCGTCTTCTTCTCCGCCAGCGCCAGGTATTGCGTCACCAGCGGGTTGGCCGAGGCGCCGGCCACGCGGCTGCCCTGCTGCCCGTCGATCGCGACGCGTACCACCGGGTGCGCGGCGACCCAGCGCGCCCGCGCGTCATCGCCGGTGGCGCAGGCCGCGAACGCCACGCCGCACGCGCACAGGGCGGCCAGCCACCGCCTCACGCGCCGCGCCCGGCATCCAGCGCGATGATGTGCTCGCGCATGCTGAACAGCTGCACGTCGCTCTCGATGCCCAGCTTGCGGAACGCCGTGGATTTCTGCGCGCTGATGGTCTTCAGGCTACGCCCGAACTTGGTGGCGATCTGGGTGACGGTGAGCCCGTCGAGCAGGCAGCGGATCACTTCCCTTTCCTTCGGCGACAGGTGGGGGCCCATGCCGCTGGCGAGCAGGCCCTCGAGGGCCGGCGGCACGTAGAGGCGCCCGGTCATGGCGGCGTCGATGGCCTTCACCACCTCGTCGGGGTCCTGGCTCTTGGCCACGAAGCCGTGCGCGCCGGCGGCGAGCAGGCGGCATACCAGGGGGCCGTCCTCGTACGCCGAGACCACCACGATCTTCATGCGCGGGCATGCGACGCGCAGCGAACGGACGAGGGTGAGCCCGTCGGCGTCGTCGGCCGCGAGCGAATAATCGACCAGGGCGACATCGGCCGGCATCCGCGCCAGGAGGGCACGGAATTGCTGGCTGTTGGGCGAACTACCGATGACGACAAGCGACGGGTAGGTTTTCAGGTGCGCGACGAGCCCCTTCAGGACGAGCGCATGATCGTCCAGCAAGGCCACGCGCACAGACCCGATGTAGGTTCGCGCGGACATCAGTGGACCCATTACCTGTTGCTAGTCATATATCTCGCCTCACCTCGGTGGGCGGGCGAACCATACTGCGCACCACCGGCCTTGTAAACGGCGTTACATGGCCGCCGTTCAGGCCGCCGCCATCGGCCATTAGTAGGAGCCCGTAAGCCATACAGAGATGCGCGGCCGGCGTTGCTACGCTTTGGCCGCCCGGGAGACCGGGATTCTCATAGCCAACGCCAGGGGTGGAACCGGGGATGGACACTGAAAACCGTGCACAGGGCGATGCGGCCGTGGCCGAGCCGGGGGCGTCGTCGCGACCCTACAGCCCGCCCTCGCGCTTCGTGCCCCTGCCCCTCGAAGCGGTACGCATCGGCATTGTCGGGCTGGGCTACGTGGGCCTACCGCTGGCCGTCGAATTCGGCAAGAAATACGCAACCCTCGGATTCGACATCAATTCAAGTCGCATCGGCGAGCTGCGCAAAGGCCATGACGCCACGCTGGAAGTCGATGCCGACGAACTGGCCGCCGCCGCGCGGCTGCGCTATTCGTCGGCGATGGCCGACCTGGCCGGGTGCGATGTCTATATTGTCACCGTGCCCACGCCGATCGACGAGGCGCGCCGCCCCGACCTCACCCCGCTGATCCGCGCGAGCGAAACGCTGGGCAAGGTTCTCAAACGCGGCGACGTGGTGATCTACGAATCCACCGTCTACCCCGGTTGCACCGAAGAGATCTGCGTGCCCATCCTGGAGCGCGAATCGGGCCTTGTTTTCAACCAGGATTTCTTCGCCGGGTACAGCCCGGAGCGCATCAACCCGGGCGATAAGACGCATCGCGTTACGGGAATTCTCAAAGTTACCTCCGGATCGACACCCGACGTGGCCGATTTCGTCGACGCGCTGTACCGCTCGGTGATCACCGCGGGCACCCATCGCGCCAGTTCGCTGAAGGTGGCCGAAGCCGCGAAAGTGATCGAGAACACGCAACGCGACCTCAACATCGCGCTGGTGAACGACCTGGCCATGCTGTTCAACAAGCTGGGCATCGATACGCTCGAGGTACTCGAAGCGGCGGGCACCAAGTGGAACTTCCTGCCCTTCCGCCCGGGCCTGGTCGGTGGCCACTGCATCAGCGTGGACCCGTACTACCTCACCCACAAGGCGGCCCAGGTGGGCCACCACCCGGACGTGATCCTGGCCGGCCGCCGCACCAACGACGGCATGGGCCCGTACATCGCCAGCGAGCTGGTGCGCCTGATGGTGCGCAAGGGCATCAACCCCGTGTGCGCCCGCGTGCTGATCCTGGGCCTGGCGTTCAAGGAAAACTGCCCCGACCTGCGCAACACCCGCGTGGTGGACATCGTGGCCGCCCTGCACGCCTACGGCGTGACGGTGGACGTGCACGACCCGTGGGTACGCCCGGACGAAGCGATGCATGAATACGGCATCGCACCGGTGGAAACGCCACGCCAGGGCACCTACGACGCCGTGGTGGTGGCCGTGGGCCACCACGAATTCAAGGCCATGGGCGCCGAGGGCATCCGTGCCTTCGGCAAGCCGGCCTCGGTGGTCTACGACGTGAAATACGTGCTGCCGCGGGACGCGGTGGACGGCCGGCTCTAAATCAAAAAAACAAAGCACCACGAGAATAAGAAGCTGGGGAACATCCTTACCTGGGAGTATGCGTTGTGATCCTCGATTACCTGGATGGGTCGGCTCCGGCCGACCACGAGGCCGACCTGTGCGTCATAGGCGCCGGGCCGGCTGGCATCGCCATCGCGCGTGCCTTCCTGGGCACGCGTATCCGCGTGTGCCTCGTCGAAAGCGGTGGCCTGGCCGGTGAAGACCGCAGCCAGGCGCTGTGCGAAGGCACCGCCCACGGGGGTGCGCCCTTCGACATGGCGCATTCGCGCATGCGTGTGTTCGGCGGCAGCTGCACGCTGTGGGGCGGCGGCTGCATTCCGCTTGCGGACAGCGACATGGCGCCGCGCGAGTGGGTGCCTGACAGTGGCTGGCCCCTGCGCTACGCCGACCTCGAACCCTGGTACGCCAAGGCGCGCGAGTTCTGCCGCATCGATGAGGCGCATGGCTTCGGGCCGGGCCAGTTCGACGGGCCGCCGCCGCGGCAGCCGCTGGACCTCGACCCCGAGGCACTGGTGAACCTGCTGTTCGCGCGCAGCCCCATCCTGTTCGGCGAAGCCTACCGCGACGAGATGCGCGCGGCACCGAACATCACCGTGCTGCTGCACGCGAACCTGATGGAGCTGGAAGCGAACGCCGCGGCCACGGCCGTGGTGCGGGCACGCATCGGCAGCCTCACGGGGCGGCGCGGGCATATCCGCGCCCGCCACTTCGTGCTCGCCGCAGGCGGTATCGAAAACGCGCGCATCCTGCTGCTTTCCGATGGCGTGGCGCCCTGCGGCCTCGGCAACGACCGCGACCTGGTGGGCCGCTATTTCATGGACCACCCGCGCGGCACGCTGGGCAACGTCGCCTCGCGCACGCCCGACCGGCTCACCCGCCCGTATGAGCGCACCATCGGCAAGGTACGTGCACCCATTGCCCCCGAGATCGGCATGGCCACGGCCGCGCAGCGTCGCCACCAGGTGCTGAACGGGCGCGTGCATCCGTTCGCGGTGGAAGGCGCCGTGCCGCAAGGCATCCGCGCGCTGCGCAACGTGCGTGCCGCGCTGCGCCCGCCCTCGCGCGACGAGGCCACCTTGCTCGAGGCCCGCCTTTCGGCCGCCATGCAGAACGGCCCCGCCGCGGCGGCGGTGGCCGTGCAACCCAACCTGGCCATCAGCGCGATGCACCTGGGCCTGCATATCGGCGACGTGATCCGCGCCGTGGCGCAGAAGGTGGCCGACAAGCCCACCGTGCGCAGCGAGCGCGTCGAACTGGTGGGCTTCTTCGAGCAGGCGCCGAACCGCGATTCCCGCGTCACGCTGGGCCATGCGCGCGATGCGCTGGGCCTGCGCCGGGTGAACATCGACTGGCGGCTGACCGAACTGGACCGCTACACCTACCGCACGCTCGCATCGCTGGCGGGCAAGCCGCTGGCCGATGCCTGCGGCGGTACGTTCGAAGCCTCGCCCTGGGCGGTGGACGAAAGCGCGACGCCCGAGGTCTTTGGCACCGCGCACCACATGGGCACCACCCGCATGTCCACCGACCCCTCCACCGGCGTGGTCGACGCCGATGGCACGGTGCATGGCATGCATAACCTGCATGTGGCCGGCAGCTCGGTGTTCCCGACCAGCGGCTGGGCCTTTCCCACCTTCACCATCGTCGCCCTAAGCCTCCGGCTCGCCGACCACCTGCGGGTGCTGCTTGCCGCCTGCGAGGGCAGCGGCATCACCTGACAGGCATGGCATGACCATCGATCGGCGGCACGAGTTCATCCGGCAAACCAACCGGGTACTGCGGGAAACGGGCTTCGGCACGGCGGCGGCGCACGAGGCCAGCGTGCTGGTCTTCGACAGCCGCGTATTCTCGGATTTCCAGCCCGTGATGGCGGAGCTGCTTGATCGCCGCGAGCGGGCGCGCGCCGCGCGCTTCCGCTTCAGCGACGATCGCAAGGCCTACACCGCCGCGCATGCCGTGTGGCGCGTGGCGCTGGCGCAGTGCCTGGGCACCGTGCCGGAGGATGTCACGCTCGCCACCACCGACGACGGCCAGCCACGCCTGCCAGGCAGCGCGCTCTCCACCAGCCTCAGCCACAGCGGCCCCATGGTGGCGATCTCGGTCTGCGCCGCCGCGACCGTCGGTGTCGATATCGAATCGATCCCCGCGAAGGTGGACATGGAGGCACTCGTGCCCATGTTCTGTACCCGCGCCGAGGCGCAGGTGGTCGACGCTATGGAGTGCGGTGAAGAGAAGCACCGCCACCTCGTCGAACTGTGGACACGCAAGGAGGCCTTGCTGAAGGCGTTCGGCGTGGGCCTGCTCACCGACCCCGCCAGCACGCCGGCCACGCCCGATGAACTGATCCTGCCGCCACCGGATGCCGCGCACTACCCCGCGTGCCACACCAGCAACGTGGGCGAGAGCAACCTGTGGGTCGCGGCGGTGGCCGTGCCGGCGGCCGTGCGCGGCACTAGCCTGCACGTCTTGTGACACATGGCTGATACAGCCCTGTTACAACCATTCGGCCTAGCCGCCTAAAAGCCGGAAGTGCAATCGACACCCTCGCACGTGGCGCCTAGCCTTCCCCACATCGGCACGCAGCATCGCGTGCGCACGGGGGATGCAAGATGCTTCGTCTGTTTCGACAGCCGATCGTACGCTGGATAACGCTACTGGCCATCGTCGAGCTGCTATTGCTCGCGTTGTCGTTGAACCTCGCGACGTTCATCCGTTTCGCGCCCTCGCCCGAAGACCTGCAGGCCTCGAGCGACACGGTGATCGCCCGCGCCACGATGTTCGCCGTGGTGATCTTCCTGGGCATGGCGGCGCTCGGCGAGTACCGGGGCAACCTGCGCATGAGCTGGCGCGGCCAGCTCGCCCGCCACGCCATCGCGTTCACCTTCGGCGGCCTGGCCCTCATTGTCGGTTACTACGTCGTGCCGCAGGCTTATGTCGGCCGCGGCGTGCTCTCCATGGCGCTGGCCATCGGCTTCCTCACCACCGCGGGCTTCCGCGGCCTGTTCATGCGCCTGGTGGAAATGGATGCGCTGAAGCGCCGCGTGCTCGTCTACGGTGCCGGCCAGCGCGCCGCGCAGATCCACACCCGCATGCGCCGGCGCTCCGATCGCCGCGGCTTTTTCCTTGTCGGCTACATCCCGGGCCCGAACGATACGCCGCAGGTGCCTGAGCAGGTACTGCTTGGCCGCGACGAGGCGCTTGCCGACGTCGTGCGCCGCGAGCGCATCAGCGAGATCGTGGTGGGCGTGGACGACCGCCGCGGCTCGCTGCCCATGGACGACCTGCTCGCCTGCCGCCAGCTGGGCGTGCAGATCACCGACCTCACCACGTTCGTGGAGCGCGAGGCCGGCCGCGTGCAGCTGACCATGCTCGACCCCTCGTGGCTGGTGTTCTCTGGTGGCTTCAATGCCACGCCCGTGGCGCTGTTCCTGAAGCGCGCCTTCGATATCGCCGCATCCCTCGCCATCGCCCTGCTCTGCTGGCCGCTGATGCTGGGCACGGCGCTGGCGATCCGGCTGGAATCGGGCAAGGGCCAGCCGATTTTCTACCGCCAGGAGCGCGTCGGTGAGCACGGCCGCACGTTCTGGCTGTACAAGTTCCGCAGCATGCGCACCGATGCCGAGATGGATGGCGTCGCGCGCTGGGCCAAGGCCAACGACGACCGCATCACCCGGGTGGGCCGCATCGCCCGCAAGCTGCGCTTCGACGAGCTGCCGCAGTTGTGGAACGTGGTGCGTGGCGACATGAGCATCGTGGGCCCGCGCCCCGAACGCCCGCAGTTCGTCTCCGACCTCGAAGGCAAGATCCGCTATTACAACCTGCGCCACAGCATCAAGCCGGGCCTGGCGGGCTGGGCGCAGCTTTGCTACTCCTACGGCGCCTCGGAAGAGGATGCCGCCGAGAAGCTCAAGTACGACCTGTTCTACGTTAAGAACCACAGCCTGTTCCTCGACCTGGTCATCCTGATCGAGACCGTGGAAGTGGTGATCTTCGGCCGTGGCGCGCGCTGAGCCAGTTCAGCGCGGGGAATGCGCGTCGCGCACGTGCAACGCACGCAACGGCGAGCTGTACCAGTCGACCACGCTGCCGCCTTCGAAGCGAACCCACGACGGCCCGTACTGCCAGCGATCCGGCCCACGCAGCGTGGGCTCGCCCTCGACGGCGATGACCTCGTCCTCTTTCATGCCCGCCGCCAGCATGGCGCCCCCGACCGCGGGCCCGGCCACCTCGGCCGTGACGACAGGCACGCCCTCCGCCGTCGGATCGACGCGGTCGGGATCCGGCACCAGCGTCCACACCAGCACGCCGGCAACCACGAACGTGGCAAGCCACGCCAGTTTGCGCGCCTGCATGCCCGATACCGCCGGTGGCACGCCCTGCTCCCCTGTAGGAGCGGGCTTGCCCGCGACATCCTGCCCCTCAGGCTCAAACAAAACCGGCGCATTCTCCAGCTCATCATCGCGCGCAAGCGCGCTCCCACAGTGGAAGACGCTGGCAGCCCCGGGCACGGCGCGCGCGCCGGGCAGCCGGCCGTGCCGCTTGTGGAAATCCATGGCCGCCGCGTACTGGGCCATCAGCCGCTGCAGGCGGCGCGCGGCGACGGCATCGGCGTGTTCGCCGCGGCTGCGGCGGTCGGGGTGCCATTGCGAGACATGGCGGCGGTACGCCTGCTTGAAATCGGCCAACGAGCAATCGGGCCGCAGGCGCAGCTTGCCGTACAGGTCGAGGAAGTCGGTTTCGTCCGCCACGGTCATGGCTGGGCCCCAGGGTATGCCGCACGGTGCAGCGTGGCCTATGCAAGGCGGCGTGACAAGTACAACTTTTGGAGGATTTGCATGCGCTTGCGCCTTTCATGCCTGGCCGTCCTTACGGCCATCTGCGCCGTAGGGGCCCCACTCACGACCATGGCCACGGAACCGGGCCCCACGCTCGGCGCGCACGTGTTCCTCGGCCAGGGCGAGGGCCTGGGCAGCGACCCCGCCGTGACCCCGGCCATGGACACCGCGCCCACGGGCAGCGTGCTGGTGGCGTTCAACGCCGGGTACGCGGCCAACGACGGCTGGCCCAGGGACACCTACGACAACCACTGGAAGGCGCTGGGCCACGCGCAGACGTATACCGGCTACGAGCGCTTCAGCGTGCGGGCCTTCGTCGCGACGGCCGCCCGCGGTGGCAGCGGCCACCGCATCAGCATCGCCAAGCCGGCCGAACCGAAGGGCGAACTCTCGCTGCCTTTCGTGGAAGTGCGCGGCGCGACGCGCGTGCAGGCCTTCGCCCAGAACTATGCCGACGGCGCACCCGTCGTCGCCAGCAAGGCGATCAGCGTCGACGGCCCGGCCACCTTGCTGGCCTTTTGGTGGGGCGATGGCGGGGTGAAGCGGATGACGGCCGTGCCGGGCGATGGCTTCACCCTCATCGACAGCTTTGTCGAGCTGCCCGACGAAAGCGGCGTGCAAGGCGCGGTGGCATGGCGGCAGGTGGATAGCGCGGGCACCTACCAGGTGCACTGGACGGCGGCACCCGTGCAGGGTGCCGCGTTGTGGATCATCGCCATCCGCTGATACCTGCCATGGCAGCGGACACGGATTTCGAAAGCGGACAACGCGAAGCCGAGGCCGCTCAGGCAGCTGCGAAACGCTTGCCGAATCCGCCCGCGTAGCGTGTCCGGAAACGGACGTCGCTACCTACAACCATCGGCCTATTTTCTTTTGAAAACAGCGGCCTACAATGTACCTACGGTATCCCCCGGGCCTCCTCGCCACCCCACGCGGCAGGACGCCGCCAAGGGAATGGAAGGACCGCGCCAGGTGCCGGGACGCACCCCAGGACGGCGCAGGGATGACGGGTCGCAAGGCGACCCGGGAGATATCGGCCAGGGGATTAGAACGTGATGCGGATACCCGCCTGCCCCGCCCAGCCACGCATGCCGTAGCTGCCCACGTAGTGCTGGTAGTTACCCTCGCCGTAGAGCTGCACATGCTCGCTGAGCTGGCTGACCGCGCCGGCCGACACACGGTAGGCATTGCCGCCGCGGCCCGCGGCGAACGCATCGCTCGCCTGCCACGCATCACTCGAGACCTGCGCCCGGGCATCGCCACCCATGGCGTGCACCAGGTCCACCGACACATACGGCATGAACAGCGGCTGGGCCGTGCGGGAAACGCGGCCACCCAGCGTGGCGCGCGTCTGCTTCACCGTGCCAAGGCGCACCGCCAGGCCGTCTCCATCGACGAAGTCACGGAAATTCAGTTGCTGGTGCTGCAACTGGAACCGCGGCTCCACGGTCCACTCGCCGCCCAGGGCGATGGGTAGCCCGGCTTCGATCGAGGCCGTCCATGCGGTGGCCCGCACATCACCCACATCGTCGCCGCGCAGGTCGGTGCCGATGTTGCCGTGGTAGCGCCGCGCGCCCACCACGCCATCGACCCACAGGCCGTCGCCGTGCTGCCAGGTGAGCCATGCCGACACGCCGTTCGCATCGTATTTCGCGGTGCTGTTGCCATCCACGGCGTGTGGCGAGACCCGCGTGGTGCCCTTGTCCACGGCCCAGCCCGCGCGCAGCGAGCCGTTGTCGCCGTCCAGCGCCACCAGCCCGCCGCCGATCTGCAGCGCGTTCACCTGCTGGTCGAAGTCGTAGCCAAAGCGCTCGAACGAGAGGTTGCTGCTGTAGCGCAGCTGGCCACCGAGGTAGCGGGCGAACAGTTCGCCGCCCACGGGGTCGCTGGATTCGCCCTGGCGAATATCGCCCAGGCGCTGGTGCAGGCCGCCATTGAGCATGTCGCCGTACGCGAGCAAGGCCACCGGTGCGGACAGATACGACGGCAGCTGCGGCACCACGGCCGGCCGCTCGTCGATCGGCGGCTCCGGGTTGCCGGGTTCATCGGGGTTGCCCGGTTCGTCCGGGTTGCCGGGGTCTTCCGGCGTCACCGGATCCACCGGCACGCAATCGCGCAGGCAGACGAAGCGGTTGCCCAGGCGGTAATCCCAGTTCAGCGTCTCGCCATCGCCCAGCGCGCTCTGGGCCGGGTCGGCCTGGCCGGGGCCGAACGCGTGCAGCGTGTACTGGTACGCGCCCGCCGCCACGTAGCCACCGCGCAGCGCGAAGGCATCCGCGCGCGATTGGCCCGCGACCTGGATCAGCGAGATGCCCTCGTTGGCGTCGAGCACGCCATCGCGGTTGAGATCGGTAAGCGCGCCTTCGCCCTGCGGGTTCACCACCACCAGCGTGGGCCCCGTCGTCGTCACGTCGCCGTGCACCAGCAGCCGGTCGGTCTGCTGGTTGGCGAGATCGCCGCCTGCGTTGAGCAGCGTGTTGAAGGCTAGCGTGCCACCCGCGCCACCGAAGTCGCCGCGGACGCTGAGGTTATGGTGCGAGCCATCGGCCATGGGCACGAAGCCCACGTTGCCGGCAAGCGTCAACGCCGTGAGGTCCGAATCCCTGGTGATCTGCCACGCCGTGGTGGCATCCATGTCGAGACGCGCGTCACCGTTGATGGCGCCAGTAAGCGTGGCCTGTTGCGCCATGCCCAGGGTGAGGCTGCCCTGGTCACCGACGCGCACGTCGCCCACGATATCGCTCGATGCCAGCGTGACATCGGCACTGACCGGGGCGGCCACGCCGGGCCGCGAGGTGCCGCCGACCACTTCCAGCGCCACGCCGTTCGCGCCGGTCAGCGTGCTGCCGTTGCTTACCGCGATGTGCACGTTATCCGTGCCACCCGCCAGGAGTGCGCTGACCTTGATCGCACTGCCCTGCGTCCCTTCGACTGCGGTGTGGTCCAGTGTCAGGCGCCGCTCGGGCTCGCCGGTGCCGCCGCCACGGTCGTCCGTGAACACCGAAATGCCGGCCGTGCCACCGGTGATGCGCGAATCACTGACCGCCACCGCGCCACGGATGACGCCGAGGCCGGCCGTGTCGCCGGTCAGCGACGATCCCGTGATCGTCACCTGCGAGCCGCCCGACACGCGCACACCCATCCGGCCGCCTTGCAGCGTGCTGTTGTCGATGGTAATCCGGGGGGCTACGAGCGAGCCGGCACCGCTCAACGCGGCAAGCAGGCCATCGCCCGTGCTCGACGTGATGGTGGCGCCTGAGAGCGTCCCGTTGCTGTCGTTGAACAGCTCGATGGCCGCCACGCCCGCCGGATTCGTCTGCGTGACTGTGCCGTTCGTGACGAACAGCTTTGACGAGGTGCCGGAGACACCCAAGGCGGTGCCGCCGTCGACGTTCAGCGTGGCGCTGTTGAGGATCCAGTTGGCCGGCGTATCGCTCGGCGTTACCGTGGCCTGCTGGCCAGGGCCCAGCGTGGTGGCGGCGACCTGCGCCGAGGTAAGTGCTAGTGCCGATGCAAGGGCGGCAGACAGGCGCGTGCGCCGCGCGTGCGAATGGATGACGTTCATATGCGTTCCGGAAGGGAAAGGTGGTTGACCTCCGCGGCCGACGGGACGGGCGGCACTGCTTCGCGGGACGACAAAGAGGAGGTGCTGGCAGGGAGCAACGCGCATTGCAGCACGCCAGGCACAGCGCGCCTATTAGGCGAACTCCTAAAAATGGCACTGAAAAGCCCTGCACCCCGCCGGTGTCACCCAACCCATTCGCGGAGATTCACGTGGTTCCGGCACGCGATGCGTACGCTACGCCGTGCAAATGAACGAATGGTGAAAGCGCCAGGCCACTCGCCTTTTGGCCTACTTCCCATGCCCTGCGCGGCGGCGTAGGGTCGTCCCCCTGGAGTTCCACCCACGACAAGGAGTCGACCATGGCACGCCCCACGCGTCGCGCCCGCACGGCCGTTTACCCGGCCCGGCGCATCATCAAGACCAAGGCATCGCGCGGCAACCCGTCGCGGATCGTTTCGACGCTTATCCTGCCGGCGGCGCAGCCCGCCGCGCCTGGTGTGCACGTTACGCTGGAAGCGCCGATCGAGTTCGATGAAACGCAGTTCGCCCCCCCGGCCGCGAACACGCCGCCCAATGCGGAACCCGACCACATCCTGCTCAAGTCCGAGATGGGCAAGCCTATCCGGGTTCTCGTACCGCTTAGCGAGGATACGGTTTACACAGACGAGGTCGACCTTGTCCTCAACGGGAAAGTTATCGAAACACAAGTGGTCGCCGAGGGAGAAGGCTTGGACCCCCGGCCGTTCGCCATCAAGCCGACCGAGTCATTCCTGCCCACGCTGAACGTTCTCAACTACGTGCTGCGTTACGTGTCGGGCGGGTCGAACTCGGACGAGGGCCCGGGCGACTTCTTCAACATCGACACGGTCGCGCCGGGCGGCGACCACGAACTTGCCGCACCCGAAGTGGACAGCGACATCGTCGATGGCGGCTTGACCAAGGACAAGCTGGTCACGCTCCCCGATGGGAAGACCAGTGGCCTGGCCATCCGTATTCCCAGCTACGAGGGCTTCAACTACGGTGACAAGATCCGGGGTATCGTCGACGACGAGATCGACACGTTCGAGGCCGAAGTACCCTTCGGCCATACCGGCAAGATCGACGCCGGCGTCACCGAAGCCCTCATCGCCAAGGCGGGCGACGGCAGGGTGGCCTTCAAGTACAAGATCACCGACCGCGCGGGCAATGAGTCGCAGCCGTCCAATGCACTTTGGCTACAGGTAGCGCTCAAGGGTGCCGAAAACCTCGAAGCTGTCCAGGTCCCCGCCTACGATGACGACGATGATAGTGACGGCGGCACCCAGCTGATCGACCTGGCGGATGCGACCAACAAGGATGGCGTCGCCGTGGTCATTCCCTGGAGCGACGATTTCCAGCCCGGCGATACGCTCGCGCTATTCTGGGGTAACTCACCAGTCACTCCGTATACGCTGACGGCCGGTGATGCCGACGCGGAGGATGACATCACCATCGGTGTCATGTTCCCCGCGATTTACGAAGAATGGACCTATACCGCCAAAGACGACGACCAGATCGTTCCGGCGGATGTGCTCTACCACCTCAAACGCGGCAACATCGACCTGGGCACCTCACCCAGGAAAACCGTCGACGTGAATGTTTACCAGGTGGGCGGCGGCGACCCCGATCCGGAAGAACCGGGTAACCAGAACCTGCAATGGCCTTCGCTGGTGGCGGCGAGCGGCGCGCGGGACAAAGTGGAAGGCGATGATTTCGGCAAAAAGGCCACGGTCCAGATCGCGAAACAGACCAGGCACACCACGCCGAAGAATGTATTCGCTGAAGACGACGTGGTCAGTGTCCTCTACAACGGCACCGAGTTCGCCAGCCATACGATCGTCGCCGCCGATCTTGTCGACACCTCGGTACCGCTGGTCGTTGACATGGCAGCGGACGTGATCACCGACGTGGGCAGCGGCACGATCGACCTGCAATACAGCATCACCCGCGCCGTGGAAGGCGGCGAGAACACCACGTTCTCGCCCATCCGAGGCGTGGTCGTGGCGGGCAAGGACCAACTTCCTGGCGACGGCAAGGAACTGGATGCCCCCCTGTGCCCGGAAAGCGAAGATACCTGGATGTACGTCGACAAAGTCAACGATGGCACCTTGCTGGCCTTGCCGTTGTGGACTCGCTTCAACGCCGAGAACCAGGAGGTGCTCGTCAGCTTCAAGTATTTCAGTGGACGGGACCAGTCGCCCATCCCAGGCCGCGACTTCGAGATGCGGCTGACCGCCCCGCTCACAGTCTCGCCTGCGGAAACCTTGCCGGTGAAGGAGCCTGACGGAAACGAGCGGCCGCCCGTTGAGACCGACTACATCGGCGTGCGTATCCCGCGGGAACGATTGATGTACCTGTCTCCCGAAAATCGCTTCTTCTACATCGAGGCGAGCTACGAGGTGAATAACACGGCGGGTGATACGACCCCCGTGGCATCGGCCACGACCACGATCAAGGTCGATACACGCGGCTCCTGAACCGAACCGATTGCAAGGATGCGCCATGCAAACCAACACGACGTCAAGGGGCACGCCGCGTGCCCCGGTGCTGCCCCGGATGATCGTCACCGCCATCGAGGATGGCGGCCTCGGGCACTTCGACCTCATCGCCGACCCGTACGCACGCGTCGCCATGGTGATGGGCCCCCTCAGCCTCGATGAGGTGGGCCCGGGCGATAAGTTGCAGGCCTTCATGAACGTCGACGGCGACGACAAGCTGATCGCCAGCCACGACATCACCAGCAGCGACCTTGGCCAGGAAAGCCCGATCTTCACCCTCGAGGCGGATGCATCGGAGATCAACAAATACCCCGACGGCGAGTACGACTTCAGCTACCACGTGCTGTACAGCAACGGCAGATCGGACAGCAGCATCGAACCATTGCGTGTACGCATCAAGCGCACCATCCCGGGCGACCCCGCAGAACCCAGCAACCCGGTCAACGAGGCCCTGCCGCTGGCGACCGTGGTGCCGAGCCCCGTGCCCGCCTCGGCCACGTCGGCCACCGTCACCGTGCCAGCCTGGCCAAACATGGCCGAGGGCGATATTCCCACCGTGGATTGGGAGCGGTTGCACCTGGTGCTGCCCGCGGTCAAGGCCGGCGAGGTGGGCCAGCCGGTATCCGTCGTGATCACCAAGGCGCAGCTCGAACAGGTGGGCGGCATGCAGGACCTGCCCGTGGCCTACGAGATCTTCGACGTGGTCGCGAACCATTCCGGCCGCTCGCGGTACACGCTGGTGGACGTGGAAATCGAACCGCCCGGCGCGCTCACCGCCCCGCGCGTACGTGAAGCCGTCGGCGGCGTCCTCGACCCCGAGGCCCAGGGCGATACACCGTTCACCATCCAGATCCCGACGATCGGCCGCGCCGGCGGCCGCAACGTGAGCCCCGGCGACGTGATCACGGCGCTGTTCGAGGGCCGGATCCCCGGCACCGGCGCCTCGCACCGCTACGTTGCGCCTCCCTATACCGTGCCCGGCACCATCTTCGACATCACGATCGACCTGCCCGTGGATGAGGTCATGCCGCTGCGCGGCGGCACGGCACGCGTCTCGTATGGCCTGCTGCCGCAGGACGGCGGGCCGGTGCTGCCGTCGCGCCACCTGGGCCTCTCCATCAAGGGGCTGCCGGCGCTCCTCGTCGCCGTGACCATCCCGGAGGATGCGAACCAGGACGATACCCTCGACCTCGATACCGAGGTGACCGACGGCGCCACGGCATCGATCGACTACGCCAACATGGCGCTGGACGACTACATCACCCTCGACCTGACGGGGCGCCGCGCCGACGGCATGGCCGACAACGACCGGAAGTACCGGCAGGTCTCGAAGCTCGGCAAACAAGCCATCGCCATCGGCAGCGATTATCTGCAACGCCTCGATGGCGGCACGCTGGAACTGAAATACAGCGTCGATAGTTTCGACGGCCAGGGTGCCGCCCGCCTGCCCCGCCGGGCGGCTTCGCTGCAGGCCATGCGCGAATCCGAGGTGCGCAAGGTCGCCGTGGGTAGCAAGGGGGCCGAACCGAAACTCCCGGCCCCGACGGTCCCCGATGTGGTCGACGGTTTCCTCGACCCGAAGACCGCGGAAACCGCGGTGGTCGTTCCGCATGCGGTGCTCGAAGTAAACGACGGCATCGACTTCACCTGGACCAGCAAGCAAAGCGAAACCGGGCACCTCACGGTGCGCAACGCCAACGTCGACCTCCGGTTCGCCATCGAGGGCAGTCTGATCAAGGCCAACGAAGGCAACAGCGTGGTCGTGGCGTACAAGCGCACGCGGGCTGGCATCGTCGCCCTGTCGGAACCGCTTGCCTTCCGCATCGAAACCCCGGTGATCGGGCCGCCGCCACTCACGCTGGATGTCGACGCGAACCAGGACAACGTGCTCGAGCTCGCCAGCGAGATGCCCGCTGGCACGACACCCCACGCCATCATCCCTGCCGGGGCCAACCTCGCCGCGGACGACACCGTGCAGGTCATCGTCGACGGACGCACGGCCGACGGCACGCCAGCGCTTTGGGAGAGCTTCCCGCGCCAGATTCCGGCCAGCGAGGCCGGGAAAGCCCAATCCTTCGCCGTACCGGCGGATAGCCTGCGGGCCCTGAGCGGTGGCAGCGCGACGTTGAAGTATCGGGTCAAGCCGTTCGCCGACCCGGAAAACCCGGTGGAGTCGCAGCTCCTTACCGTGCAGGTGAGGCCGTGATCCCGCTGCCCCAGGAGGCCAGGAAATGAATCACAGCGTGTCGACCAAACCAAATGCCACCTTCGAACCGCCCGATGTCCGTGGGGCGATCGATGACCAGGTCGAGCCTGGCCAGGAAGATGTCTACCTCGTCATCCCGCTCAACAGCCTGATCGCGGTGGGTGATGAAATCATCGTCACCCTGGCAAGCGACGAGGCCCCGCCACGACACGAGACGCTCCGTGCCACGAACCAGGAGGGATACGCTGCCACGCTGCATCTTTCTCCCGATTATCTGCGCGCCCACGATCGCCAGGCGATCACGGCGACCTACCGCGTGACGGGCAAGGCGACTTCCCTGCCCTACATGTTCCATGTCGGCCCACCCAAGGTGCCTCTCTTGATCGATACATCGCCGATGGCGCTTGAGGTCGGGGAAAGCAAGGTGCGCAGCGCCACGGGGGGTGTACCGCCCTATGTGTATCGCTCTGCAAACGCAGCCGTGGCCACGGTCGATGCGAATGCAAGGACCACGGGCACCGGGCCAGGGTTGACGGTCGTGACCGCTGCGGATGCTGCGTCGGGTAGCGTCAGCTATCCCGTCGACGTGACCCAGGTGCTCGTTGATAGTCTCGAATCGGCGCCACTGGGTGATTTTGCGACGCTCGAGCGGCCGTTCATGGACATTTTGCACACCTACGGCCGGACCACCGTCGCATCCGTTTCGCATCCGCCCTATATCAACGGGCGTGGCGTGATGCTGTACGCCAAAGGCCCCATCCCGCCAGGTAACGCATACGCGGTGACTCTCTCGTTCAACCGGGCCATGAAACGGGTGCGGCTTGGCTACCTGGCTTCGGCGAGCGGTGCCGTGGCCGTTGAGCACTATGCCAATGGGCAATCGGCAACGACCCCATTACCGGGCGTCGGGCCCGGATGGTCGACCCATGTGCCACCGTCTGGCAGCGCGATCATCCGCATAGAGTTGCGGCCCGTGGCGGGAAGCGATTTGTGTATCGACAATATCGAGGCTGAGGTGTAGCTGGGAATGGCGGCATGCCACCAGGGAGAGAACCATGAATGGACGCAACAAGGACCAGACGAAGGCCACCTTCGATGCCCCCGCCGTACTGGGAAGCAACAACGACCGCGTCGACCCGGGCCAGGAGGAGGTCTACCTCGTCATCCCGCTCGATAGGTTGATCGAGGTTGGCGACGAAATCATCGTCACACTGGCAAGCGACGACACATCGCCACGGCGCGAGACGCTCCACGCGACGAACCAGGGTGGCTACGCCGCTACCCTGCATCTCGCGCCCGATTACCTCACCGCCCACGACGGCCAGGCGATCACGGCGTCTTACAGCGTGACGGGCAAGGCTGATTCCGTGCCGTACGTCTTCCACGTGGGACCACCCAAAGCGGAGTTGCCCGCCCCCGAAGTACTTGAAGCGGCGGCAGGCAATCTGCTTCCCGTCGCGGCGAAAGACGGTGCAACGGTCCGCGTGCCCGCCGCGCTCGCGCCGGCGGATTCCATTGTCGTGCACTTCGGCAACTACGACAGCCCGCCCGTGGCATGGAAGGCAGGGCTCACCGTGCTCATTCCACCGGCCGAGGTGGCCAAGGTGCTGGGCACGACGATCGAGGTGACCTATACCGTCAATGGCGCGGACACCTCGCAGGCGCTCGACCTGCATGTACTGGACTTTGCCGACAACGATCCGAGCCTGCCGAGCCCCGTTGTGAACCAGGCAAGCGGCGGCGTCGTCGACCTTTCGACATTCACTGGGAAGGCCAAGGTGGCCGTCGCGCCGTGGCCGCTGATCGCCACCGGGCAGCGCACGTGGCTGCGCGCGGAGGGTACGAAAGCCAATGGCACACGGGACACACATCCGCTCCGCGAGAACACAGCCGTCACCGCCAGCGAGGTAACCGATGGCCTGCTGGAAAACCTGCCGCGCACCTGGCTGCAGGGGCTCAAGGACGGCAGCCAGCTGACGCTCCGGCTGTCGGTGAACTTCGCCGGTGCGGCGGACGAGGCAAGCAGCAAGGCGTTCCCACCACGCAGCTATACCCTGAAACTTGCCAAGCCCTTGTCGATCGATACCTCGTTGATGACCCTCGAGGTCGGAGAGAGCGAGGTGCGTACGGCGACCGGTGGCTCGCCGCCCTATGCCTACCGTTCGGCCAACGCGGCCATCGCTACCGTCAATGCGAGCGGGAGAACCACGGGCGTCGCCGCCGGCTCCACGACCATTACTGCCACGGATAGCATCGCTGCTTCGGTGGGTTACTCGGTGCAGGTAAAGCGACCCGTGATGCCTGGCGGTGTGGAGGACTTCGAATCAGCGCCGGTGGGCAACCTTCCTGACTACCTTGATCGGCCCCTGGACACGTTGGTGCTTGTCAGCCCTCCGCCGGGGAGCGTCTATGCCATTCGCTCCGCTGGCACTAGCCCGATGTCCGGGCGGTACCTGTATGTGCAGTGCATAAACCGCGACCACCTATCCTTGACGTTCCATATCCGTCCGAAGTCGGCATGTCGATCATTACGGTTTGCCTACACCGCTTCGCTGGATGCATCGAACCGGGGGGCCTTCATTCAGGTCCATGCCTTCCACGAAAACCACGGGGCCGACGAGAAGCTGATTGAGAGCAGCGGGTCCGGCACAGTGAGTTTCACGAGCGAAGAGCTTTACGCTACCCTCGTGGTAACTCTCTATGGAGCAGCGCTTTCCATCGACAATGTCGAATTCAATACGCTCTGACGACCGTGAACAGGAACGCGACTGCGACCAAGGTGGCGCACAGCTCGCTGTTGGACCTTGGCAACCGCCGATCACCTCCCCCGTGTGCGAACGCCACGGCTCCCGTCAGCGCAGGCATCTCTTATCCTCCCCCATCGGCCAAACGCCCACCCCCGGCTAGCGCGCTGGTTGTATAGGCCCGCCGCCGTTCACGGCCTATAAATGATTCCGCGACCGCAGGTGCCTGGAGCCCTGCGGTAGTTCACGGGGGATCGCATGAAGGCCGACGGAAAGCTGCGGGTATCGAGGGTACAGGGGATGGCGATGGGCGCGGTGGCCACTGTGGCCGGCCGCGCCGCGGCGCTCCTGGCCATTCGGCCTATGCCTTTCCGTCGGGCGTCTACCCGGACGGAGCCAGGCCATGAATGAGACGGTGCACGGGCGTTTCGCCCATGTCGCGAAGCAGTACCCGGACCGGGTCGCCATCGCTTCGGACGATCTTTCCCTGACCTATGCCGAGCTGGACGCGCGCAGTGACGCGGTGGCCGCGGGCCTGCGTGCCGCGGGCGTGGGGCATGGCGCCTATGTGGCGCTGCTCATGGAGCGGTCGGCGCTGGCGCTGGTCGCGGTGTTTGGTGTGTTGAAGGCCGGTGCGGCGTATCTGCCGATCGACGGGACGTGGCCAGCGGAGCGCGTGGCGTTCGCGTTGGCGGATGCGGATGTGGCGGCGGTGATTGCCGACGCGCCGGGAGGCGTGACGCTTCAGGATGTGCCTGTTTTTGGGATGACGGAGTTTGATGTCGTTTCGCAAGGGGGTCGCTCGCGGAGCGAGCTCCTACAGGGGGGTGGGGCGTGTGGGGATGACCTGGCGTATGCGATGTATACGTCGGGGTCCACGGGCATGCCCAAGGGGGTCGAGATCCGGCATCGGTCGATCCTTCGCCTCGTTTGCAAATCCGACTACATTGATTTTGATGCGCCGAAGATCCTGCATGCGGCGCCGCTGGGGTTTGATGCCTCGACCCTGGAGATTTTCGGGCCACTGCTGAATGGCGGCACCTGCGTGGTGTATCCGCAGCGCGTGCCGACCGGCTGTGGCATCGCCCGCGTGGTCGAAACCCATGGCGCCGAGATCGCGTGGCTCACGGCCGCGCTGTTCAACGCCATCGTGGACGACGATGCGAGCAACCTGGCCGGCCTGCGCTGCGTGCTGACGGGTGGCGAGGCGCTTTCCGTGCCCCACGTGCGCAAGGCCCTCGCCGCCCTGCCTGCCACCACGCTGTTGAACGGCTACGGCCCGACCGAATGCACCACGTTCACCACCACGTACCGCATCCCGCACGATCTGCCGGACGATACCGGCGCGATTCCCATCGGCACGGCCATCGGCGAGACCTCGCTGCACGTGCTGGACGAGCACCGCGAGCCGGTCGCGGACGGCACCATCGGTGAGCTTTTCATCGGCGGCACCGGCGTCGCCCGCGGTTACCTCAACCGCCCGGAGCTGACGGCCGAGAAGTTCGTCGCCTCGGCGCATGGCACGCTTTACCGCACGGGCGATCTGGTGAAGGTGCTGCCGGATGGCAACCTGGGCTTCATCGGGCGTGCCGATGGGCAGGTGAAGATCCGTGGGTACCGGATCGAGACGGGCGAGGTTGAGTTCGCGCTGCGCGCGCTTCCTGGGGTGGTCTCGGCCGCGGTGATCGCCCGGGAGGATGTGCCGGGGGATAAGCGGTTGGTGGCGTATTACGTTGGCTCGGGCGATCGCGCGCAAGCGCGCTCCCACCAGGGCGGCGACCTGGGCGACGGCGTCAGTGCCAGGGGGTTGAGGGACCAGCTGGCGGCCACGTTGCCGGAATACATGGTGCCGACCGCGTGGGTGCGGATGGATGCGCTGCCGATCAACGCCAACGGCAAGCTCGATCGCAAGGCGCTGCCCGCGCCCGACCGGGCCCGGCCGGAGCTGGCGGCGCCGTTTGTCGCCCCGCGCGGCGAGACCGAGCACGCTTTGTGCACCGTCTTCGCGGAAACCCTCGGCGTGGAACGCGTCGGCCGCGAAGACAACTTCTTCGACCTCGGCGGCAATTCGCTGCTGGCGACGCGCGCCATGGCGCGCATCCACGCGGAGCTCTCCACGGCACCGACCCTGGTGGGCTTCTTCGCGGAGCCCACGCCGGCCGCCGTGGCGGCCACGATCGAGGGGCGCACCACCCGGCAGGCCCTGGCAGGGCGCCTGGCGGGTGGCGCGCCGGCGGCGGGGGAACCTGTGGCCATCATCGGCATGGCCGGCCGCTTCCCGGGCGCGCCCGACGTGGAGACGTTCTGGGACAACCTGTGCGAAGGCCGCGAATCCATCCGCTTCTTCACGCCGGAAGAGATCGACCCGGCCGTGCCGGCCGCCGACCGCGACGACCCGGGCTATGTGTTCGCCCGCGGCATCGTCGATGGCGTGGCCGATTTCGACGCGCCGTTCTTTGGCATGTCGCCGCGCGAGGCGGAGCTGACCGACCCGCAGCAGCGCCTGTTCATGGAGCTGTGCTGGGAGTGCATGGAACGCGCGGGCTACGTGCCCGATGGCCAGGACACGCCAGTGGGCGTGTTCGGCGGCATGCACAACGCTACTTATTACCAGAAGCACATCAGCGGCCGCCCCGACCTGATCGAGAAGCTGGGTGCGTTCCAGGTGATGCTCGGCAACGAGAAGGATTACGTGGCCACCCGCGTGGCCCACAAGCTCAACCTCACCGGCCCCGCGATCAGCGTCAACACCGCCTGCTCCACCTCGCTGGTGGCCATCGCGCAGGCCTTCGACGCCCTGCGTGCCGGCCGCTGCGACATGGCGCTGGCCGGCGGCGCATCCATCGCCTGCCCGCCCAATAGCGGCTATATCGCGCAGGAAGGCTCGATGCTTTCGCCGGATGGCCATACCCGCACGTTCGACGTGAACGCGCAGGGCACGGTGTTCAGCGATGGCGCCGCCGTGGTGCTGCTGAAGCGCCTGGCCGATGCGCTGCGCGACGGCGACCCGATCTACGCGACGATCCGCGGCGCGGCCATCAACAACGATGGCGCGGTGAAGGCCAGCTTCACCGCCCCGAACGCCGCCGGCCAGGCCGCCGTCATCACCATGGCGCTGGACAACGCCGGCGTCAGCGCACGCGAGATCTCCTACGTCGAAGCGCATGGTACCGCCACGCCGCTGGGCGACCCGATCGAAATCGAGGGCCTCACCCAGGCCTTCCGCCAGGGCACGAACGACAACGGCTTCTGCGCCATCGGCTCGCTGAAAAGCAACGTGGGCCACCTCGTGATGGCCGCGGGTGCCGCGGGCGTCATCAAGACCGCGCTGGCGATGCATGAACGCCGCCTGCCGCCGTCGCTGCACTTCACCGCGCCGAACCCGCGCCTGAACCTCGCCACCTCGCCGTTCGTCGTCAACGACACGCTGCGGCCGTGGCAGAGCGCCGGCCCCCTGCTGGCGGGCGTGAGCTCGTTTGGCGTGGGCGGCACCAATGCGCACGTGATCATGGAAGAGGCGCCGGTACGCACGCCGTCCGATGCCGCCACGGGGCCACAGCTGCTGACGCTATCCGCGCGCACGCCGGGCGCCCTGGCCGCCGCCGCCGCGCGGCTCGCCGACCATGTGGCGACGCACCCGGACCAGAACCTCGCCGACACCGCGTTCACCCTGGCCCGCGGCCGCAAGGCCTTCGGCCAGCGCATGCACGTGGTCGCGGTATCGGCCGCCGACGCCGAGGCCCGCCTGCGCGACATCGCCGCCGCGGCCATCTGCCATGCGTGCAGCGACCCGGCGCCTGGCGTCGTGTTCCTTTTCCCTGGCCAGGGCTCGCAGTACGCCGGCATGGGCCGCGAACTGCATGCCACCGAACCCGTCTTCCGCGCCGCCATCGACGAGGTGGCCTGCGCGCTGCGTGACGAGCTCGGCTTCGACCTGCGCGAGCGGATGTTCGACGATGACGCCGAGGCCCTGAAGGCCACGGCGCTGACGCAGCCGGCCACCTTCGCCCTGGAATACGCCCTCGCCCGCCTGTGGATGAGCGTTGGCGTGCAACCGGTGGCGATGATCGGCCACAGCGTGGGCGAGTTCACCGCGGCGGTGCTGGCGGGTGTCATGC
>NZ_JZRB01000086.1 GCF_000964085.1 Luteibacter yeojuensis
GTCAATGGTGTGTGCCCGGAAACGCTGCGTTCAGCCCAACCGGCCCGCCTGGCGTGCCGCGCCCCAGGCGCGGAAAGCCGTCGCGGGGCCCGTGTGGGCCTGGCGTTTGTGCAACTCGGCGAAGGGCTCGGCGGCCCGGGCGGCGCCACGCGCCGTGGCCAGCGCCGTACGGCCCTCGAGGCCACGGAAGGTGGACAGGGGCTGCCCCTTGGCCAGCGCGGCCCGCAGGCCGCCAGCCAGCTCGTCGAGCTGCGCCTTGATGGCGTCGCGACGGGCCGGTGAATCCGCCTTCAGCTGGCCACGGGCCAGGCCATGGCGCGCCAGGCGCGACATGGGCAGCGGCAGGCGCTCGCGGTCCACGTCCAGCTCGAGGCGTGACAGGGCGAACACGAGGTGCGAGAGCGTGGCGATATCCGCCGCGGCCTCGCTGTTCGCGCCTGGCCCGAACCACCACGCGGTTTCCAGTGCGGCCAGCGCGCCGTGCATGTTGCGCGCCGCGGCCACCTGGCCGGCGAAATCCGACGAGGTGCCCTGCTCCAGCTGCGCCATGGCGGCCAGCACCGGCGCCAGCCACGCCTGGCTGGGGATGGCCTTCGCCCGCGGGCTGGCGAACAGCACCTTGGTGAGTGGATGGCGCCCGCCACTGGCGGCGGCGCCGGCGAGTTCCTCGGCCCACCACTGCAGCTTGGCGGCGGCCACCTGGGGTTCGCGGATGCCGTAGGCCGACGAGATCAGTTCCTGTTCGAACGCGGCCAGCGCCACGCGCTCATCGCGTACACCGGGGGGCACGAAGCCCAGCGCGATGCGCTGCTGCGGCTGCACCGCCAGCCACTTGTCGATGTAGCTCTGGATGGCGCCGTCGGTCATGCGGCCACTCCGCGCACGCCCAGCAACGTGGCCAGGTCGTGGGGGTGGGCGACGACGGCATCGGCGCCCCACGTAGCGGGGTCGCCGCCATCGAGGTAGCCCCAACGCACGGCCACGGTGTACAGGCCGGCGTCGCGACCGGCGACGATGTCACGGCGGTCGTCGCCGACGAAGACGCTGCGCGACGGCGCGCAGCCGGCACGCTCGCACGCGAGCAGCACGGGTGCCGGGTCGGGCTTCTTCACGGGCAGCGTATCGCCCGAGACGACGGCGGCCGGCTGCCAGTGCGGCACGGCCTGCGGCAGCAGCGCGTCGGTGAGGAAGCCCGGCTTGTTCGTGACGATGCCCCAGTGGATGCCCGCGGCGACGAGGCCGGCGAGCATCGGCTCGATGCCGTCGAAGGCCACCGTATGCGCGGCCATGTTCGCTTCGTACAGCGCGAGGTAACGCGGCACCAGCGCCTGCACGCCTGTTTCGTCGAGCCCGGGGAAGCCCACCGTGATGATGGCGCGCGAGCCGCGCGACACCACGGGGCGCACCACCTCGTACGGCGGTGGCGCCACGCCCTGCTCCGCGCACAGCAAGGCCAGCGCGTGGTACAGGTCGAGCCCGCTGTCGAGCAGGGTGCCGTCGAGGTCGAAGAACACGCCCTCGGGCTTGTGCGCGAGCTGGCTCACGCCGGCTTCCTCGCCGCCAGCACGTAGTTCACGGCCGTGTTGGGCGTAAGGCTGGCGTTGCGGGTGAGCGGGTTGTAGGCAAGGCCGCTGATGTCTTCCAGCTCGAGGCCGGCGTGGCGCAGCATGCCGGCCACTTCCGACGGCTTGAGGAACTGCGCGTAATGGTGCGTGCCACGCGGCAGCAGGCGCATCACGTATTCCGCGCCGACGATGGCGGCGCCGAACGCCGCCGGCGTGCGGTTGAGCGTGGACATGAACAGCTGGCCGCCCGGCTTCAGCATGGCGGCGAGGTCGCGGATGAGCACGAGCGGATCGGGCACGTGCTCGATCATCTCCATGCAGCACACGACATCGAACGTGCCGCCTTCAGCCGCGGCCAGTTCTTCCGACGGCTGCACCCGGTAATCCACTTGCAGGTTCGATTCGAACAGGTGCAGCTTCGCGATCTCGATGAGCTTGGCGCCGAGGTCGATGGCGGTGACGTGGGCGCCCGCGCGGGCCAGGGCCTCGCTGAGCAGGCCGCCGCCGCAGCCGACATCCACCACCTTCGCGCCGCGCAGGGCAGCGCGGCCGGCGACGTAGGCCGAGCGCACCGGGTTCAGGTCGTGCAGCGGGCGGGATTCACCATCGGGATCCCACCAGCGTGCGGCGAGCTTTTCGAAGCGCGCGATTTCTTCCGCGCTGACATTGGCGTTGGCGTTGCTTTGCATGGTCGAACCTTCAGGAAAAACGGCGCGCGCGCCACTCGTGGATGGTGAGCGTGGACGAGCCGGTGACGTGCAGCGGATCGCCGTGGGCGATTTGCGTGGCCGTCTCGAGATCGGCCGCGCGCAGCAGGTAGGCGCCGCCGCTGCCGTCGGTGAACGGGCCGGTGAGCTCGAGCAGGCCGCGCTCGATCAACCCGGCGAGGAACGCCTGGTGGGCTTCGCCGGCCGCGGCCTGGAAGCCCGGGTTGCGCATGGCCATGACAAGGTAGAGATGCACGGTGTCGTTCACGGGGTATCCTCCGCGGCAATGCGCTCGCGCCAGCCGCGCGCCTTGTCGCGGATGGCGTCGATGTCGATGCCGACCAGGGCCTTGTTCGCCAGCTTGCGCTGGCCGTCGATCCACACGTCGCTTACCTGGTGGCGGCCCGTGGCGTACACCAGCTGCGAAGCCACATGGTACAGGGGCTGGGTTTCCAGGTCGTCGAGACGCACGGCGGCCAGGTCGGCCCGCTTGCCCGGCTCGATGGAGCCGATCTTCTCGCCCAGGCCAATGGCCCGCGCGCCGTTGAGCGTCGCGGCGCGCAGCGTGCTGGCGGCATCGAACGCCGCGGCGTCGCCGGCCACGGCCTTTGCCAGCATGGCGGCCGTGCGCATCTCGCCGAACATGTCGAGGTCGTTGTTCGACGCGCAGCCATCGGTGCCGATGCACAGGTTGACGCCGGCGGTACGCAGCTTCTCGGCCGGGCAGAAGCCCGAGGCCAGCTTGAGGTTGGATTCGGGGCAATGCACCACCGACACGCCCGCGGCGGCGCACGCGGCGATCTCGCCATCGGTCAGCTGGGTCATGTGCACGGCGATGAGGCGCTCGTTCACCAGCCCCAGCTTCTGCAGGCGCTGGAACGGGCGCATGCCATCGCGCGCCTTGCCCTCCTCCACTTCCTGCGCGGTCTCGTGGGTGTGCAGGTGCACGGGGATGTCGAGCTGCTCGCTGAGCACGCGGATGCGCTCGAAGTTCTCGTCCGAGACGGTGTACGGCGCGTGCGGCGCGAACGCGGTGGTGATCAGCGGTTCGCCACGCAGGCTGTCGTGCACTTCCTGCGCGCGCTGGAAGTATTCATCGGCGGTTTTCGCCCACGGCGTGGGGAAATCGATGACCGGCAGGCCCACCACGGCGCGGAAGCCCATCTGGCGGTACGTCGCCGCGATGACATCGGGGAAGAAGTAATTCTCGTTGGCGCAGGTGGTGCCACCACGGAGCATCTCGGCCACGGCCAGCTCCACGCCATCGCGGATGAAATCCGGGCCCATGACGCGGCCCTCGGCCGGCCAGATGTGCTCCTGCAGCCACACCATGAGCGGCAGGTCGTCGGCCAGGCCGCGCAACAGGGTCATGGGGTTGTGCGTGTGCGCGTTGACCAGGCCGGGGATGAGCGCGTG
>NZ_JZRB01000087.1 GCF_000964085.1 Luteibacter yeojuensis
CGCGCAAGCGCGCTCCCACATGGTCTGCGCGATTCAATCCCGGGAGGCGTCGATGGCCTGCGAGAGGCGCTCGACGCCAATCACTTCCATGTCGCCCACACGCCCGCGCTTCGGCGCATTGGCGGCGGGCACCACGGCGCGGCGGAAGCCGTGCGTGGCGGCCTCTTTCAGGCGCTCCTCGCCATTTGGCACGGGGCGGATTTCACCCGACAGGCCCACTTCGCCGAAAGCGATGGTTTTCTCAGGCAGCGGGCGGTCGCGCAGGCTGGAGAGCACGGCCATGAGCACCGGCACGTCCGATGCGGTTTCCTGCACGCGGATGCCGCCAACCACGTTGACGAACACGTCCTGGTCGTAGGCCGCGACGCCACCGTGGCGGTGGAGCACCGCCAGGAGCATGGCCAGGCGGTTCTGCTCGAGGCCCAGCACCACCCGGCGCGGGTTGCCGAGCGACGACTGGTCGACCAGCGCCTGCACCTCGACCAGTAACGGCCGCGTGCCTTCGCGCGTGACCATGACGGCACTGCCGGGCGTGGGCCCCGCGTGCGCGGAGAGGAAAATGGCCGAGGGGTTGGGTACCTCGCGCAAGCCCTTCTCGGACATGGCGAACACGCCCAGCTCGTTGACCGCGCCAAAGCGGTTCTTGAACGCGCGCAGCACGCGGAAGCGGCTGCCGGATTCGCCCTCGAAATACAGCACGGCATCGACCATGTGCTCGAGCACGCGCGGGCCGGCGATGCCGCCCTCCTTCGTCACGTGGCCCACGAGGAACACCGACGTGCCGGTTTCCTTCGCGAAACGGGTGAGCTTGGCCGCCGATTCGCGCACCTGGCTGACGGAGCCGGGCGCCGCGGTGAGCATTTCCGTCCAGATGGTCTGGATGGAATCGATGACCAGCACGCGTGGCCGTGCCGACGCGGCCTGCTCGAGGATGCGCTCGATGCAGGTCTCGGCCAGGGCATGCAGCGGCGCCAGCGGCAGGTCCAGCCGCTGGGCGCGGGAGGCCACCTGGCCCAGTGATTCCTCGCCGGTGACGTACAGGCTGGGCAGTACGGCGCCCAGCGTGCCGAGCATCTGCAGCAGCAGCGTGGATTTGCCGATGCCAGGGTCGCCACCGATGAGCACCACCGAGCCATCGACGAGGCCACCGCCGAGCACGCGATCCAATTCACCGATGCCGGTGAGGGTGCGTGATTCGGCCGTGAGCAGCACCTCGGTGAGCGGCGTGATCTGCGGCGCGCCCGAGGCGCCGCCCGCGTAGCCACCGCGGCGCGCGCCCGGGGTGGCCACGGCGTTGGGCTTGGCTGGCTGCACCACGAATTCGGAAAGCACGTTCCACTCGCCGCATTCGGCGCACTGGCCCTGCCACTTGCTGTGTTCGGCGCCGCACTGGGTGCAGACGTAGGCGGTCTTGGCCTTGGCCATCGTGATCGGTGTTCCTTCGAAAGCAGGCGAGCTATATAGCGCACCCGTGTCGCATGCGGCGATACCGGAGGCGCTAGCCCTCGTCTTCCACGAAGAGTACGCGACGTGTCATGCCGCAGGTGAGGTCGTACGAGATGGTGCCGGCGGCGGTGGCCACGGTTTCCACCGGCAGGCCCTCGCCCCACAGCGTGACCCGGTCGCCCACGCGGGCCTCGGGCACGGCCCGCAGGTCGAGCGTGATGAGGTCCATCGAGACGCGGCCCACCAGAGGTGCCCGCTTGCCATTCACCAGCACGGGCGTACCCTGCGCGGCGCTGCGCGGGTAACCGTCGCCGTAACCAATGGCGGCGACGCCCACGGCCATGTCCTCGGGGCAGGTGTAGGTGCCGTTGTAGCCGACGCGTTCGCCCTTCGCGAGGTGGTTGATCGCGACCAGGCGTGTCGCCAGGGTCATCGCGGGGCGGAAGCCGAAATCGGCGCCACTGCGGCCCTCGACCACCGACAGGCCATAAAGCAACCCACCCGTGCGCACCCAGTCGCCGCGGGCATCGGGCCAGCCGAGCACGGCGGCGGAGTTGGACAGCGCACGCGGGCCGTCGAGGCCCGCGGTGGCGTCGCGGAAACGCTGGATCTGCGCCACGGTATCGTGGCCTTCGAATTCTTCCGACGAGGCGAAGTGGGTCATGAGGCCCACCTCCGGCGCGATGGCCGGCATGGCTTTGAGCAATGCGTGCACTTCGCGGGCGCGGCCAGGTGCGAAACCCAGGCGATGCATGCCCGTATCGACCTTGATCCATACCGTGAGCGCGCCACGGGCCGGGTCGGCCTTCGCCAGCCAGGGCAGCTGGGCGTCGTGGTGGATGAGCGCCTCGAGCTTCAGGCGCTGCATCTCGGTGATATCCGCGGGCGTATCCGGGCCCGACAGCACCACGATGCGCTGGCGGTGCCCGGCCGCGCGCAGGCGCAGGCCGTCGGCAATGGCCGCGACGGCGAAGGCCTCGGCCTCGCCATCGAGCGCCCGCGCCACGCGTTCCAGGCCGTGCCCGTAGGCATCGGCCTTGACCACCGCCATGACCCGCGCCGCCCCGGCCAGCGCACGCACGCGGCCAAGGTTATGGCGCAGGGCACCGAGGTGGATGGTGGCAACCGTGGTACGACTCATGGGGCAAGGGCTTCTCTGTGGGAGCGCGCTCGCGCGCG
>NZ_JZRB01000088.1 GCF_000964085.1 Luteibacter yeojuensis
CGGGCTCCTTGCCGCCCGCCGTGCGTGGCACGAGGAGGATGCGCGCCGCCTGGCCGATGCGGCGCGCGCGTGGCGCGACGATGCGGACGCCATCGGCGCCCAGCTGCTCGAGGCCTCGGTCACCAAGGCCCTCAACAACAACTCCTACAAGCCCGAGCGCATGCCCGCGGAGATGGCGGCGATGCGGCGCTGGGCCTGGTCGGGCGAGGTGGGTGGCTTCGACATCGCCCGCTACGCGTCGAGCCGCCTGGCCAAGGGCACCAGCAAGAACAAGGCGCGGCCCGAGCACCCGGCGTTTGGCGCGCTCGAGCACTGGCATGCGTGGCAGGCCACCGCCGAGCCGGTACGGCACGCCATCCTTGCCGACGCCGTGGCCTGGGTGCGCGAGCGCTTCGCCACGCAAAAGCGCCGCCGCGCCCAGATCGGTTTCGATGACCTGTTGCTACGGCTTGACCGCGCGCTGGCCAGCCCGGCGGGCGGCGGGCTGGCCGCGACCATCCGCGGCCAGTACCCGCTCGCACTCATCGACGAGTTCCAGGACACCGATCCGCTGCAGTACCGCATCTTCCGTGCGGTATACCTCGATGCGCCGGCCACGGCGCTGCTGCTCATCGGCGATCCGAAGCAGGCCATCTACGCGTTCCGCGGCGCGGATATCCACACCTACCTGGCGGCGCGCGCCGAAGCCGCCGCGCCGCATTACAGCCTCGACACCAATTTCCGCTCCACGCAGGGCATGGTCGATGCGGTGAATGCGCTGTTCGTGCATGGCGAGCGCCATGCGGACGGCGCGTTCCACTTCGCCGATGGGGGGCTGCCGTTCGCGCCCGTGCTCGCGCGTGGCCGCGCCGAGCGCTTCGTGCGGGCGGGCGTGGCGCAAGCCGCCATGCACCTGTGGCTGCTCGACAACGACACGCCCGTGGGCGTACGCACGTATCGCACGGAGATGGCGGCGGCGTGCGCCAGCGAAATCGTGCGCTTGTTGGGCGAAGCCGCCCGTGGCGAGGCGGGCTTCGTCGAAGGCGATGGCCCCCTGCGCCCGTTGCGGCCGGCCGATATCGCGGTGCTCGTGCGCAGCCACGCCGAGGCGGCGGAGTTCCGCGCCGCGCTGGCGGCCCGGCGCGTCCGCAGCGTATTCCTCTCCGACCGCGATTCGGTATGGGAAAGCACCGAGGCGGGCGATCTCCTCTTCTGGCTGCGCGCGGTGGCGGAGCCCTCGTCCGATACCGCCATGCGGGCGGCGCTGGCCACGCGCACCCTGCACCTGGGGTTTGGCGAACTCGAAAAACTCAACGCCGACGAGCGCCACTGGGAAATGCGCGGGCAGGCCTTCTTCGCCCTGCGCGAGCGCTGGCGCCATGCGGGCGTGCTGGCGATGCTGCACCGCCTGCTGCATGTGTTCGACCTGCCGGCGCGGCTGCTCTCGGCCGGGCATGGCGAGCGGGCGCTCACCAATGTGCTGCACCTCGCGGAGCTGCTCCAGCAGGCGGCGGCCACGCTCGACGGCGAGCAGGCGCTCATCCGCTACCTGGCCGAGCGCATCGCCGATACCGCCAGCCACCATGGCGACGACCAGGTGGTGCGCCTGGAGAGCGACGACGATCTGGTGAAGGTCATCACCATCCACAAGTCGAAGGGCCTGGAATACCCGCTGGTATTCCTGCCCTTCGTCTCGGCGGTCGCGAAGGCACGAGCAGGGCAGGGTTACCGCTACCACGATGGCGAGGGCATGTCGCTCGAGCTCGTCAGCGCCAGCCAGGGCGGCGCCGCGGCGGCAGAGGCGAAGGAAGCCGCCGAGCGCGCGGCCCTGCAGGAGGACCTGCGCCTGCTCTACGTCGCGCTGACCCGCGCACGCCACGCCTGCTGGCTCGGCATCGCCCCGGTCGCGGAAACCGCGCGGGTGAAAGAGCCGCAGGTGCATCGCAGCGCGTTCGGCCACCTGCTGAAGGGCGGCAAGGCCATCGCCAACGGCGAGATCGCGGGGTTGTTGTCGGCGCTCGCGCAGGGCAACGGTGCGATCAACGTTGCGTACATGCCGCCGCCGGATGAGGCGCGGTACACGCCACCCGCGCGCGCCGACGACCTGCTGCCGCCGCGCGAGCCGCGCCTGGCGCGCGCCGAGCCGTGGCGCATCGCCAGTTACAGCGGCCTGCGCTACGACGAGGCCGGCCCGGAGGCGGCCACCCCAGCCCCCGAAACGCCCACCGACGACATCATCGTCGAGTACGTGGCCGAGTCGGTGGCGGTGGTCGCCGACCCCACCAGCATCCACGCGTTCCACCGTGGCGCGGATGCGGGCACGTTCCTGCACGACCTGCTTGAATGGATCGCCGAGGAGGGCTTCGCGGCCATCGCCCACGATCCGGCCCGCCTACGCGATACGGTGGCCCGGCGTTGCGAGCGGCGCGGCTGGGAGGGCGCCATCGACCTGCTGACCGGCTGGCTGCTCGTGCTGCTGCGCACGCCGATGGCGCTGCCCGATGGCAAGGTGGTGGCACTGGGCGGGCTCGCCGACCCCACGTGCTACCGGGCCGAACTCGAGTTCCTGTTCGAGGCACGCCACGTCGACACGCTGGCGCTCGATCGCATCGTGTGCGGGCACACGCTGGGTGGCGCGCCGCGCCCCGCGCTTGCCAGCGATACGCTCAACGGCATGCTCAAGGGCTTCATCGATCTCATCATCGAGCACGATGGCCGCTGGTACGTGGTCGATTACAAGTCCAACTGGCTGGGCCCCGACGAACACGCGTACACGGCGGAGGCGATGCGCGCATCGATCCTCGATGCACGCTACGAGCTGCAGTACGCCCTGTACCTGCTGGCCCTGCATCGCCTGTTACGCGCGCGGCTGGGGCCTGCCTACGACTACGACACCCACGTGGGTGGCGCGGTGTATCTCTACCTGCGCGGCGTGGATGGCCGCGGCCATGGCGTACACGTGGAGCGCCCGCCGAAAGCCATGGTCGAGGCCATGGATCGCCTGTTCGAAGGAGCCACGGCATGATCCCCGATATCCAGGCGTGGCTCGACGAGGCCACGGCCACGGGCGTGCTCCGGCCCATGGATCGTGCCTTCGCGCGGTTCCTCGGCACGCTCGACACAAGCGCCGATCCGCGCGTGCTCGCAGCGGCGGCGCTGGTCAGCCGCGAGCTGGCCGATGGCCATATCTGCGTCGATATCGCCACGCTGGCGGAGCGCGAACCCGCGCTGGCATCGGCCGGGACATGGCTCGCAGGCACGCCGCTGGTCGCGTCGCCCGCGGGCGATGCCGCCGCGCCACTCGTGCTCGATGGGCCGTTGCTTTACTTGCGCCGGTTTTGGCGCGACGAAGCCCGCGTGGCGGCCGCCATCCTGGGCCGCCTCGCGCCGCTGGCGGATCCGCCGGGCCTGCGTTCCGAGCTCGATCGCCTGTTCCCCGTCGACGGCGAGGCCATCGACTGGCAGAAGGTCGCGTGCGCCATCGCGGCGCGCAGCGCGTTCGCCGTGATCACGGGCGGCCCTGGCACGGGCAAGACGACGACGGTGGTGCGCCTGCTCGGCCTGCTGCAGACACTCGCGGCGCAAGCCGGCACGCCACGTCTGCGCATCCGCCTTGCCGCGCCCACGGGCAAGGCCGCGGCGCGCCTCAACGCCTCCATCGCCGCGCAGGTGGCCCAACTCGACGTCGATGCCGACGTACGCGCGGGCATTCCCGCCGAGGTGACCACGCTGCACCGGCTGCTCGGCAGCCGCCCGGATACCCGCGCGTTCCACCACGATGTGGATAACCCGCTGCACGTCGACGTGCTGGTCATCGACGAAGCCTCGATGATCGACCTGGAAATGATGGCCGCGACGCTCGACGCGCTGCCGCCGGGTGCCCGCCTCATCCTGCTTGGCGACAAGGACCAGCTCTCGTCGGTGGAGGCCGGCGCGGTGCTGGGCGATCTGTGCGCCCGTGCCGAGCCCGGTCACTACGACGACGCGACGCGCGCGTGGCTGCGCGAGGTGGCGGGTGTCGACGTGGGCGCGTGGACGGATGCCGCCGGCGCGTGGCCCCTCGACCAGCGCATCACCATGCTTCGCCGCAGCCGCCGTTTTGGTGGCGATAGCGGCATCGGCGCCCTCGCGGCCGCCATCAACCAGGGCGACGCCCGCGCCGTGGGCATGGCCTTCGATGGCCGCTTCGCCGACGTGGCCCGGCTTGGCGCCACGGCCGCAGGCGTCGCCACGCTGGCCATCGACGGGCGCGGCGACGCGCCGGGCTACCGGCACTACCTGGCATGGATCGCGGCGAACCGCCCGCCGGTGGATGCGGGCGACGATGCTCGTGCGGCGTGGGGTCGCGGGGCGCTGCAGGCGTACGGCCGGTTTCAGCTGCTTTGTGCCACGCACCAGGGCGAGCTGGGCGTGCTGGGCCAGAACGAACGCATCGCGCACGGGCTGCTCGAACGCCAACTCATCGCCCCGGGCCCCGGTGGCTGGTACGAGGGGCGCCCCGTCATCGTTACCCGTAACGACTACGCGCTCGGCCTCATGAACGGCGATATCGGTGTCACGCTGGCGCTGCCGGATGGCCACGGGGGTACCTCGCTACGCGTGGCCTTCCTCGTGATGGATGACGGCGGCGAGCGCATCCGCTTCGTCACGCCCAGCCGCCTCACCGCCATCGAGACCGTGTACGCCATGACGGTGCACAAGTCGCAGGGTTCCGAGTTCGAGCACACGGCACTGGCCTTGCCGCCGGAGCCATCGCCCGTGCTGACCCGCGAGCTGGTTTATACGGGCGTCACTCGCGCACGCCGGCATTTCAGCCTGCTGGCGGCGCCGGATATCGTGGCGTATGCGGTGGGGCGCAGGACGAAGCGGGCGTCGGGGCTGCTTGGGCGGCTGGGGCCCATTTGACACCGAACGCCACAGGACTTAATTTTCCGCTAGTAACCACAGCGAAAAGGTGGCCCGCGGCAACGCCGGCCGAGTGTGCGACATGCGGACTACGCGCTTCCCAACCTGAGCCCTCGCCACGTCTTCGTTGTCACCGAAGGGCGCCTGGCGCCCTTTTTGTTTTTCCGGAACCCGTATCCATGATCCAGATCACGCTACCCGACGGCAGCCAGCGCCCGTTCGAGCACCCCGTTTCCGTGCAGGACGTGGCCGCGTCCATCGGTGCCGGCCTCGCCAAGGCCACGCTCGCGGGCAAGGTCGATGGCAAGCTCGTCGACGCCGGCTTCCGCATCGAGCACGACGCGAAGCTCGAGATCATCACCGAGAAGAGCCCCGAGGCCCTCGACATCCTGCGCCACTCCACGGCCCACCTGCTGGGCCAGGCCGTGCAGCGCCTGTTCCCTGGCGCGCAGGTCACCATTGGCCCGGTCATCGATAACGGCTTCTACTACGACTTCGCCTACGAGCGCCCCTTCACGCCCGACGACCTCGGCGCGATCCAGGACGAGATGGACAAGATCGTCAAGGAGCAGCTGCCGGTCACCCGCTCGGTGAAGAGCCGCGACGACGCCATCACCTTCTTCCGCGGCATGGGCGAGGAGTACAAGGCGCAGATCATCGAGTCGATCCCGGCGAACGAAGAACTCTCGCTCTACACCCAGGGCGAGTTCACCGACCTGTGCCGCGGCCCGCACGTGGCCAACACGGGCAAGCTGCGCGCGTTCAAGCTCATGAAGGTGGCCGGCGCGTACTGGCGCGGTGACTCCAACAACGAGATGCTCAGCCGCATCTACGGCACCTCGTGGCTCAACGACAAGGATCTGAAGGCCTACCTGCACCAGCTGGAGGAAGCCGAGAAGCGCGACCATCGCCGCATCGGCAAGCAGCTCGATCTCTTCCACATGCAGGAAGAAGCGCCGGGCATGATCTTCTGGCACCCCAAGGGCTGGGCCATCTGGCAGGCCGTGGAGCAGTACGTCCGGGGCGTGTACAAGAAGAGCGGCTACCAGGAGGTGCGCGGCCCGCAGATCATGGACGTGAGCCTGTGGAAGAAATCCGGCCACTGGGACAACTACCAGGAGAACATGTTCTTCACCGAATCGGAGAAGCGCACCTACGCGCTGAAGCCGATGAACTGCCCTGGCCACATCCAGATCTTCAACACGCACCTGCACAGCTACCGCGACCTGCCCATCCGCTATGGCGAGTTCGGCGGCTGCCACCGCAACGAGCCGTCGGGCGCGCTGCACGGCATCATGCGCGTGCGTGCCTTCACCCAGGATGATGGCCACATCTTCTGCACCCCGGGCCAGATCGAGGCCGAGGTGGCCGCGTTCCACGCCCAGGCCATGCAGGTGTACGCCGACTTCGGATTCAACGACATCGCCATGAAGATCGCCCTGCGCCCGGAAAAGCGCATCGGCGCCGACACGGTGTGGGACAAGGCCGAGGATGCGCTGCGCAAGGCGCTTGCCGCCGCCGGCGTCGAGTGGGAAGAACTGCCGGGCGAGGGCGCCTTCTACGGCCCCAAGATCGAGTACCACATGAAGGACTCGATCGGCCGTGCCTGGCAGGTGGGCACCATGCAGGTCGACTTCATGATGCCCGAGCGCCTGGGCGCCGAGTACGTGGACGAAAACAGCCAGCGCCAGCACCCGGTCATGCTCCACCGCGCCATCGTGGGCTCCATGGAGCGCTTCATCGGCATCCTCATCGAGCACCATGCCGGCTTGCTTCCGCCCTGGCTCGCCCCCATCCAGGCGGTGGTGTTCAGCATCACCGACGCCCAGGCCGATTACGTCCGCGAGGTAGCGCAAGCCCTTGTGGGGCAAGGCTTCAGGGTGGAATCCGATTTGCGCAACGAAAAAGTCGGATATAAAATCCGCGAGCACACGCTTCAAAAGGTCCCTTACCTCCTCGTGGTCGGCGATCGCGAGAAGGAAACGGGTACCATTTCCGTGCGTACGCGTGGCGGCGAAGACCTCGGCAGCATGCCGCTGGCCGCGTTCGCCGAGAGGCTACAGGCCGAGACCCGCCGCTAAGGGGCGGGGCCGGCATAGGGTTCAATCTTCTGGAGGATAGCGGTATCGCTACGACCGATAACAAGGGCAATCGCAAGAACAATGAGATCCGCGTGCCGAAAGTGCGCGTGCTGGGTCCCGAAGGCGAGCAGCTGGGCATCATGGACACCCGTGAGGCCATCCGCCGCGCCGAGGAGGACGGTCTCGACCTCGTCGAAATCCAGCCGAACGGCGATCCGCCGGTCTGCAAGATCATGGATTACGGCAAGTTCAAGTTCGAAGCCCAGAAGAAGGCCTCGGCTGCCAAGAAGAAGCAGAAGCAGGTCGAAATCAAGGAAGTGAAGTTCCGCCCGGTCACCGACGTGGGCGATTACGACATCAAGCTCCGCAAGATGCGCGAGTTCCTTGAAGAAGGCGACAAGGTCAAGGTCACGATCCGCTTCCGCGGCCGCGAAATGTCCCACCAGGACCTGGGCCAGAACCTGGCCAGGAAGATCCAGGCCGATATCGGCGAAGACGGCGTGGTGGAGTCCTTCCCCCGTCTCGAAGGCCGCCAGATGGTCATGATGATCGGCCCGAAGAAAAAGGCCTGATCGGGGTAGGGCCTCCGGGCCCTCCTACACAAAGCCTTAATTTATGTGTATCATCGCCGGCTCGGTCCGTATGGATGGGCCGTGTACCGTACCCGGCAGGAAGGAAAGCGCAGGCCCCCGGGCCCGCCGCCGGTTCAGTCAGAAACCCGAAAAGGGAGCATTCCGATGCCCAAGATCAAGACCAACCGGGCGGCTGCGAAGCGTTTTCGCAAAACCGCGTCGGGTAAGTTCAAGGCCGGTCACGCCTTCAAGTCGCACATCCTGACCAAGAAGTCGACCAAGCGTAAGCGCGGCCTGCGCGCTCCCAACCACGTCAAGCCGTGCGACACCAAGGGTGTGGCCCGGATGCTGCCGTATCTCTAAGGGAGACTAAGTCATGGCACGTGTTAAGCGCGGCGTTACCGCCCGTCGTCGTCACAAGAAGATCATCGGCCGTGCGAAGGGCTACTACAATGCCCGCCGCAAGGTTTTCCGCGTAACGAACCAGGCCGTCATCAAGGCTGGCCAGTACGCGTACATCGGCCGCAAGCAGCGCAAGCGCCAGTTCCGCGCGCTGTGGATCGTCCGCATCAACGCAGCAGCCCGCCAGTTCGGCCTGTCGTACAGCCGTCTCATCAACGGCCTCGCCAAGGCGAACATCTCGGTCGACCGCAAGGTTCTCGCCGACCTCGCCGTGCACGACATCAAGGCGTTTGGCGCGATCGCAGAGAAGGCCAAGGCCAGTCTGGCTGCGTAATCCGCTTTACCACGCGCGGTAGCCTTATCGCGCGATGATGGATGACGTGGGGAGAAGGCCTTGCCTTCTCCCCACACTTTTTTGTGGACCTGAAAAAATCAGGAAGACCGATGGATTCGATCGAGAACATCGACGCCTCGCTGCGTGACATCGATTCGGCCGCCTCGCTCGAGGCGCTGGATAACGTCCGCGTCGCCCTCCTGGGCAAGAACGGTGCGGTCACCGCCGCCCTCAAGGCGCTCGGCCAGCTCACGGGCGACGAGCGCAAGGCGCGCGGCGCCGAGGTCAACCGCGTCAAGGAACGCCTCACCGACGCCATCGCCGCCCGCAAGCAGGCGCTGGAGCAGGCCGAGCTTGGCCGCCGCCTGGCGTCCGAGCGCATCGACGTCACCCTGCCGGGCCGCGACGGCGAGTACGGTGGCATCCACCCCATCACGCGTGCCCTCGAGCGCATCGCCGACATCTTTGGCCGCCTGGGTTACCAGCGCGCCGATGGCCCGGAGATCGAAGACGACTGGCACAACTTCGAGGCGCTGAACTTCCCGCCGCACCACCCGGCGCGCGCCATGCACGATACCTTCTACTTCGGCGATGGCCGCCTGCTGCGCACGCACACCTCGCCGGTGCAGATCCGCTCGATGCAGGGCCGCCAGCCGCCCATCCGCATCATCGCCCCGGGCAAGGTGTACCGCAGCGATTCGGACCAGACCCACTCGCCGATGTTCCACCAGATCGAGGGCCTGCTCGTCGATGAAACCTCCAGCTTTGCCGACCTGAAGGGCACGCTCGCCGAGTTCATCCGCGCGTTCTTCGAGCGCGATTTCGAGATGCGCTTCCGCCCCAGCTACTTCCCGTTCACCGAGCCCTCGGCGGAGGTGGATATCCGCTGGGACGCCGAGGACGGCAGCACCCGCTGGCTCGAGGTGCTGGGCTGCGGCATGGTGCACCCCACCGTGCTGGCCAACTGCGGCATCGACCCGGAGCGCTACACCGGCTTCGCGTTCGGCCTGGGCGTCGAGCGTTTCGCCATGCTGCGCTATGGCGTCGGCGACCTGCGCGCGTTCTTCGAGAACGACCTGCGCTTCCTGCGCCAGTTCGCCTGACCTTCGCCGCCACCAAGCCAAAGAGTCGCCTCCATGAAATTCTCCGAAAACTGGCTGCGTGAACTGGTCGACGTCGACGCGGACCGCGCGGCGCTGGTACACGCGCTGACCATGTCGGGCCTTGAAGTCGAAGAGGTCACCCCGCTGGGTGACGGCCTCGACGGCGTCGTCGTGGCCGAGATCGTCGAAACCAGCAAGCACCCCGAAGCCGACCGCCTGCAGGTGTGCGTGGTGGACGCGGGGCAGGGCGAGCGGCTGCAGATCGTCTGTGGCGCCCCCAATGCCCGCGTCGGCATCCGCGTGCCGCTGGCCAGGGTCGGTGCCAACCTGCCGGGCGGCATCCACATCAAGGCAGCGAAGCTGCGTGGCGTGGAATCGTTCGGCATGCTGTGCTCCGCGAAGGAACTGGGTATCGATGCCGATGCCTCGGGCCTGCTCGAGCTGCCGGCGGATGCGCCGGTGGGCCAGCCGCTCGCTACCTTCCTCGGCCTGCCCGATGCCAGCATCGAGCTGAAGATCACCCCGAACCGCCCCGACGTGCTTGGCCTGGTGGGCCTCGCCCACGACGTGGCCGCGTTGTTCGGCAGCCATGTCCGCGCGGCGGGCGTGGCCGAAGTGCCCGCCAGCATCGCTACCACGCGCGGCGTGCGCCTGGAGGCGGGCGCCGACGCACCGCGCTACCTCGGCCGCATCATCGAAGGCGTGGATACGACGGCGAAGACGCCGCTTTGGATGGCCGAGCGCCTCCGCCGCGCCGGCTTGCGCCCGATCAGCCCCGTTGTCGACGTCACCAACTACGTGATGATGGAGCTGGGCCAGCCCCTGCATGCGTTCGACAACGACCAGCTAACGGGCAGCGTCGTGGTTCGCCACGCGGGTGAGGGCGAGGTGCTGAAGCTGCTCGACGGCAGCGATGCGAAGCTCGACCCCTCGTTCGTCGTCATCGCCGACGAGGCGAAGGGCCTGGCCGTCGCCGGCGTCATGGGCGGTTTCGATTCGCGCGTCACGGACGCCACCCGCAACGTGTTCCTGGAGGCCGCGCATTTCGCGCCGGCCGCCATCATGGGCCGCGCCCGCAAGCTCGGCATGCACACCGACGCCTCGCACCGCTTCGAGCGCGGCGTGGACCCGGCACTGCCCAAGCGCGCGATCGAGCGCGCCACCGAGCTGCTTATCCAGATCGCCGGGGGCAAGGCCGGCCCGATCACCGTGGCCGAGCGCCCGGAGAACCTCCGCGAGCACGCCCCGGTGCTGCTGCGCCACGCGCGCCTGCGCCGGGTGCTTGGCATCGACGTGGCCGCGGCTGAAGTCACCCGCATCTTCACCGCGCTCGGCATGGGCGTGGAGGAAACCGCCGATGGCTGGCGCGTTACGCCGCCGAGCAGCCGCTTCGATATCGAGCGTGAGGAAGACCTGATCGAAGAGGTGGCCCGCATCCACGGGTACGAGCGCATCCCCACCACCACGCCGGCGGGCAAGATCGCGCTGGAGCCCGTGGCCGAGGCCCGCCTGCCCGAGATGGCCCTGCGCGACCAGCTCGCCGCCCGCGGCTACTTCGAGGCCGTGACGCTGTCGTTCGTCAGCGCCGAGCTGCTGAAGACCTGGCAGCTCGACCACGCCTCGGTGCCGCTCGCGAACCCGCTCTCGGCCGACCTGGCCGTGATGCGCACCTCGCTGCTCCCCGGGCTGGTCGAGGCCCTGCGCCACAACCGCGCCCGCCAGCAGGAGCGTGTGCGCCTGTTCGAGGTGGCCCGCAGCTTCCACGCCACCGGTGGCGCCCCGGACGAGATCGGCCGCGTCGCGGTGGTCGCATCGGGTAGCGCCCGCGCCGAGCAGTGGGGCGAGCCCTCGCGCGGCGTCGATTTCTACGACCTCAAGGGCGACCTCGACGCGCTCATCGCCCACACGGGCGAGCCCCAGCGCTGGGCGGTCGACACCGATGGCCTGCCGGCATGGCTGCACCCGGGCCGTGGCGCCCGCGTCCTCCGCGACGGCCAGCCCGCCGGGTTCCTCGGCGCGCTGCATCCGGCACTGGCGAAGGCGCTGGATCTCGGCCCCGACGTGTACGTCATGGAGCTGGCGCTTGAGCCGATCCTGGCCCGCCGCATGCCCAGCGCCACGCGCGTGGCGCGGTTCCCGGCCGTACGCCGCGACATCGCCATGGACCTGCCCGAGGACGTCTCCTGGGCCAGCGTCGAGGGTGCCGTCCGCGGTGCCCTGGGCGAGCTGCTGACCTCGATCCGCCTGTTCGACCGCTACGTGGGCAAGGGGGTCGAGGAAGGGCGAAAGAGTCTCGCTATGGGCTTGATTTTACAGGACGCTTCACGCACCCTTACCGACGACGATGCCGACGCTTGCGTGGCAGACGCGGTGAAGGCATTGGAGCAGACATGCAAGGCGAAATTGCGAGGATAAGATGGCGCTGACCAAGGCGGAAATGGCCGAGCGGCTGTTCCTCGACGTGGGCCTCAACAAGCGTGAGGCCAAGGAATTCGTGGATGCCTACTTCGAAGTGGTCCGTGAGGCCCTCGAACGCGGCGAGCAGGTCAAGTTGTCGGGCTTCGGCAATTTCGACCTGAGGCACAAGAATCAGCGGCCCGGTCGCAATCCCAAGACCGGCGAAGAAATCCCCATCTCTGCCCGGCGGGTTGTCACCTTCCGTCCCGGCCAGAAACTCAAGGTAAGAGTCGAGGGCTATGCTGGATCCAGGGAATAACACCGAACTTCCGGCTATCCCGGCGAAGCGCTACTTCACCATCGGTGAAGTCAGCGAGCTTTGCGGCGTCAAGCCGCACGTGCTTCGCTACTGGGAGCAGGAGTTCCCGGCCCTCAAGCCCGTCAAGCGCCGCGGCAACCGCCGCTACTACCAGCGCCACGACGTGCTCATGATCCGCCAGATCCGCTCGCTGCTGTACGACGAGGGGTTCACCATCACGGGCGCGCGTGCCCGCCTCGAGGGCCCCCAGGCTCGCATGGAGGCCAGCATGTCGCACCAGATCGTGCGCCAGGTGCGTTTGGAGCTGGAAGAAGTTTTAACGCTGCTGCGCCGCTGATCCTGCTTCCGCAGGGCATGGCGTTGCTGCTACAATCGTTAGCTCGTCGGGGTGTAGCGCAGCCTGGTAGCGCACTACGCTGGGGGTGTAGTGGTCGCGAGTTCGAATCTCGCCACCCCGACCATTATTTGAAAAGGCGTCCCGTTGGGGGCGCCTTTTTTTTGGTTCATCGCTGATAACCGTGGAGCCTTTTTGTAGCCCAACGTACCCTTGAGGCCTGATTTCTCGGGCCTTGAGGGTACGTCGATGCTGGATCGAAAAACGATCGAGAAGCTGGGCGGGTGGGGAGGCTATCGGGTTGAGCGAGTGGCGTGGCCCGAGGGCGATAGCCGGACGGTAACCATCTTTCTCAAGCCAACGGCACGTACCATGTACTGCGAGCACTGCGGTGGGCGATGCAGACAGGTGCATGAGACCACCATACGTCGTGTCAGGGACTTGCCGCTGATGGCGCTTCGGGTCGCCTTGGTCGTTCCTCGACGGCGGGTCTGGTGCGATCACTGCGGCGGCCCACGGCTTGAGAAACTCAGCTGGCTGGGGCGCTATCAGCGCGTGACGGATCGATTGGCCGAAGCGGTGAGCCAGCTCCTTCTCTCAAGCAATATCCTCGCCGTGGCGCGCTTTTTCCAGTTGGGCTGGCACACTGTTAAATCGCTGGATAAGGCCTTCCTGCGCGAAGCCGTCCAAGAGCCGGACTGGAGCCAGATCCACTATCTGGCGATGGATGCGTTCGCCCTGCACAAGGGCCACCGCTACGCCACGGTGGTGGTCGATCCGATCAGCCGTCAGGTGCTGTGGCTGGGCAATGGCAGGTCACGGGATACGGCACGTGCGTTCTTCGAGCAGCTCCCCGAAGGCGTCGCAGCTCAGATCCGGGCCGTTGCGATCGACATGACGACGGCCTACGAACTGGAGATCAAGGCCAACTGCCCGAACGCCGAAGTCGTCTACGACCTGTTCCACGTCGTGGCCAAGTACGGCCGTGAAGTCATCGATCGCGTCCGGGTCGACCAGGCGAACAAGCTGCGACAGGACAAGCCCGCGCGCCGTGTCATCAAGTCGAGCCGCTGGCTCCTTTTGCGTAATCGGGAGAACCTGGACCGCCGCCAGACGCTGCAACTGAACGAGCTTCTGGACGCCAACCAGCCACTGCTCACGGCCTATCTCATGCGCGACGAGCTAAAGCGGTTGTGGTTCTACCGACGTCCGGGCTGGGCCCGGCAAGCCTGGGATAATTGGCTTGAACAGGCCCAGCGCAGCGGGATCGCCGCGCTGGCGCTCTTTGCACAGCGGATCTCGGTCTACCTGCACGGGATAGTTTCCCGATGCCGGCATCCCCTCAATACCAGC
>NZ_JZRB01000089.1 GCF_000964085.1 Luteibacter yeojuensis
CGGGCAGGCAGGATGTGCCCAGTCCCGGTTCTCGTTGCCTCTCGCGCCGTCGGCGGTGCATTTGGACGACGATGCCGGGCTTTGGAAATCCCGGGTGACCCAATGGGCGGCATAAATATTAGCGAAACGCGTCATTGTACAATTGTATACGACCACCGACACGGTTGCTTGGTTCGTCGTCTTCCAAATGAAGCTCTGGCACTGTTGACCGCAAGCGGACAGACCAGGCGGAGCGCAGTCGTCCTGGCCGCGTCCTAGGGATGCGGCTTCGGGGCGCCGAGGTCGAGCAACGCGAGGAGCTGGCGACGCTGGTAAGGTTTTGAAAGCAGTATCGCGCCATCCGGGACGGCCAGTGACCCTTCCGCATGACGGCCGGTCACCACGATGACTGCCGTTGTCGGCCAGCGCTGGCGAACTTCGCGTGCAAGGCCCAGGCCTTCGGCCCGCACCTCGAGGTCGATGTCGGCAATCACTTCGTCGAAGCGCTCGCCGTCGAGTGCCTCCATGGCGAGTTGGAGCGTCGACGCCGGCGTTGCAACCCAGCCGGCCTTGCGAAGGACGTCACAGGTCACCTCGAGCAGCACCTCGTCGTCTTCAACGACCAGCGCGCGCCCGGCGTTTGCAGGGATGTCCGCGTTGCCTGTCACCAATGGCTGGTTTGGCACCTTCCCGGACATCACCTTGCGGCTGGCGGCCTCGACCATGGTCCGGATGGCGTTGCACCTTTCCCGCGCGTTGGCTTCTGACGCGAAAAAAAGGATGCGGTCTTGCTCGATGGACACCAGCGCCGAATCGAGTTCCCCGCGCGTGGCGGCCGCCTCAAGGATGAATGCATTTGTCCACTGTGCGGACGGCAGGGTACTGAGAAGGCCGACGATGGGCGCATCGTGGACAACATCGACCCTTGATTTGAGCGGCGGGACCTCGAAGCCGACAATGCGGGGAAAGTGACGTAGGGGCATGGGTCGCTACTCGCGGATGACCTGCCAGCTGCCGTCGGCACCTTCTTGCCTCACGGTGACGTCAAAGCCCTGCTCTTCGAGCATCCGGGCACGGTTGACCGCGCTCTCCATGGCCAGAAGACCATCGGGGTAGGACTCGCCGTCCATTCCGTCGACGGACACATGCCACGTGCGCGTGCCGTGGGCGGGATACATCACATAGATTCGAACCGGCGCCATCTCGTCTACTCATCCAGGCGGCGAGGCACGGGCCCCGCCGCGTTGCCAATACAGAGGTTCTCCGGGCCCAACGCGTGGCTGACTTCCGGCCGGTCGGAAACGTGCCGAAATGGAGGTCAACGCACGGTGAGGCCCGATAGACCTGCGCGGCTGCGCCTGCGGTCCAATGGCGTGCGAAAGTCGTTGCGACCGGTTCGCGCAGGACGAGGAAACGGTCAGCGGTCGTCTGGTCGCTTTCCAGATTCCGGCGGCCAATGGATGTCAGGCAGTCCCGCTGTCAGGGGTCTTGCAAAGTAAAATCCCTGCTGGAGGGGGATGCCAAGGTCCATGAGCGCGCGGCATTCGGCCTCCGTCTCCACGCCCTCGGCAATGACCGCCACGCCGAGTTCGGCGCACAGGGACACAAGATGCCGGACGATGCATTGGCGCTTGGGGTCGGCATTGATGTGGCGGATGAGAGCGATGTCGAGCTTCAAGAGGTCGGGCTGGAAGTCGGCAAGGAGGTTCATGCCCGCAAACCCCGCCCCAAAGTCATCAATGGCTGTGAGAAAGCCGTGGGCCTTGTAAGCCGAGAGGATGCCGACCAGATGATCGTGGTCGACGACTTCCTCGTGTTCGGTGACTTCGAAGATGACTCGGTTCAAGGGCCACCCCGCAGCCTTTGCTGCCGCAAACGTCGCCTGCAGGCAATGCTCGGGGTTGTAGACGGCATTGGGCAGGAAGTTGATCGACAACAGGGCCGGCGGCCCGACTTTTGCCGCTGTCTGGATGGCAACCACACGGCAGGCCTGGTCGAACGCGTAGCGTTCCGTGGGCGGCACCGTTGAGAGAATGTCATGGGCGGACTCACCCTGGATGCCACGCACCAACGCTTCGTGCGCGAACACTTGTCTTGTCCGGAGATTGACGATGGGCTGGAATGCCATCGTGAGCCTGGATGCGACGCTTGCCGCGTTGCCACAGGCCGTGCACTGCTCACCCATCCTTTTGCTCCGTCCTGGTCTGGACGAGGAGTCTAGCGCTCAGGGCAAGGGGGCTGTGTCGACGGCTGCCGTACGCGGCATCGGTGCATTGATTCGCCGGGGCGCTGGCAGGCCTGGAGCAGGGAGTGAAGCTGCTGTTGCGTGGGCCGCATCGATGGCGCAGGCCATCGCTTCGGAGTAGGCGGTAAACCGCCGCGCAATGAGACGGTGGTGAACAACCCCACCGTCCGAGCCGGAGATGACATAGGACGCTGCGTACCCCCGGCCGGGAAGAAGCTGGACGTCGACGTCGATGGTG
>NZ_JZRB01000009.1 GCF_000964085.1 Luteibacter yeojuensis
GTCGCGAGTCGGCGGCGGGTGGGCCCCTGGGGCCGCCAGTCGCGGACCTTCGGACCGGGCCGTAGCTCCGCTATCGCCACGACATGACGTTACGCGGCCCTCCGCTCATGTCGGCCCCAGGGGCCCACCCGCCACCGAGTCCACACGCATGGTTTCGTGTAGCAGAAGCAAAAGCAGGGGCGAGGCGAGCCGTAACAAATACGGCGAGCGCGATCCGTCGAGCCTGGTGTCTCTCCATGCATAGACGCGCCATGCGCTTGAATGCGTGAGGCGCAACGTTGCACCGGCTTGTGCCACGCGACACGAGGCGTATCGACTCGGGGGCGGGCAGGCCCTTGGGGCCGACATGAGCGGAGGGCCGCCATGCAATCGGTTATCAAGACAGCGGCGCTACGGCCCGGTCCGAAGGTCCGCGACTGGCGGCGCCAAGGGCCTGCGCGCTCCCGACTGCCAACGGCCTACCCGCCTAAGGCGGCGCAAGCCGCTGAAGACATGCGTTCGCGCAGCGAATGAACCGAAAAAAAAGCCCGGCATGTAGCCGGGCTTTCTTTAAGAGCATCGCTTGCAAGCAAGCTCCCACAAGGTCACAAGATCACGAGGCCACCGGGTCTTACGTCAGCTGGCCGTGGCAGTGCTTGTACTTCTTGCCGCTGCCGCAGGGGCATGGGTCGTTGCGGCCGACCTTCGGGCCCTCCGCCAGCGACGTCGGCACAGCCTGCTCGGCCACCGCGTTGCCGGCGCCGGCAGCCTGCGCGTCGGCGTGCTGGAACTGCAGGCGCTGGGCATCGGCCGAACGCTGCTGCTCCGCTTCCATCGCGGCAACCTCTTCCTCGCTGCGGATACGGACGCGGGCGAGCATCTGCACCACTTCCAGCTTGATGCGATCGAGCATTTCCGAGAACAGCTCGAACGACTCGCGCTTGAATTCCTGCTTCGGCTGCTTCTGCGCGTAACCACGCAGGTAGATGCCCTGGCGCAGGTAATCCATGCTGGCGAGGTGTTCCTTCCAGGCGTTATCGACCACCGAGAGCATGACGTGCTTCTCGAGCGAGCGCATGGTCTCGGCGCCGACCTGGGTTTCCTTCTCGGCGAACATCTGGTCCACGGCCTGGCGCACGTGTTCCATGATGGCTTCGGCGTCGGCATCCTTCTGGCCCTCGAGCCAGTGGGCCACGTCGAGGCGCAGGTTGAACTCGCTGGCCAGCTCTCGATCGAGCCCGGCGATATCCCACTGGTCGTCGATGCTGTCGGCCGGCACGAAGCGACGGACGAGGCTTTCGACGACGTCGAGGCGGATGTCGCCCACCATGTCGGAAATATCCTCGGCCTCGAGCAGTTCGTCGCGCTGCGCGTAGATGACCTTGCGCTGGTCGTTGGCGACGTCGTCGAAATCGAGGAGGTTCTTGCGGATGTCGAAGTTGTGCTGCTCGACCTTGCGCTGCACCTTTTCGATCTGGCGCGTGATGAGGCGGTCTTCGAGCGCCTCGTCTTCCTTCATGCCGAACATCTGCATCCAGCGGCCGATGCGCTCGCCGCCGAAGATGCGCATGAGGCTATCCTGCAGCGACAGGTAGAAGCGCGAGGAACCCGGATCGCCCTGGCGGCCCGAACGGCCGCGCAGCTGGTTGTCGATGCGGCGGCTTTCGTGGCGCTCGGTACCGATGATGTGCAGGCCGCCCGAGGCGAGCACCTGCTCGTGGCGCAGCTTCCAGTCGGCGCGGAGCTTCTCGCGCTCGGCGTCGGTGGCCTCGGCCGGCAGCGCGGCCATGGCGGCCTCGAGGCTGCCGCCCAGCACGATGTCGGTACCGCGGCCGGCCATGTTGGTGGCGATGGTGACCGCGCCCGGCGCACCGGCCTGGGCCACGATGTGCGCTTCGCGTTCGTGCTGCTTGGCGTTGAGCACCTCGTGCGGGATGCGCTCCTTCTTCAGGAGGCCCGAGACGAGTTCGGAGACGTCGATGGACGCCGTGCCCACCAGCACCGGCTGGCCCTTCTCGTGGCATTCCTTGATGTCGGCGATGACGGCCTTGAACTTGGCGTCGGGGCCGAGGAAGACCATGTCGGGCGTATCCTTGCGGACCATCGGCTTGTGGGTGGGGATGACCACCACTTCCAGGCCATAGACCGACTGGAACTCGTACGCCTCGGTATCGGCCGTGCCGGTCATGCCAGCCAGCTTCTTGTACATGCGGAACAGGTTCTGGAACGTGACCGTGGCGAGGGTCTGGTTCTCGCGCTGGATGGGCACGCCTTCCTTCGCTTCCACGGCCTGGTGCAGGCCATCGGACCAGCGACGGCCGGCCAGGGTGCGGCCGGTGAACTCGTCGACGATGATGACTTCGCCATCGCGCACGATGTAGTCGACATCGCGCTGGTAGATGGCGTTGGCGCGCAGCGCCGCGTTCATGTGGTGGACGACGGCCAGGTTCTTGGAATCGTACAGGCCGCTTTCCGGCTCGATGACGCCTGCCTGGCGCAGCAGCTGCTCGGCGTGCTCCATGCCCTCTTCGGACATGTGCACCTGCTTCTGCTTCTCGTCGACGAAGTAATCGCCGGCGCCGTCTTCGGCTTCCTGGCGCTTGAGGTGCGGCACCACCTTGTTCACCGCGATGTACAGCTGCGGGGAATCCTCGGCCGGGCCGGAGATGATGAGCGGGGTGCGCGCTTCGTCGATGAGGATGGAATCGACCTCGTCGACGATGGCGTAGTGCAGGCCGCGCTGGTAGCGCTGGTCGCGGCTGAGCGCCATGTTGTCGCGGAGGTAGTCGAAGCCGAACTCGTTGTTGGTGCCGTAGGTGATATCCGCGGCGTAGGCGCCACGCTTGTCGGCGTGGTCCATGCCCGGGTACACGACGCCGACCGAAAGGCCGAGGAAGTTGTACAGCTTGCCCATCTGCGCCGAATCGCGGCGGGCCAGGTAATCGTTGACCGTGACGACGTGGGTGCCCTTGGCCTCCAGCGCGTTGAGGTACACCGGCAGCGTGCCGACGAGGGTCTTGCCTTCGCCGGTGCGCATTTCGGCGATGCGGCCGCCATGGAGCACCATGCCGCCGATCATCTGCACGTCGTAGTGGCGCATGCCGAGCACGCGCTTGGCGCCCTCGCGGACGACCGCGAAGGCTTCGGGCAGCAGCTTGTCGAGGGTTTCGCCGGCCGCGAGGCGCTGGCGGAACTCATCGGTCTTGCCGCGGAGGGCGTCGTCGGAAAGCTTCTCGAACTCCGGCTCGAGGGCGTTGATGCGCTTGACCGTCTTGGAAAGGTCGCGCAGCACGCGGTCGTTACGGCTGCCGAAAATGCTCGTCAGGGCACGATTGAACATCGATCATCCGGATCTGGAACTGAAAGGATTGCCAGCAGGACCAAAACCTTACCGGCACGAAGGGACGATCATACTACGGGCGCCCCCAACATGCCTTTTATGGCGGCGCCGGGGCGCCGTTCAAGGCCGTCTCAGCGGTGGCTGCGAACGAACGCCAGCGGATTCACCACCCGGTCGTGGTACCAGACCTCGAAATGGACATGCGAGCCGGTGGACCGGCCCGTGGAACCGGCCCGGGCGATGACGTCGCCCACGTGCACGCGCTGGCCCACCGTGGCCACGAGCTTGCTGTTGTGGGCGTAGCGGGTCATGTAGCCGTTGCCGTGGTCGATCTCCACCACGTCGCCGTAGCCGCTGCGCTGGCCCGCGAAGGTGACCATGCCCTCGGCCACGGCGGTGACCGGCGTGCCCGTGGGCGCGGCGATATCGATACCGGTGTGGCGGGCGCTGTGGCCGCTGAACGGGTCGGGGCGGCCGCCGAAGAACGACGAGATGTAGCCCTGTACCGGCATGCCGGTGGGGCGCAGGCTGGATTCGATCTTGCGGTCGAGCAGGAGGTCGTTCAGGGCTTCGAGCTGGGCCTGCTGGGCGTCGAACTGGCCGGCAAGGTCGTCGATGCCCTGGGTGAGCGCGGCCGGCGCCATGGCGCCTTCATCCTTGCCCACGGTGAGCTCCGGGCCGCCCTGGCCGGGATCCTCGTTGAAGTTGAACTCGCCGTCGTCGAGCTTGCCCACCTGGGTGAGCCGCTCGCCGAGGGCGTTGAGGCGCACCGACTGCGCCTGCAACTGGCCGAGCTTGACAGCCAGGGCGTCGATATCGCGCTGGGCATCGGCCTTGACCTTCGCGATGCGGGCATCGGCGTCACTCGGCGCGGTGGCGGCAGGCCGATGCGGCGAGGCGATGGCGAGCGCCAGGCCGGCACCGACGCCCGCGATGCCGACGGCACCGGCCACCACCATGGCGGCCAGCTTGCAGCGCATGCGCCGGCAAGCCAGGTCGAGCGTTTTCGGGCCTTGGTGGCCGCGTGGTACGAGTATGATCTGCATTGTCACGTCATCGAATAAGTTCAGTCGGTTCATGCCACAGCCGCCACAGCCAGGCCGTCGCCGTCCCACGCGTGGATTGAAATCCATCGCGGACGTTGGCCCTGTTGCCAAGCTTGCCCACCGGGCTCGCGAGCTCGACATGCTGGACCGCCAGCTGCGCGCGACGCTGCCGGTGCCGCTGCGCGACCATGTCCGCCTTGCGGACCTGCGCGACGGCCGGCTCGTCTTCCTTGCGCCCTCGTCGGCCTGGGCTTCGCGGGTGCGCCTGTACCAGGCGCAGATCCTTGAAGCTGCCCGCGCCATCGACGCGTCGGCCTACTCGGTTGCCGTGAAAGTGGCCCCCCTGCCGGTCGAACCCCCAGGGCCCGACCCGCTTAAACCGCTTTCCGCCGGGGCGGCCCGTCATCTGCGGGCGGCCGCGGCGTCACTTTCCGATCCCACGTTGCGGGATCTCTTCCTTGGATTGGCCTCCGTGGCCGAAAAGCCTGATAAAACCGATACCTAAGAGATTTCGGCATGCGTCCGTAAGCACCACCGGATCCACCGGCGGGGGGTCTTTATAGCATGCATGCACGGCGCGAACACCTTGCGTGCACACAAAATTGACGCAAATCGCACCCCAGCCGACTCATGTGGGAGCCAGCTTGCTGGCGATGCTCTCAGATCGGTTCATTCGCTTCCGCGAATGCATGTCTTCAGCGGCGTTCGCCGCCTTTGGCTGGAGGGGTGTCGCGAGTCGGCGGCGGGTGGGCCCCTGGGGCCGCCAGTCGCGGACCTTCGGACCGGGCCGTAGCGCCGTTATCGCCATGATCTGATGTTGCGCGGCCCTCCGCTCGTGTCGGCCCCAGGGGCCCACCCGCCACCGAGTCCACGCGCCTCGTTTCGTGGGGCAAGAGCGCGTGCTTTGGAGGATTGCCTTACAGGTTGGCAGGTGCTGCGCCGATGGGCTGAGGTCACCGCATTCGCCATGCTTCATCGCATGGCGTGCGAGAGCGGCCAATGTTTCTCATGGAGTAACTGGGTGCCCGAGGCCGGGCCGATCCATCTGGTGACCTTCGTGATCTGGCGCCGGTCTCGTCACGCACGTCGGCCTTTACCCGTACCGGAACGCGGTGTGGATGACGAGTACCGCGCAATGCAGCACCAGCTTGTGCCACACGAAACGAGGCGCATCGACTCGGGGGCGGGCAGGCCCTTGGGGCCGACATGAGCGGAGGGCCGCCCGGCAATGGGTTATCGCGACAGCGGGGCTACGGCCCGGTCCGAAGGTCCGCGACTGGCGGCCCCAGGGGCCTGCCCGTCACCGACTGGCGAAACCCGGCCAGCTTAAGGCGGCGCAAGCCGCTGGAAACACGCATTCGCTTCAGCGAATGAACCGACAAAAAAAAAGCCCGGCTTATAGCCGGGCTTTTTTAAGAGCATCGCGCACAGAGTGCGCTCCTACATACAGCTTTTTTACACCGCCTGGGCGGGGTGGGCGTAGCTGATCGGGGCCTTGGCGGCGTCCTTGAAGCTCACCTCTTCCCATGCCGCGGCATCCGCGATGAGCTCGCGCAGCAGCTTGTTGTTGAGCTCGTGGCCCGACTTGTGCGCCGAGTACGCGCCGATGAGGCTGTGGCCCAGCATGTAGATATCGCCGATGGCGTCGAGGATCTTGTGCTTCACGAACTCGTTGTCGTAACGCAGGCCATCCTCGTTCAGCACGCGGTAGTCATCGAGCACCACCGCGTTATCCATCGAACCGCCCAGGGTGAGGTTGCGCTCGCGCAGCGCTTCGATATCACGCATGAAACCGAAGGTGCGGGCGCGGCTCACTTCCTTGACGAACGACGTGGTCGAGAAATCCATCTCGGCCTGGGAATTGCGCTTGTTAAACAGCGGGTGGTCGAACTCGACCGAGAAGCCCACCTTGAAGCCGTCGAACGGCTCGAGCTTCGCCCACTTGTCGCCGTCGCGGACCACGACCGGCTTCTTGATGCGGATGAAACGCTTCGGCGCATCCTGCTCCTCGATGCCAGCGGACTGGATGAGGAAGACGAAGGGGCCGGCGCTGCCGTCCATGATCGGCACTTCGGGAGCCGACAGATCGACGTACGCGTTATCGATGCCGAGGCCCGCCATCGCCGAGAGCAGGTGCTCGACCGTGGATACGCGGACATCGCCATGGATAAGCGTGGTGGAAAGGCGGGTATCGCCGACGTTTTCCGGGCGCGACTTGAGCTCAACCGGCGGGCTGAGGTCGGTGCGGCGGAACACGATGCCCGTATTGGGCGCCGCGGGGCGGAGCGTCATGTATACCTTGTCGCCCGTGTGCAGGCCGACGCCGGTGGCGCGAATGACGTTCTTTAGAGTGCGCTGCTTAATCATGATGGGTCAAACCTTGGTGGCAGCAGCCAGGTGCGGCAGGAATGCTAACACAGTCTTAACCTCGGAATAAACAAACCAGACGGTACAGTTTCGTGTCGCTTTCACCAACCCTTCAGAATCAACTGAGAGCGGTTCTCGTTTGGCGGGGTCGGGAACGTCTGCGGGGGGCCTCGGGTTGACCCCGGGGATTCCGCGTCACCGCTTTGTAGGCTTTTCGCCCACGGGGGTGGGCTCCTACGGGTTGTTGCCCGATGGATGGGCCGTTTCTGTCCGTTCTGCTGGGGTCGGGGAGGCGCCCCGCCGCCCGGACGGGTGGCGGCGGGGATCCCGGGCGGGGCGGCGTCTTGCCGCCCTTGCCCCACGTCATCCATGGCGTGCCTGGTGTTCTAGAGCGTTAGTACCGCTTAGTCGGCCTGGCGACGCAGGAAGGCCGGGATATCGAGGTAATCGATGGCCGGCTCGGCCTGCTTCGGCGCGGGGGCCGGGGCGGCGACGTCCGCGCGCGGGTTCGACGTGATGGTCGGCTCGGCGTGGTGGGCGTAATCGACCACTTCGTTACCCGTGCCCGTGCGCAACACCACCGGGCGCGGGCGCTGGCGCATCTCGACCTGCTGCTGCACCGGCTGGCGAACCGGCTGCTTGGCGGCGACGCCACGGTTGAGGCCGGTGGCCACCACGGTGACGCGCACGTCGTCCTGCATTTCCGGGTCGAGCGAGGTGCCGATGACCACGGTCGCGTCTTCCGAGGCGAAATCGTGGATGACGCGGCCGATCTCGTCGAACTCGCGCATGGTGAGGTTCGGGCCGGCCGTGACGTTGACCAGGATGCCGCAGGCACCGGCCAGGTTCACGTCCTCCAGCAGCGGGTTGTTGATGGCGGCCTCGGCGGCGGCCTGCGCGCGGTCGTCGCCGCGGGCGGTGCCCGAGCCCATCATCGCCATGCCCATCTCGCTCATCACGGTGCGCACGTCGGCGAAGTCGACGTTGATCAGGCCCGGGGCCGTGATCAGGTCGGCGATGCCCTGCACGGCGCCGAGCAGCACGTCGTTGGCGGCCTTGAAGGCGTTCAGCAGCGTCACTTCACGGCCCAGCACCGAGAGCAGCTTCTCATTCGGCACGGTGATCAGCGAATCGACGTGCTGCGAGAGGTCCTCGATGCCCTTCAGGGCGACCTGCATGCGGCGGCGGCCTTCGAACGGGAACGGCTTGGTCACCACGGCGACCGTGAGGATGCCCTTCTCCTTCGCGAGCTGCGCGACGACCGGCGCCGCGCCCGTGCCCGTGCCACCACCCATGCCGCAGGTGATGAACACCATGTCGGCGCCTTCGAGCATGTCCTCGATGCGCTCACGGTCTTCCAGCGCGGCCTGGCGGCCCACTTCCGGGTTGGCGCCCGCGCCAAGGCCCTTGGTGACGTTGCCGCCCAGCTGCAGGTGCGTACGGCCGCCGCAGCTCTTCATGGCCTGGGCGTCGGTATTGGCGACGACGAACTCGACGCCTTCGATGTTGGAATTCACCATGTGGGCCACGGCGTTGCCGCCGCCACCACCCACGCCGATGACCTTGATGACCGCATTCGGTGCCAGCTTTTCGATCAGTTCAAACATTTCCCGTCCTCCGCAGAACTTGTAGTTTTTTTAGGTGTGTTGCCCAGGGGCGACTCCTGTCGACCATGGGTGGCGGGCCATCCTCTTGCCCCGGCGCCCCTTTCCTTCGGGCGCCGACGATCCGGTGAAGCGTTTTAGAAGTTCTTCGCGAACCAGCTGCGGAACTTCTCGACCACGTTGCCCACGTTGCCGACCGGCGAGTTGTTGTGGCGCACGCCGCCCGAGGCGCGCGCACCGTGCAACAGCAGGCCCACGCCCGTGGAGTGCAGTTCGCTGGAAACCACGTCGCCCAGCCCGGAGACGTGCTGCGGCACGCCGACGCGGACCATCTTGTGGAAAATTTCTTCCGCCAGTTCGAGCGCGCCCTCCATCCGCGCCGCGCCACCCGTCAGCACGATGCCGGCGGCGACGAGGCTCTCGTAACCCGAGCGGCGCAATTCGTCCTGCACCATCTCGAAGATCTCCTCGTAGCGTGCCTGCACCGACTGGGCGAGCGCCTGGCGGGCCAGGCGACGCGGCGGGCGATCGCCCACGCTCGGCACCTGGATGGTTTCTTCGGCGTGCGCAAGCTGTGCGAGCGCACACGCGTATTTGATTTTGATCTCCTCCGCGTGAGCGGTGGGTGTGTGCACGCCATACGCGATATCGTTCGTCACCTGGTCGCCGCCCACCGGCAGCGACTTGGTGTAGCGGATGGCGCCCTGCGTGTAGATGGCGATGTCGGTGGTGCCGGCGCCGATGTCGACCAGGCACACGCCGAGCTCGAGCTCGTCTTCGGTGAGCACCGACTTCGCGCTGGCCACCGCCGCCGGCACCAGCTCATCGACCGAGAGGCCGCAGCGCTGGATGCACTTGGAGATGTTCTGCACCGCCGATGCAGCACCGGTGACGAGGTGCACGCTGGCCTCCAGGCGCACGCCGCTCATGCCCACCGGGTGGCGGATGCCGTCCTGGCCGTCGATGCGATATTCCTGCGATTCCTTGTAGAGCACCTTGCGGTCGGCCGGGATGGCCACGGCGCTGGCGGCTTCGAGCACCTGCTCCAGGTCGGCCGCCATCACCTCGCGGTCGCGGATGGCCGCGGTGCCGTGCGAGTTGCGGGTTTCCAGGTGGCTGCCCGAGATGGAGGCGTACACCGAGCGGATGTCGCAGCCCGCCATCAGCTCGGCTTCTTCCACCGCGCGCTGGATCGAATGCACGGTGGATTCGATATCCACCACCGAGCCGCGCTTCATGCCGCGCGAGACATGCGTGCCGATGCCGATGACTTCGATCGGTTCGCCCGGCTCGTATTCACCCACGATGGCGACCACCTTGGAGGTGCCGATGTCGAGGCCGACGACGAGCTGTTTGTCGTTCTTGTTTCTCATGTTCTAGCTCAGGTTCCGACCTTGGGTGTGGCCGTGTTGTCCGATGGCGGCCACCGGATGGCGAATCCGTTGGTGTAACGCAGGTCCGCGTAGGCGAAGCCGCCACGGTGGCCTGCGATGAGTTGCGGGTACACATCGAGGAAGCGGGCGAGCCGGCGGTCGGCCTGCTCGCGGTCGCCGATGACGATCTGCGCGCCGCTATCCATGATCACGCTCCAGCTGCCGCGCTGGGTGAGCGAGACGCCGGTGACCGACAGCCCCGCCCTGCCCTCGAACGCCTTGCGCACCTGGGCGTAGAAGCTCACCACTTCGGCCAGGCGCGAATCCGGGCCCGACAGCCGCGGCAGGTCGCCCATCTGGTCGGCGCCCGGGGCATCGAACACGAGGCCCTGGCGGCTGATAAGACGGTCTTCGTTCCAGCGCGCGAACGGCTGGCGCTCGTAGATGCGCACCAGCAGCGTATCGGGCCAGCGCTTGCGCACCTCCACCGACTCCACCCACGGCAGCGCGCCGATGGACGCGCGCACATCCTCGAGGTTGGTGGCGAAGAAGCCCTTGCCGAGGAAAGGGATGGCCGCGCTGCGGATCTGCTCCGCGCTGACATGGGCGAACTCCGCCTCCACCTTGAGCTGCGTCACCGGCCAGCGGCCGACGGCGAACCAGCCCTGCATCACGCCCACGATCGGCAACGCCACCAGGGTGATGGCGATAGCCCATGCGACGATCCGCGTGGCGGCGGCACCCTTCATTATTTCAGGCCCCCTCGTTCCATCGAGGTTTCGAGGACGCGCCAGCACAGGCCCGGGTAATCCAGGCCCGCCGCGGCGGCAGCCTTCGGCACCAGCGAGTGCGACGTCATGCCCGGGGCGGTGTTCACCTCGAGCAGCCAGTTCTTGCCGTGGCGGTCGCGCATGACATCGACGCGGCCCCAGCCGAAGCAATCCAGCGCATCGAACGCCTGCAGCGCCAGCGCGCGCATGGCGTCCTCGGCATCGCCGGCCAGGCCCGGGCAGAGGTACTGCGTTTCGTCCGAGATGTACTTGGCGTTGTAGTCGTAGTACTCGCCGGCCGGCACGATCTTGATGGTGGGCAGCACGTCGCGGCCCACGATGCCGACGGTGAATTCACCGCCCTCGCTCGCGTCGCCTTCGATCAGCGTTTCCATCAGCATGTCGCCGGGGTAACGCTGCGCGAGCGCCACGGCGGCGTCGAGGTCTTCCTCCTTGAACACGCGCGTGACACCCACGCTGGAGCCTTCCCAGGCCGGCTTCACGATCAGCGGGAAACCCACCTCGCGCGCCGCGGCGTGCACGTCGGCACCGCGCGGCAGCGCCTTGAACTTCGGCGTGGGCAGGCCGAGCGCGATCCACACCTGCTTGGCGCGAACCTTATCGAGCGAGAGCGCGGAACCGAGCACGCCCGAACCGGTGTACGGGATGCCGAGCGACTGCAGCGCGCCCTGCAGCTCGCCGTTCTCGCCGCCCGCACCGTGCAGGATGTTGAACACGCGCGCGAAGTGGCCTGCGCGCACGGCGTCGAGCAGCGCCGGGATGCCGTCGATGGCATGCGCATCGACGCCCGCGCCGCGCAGCGCCTGCAGCACGCCAGCGCCGGAGTTCAGCGAGACCTCGCGCTCGGCCGAGTTGCCGCCCATGACCACGGCGACGCGGCCGAAATCGGCGGCATCGGTGACACGGCGCGGGAAGCGAGTGGTGCCCATTACTTCATGGTCCTCAAGTTACCTGCGTTGCCGAGCTCGACCGCCGCGGCGCCGATGTCGCCGGCGCCCAGCAGCAGGATCAGGTCGTTGTCGCGCGCCAGCGCCGAGAGCGTGGTGCGCAGGTCGCGCGGGTGGTCCACCAGCACCGGGTCGGTCTTGCCGCGCGCGCGGATGGCGCGGGCCAGGGCCTTGCCGTCGGCGCCCGCGATCGGCGATTCGCCGGCCGGGTACACCTCGGTGAGCACCAGCACATCGGTCTCGGCCAGCACGTTGGCGAAATCGTCGAGCAGATCGCGCGTGCGGCTATAGCGGTGCGGCTGGAACGCGACGACCAGGCGGCGATCGGGCCAGCCACCGCGGGCGGCGGCGAACACGGCGGCCAGCTCGCGCGGGTGGTGTCCGTAGTCATCCACCAACAGCGCGGAACCCTGGTCGAGGGCGATCTCGCCGCGGCGGTGGAAGCGACGGCCCACGCCTTCGAACGCGGCCAGCGCGTGCGCGATGGCGCTCGGCTCGACGCCGAGCTGCCAGCCCACGGCGGCGGCGGCCAGCGCGTTCTGCACGTTGTGGCGGCCCGGCAGGTTCAGCGTGACGGGCACCGGCTCGCCCAGGCCCGGCAGGCGCAGGTCGAACTGCATCTGGAAGCCCACCTGGCGCACGTTCGCGGCGGTGACATCGGCGCCGGCGTTGTCGATGCCGTAGGTGATGACGCGGCGCGAGGTGTCCTGCGCCAGCTTCTTCGTCTCTTCGTCATCGATGCATAGCACGGCCATGCCGTAGAACGGCAGGCGGTGCAGGAAATCGTGGAACGCCTTCTTCACCTGGGCGAAGTCGCCGTTGTAGTTCTCGAGGTGGTCGGCGTCGATGTTGGTGACGACGGCGATGACCGGCGAGAGCATGAGGAACGAACCATCGGACTCGTCGGCCTCGGCCACCAGGTACTGGCCCGTGCCCAGGCGCGCGTTGGCACCCGCGGCGTTGAGCTGGCCACCGATGACGAAGGTCGGGTCGTAATCGGCCTCGGCGAGCACGCTGGCCACGAGGCTGGTGGTGGTGGTCTTGCCGTGCGTGCCGGCGATGGCGATGCCACGGCGGAAGCGCATCAGCTCGCCCAGCATCTCGGCGCGCGGCACCGTGGGGATGCGCGCGGCGCGGGCAGCCACCAGCTCCGGGTTGTCCTGGCGGATGGCGCTGGAGATGACCACGACGTCGGTGCCGTCGATGTTGGCGGCCTCGTGGCCGATGCGCACGTCCACGCCCAGCTTGGCCAGGCGCTCGGTGGTGGGCGACGGCGCGCGGTCGGAGCCCGACACGCTGTAGCCAAGGTTCGCCAGCACTTCGGCGATACCGCTCATGCCGACGCCGCCCACGCCAATGAAGTGGACGCGGCGGAACGAGGTCATGAAATCATCGTGGGCGCGCAAACGACCGGGCGTCATGCGGAAACCTCCATGCAGTGACGGGCAATCGTTGATGCAGCGTCGGGTTTGGCCAGCGTGCGCGAGGCGCTCGCGGCGGTAAGGAGCTGTTCGCGGTCGGCGAACAGGTCGACAAGCAGCTGCGCGAGCGAACGCGCGGCATCGGCTTCGTTGAGCGAGGCATCGGTGACGATGCGCGCGCCGCCCACGTCCACCATGGCACGGGCGTTGGCGGTCTGGTGGTCGTCCACCGCGTGCGGGAACGGCACCAGCACGGCTTCGAGCCCGGCGGCGCACAGTTCGGCCACCGTGAGCGCGCCGGCGCGGCACACCACCACGTCGGCCCACTCGTACGCGCCGGCCATGTCGTCGATGAAGGGCACGACATTGGCCGCCACGCCGGCGGCGGTGTAGGCGTCCACGGCTTCCGCCAGGCCGCGCTCGCCGGTCTGGTGCACCACGTCGGGGCGCACGTCGTGCGCCGCGAGCAGGGCCAGCGCCTTCGGCACGGCGGCATTCAAGGTGCGGGCGCCCAGGCTGCCACCGAGCACCAACAGGCGCGGCGCGCCGCTGCGCGCGTGGAAGCGCACGGCCGGTGCCGGCAAGGCGGCGATGGCCGCGCGCACCGGGTTGCCCACCCACTCCGCGCCGGGCAGCACGTTGGGGAAGCCGGTGAGCACGCGCTTCGCGAACGCGGCCAGCTTGCGGTTGGTGTAACCGGCGACGGCGTTCTGCTCGTGCACCACCAGCGGGATGCCGGCCAGGCGCGCGGCGACGCCGGCGGGGCCGGCCACGTAGCCACCCATCGAAAGCACGCAGCGCGGGCGCAGCTTGCGCAGCAGCGCCAGCGAATCGAACAGCGCGCGCGCCAGCATCAGCGGCGCCATGAGGCGCGTCTTCATGCCCTTGCCACGCAGGCCACCCACCTTGACGGTGTGCAGCGTGATGTCGTGCGCGGGCACCACGCGGGTTTCCATGCCACCCGCAGCACCCAGCCATGCCACCGGCACGCCCTGCGCGCGCAGTTCATCGGCCACGGCCAGGCCGGGGAAGATGTGGCCACCGGTGCCGCCGGCCATGACGAGTACGGGGCCGCTCATGCGATACCCCCGATGGCGTTGGCGGTGGGCACGGCGGCGGCCGGGTTGCGCACCGCCGTCTGGCGGGCGTCCTCGGCGCGGTTGATCTCGAAGGTGGCGCGCAGCAGCACGCCCACCATGCAGCAGGTCATCAACACCGACGAGCCGCCCGAGCTGATCAGCGGCAGCGTGAGGCCCTTGGTGGGCAGCACGCCGAGGTTCACGCCGATGGAGACCATGGCCTGGAAGCCGAGCATCAGCGAGATGCCGTAGGCCACGTAGCCGGAGAAACGGTGGCCAAGCTCGACGCCCTTCAGGCCGATGTAGAGGCCGCGGCCCACGAGCACCACGTACAGCGCGATGACGGTGGCGATGCCGGCCAGGCCCAGCTCCTCGGCGAGCACGGCCAGGATGAAGTCGGTGTGCGCCTCGGGCAGGTAGAACAGCTTCTGCACGCTGCTGCCCAGGCCCACGCCCAGCCACTCGCCGCGGCCCACGGCGATCAGCGCCTGGGTGAGCTGGAAGCCGTCGTTGAACGGATCCTTCCACGGGTCGAGGAACGAGGTGAGGCGCTTGATGCGGTAATCCTCGGCCGTGGCCGCGTAGATGAGCAGCGGCACCAGCGGCAGGCCCAGCAGGAACAGGTTGCGCATGCGCGCACCGGCCAGCCACACCATGCCGACGGTGGTGGCCACGACCAGGGCGGCCGAGCCGAAATCGGGCTGGGCCAGCAGCAACAGCACGATGAAGCCGGCCACGCCGATGGGCTTCACCACGCCGAACAGTTCGTATTCCACGCCTTCGCGGTGGCGCACCAGGTAGCTGGAGAGGTAGGCGACGAGGATGACCTTCATCGCCTCCACCGGCTGGAAGCTGGTGACGAACAGGTTGATCCAGCGGCGCGCGCCGTTGATGCGCATGCCGAACCCCGGCACGAACACCAGCAGCAGGCCCACGACGCCGAGCAGGAGCAGCAGCGTGCTGTGCTTCTCGATCGTCTTCAGTTCGGTGCGCATGGCCACGCCAGCGAGGATGCAGCCGCCGAAGAGGAAGCCGATGTGCTTCTTCAGGTAGTAGAAGGCGCCCACGTGCGAGCCATCGGCCACGGCGATGGAGCTGGACGTGACCATGACCACGCCGATGGCGGCGAGCGCGAGCGCAGCCACGAGCAACGGGGTATCGAAGCTACCCCGCGGGCCCTGGCGGCGCTGTGCCTGCTTGTTGCCGAAGCCGAACATGGTTTCTCAGCGCACCTTCAACGTAGCCAGACCAATGAGCACCAGCACCACGCTGATGATCCAGAAGCGGACGATGACCCGCGGCTCGGGCCAGCCCTTCAGTTCGAAATGGTGATGGATGGGGGCCATGCGGAAGATGCGCTTGCCGCGCAGCTTGAAGCTGGCCACCTGCAGCATCACCGAGGCGGTTTCCATCACGAACACGCCGCCCATCACCAGCAGCACGATCTCCTGGCGCACGATCAGCGCCACGCAGCCGAGCGCGGCACCGATGGCCAGCGCGCCCACGTCGCCCATGAACACCTGCGCCGGGTAGGTGTTGAACCAGAGGAACCCGAGGCCGGCGCCGGCCAGCGCGCTGCAGAAGATGGCCAGCTCGCCCGCGCCGGGGATGCTCGGGATACCGAGGTATTCCGAAAACAGCTTGTTGCCGGCGAGGTACGCGAAGATGCCCAGCGCGCCCGAGACCAGCACGCTTGGCATGATGGCCAGGCCATCGAGGCCGTCGGTGAGGTTCACCGCGTTGGAGAAGCCCACGATGATGAAGTAGCCGATGACCACGAACATGAGGCCGAGCGGCAGGGCCACCTGCTTGAACAGCGGCAGGTACAGCGCGGTTTCCGCCGGCAGCTGGTGCGTGTGGTACAGGAACAGCGCGGCCGCCAGGCCGAACACCGACTGCCAGAAGTACTTCCAGCGGCTGGCGAGGCCGCGGCTATCCTTCAGCACCAGCTTGCGGTAATCGTCGTAGAAACCGATGGCGCCGAAGCACAGCGTCACCAGCAGCACCACCCACACGTAGCGGTTGGCCAGGTCGGCCCACAGCAGCGTGGCGATGCCGATGGCGAACAGGATCAGCGTGCCGCCCATGGTCGGCGTGCCGGCCTTGGAGAGGTGGGTCTGCGGGCCATCGCTGCGCACCACCTGGCCCGCCTTCAGCGCGGCCAGCTTGCGGATCAGCGCGGGGCCGAGCAGCAGCGACACGCACAGCGCGGTCAGCGCCGCCATGATGGCGCGGAAGGTGATGTACTGGAAAAGATGCAGCGACGTGAAGTGCCGAGCCATCCATTCCGCCAGTTCAAGCAGCATGGGATGCTCCTTCAGCGTACGACTTCATCGCCGCGACGACCCGCTCCATGCCGGACGACCGCGAGCCCTTCACGAGCACGGTGACGCCCTCGTGGATCTGTGCGCACGCGGCCTCGACGAGCGCTTCCTGCGTGGCGAAATGTTGCGCGCCGGCGCCGAACGCCTCGACGGCCGCGGCGCTTTTCACACCGGTGGCCAGCAGGCGCTCGATGCCGCGCTGGCGCGCCAGCGCACCCGTGGCAGCGTGCATCTTCAACGTATCGGTGCCCAGCTCGGCCATGTCGCCGAGGATGAGCCAGCGCTCGCCGCGGGCCAGCGCCAGGGTCTCGATGGCGGCGGCGGCCGAACCTGGATTGGCGTTGTAGCTGTCGTCGATGAGGGTCCAGTCGCCCGGCATCGGCTCGAGGTTGAGGCGGCCCGCCACGTGCGGCACCTGCTCCAGGCCGTCGACGATGGTGGCCACCGGCACGTCCAGCGCCACCGCGATGGCGGCGGCGGCCAGCGCGTTCGCCACGTTGTGGCGGCCGGCCAGTGGCAGGCGGACATCGCCGTCGCCGTGCGGCGTGCTCAGCACGAAGTGGGTGCCGTCGATGCGCTCCTCGACGATGTCGGCGCCGATGTCGGCGCGGTGCGACAGCGCGTAGCGCAGCACGCGGCGCGAGCCGGCCAGGCCGGTGAAGAAGCCGGCGAAGCGCTCGTCGTCCGCGTTGATGATGGCCACGCCATCGGCGGGGAGCGACTGGTACAGCGCGCCCTTGGTTTCAGCGACGCCTTCGATCGTGCCCATGCGCTCAAGGTGCGCGGCCGCGATGGAATTGACGAGGCCGATATCGGGCCGCGCGATGGCGGCCAGGTAATCGATGTCGCCCGGCTTGCCGGCGCCCATCTCGAGCACGGCGTACTGCGTATCGGCCGGCATGGCGAGGATCGTCAGCGGCATGCCGATCTCGTTGTTGTAGTTGCCGGCGTTGACGTGCGTGCGGCCGTGGCGCGACAGGATGGACGCCGTGAGCGTCTTCACCGTCGTCTTGCCGTTCGAGCCGGTGATGCCGATGACGCGGACATTGCCCTGCGCGCGGGTGGCGCTGGCCAGGTCGCCCAGGGCCAGCTGCGTATCGTTGACGATCACCTGCGGCAGGTCGACCGCGACGGGGCGGGTGACCAGCGCGGCGACGGCGCCGGCCTTCGCGGCGGCGGCGACGTAATCGTGGCCGTCGACGTGCTCGCCCGGCAGCGCGACGAACAGGTCGCCGGCCTTCAGCTTGCGGGTATCGATGGCGAAGCCGGTGACCTCGGCATCGGCGCCCTGCAGGCGGCCGCGGGTCCACAGGGCGACGGCGGAGAGACGCATCATGCGCGTGCCCCCTTCGCGGCCGGGGCCATCAGCTCGCGCGCCACGGCGAGGTCGTCGAACGGCAGCTTGCCCTCCGGGCCTTCCTGGTAGGTTTCGTGGCCCTTGCCGGCGATAAGCACCACGTCGTCGACCTTCGCGCCGTTGAGCGCCAGCGCGATGGCCTTGGCGCGGTCGCGCTCGACGGCCACCGTCTCGGCATGGACGAAGCCGGCGACGATCTGCGCGACGATGGCGTCGCCATCCTCACTGCGCGGGTTGTCGTCGGTGACGATCACCACGTCGGCCAGGCGCTCGGCGATGCCGGCCATGATCGGGCGCTTGCCCGCGTCGCGGTCGCCACCGGCGCCAAACACGCAGATGAGCTTGCCCTTGGTGTGCGAACGCAGCGCCAGCAGCGCCTGCTTCAGCGCATCGGGCGTGTGCGAGTAATCGACCACCACCAGCGGCTTCTTGCCATCGCCGCCGAGGCGGCTCATGCGGCCATTCACCGGCTGCAGCGCTTCCAGCGCGGCATGGATGCGCTCGAACGGCTCGCCCAGCGCGCCCAGCACCGCGGCGACGGCGAGCAGGTTGGCCACGTTGAAGCGGCCCAGCAGCGCGCTGCGCACGGTGCGCATGCCCCACGGGGTGATGAGGTTGAACGACAGGCCCTTGGCCGAGGTGACGATGATGTCGGCGCGGACCTCGGCATCCTTCTCGGTGGCGTCGTGCGCCATGGAGGTGCGCAACTTCGCCACGCCCTCGGGCAGGCCCTTCGCCAGCTTCACGCCGAATGCGTCGTCGACGTTGATCACCGCGGCCTGCAGGCCGGCGAAGGCAAACAGCTTCGCCTTGGCGGCACCGTAGGCTTCCATGGTGCCGTGGTAGTCGAGGTGGTCGCGGGTGAGGTTGGTGAACACGGCGATGTCGAACGCCACGGCGTTCACCCGGCCCTGCTCCAGCGCGTGCGACGAGACCTCCATCGCCACGTGCGTGGCGCCCGCGTCGCGGAAACCGGCGAACAGGCCCTGCATGCTGATGGCGTCCGGCGTGGTGCGCTCGCCTTCCACGATGGCGCCATGCATACCGGCGCCCAGCGTACCGACCGTGGCCGGCTTCTTGTGCAGGAACGCCAGCGCCTGGCCGATCAGCTGCACCGTGGAGGTCTTGCCGTTGGTGCCGGTGACGCCGATGACATCGAGCGCCTGGGTCGGCTCACCGAAGAAGCGCGCGGCGATGGCGCCGGTGTGCTCGCGCAGGCCGTCGACGGCGACGACGGGCACGCCCGCGGCGGCCGCGTCGAACGCGCTATCGGCGAGGATCACGCTGGCACCGTTCTCGACGGCCTTGGCCGCGAAATCCATGCCGTGGCCCTTCGTGCCGCGCAGCGCCACGAAGGCCTGGCCCTCGGTGATGGCGCGCGAATCGAGCGAGAGGCCGGAAACACTGATTTCGCCGGCACCCTGGGCGTCGGCGAAACCGTTCAGCAGTTCGTTGAGGATCATGTGGCTCACGGCACCACCTCTTCCGCCGCGCTGTCATCGGCGGCGGGGGGTGCGTTGTTCGTGCCGATCATGCCGCCCTGGCTCGGGCCACCGGCATACCAGCGGCCCACGTTATCGGGCGGGATATCGAGCAGGCGCACCGCGCCGGTCATGACGTTGGCGAACGCCGGGCCGGCCACGGAGCCGCCGTAGTAGCGGCCACCCTTCGGGTCGTTGATGACGACGACGGTGACGAGGCGCGGGTTGCTGGCCGGGACCATGCCGACGAAGAGCGAGATGTAGTTGTTGGCGTAGTAGCCGCCCGCGGAGTTCTTGTGCGAGGTACCCGTCTTGCCGGCCACGCTGTAGTTGGCCACGGAGGCGAAGCCGTAGCCCGTGCCGCCCGGGGCCGTCACGGTCTCGAGCATGCGCACCAGCTCGTGGGCGACCTCGGGCGTCACCACCTGGTTGGGCGGATTATCCGCGCCCTTGATGAAGCTGGGCGCGCGGTACGCGCCACCGTTGGCGATGGCGGCGTAGCCCGTGGCCAGCTGCAGCGGGGTGACGTTGAGGTTGTAGCCGTAGGCGATGCGCGACTTCTCGATCGGCTTCCAGGTGCGGCCCACCGGCAGGTAGCCCGATGCTTCGCCAGGGAAGCCGCTGCCGGTGCTGTTGCCGATGCCGAACGCCTTGAACATGCCGTACATCTGGTCGGTGTCGAGCGTCATCGCGATCTTCGCGGCGCCGACGTTGGACGACTTCGTGATGACGCCGGTGGGCGTGAGCGTGCCCCAGTTGTGGGTATCGCGCACGGGGTGGCCACCCATCATCCAGGTACCGGGCGAGGTCTCGATGAGCGGCGACGTGGGCGTGTACTTGCCGCTGGTGAGCGCGGCGGCCATGGTGAACGCCTTCATCGTCGAGCCCGGCTCCACCACGTCGGTGACGGCGCGGTTGCGGCGATCGGACGGGCTGCTGCCACGCACCGCGTTCGGGTTGAACGACGGCAGGTTGGCCATGCCCAGCACTTCGCCGGTGTGCACGTCCATCACCACGATGGAGCCGGAATCGGCCTTGTTCTTGTCCAGCGCGTCTTTGAGCGCGCTGTAGGCCAGGTACTGGATGCGGCGGTCGATCGACAGCGTGATGTCGCGGCCGAGCTGCGGCTCGCGCACCAACTCGACGTCTTCCACCACGTGGCCCTTGCGGTCGCGGATGACGCGCTTGGCGCCCGGCTTGCCGGCCAGCCACTGGTCGTACGACAGCTCCAGGCCTTCCTGGCCGTGGTCGTCGATGTTGGTGAAGCCGAGGATGTGGCTGTTGACGGCGCCCGAGGGGTAGTAGCGGCGGTATTCGCGCTGCGAATTGATGCCGGGGATCTTCAGGTCCATCACCGCCTGCGCGTCTTCCGGGCGCATCTGGCGGGTGATGTACATGAACTCCTTGTCGGCGCGCGCCTCGATCTTCGACTTCAGGTCGTCGGCGTCGACATGCAGCGCCTTGGCCAGGTCGGGGATGCGGTCGGCGTTCTCGAGCAACTCGGGCGGGTTGGCCCACAGCGACGCGACCGGCGTCGACACCGCGAGCGGCTCGCCGTTGCGGTCGAAGATGGTGCCGCGCGAGACGGCGATGGGCATCTCGCGCAGGAAGCGGGCGTCGCCCTGGTCCTGGTAGAACTGCTTGCGCACCACCTGCAGGTCGAACGCGCGCACGAGCAGGCCGCTGGCCGCGACGCACAGCACGGCGACCATCACCGTCATGCGCTTGCGCGGGCTGGGGCCCTGGCCGCGGCGGCGGCTGGGGACGACCGGCTTGCCCTGGCGCGCCCTCATCGACGCACCAGCTGGATATCCTGCGGCTTCGGCGGCAGCATGCCGAGCTTCTCGCGGGCGTCGCCGTCGATGCGGCTGGGCTCGGCGTAGGTGGCCTGCTCCAGTTCGAGGCGGCCGTACTCCACGCCGAGGTCATCCTTCTGCGTCTGCAGGCGGCTGAGCTCGACGAACAGCACGCGGCTCTCGTGGCGCGTCCACACCACGCCAATGGCGCTGCCGATGACGGCCAGCAGCAGCAGCGTGAGGCAGATGGCGCCGAAGGTCTTCATGCGATTTTCTCCGCCACGCGCAACACGGCGGAACGCGAACGCGGGTTCGCGGCCACCTCGGCGTCGGAGGCGAAGATCGCCTTGCCCACGGGCTTCAGGCGCGCGGCGGGCGCCTCGGTGGGCGGCGCGCGACGGCTGCCCTGCACGCGGCCCTCGTGCGCGCGGATGAACTGCTTCACCATGCGGTCTTCCAGCGAGTGGAAGCTGATGACGGCGAGGCGGCCACCCGGGTTCAGCAACTCGAGCGCGGCGTCGAGGCCACGCTCCACCGAGCCGAGCTCCTCGTTCACGCGGATGCGCAAGGCCTGGAACGTGCGGGTGGCGGGGTTCTTGCCCGGCTCGCGGCGGCCGACGCAACGCGCGACCAGCTCGGCGAGCTCGCCCGTGCGGGTGATGGGCTGCGTGGCGCGGCGCTCGACGATCTGCTTCGCGATGCGGCGGCTGAAGCGCTCCTCGCCGAATTGCCACAGCACGTCGGCGATCTCGGCTTCGTCGGCATCGCGCAGGAAATCGGCCGCGCTGATGCCGCGCGTTGTGTCCATGCGCATGTCGAGCGGCGCATCGGCCATGAAGCTGAAACCGCGGCTGGCATCGTCCAGCTGCGGCGACGAGACACCGAGGTCGAGCAGGATGCCGTCGAGGCCGCCCGCGAGCGCGGCCCACTCGCCCATGGTGGCGAAGTTGTCGTGGCGCAGGGTGACGCGCGGATCGGTGGCGAGGCCAGCTTCGGCCACGGCGATGGCGGTCGGGTCGCGGTCCATCAGGAACAGGCGGCCCTCGCTGGAGAGGCGCGAAAGGATGGCCGTGGCGTGGCCGCCGCGTCCAAAGGTTCCGTCCAGGTAGCGCCCGTTCTCGCGCAAGGCGAGGCCCTCCACCGCTTCGTCGAGCATCACCGGGATGTGCACATCGCGCCCCGCCATCGCTACATCCCGCTCCCGTTCCACTTACAACGTCTTCTTATGGGTTTTTGTCGTTACAGCCTGAGCTCCGCCATGTCGTCGCTGATCTCGTCCTCGGTGATCGTCTGGCGGATCTTCGCGAGGTGGGCCTGTTCGCTCCAAAGCTCGAACTTGCTGCCCATGCCGAGTAGCACGGCTTTTTTCTCGATCCCGGCCGATGCGCGCTGGCTGGCTGGAAGAAGGATGCGTGCCGCACCGTCGGGTTCGACGATGGTGGCGGCGCCCACCAGCTTCATCTGGAGGTTGCGGTGCACGGCCTTGACCGAGGAAAGCGCGTTGACTTCATCGCGTACCCGTTCCCATTCCGCGTACGGAAAGATCCACAGGCAGCCGATTTCGAAGGGGTTGTACGTGACCACCAGGCGGTTCTTGCAGGCGTCGGCCACCTGATCCCGATACGAGGTCGGAATCGTCAGACGACCTTTGTCGTCGACCGTGATGGCTGTTTCGCCTTGGAACATGTCTGGTTGCCCGCCCCACCAAATCCCACGATTTCACACTGGGGCCCACGATAGTCTCGGGTCCTGAGACTGTCAAGGAATTTTTTCTTGTGAATCAAGGAGAAAGCTCCTGTTCATCACGATTTCCAGCCATTTCTGAGCAATAAACGGAAGGTGTTTGAATCGCGGGGATTTTTTGATTTTTCCTACACACCATCGGGCGGGAGCCGATGGCGAAATCGGGCATGTGACTTACTTCACGTTCACACGGTGAACACGTTCTCGTGGGCGATCGCCCCACTTTCGCCACAAATCTGAAGCCAGAAACAATGTGGCAGCCAGAAACAATGTGGGAGCGCGCTTGCGCGCGATGGGCGCCTGTCGCAGCACCCATCGCGCGCAAGCGCGCTCCCACACCTACCTAAAGAGAAGTTGGAGTCGGCCTGTAAGCCGGGTTCTGTGCGCCTTGCGGCGTAGCAGTCATTCTTCTCGGCCTGGCGTCACCGCCAGGCTCTAGCAACCTACCCGGGGACGATACGGGCCGCATCATGATCCCCTTATTTGGTCTTGCTCCGGGTGGGGTTTACCGTGCCGTACGACGTTAGCCCCGTACGCGGTGCGCTCTTACCGCACCCTTTCACCCTTACCTGATCCCCTTGCGGGGCCATCGGCGGTCTGCTCTCTGTTGCACTGGCCGTCAGCTCACGCTGCCCAGGCGTTACCTGGCACCCTGCCCTGTGGAGCCCGGACTTTCCTCGACGCGCACAAGGCGCGACGCGACTGCCCGGCCGACTCCACCGCCGATTATACGGCGGCGGACCCTCCCTGTGGGAGCGCGCTTGCGCGCGATGGGTGCTAGCGGCAAGCCTCCAAATCGCGCGCAAGCGCGCTCCCACAGTCAGGCCAGGGCATACAATGCCGGTCCGCTCCAGCAAGGCCCCACCATGCCCACCCCCCGCCCAGGCACCCTGCACGTCATCGCCACGCCCATCGGCAACCGCGACGACATCAGCGCGCGGGCGGTGGCCACGCTGCGCGCGGTGGCGGTGGTGGCCGCGGAGGATACGCGGCACACGCGGCCGCTGTTGCAGCACCTGGGCATCGACACGCCGCTGGTGGCGCTGCACGACCACAACGAGCGCACCGCGGTCGATGGCCTGGTGGAGCGCATGCGCAACGGCGACGACGTGGGGCTGGTCTCCGACGCCGGCACGCCGCTCATCAGCGACCCGGGGTTCCGCCTCGTGCGCGCGGCGCGCCAGGCCGGGCTGAAGGTGAGCCCAGTGCCGGGCGCCAGCGCCGTCGTCGCGGCGCTGTCGGTGGCCGGCCTGCCGAGCGACCGCTTCGTGTTCGAAGGCTTCCTTCCGGCAAAAGGCGGCGCCCGCAAGGCACGGCTGGCCGAACTGGCGGGCGAGGCGCGCACGCTTATCTTCTATGAATCGTCGCACCGCATCCTCGAGTGCCTGGAGGATATGCGCGACGTGTTCGGCGCTGACCGCGAGGCCGTGGTGGCCCGCGAGCTCACTAAGCTGTTTGAAACCGTGCTCGGCGCGCCGCTGGGCGAGCTGGTGGGCACCGTCGCCGGCGACGCGAACCAGCAGAAGGGCGAGTTCGTGGTGATGGTGGCCGGGCGCGAGGCGGGCGAGGACGAGAAGCTGGCCGAGGGGTTGCGGGTGTTTGGGATCCTTAAGGAGGAGCTGCCACCGGCCAAGGCGGCGAAGCTGGCGGCGGCGATCACGGGGGCGGCGCGGAAGGCGTTGTACGGGGCTTAATCGCGCGCAAGCGCGCTCCCACATTTGGGGCGGGCTCACGCAGGCCTCGCAAACCAATCAGCTATGATCCCTTCGTTTCGGCGCCGGAGCGGCGCCTCTTGCGCCCCAAGGAACCTGCGATGCGACCGATCCGCGCCACCGCCCTGTGCGTCCTCATCACCGCCGGCCTCGCGGGCTGCGTGACCCCGGGCGCCTCGCGGCCGGAAGCACACAGCCCCTCGGGCGAGGCCACGCAGGCCGCGCAGGCGATGTACACCAAGGGCCAGTTCGACCAGGCGGCGCAGGCCTACCTGGCCCTGGCCCAGCAGGACCCGGACCACCGCGACTATTACAAGCTGCTCGCGGGCGAGGCCTACCGCCAGGAAGGCGCGCTCGACCGGGCCGCGCCGGTGGTGGAAGACATCCGCCGCTCGCACCTCGAAGGCGAGGATGCCCTGCGCTTCGACGCGCTGCGCGCCGAGATCGCGCTGAAGAACAACGATGCCAAGACGGCGCTCTCGCTCACCGGCAAGCCGGCCACGCGGGTCTCGCCGCAGATCGACCAGCGCCTTGCCGAGCTGCGCGCCCGTGCGCAGGCCGCGGCGGGCGATCCGTGGAGCGCCGCGCAGACCCGCGTCGAGCTCGACGGCCAGCTGCGCGGCCTTGACCGCGAACAGAACCGCCGCGAGATCCTCACCCTGCTCACCGGCATGGGCAATGCGGAACTGGCGGCACGCGGCAACGACCTGGCCGGCAACGACCCGATGCGCCCGTGGGTCACCGAGGCCGAAGCCCAGCTGGGCAACGTGAGCCGCTCGCCCGCCGTGCTCGACCAGGCCGTCGGCACGGTGACGGGTGCCCAGGGCGTGCGCGAAGGCTACAAGGTGCCCGACAAGGTGGCGCTGCTGCTGCCGCTCAGCGGCCCGCTGGCGGGTGCCGGCGCCGCCATCCGCGATGGCTTCTTCACCAACTACGTGGAGGCGGGGCACACCAATGCGCCGCGCCCGCAGGTGGTGGTGTACGACGCCGGCAACGATGCCGCGCACGCCGTGGCCGCGTACGACAAGGCCGTGGCCGAAGGCGCCCGCTTCGTGGTCGGCCCGCTCAACCGCGAAGGCGTCTCGGCCATCTTCGCCAAGGGCGCCCTGCCCGCGCCCATGCTCACGCTGAACTACCCGGCCGATAGCAAGAACCTGCCGCCCGCGGGCGCCAACGAGTTCGGCCTGCTGCCGGAGACCGAAGGCGCGCAGGTGGCCGACCACATGGCCGACAAGGGCATCAAGAACGCCACGGTCATCGTCAGCACCGACGACTTCGCCCGCCGCGCGGGCAATGCCTTCAAGGCGGAGTGGCAGGCGCGCGGTGGCACGCTTGCCAACCAGGTGACGCTCGACGCCAACAGCATCGACTTCGGCGCGCAGCTCGGCGCCCTCGCCGTGCCCACCGAAGACGATGCCAGCACCAGCGGTGTCTTCATCAGCATGAAGCCGCAGCAGGCCCGCCTGTTGCTGCCGCAGCTGCGCCTGGCGAAGAACAACCTGCCGGTGTTCGCCACCTCGCACGTCTACGCCGGTGGCGAAGACGCCACGGCCGACCGCGACCTGGAAGGCGTGGAGTTCTGCGATGCGCCGTGGCTGTTCGATGCGCAGCCGGGCCTGCCGCGCCGCGCCGACCTGGCCAACGCGCTGCCCGCCACGCGTGGCGTGGCCGCGCGCCTGTTCGCGTTCGGCATGGATGCATGGGGCCTCGTGCCGTACATCGACTGGATGCGCGGCCACGCCGGCGCGTACCTGCCGGGTGCGACGGGCCAGCTGGTAGCCGATCAGTTCGGTCGGGTCCGACGCGTACTCATTTGGGCGCGTTTCGCTGACGGCGTTGCCCACCCGGTGGCAGGTAGCCTTGAACTCGAAGCGCCGGCCACAGCGCCGAACGTCGAGAACGGCGGCGGCTAAACCCTTCCCTACCCCGGCGCGGAAAGGAGTTCCGCGTGCAAGACCAAGCAAAGAAAACCCCGCGCCGCGCCATCGGAGACCGCTTCGAAGCCGCGGCGCGTTCGTATCTGGAAGCCAGGGGCCTGCGCTTCGTGCGCGCCAACTTCCTCTGCCGCCTGGGCGAACTCGACCTGGTGATGCGCGACGGCGCAATGCTGGTGTTCGTCGAGGTGCGTTACCGGCGCAGCAGCGCGTACGGCGGTGCGCTGGGCTCGATCACGGCGCGCAAGCAACAGCGGATGATCCGCGCAGCGCAGGTGTGGCTGCGGGCGCACCCGTGGGATGCGCAACGGCCGTGCCGGTTCGACGTGGTGGCGTTCGAGGGTGATGGGGTTGAGTGGGTTCGTGGGGCGTTTGATGCCTGATGCACCGCTATCGCGCGCAAGCGCGCTCCCACAGCTAGGGAGGCGCGCCTGCGCGCGATGTATTCCTGTGGGAGCGCGCTTGCGCGCGATGCCCTACCTTCAAGCAGCAGCAACAAACGCCTCACGCCCCATCGCCGCCAACTCACCCACGCCGCTGACAACGATATCCGGCGGCGTCTCGTCCATGGCATGGCCCGCCGCCGTGGCGTAATGCCCCTGCTTCACGAACACGGTGGTGACGCGGCTGCCGAGCAGCTTCTTGATGGCGACGAGGATGCGCGGCTTGTCGTCCACCATCACGTAGTGATCCGCCGGGTAACGCGCCTGCATGTCGTCGAGCATCTCTTCCTTGTGCACGTAGATGAGCACGTCGCCGCGGAAGGCATCCCACAGGCCGGCGCGGCGGATCTTGCGCGGCTGGAACACGGTATCGCCATCGCTCATGATCACCGGGCGGCCCAGCGTGCGCAGGTGGTCGATAGTTTCCAGCGCGCCGGGGAAGCGGCGCTCGTCGAACGGGTAATCGAGCAGGAAGAAACTCATCTCCATGAAATCGATGCCGCTCTGCGTACCCCGCAGGCGCTGCAGCACGCCGAGGTAATCGGCGTAGCCCACCTGGGCACGAACCTCCTGGTCGATGGCGTTATAGCGTTCGCGGCCGTCATGGCCGAAGCGCTGCTCGAGCTGCGCGGCCAGGTCGGCGCTGAAGCGGTCGTTATCGATCAGCGTGTTGTCGACATCGAACAGGAAGACAATGGGGTCGTGGGTGGACACGTCGGATCCTTGCACGGGGCGTTGGCCCTACATATGGGGATGGGTAGCGTGAACCACAGGGGGTGAAGGGGTCTTGTACGCGCCACGCCCATGTAGGAGCCCACTTGTGGGCGACATCTTTCGCGGAAGAGCCACAGACCCTGTGGCGGCTGTGCGAAAGGCGTCGCGCGCGAAGCGCGCTCCTACAGGGGATCGTCACGCCCTGCGCGGCGGCACCACGCTCAGGTGCTTGCCGCCCGAGGCGCCGGGCTTGGGCGCCAGCATGCGGGCGATGTCTTCGGGTGCCACGGGGCGGGAGTAGAGGTAGCCCTGGCCTTCCTGGCAGCCGGCGCGGAGAAGGAAATCGTGTTGCGATTCGGTTTCGATGCCTTCGGCCACGGTGTGCAGGCCGAGGCTGCGGGCGATGGCGATCATGGCTTCGGTGATGGCCACGTCGTTGCTGCTGGCCGGCAGGCCGGTGACGAACGAGCGATCGATCTTCAGGAACGCCACGGCCGGCAGCTTCAGGTACGCCAGCGACGAATAGCCGGTGCCGAAATCATCGATGGCCACGGCCACGCCGAGGTTGTGCAGCGCGATCATGGCCTTCTCGGTGTCCTCGCCCATGCGCAGGATGGCGCTCTCGGTGAGCTCCACCAGCAGGCGCTTCGGCGGGACGCCACTGGCGAGCAACGCCTGGCCCACGCCCGACAGGAAATCGGGGTGGCTGAACGAGCTGGCGGAGACGTTCACCGCCATGCGCAGCGGCGGCAGGCGCGCGTCGTCCCACAGGCGCAGCTGCTCGCACGCGCGTTGCAGCACCCACTGGTCGATCTGGCGGATGAGGCCGAGGCTCTCCGCGATGGGGATGAATTCATCGGGCGGCACCATGCCGCGCTCGGGGTGCTGCCAGCGCAGCAGCGCCTCGACGGCCACCACGCGGCCGGTCTTCATCTCGACGCTGGGCTGGTACACCAGGTGGAACTCGTTGCGCTGCAGGGCCTGGCGCAGCTCCGCCGCCAGCTTGAGGCGGCGGCGCGCGTCGGCGTGCATCTTGGGCGTGTAGAAGCGCAGCGCGTTGCGTTCTTCCATCTTGGCCACGTACATGGCGGCATCGGCGTTGGCGATGAGCGTCACGGCGTCGTTGCCATCGAGCGGGTAGCCCGCGATACCGATGCTGGCGGACACGAACAGCTCGTAATCGCCCAGGTCGAACGGGCGCGACAGCGCGGCGAGCAGGGCCTCGGCCACCACCAGGGCTTCCTCGCGCGAGCGCAGGTCGGTGAGCAGCACGGTGAATTCGTCGCCGCCGATGCGCCCGGCCACGTCGTGCGGCGACATGAGCGCCTTGATGCGCTCGGCCACGCGGATGAGCAGCGCATCGCCCGTGGCGTGGCTGTAGCTGTCGTTCACCACCTTGAAGGCATCGAGGTCGACGAACAGCACCGCCACGGCGCCACGCGCATGCGCGGCGCGCGTGATGGCCTCGGCGCAGCGGCGCTCGAACTCCGAGCGGGTGACGAGGCCGGTGAGCGGGTCGTGGTTCGCAAGATGCTGCAGGCGCAGGCGATCGGCCTTGCGCGTGGTGATATCGGACACCACCGCCACGTAGTGCTGCGGGCGGCCATCCTTGTCGCGGATGCTGCTGATGCTCATCAGCTCGGGGTAGGTGCTGCCATCGGCGCGGCGGCTCTCCACCTCGCCCAGCCAGTTATCGCCCGCGGCGATCTCGTCCCATAGCGACTGCGGCAGCGGCCGGCCATCGGGCAGCGTGCGCGTGGCGTCGAGGCGGTGGTTGCGCAGGCTGGCGAGCGGGATGCCCGTGAGCTTCTGGTGCGCGGCGTTGGCCGTGGTCACGCGGCGGTCGGCGTCGGCGATGATGACGCCCTCGGCGATGCTGGCCAGCGCCTCGGCGGCGATCTTGCGTTCCTGCTCCATGGCCACGCGATCGGAGATATCGCGGACGATGGCCTGGCATACCTGCTGCTGGCCCCACACCACGAGGCTGCTCTGCGTTTCCACCGGGCGGGTGCCGCCATCGGTGCTGCGCAGCACGCCGGCGCCGGAGTGCGGCGAGCCCTCGAGGAACAGGCTGGCCAGCGGCAGGCCGATCAGGTCGTGCCGGGGGCAGCCCACCCACGCCGCGGCGCGGCCGTTGGCGTCGAGCACGGCGCCCGTGGCCTCGTCCACCATGAAGATGGCATCGGCCGCGCTGTCGAACAGCAGGCTGTAGCGCTCCTCGGTGCCGCGGATGCCGGCGAGCACGCGCAGGGCGAAGCGGATCCACAGCAGGGCGGCCAGCACGGCCACGCCCACTACGGTGAAGAACAGCACGCGGCCCAGCCAGGAGGCGCCATTGGCGATATCCAGCGAGAAGGCCTCGGCGCGCGGCTCGATGAAGGTGTTCAGGTCGGCGATGTGTTCGCGCTCGCGCTCGACCATGGCCGGGTCGACCGTATGCGCGCCATAGGCGTGCTCGAGGCGGTCGGCCGTGTCTTCCAGGTCGGCCAGGCTGGCGTCGACCGAGCGCCACTCGGCGATGGCCTCGCGCACGTAGGGCATGGAACTGAAGTGGGCGAAGATGAAGACCATGCCCGGGATGGCCTCGGGGATGACCCCGCCACGGGCGAAGGCATCCTCCACCTCGGCCTGGACGTAATCGCCGCTGGCGATGGCGTCGCGGGCCCAGCGGTCGGCCATCATCACGCCGTAGTTGGCCCGGAACCCGTCCAGGTCGGCCTGGCGGCCGTGGGCAGCGTAGGCGTCGAGATCGATCACCGCCTGCTTCTGCGCCTTCGACCAGAGACTCTCGCCGTTGAGGAAACCGGCGAGAGTCACCTGGGTTTGCAATGCCACCCAGGTCAGGGCCAGCACCAGCACCGCGCCGGCGACAAGCGCGTACGCCAGGGGCCGGAGGCGCCTGGTGAGCGGTTGCAGCTGGTTGGCTTGAACGCGGAGCATGGTCTAGCTGGATTCCCGGTCCCGTGGTGATAGTGCGCTACTTCGTACCCAACTTGCGAGTTATGCGGCGACTTCGTTCGGCATCTGGAACGAGCCAACCACGTCCATGCAGCGATCCAGCGTGATAGCCATGCTGATATAGCTGCGACGGACGCACTCCATCACGTGCTCCACCTGGTCCACCGGCGGGTTGGTGCCGAGGAGGGTGCAGACGATCTCGAGTGCTTCCCACGGATGGGTATCGTCATAAGCGGCGTGCAGCTGAAGCCAGCGCAGGCCGGCCTTACGGCCGGAAATCGGCAGACTTTCGGCATACGCCGCGCTTTCATAGACGATCTGCGACCAGTCGCCGGTGGCGCCTTCCACCGCATAGTTGGTGGCGGCGATGCCGGCGGCCAGCGAATCGTGGCGAGTCACCTCCTCACACCAATCGGCCAGCGCCTGGGAACCTTTAGGCGGCTGGCCAGCCAGCACCTCGGCGCGCGGCACGCCCGCGGACTCGGCCCAGTTCAGCCAGTACTCGGCGTGGTTCTGTTCCACGCGGATATTGCGGACCAGCCAGCGGCGGGCCAGGTCATCGCCCGGGCTGCGGCCGAAGCGGGTCTTCAGCAGGCTGTGGGCCATGTAGCCCGGGAAGCGCTCAATGACCGGCCACACGCCCACCATGAAGTTGCGGGTGGCTTCCGGGTCCAGCTGGGCCGTCGTCATCAAACCCCACATCTCGTGGTTGACGATGGCGCGCCGAGCATCCTCACAGGACGACACCATGTCCTGCGCCCAGGTCGGATAGCTGGCGATGTCCATCTGCGGGCCGGTCAGTTCAAAACGTGCATTCATGTTCGATCTCCCTAAAGATCATTGCTGCCAATTGAAGGTCCGGGCGAGCCCGGGCGACCCGCGGCCCGCCCCATTACCGGCCCCATTGCGGGTGCCGGACACCCATTAGCGCACAACGGTTCTTCACATCTGTCTTTAGAGAGCGAGGCATTCGTCTAGGCCAAACGTCATGGGCCCACCTAGACGTTGGTGGGCTTATCGTGGGCGCCCCAGCCATGCCATTTAGGGTCTGTTACCCATGAAAGCCTCGATCCTCGCCGCAGCCATCGCCTGCGGCCTCGCCAGCACCGGCGCCCTCGCCGCCAGCCCATCCGGCATCGACCTGAAGGGCATCGACCACGCGGTGCAGCCCGGCGACGATTTCAACGGCTATGCCAACGGCGCCTGGATCAAGACGGCGCAGATCCCGGCCGACCGCGCCAGCACGGGCGTGTTCCTCGAGGTGTTCCAGAAAGCCGAGAAGCGCAACGCCGACCTGATCAAGGCCGCCGGCGCCGGCAACCCCGCCGCGGGCAGCAACGAGCGCCTCATCGCCGACTACTACAAGGCCTACATGGACGAGGCCGGCATCGAGAAGAACGGGCTGAAGCCGCTGCAGCCGCAGCTCGACGCCATCGCCGCCATCAGGGACAAGAAGGCCCTCTCCACCGCCCTGGGCGCCCAGCTGCGCGCCGACGTGGACCCGATCAACGCCACCAACCTGCATACCGAGCACCTGCTGGGCCTGTTCGTGGCCCAGGGCCTCGAAGACCCCTCGAAGAACGTGCCCTACCTGCTCCAGGGCGGCCTGGGCATGCCCAACCGCGATTACTACCTGAAGACCGACAAGGACATGGTTGACGCGCGCACCAAGTACGCCACTTACGTGCAGGCGATCCTCGCCGCCGCCGGCGACAAGGACGCGGCGGGCGAGGCAAAGGCCATCGTCGCGCTGGAGATGAAGATTGCCCAAGCGCAGGAATCCATCGTCGACAGCGAGGACGTGCACAAGGCCAACAACCCGTGGCCGCGCACCGCCTTCGCCAGCAAGGCCCCGGGCATCGACTGGGATGCCTACTTCACCGCCGCGGGCCTGGCCGACCAGCCCACCTTCGTGGTGTGGCAGCCGGCCACCGTGACCAGGCTGGCCGCGCTCGTCGGCAGCGAGCCGGTTGACACCTGGAAGGCCTGGCTGCGTTTCCACGCCATCAACGAAGTGGCCGGCGGCCTCATCGGCAAGAAGTTCGACGAGCTGTCGTTCGACTTCTACGGCAAGACCCTCACCGGCACGCCGAAGATGCGCGACCGCTGGAAGCGCGGCGTGGGCCGCGTCAACGCCGACCTCGGCGATGCCGTGGGCCAGATCTACGTGAAGCAGTACTTCCCCGCCAGCTCGCGCGCCGAGGTGCAGGGCATGGTGAAGAACATCCTCGCCGCGTTCGACCAGCGCGTGGACAAGCTCGAGTGGATGACCCCCGCCACGCGGCAGAAGGCAAAGGCCAAGATCGCCACCATCAAGGTGGGCGTGGGCTACCCCGATACCTGGCGCGATTACTCGAAGCTGGTGGTAAAGCCCGACGATGCCGCGGGTAACGCCGAGCGCGCCAGCCTCGCCGAGTTCGCCCACCAGAAGGCCAAGCTGGGCAAGCCGGTGGACCGCGACGAATGGTGGATGACCCCGCAGACCGTCAACGCCGTGAACCTGCCGCTGCAGAACGCGCTGAACTTCCCGGCCGCCATCCTCGAGGCGCCCTTCTTCGACCCGAAGGCCGACCCGGCTTCGAACTACGGTTCCATCGGCGCCGTCATCGGCCACGAGATCAGCCACAGCTTCGACAACCTCGGCGCCGAGTTCGACGCCCAGGGCCGCCTCGCCAACTGGTGGACCGAGGCCGACCAGAAGCACTTCAAGGAAGCCGGCCAGAAGCTGGTGGAACAGTTCAACGCGTACGAGGCCCTGCCGGGCGTGCACGTGAACGGCCAGCAGACCCTCGGCGAGAACATCGCCGACGTCTCCGGCCTCACCATCGCTTACGCCGCGTACAAGCAGAGCCTGGGCGGCAAGGAGGCCCCGGTGGTCGACGGCCTCACCGGCGACCAGCGCTTCTTCCTCGCCTTCGCCCAGAGCTGGCGCGAAAAGACCCGCGACGCCGCACTACGCTCGCAGTTGGTCGGCGACGTGCACGCCCCCGGTAACTTCCGCGCGCAGACGGTGCGCAACCTCGACCCGTGGTACGACGCGTTCAAGCCCAAGCCCGGCCAGAAGCTCTACCTCGACCCGAACCAGCGGGTGAAAATCTGGTAACAAGGAGAGGGCCCCTGACGGGGCCCTTTTTCTTCATGGCGGAATGCTGCTCACCTGTAGGAGCCCACTAGTGGGCGACATCCTTTCGCGAAAGATCCACAAACCCTGTGGCGGCTTTACGAAAGGCGTCGCGCGCAAAGCGCGCTCCTACAAGGGATGTCGCCGAATACGTTTCTCGGCTAAACCCAGCAACCCATCCACCGACAACGCCAGCGCGCCCACCAGCAACGCACCTTGCACCACGTAGGCGGTGTTGTTACCCACCAGCCCCTCCACGATCGGCGCGCCCAGTGTCGCCGCGCCTACCGCGGAACCGATCGTCGCCGTGCCCACGCTGACGATCGCCGACAGCCGCACGCCCGCCATGATCGGCCCGGCGGCCAGCGGCAGTTCCACCTCCCACAGCCGCCGCCAGCGCCCGTAGCCCATGCCATCCGCGGCGTGCAGCGCGCTGGCCGGCACCTGGTCGAGCCCCGCCACCGTCTGCCCCAGCACCGGCAGCACGCCGTACAGCGACAGCGCCAGCAAGGTCGGCGCGGCACCGAAGCCCAGCAGTGGCACCGCGATGGCCAGCACCGCCACGGGTGGGAACGTCTGCCCGATCACCGCCACCGCGCGCACGGTTGGCAAGAGCGACCGCCCCGCTTCGCGCGTGGCGAGGATGCCCAGGGCCAGCCCGACGATGACGGCAATGAGGGTAGCGATGCCCACCAGCGCCGCGTGCGCCAGCGTGAGTTCGACGAACGACGTGCGCCAGTAAAGCGGATGCGAGAGCTCCGGGAACCACGCGTGGAAAAGCCCGCCGGCGTGCGGCAACGCCACCAGCAACGCGATGAGGATGAGCAGGGGAGCCAGGGCCCTCAAGCGACGGCACCCCATCCCTGTAGGAGCCCACTTGTGGGCGACATCTTTCGCGACAAGGCAACAGGGCCTGTAGCGTTTTCGCGAAAGATGTCGCCCACGCAGTGGGCTCCTACAGAAGCCCGGGTCATCGTGGCCGCACCACGATGTCGCTCAACAGAATCGCCCCGCCGCCTTGTACCGGCAGGCGCTCGCGGCGTTCGGCCAGCATCACGCCCAGCGCATCCTGCAGCGTCGCGTCGGGCGACACCGCGTCGCCTTCCGCCGCTTCATCGCGGCGCATGCTGTCGCGGACGCGCCGCACGGCCAGTTCGCGCAGGTACGCACGCGTGCCGCCGACGAACTCATTCACCCGCTCATCGGCCGGCGAACGGATCAGCGCCAGCGGCGTGCCCACCTGGGCGAGCCGGCCATCGAGCATCAGCGCCACGCGATCGCCCAGGCGGAACGCTTCATCCATGTCGTGCGTGACGAACAACATGGTGGTGCCGGTTTCGCGCTGGATCTGCTTCACGCTGGCCTGCAGCGATTCGCGCGTGAGCGGATCGAGCGCGCCGAAGGGCTCGTCCATCAGCACGATCTTCGGCCGCGCCGCCAGCGCGCGCGCCACGCCGACACGCTGCGCCTGGCCACCCGACAAGGTATCGGGGTAACGGCCGGCGATACCGGGCTCGTCGAGCTTGAGCAACGCGATGAGCTCCGCCACACGTGCGTCGATCTCGGCTTCCGGCCACCCGAGCAGCCGCGGCACCACCGCGATGTTCTCCGCCACCGTGCGGTGCGGGAACAAGCCCACCGACTGGATCGCGTAGCCGATGCCACGGCGCAGCGCCTCGATGGGTTGCGTCGCCACGTCCTGCCCATCGACGAGCACGCGGCCACCGTCGATCGGCACCAGCCGGTTCACCGTTCGCAGCAGCGTCGACTTGCCCGAACCCGAAGGCCCTACCAGTACGAAGAATTCGCCATCCTCCACGCGCAGGCTGAGGTCTTCGATGACGACGTGGTCGCCAAAGGCCTTGCGAACGTGGTCGAACTCGATCATGCGCGGCGCCCCGTGGCGGCCATCATGGCCTGGAAGAGAAGATCGGCGGCCAGCGCCAGTCCGATGATGGCCAGCGTACCGAGCAGCACCATGTCGGTCGCGCCCTGGCCGATGCCAAGGAACACGAAGCGGCCCAGGCCACCCGCGCCGATCAGCGCGGCGACGGCGGCCAGGCCGATGGTCTGTACGGCGACGATGCGAAGGCCCGCCAGCAGCACGGGCCAGCCCAGTGGCAGCTGCACGCGAAGCAGCAGCTGGCCGCGCGTCATGCCCAGCCCGCGCGCGGCTTCACGCGTATCGGCGGGCACGGCGTCGAGGCCGGTCACGGTGTAACGCACCACCGGCAGCAAGGCGTACAGCACCAGCGCGAACACCGCCGGCGCCGCACCCGTACCGCCGAAGCCGAGCGCGGCCAGCGCCGGCCATTCGCGCGCCAGCCACGCGAACGGGCCGATGAGCAGCGCGAACAGCGCTAGCGACGGGATCGTCTGCAGGAACGCCAGCACGCTGAGCAGGGTGCCGCCCGCACGCCGCGCGCGCCATGCGAGGTAGCCCAGCGGCGCGCCAATGGTGAGGGCGACGCCGAGCGTGATGAGCGACAGTGTGACGTGCGAGGCCAGCGCATCGGTGAAGGCGCCGCGTTGCGCCTGCCATTCGCGGACAAGGGCGAGGTCGTCGAAGACACCCTGCCAGCCACCAACGACCAGCGATACCACCACGACCGCCCACGCCACGGCTCGCCACCCGGCACGCACATGGCGCAGGCGATCAAGCAGCAACAAGGCGGCGGCGAGCCACATCACCCAGAAACCCGCGCCCAGCTGGATGCGTGTGGTGGGTGGCTTGTGGTGCAGCAGCAACGTCGCATCCACCGCCGCGATCAATGGCAGCACCAACGCCAGAAGGACAGCCGCCACCGCCCCACCCCGCCACCCACCCGCGGCGGCCGCCACGAGCCAAAGCAAAGCGAACACGCCCTGCTGCCCGCCACTGGCGTGGCCGCTGAGCAAGCGATTCGGCGCGATGTTGAGGAAAGGCAGCGCAAGACCGGCAACGAGGCCGATCACACAAAGCACCACGACCGGCAACCGCTGTTGTAGGAGCGCACTCTGTGCGCGACGCCTTTCGCGAGGCGCAACAGGCCCTGTGCCGTTTTCGCGAGAAGCGTCGCCCACGGGGTAGGCTCCTACAGAGGCATGCCCTGTCATTGGGTGAGTCCCTGCTGGCGCAAATAGTCAGCCGCCACCTCTGACGCATCCTCGCCGTTGATCTGCGTGCGGGCGTTGAGCTGGCGCAGGCGCTCGACGGTGAGCGGGGCGAACGCGGCTTGCAGCGCGCCGCGCATGGCGGGGTAGCGCTTGAGCACGGCGTCGCGCACCACGGGCGCGGGCTGGTACACCATCTCCACGCGTTTCGGATCCTCCAGCACCACCAGGCCGGTCACCGCGATGGCGCCGTCGGTGGAGTAAACCATGCTTGCGTTCACCCCGGAGGTGCCTTCGGCCGCGGCCTTGATCGTGGCCGAGGTATCGCCGCCCGCCACGACCAGCAGCTGCTCGCCGGTGAGCGCGAAGCCATAGGCTTTCTGGAAGGCGGGCAACGCCGCATCGCTCTCCACGAATTCCGCCGAGCCCGCCAGCAGCACGCCGCCGGCGCGCGCCCAGCGGGCGAAATCGTCGAGCGTGCGCAGGCGCTGTGCGGCCGCGACATCCTTGCGCACGCCGATGGCCCAGTGGTTGTCCGCCGGCGCGGGCGTGAGCCATGTCACGTGGTTGGCCTGGTCCAGCCGGGCGGCCAGCGCATAGGCCTTCGCGGCATCGCGGAACGCCGGGTCGCTTTCGCGGTGGAAGAAAAACGCGGCGTTGCCTGTGTATTCCGGGTACACGTCGAGGTCGCCGCCAAGCAGCGCGCGGCGCACGATCGACGTAGGCCCCAGTTGCGTGCGGTCGACGACCGGGATGCCTTGGGCCTTCAATACCTGCAGCACCACCTGGCCGAGGAAGGCGCCTTCGTTGTCGGCTTTGGAGCCGACGCGCACGGCTTCCTGCCCATGCACCCCTCCCACCACGAACAGCAAGGCAGCCATGTAGGAGCGCACCCCGTGCGCGACGCCTTTCGCGACACCGCCACAGGGCGTGTGGGGTGTCGCGAAAAGATGTCGCCCACGGGGTGGGCTCCTACGGGGGGTGCGCATCAGCGGCCTAGCAGATCCGCGAAGGTTTGCTTGAACGCGTCGTCGATGGGCGTGGCGTTGACGCTGGCGGGCAGGCCCTTGAAACGCGCCTCGAACTCGGCCACCGCGTCGGTGAAGCGCTGCGCGCGGCCTTCGTCGTCGCCCTGCTCCACCGCGTAGGCCAGCACGCGCGCGGCCTGGCTGGCGAGGTCGACGTCGTCGGGCAGCGCCGAGATATCGCCCCACACCTGCTTCAGGTAGAACACGGCCTCGCCCGCACGGCGCATGCGGTGTAGCAGGCCGCGCGGCATGGCGTGCTCGGGCGCGAAGCGCGCGACGATGTCCTGCGCGCGATCGACGAGGCGCGGGCCCAGGTCGATGCGGATGCTCAGCGACGCCGTATCGAACAGCCACGTGCGCGGCTGCGGTTCCGCGCTGTACGGCAGCGCCTCGCCGTTCACTTCCACGCTCTCGGGGATGCCCGCGTCGAGCAGTTCCACCACGTAGCGGCGCGTGGTGGGCCGGCCCTTGTACTGGCCTTCCATCGCATCGATGTGCACGCGGTGCGCGCGATCGCCGCGGCGGCTGCGCACGCAGGTGCGCGCGAACTCTCCATCCTGGTAACCCTGGGTGGCGCCATCGTCGTCGTACAGCGCCGTGGAGCCATCCTCGCCCGGGAACACCTGCAGGATGAGCGTACTGGGCACGCTGGCCAGGTTACGCATGCCCTCGGGGTACAACGGCACCACGCTGCCCGGCCGTACGAAAATGGGGATCTCCTCGAGCGTGTACGAGCGCTCGAGCATGCCACCGCCCTCGAAGGCCTCGGCGCCATCGCGGCTGTACCACAGCCCCGGCGGCAGCCACACGGGGAACGGGGCCGTGCCATCCGCGCCCACCGGCGCCGTCACCGGCGCCACCAGCACGTCGTTGCCAAACATGTATTGCGCCGGGTGCGCGTAGGCTTCCTCGTGCTCCGGCCAGTGGTAATACATGGGCCGCACCAGCGACATGCCCGAATCGTACGCATCGCGCGCGGCGCCGTAGATATACGGTGCCAGCTGGTATCGCAGGCGGATGGCCGCGAACACCGCGTCGCCGTACGGCGGCCCGAAGTGCCACGGCTCCTTGTGCAGGCTGGCCTCCTTCGCCGAATGCGTGCGCAGCACGGGCGAGAACACGCCCAGCTGCATCCACCGCGCATACAACTCGGGGTCGAGGTGGCGCTCCGGCCGCGGGATGTGCTTGTGGAACGTGTGCCCGCCGATGTCGTGGCTCCAGTACCCGTAGAGCACGTTCGACGCCATGGCCGTGAAATGCGGCTGGTAGGCCAGCGAGGTCCAGCTGATGACGCTATCGCCCGAGAAACCGATGGGGTAGCGGTGGTTACCCAGCCCGCCCCAACGGTGGTAGATGAGCCCGCGCTGCTCGCCGCCGCGCTGCATCTCGGTGAAGAACACATGGTTGAGCCACCACGTGTTCGACAGCCCCGGAAACGCCTTCGATTCCTTCCACTGCTGCCAGTCGAGCCACCAGAAATCCACGCCCTCCTGCTCCAGCGGGTGCAGCACCGTATCGAACAATGCGCGCATGTAGGGTTGCGATGCGCCTTCGAACGGGATGGGCGCCTGGGTGGAGGTATCCCACGACAGCGCGCTCGCCATCGCTTCGTATTTTTCTTCGTGCGGCATCACGCCCGACGCGGGGTGCAGGTTCAGGGTGATGCGCAGGTGCTCGCCATGCGCCCAGCGCATGAAGGCCTTCGGGTCGGGGAACAGGCTGCGGTTGAAGGTGTAGCCCGTCCAGCCACTCTGCTCGCCGAACACGTCTTTTTCTTCGTGGCCGGGCCGCAGCGACAGGCCTGGCGTGGTGTGCCAGTCCATGTCCAGCACCAGCACGTCGAGCGGTATGCGCTCCTTCTCGAACCGGGCGCCCAGCGTGCGCAGCTCCTCGTCGGAGTAATTCCAGTAGCGCGACCACCAGTAGCCGAACACGAAGCGCGGCGGGATGGGCTGTGGACCCGCGATGGCGGCGAAATCGGCCAGCGCGGCGCGGAAATCATGGCCGTAGCCCATGAAATACCAATCCTGCCGCTCGCCCTCGGGGCGCTCGGCCACCCAGCCCTCGTCATCGATGCCGAAGCTGGCCGTGTCGTCGACCACATGCCAGCCATCGCGGGCGATGAGGCCCTCCTCCAGGGGCAGCTTGCTGCCGTCCTGCCAGGTATCGCCGTCGTAGCGGTCCAGGGTACGGAACGTGCCGCCCAGGTTCTGGGCCTGGGTATCGCCCGGGTGCCAGGTGGCCTCGCGGCCCGGGCCGCGGACGAGGATCTGCAGGTTTTCGGCGCTGAAGCGGCCGCTGCCCTTGGTGTAGCGCAGGCGCAGCAGGCCGGTATCGACCTGCAGCGTGGCCTCGTCCTCGTCGATATGGAACGGGGGCACGTCGAGCGCCCGGTGCACCACCACCTGGGTGCGGATATCGCGGAACTGCCCGTCGGCGCTCCATTCCAGGCGGATGAGCCGCGGCGTCAGCACGGTGAAACGCACTGGGCCGCGCTGGATCGTGGCCTCGGGCCAGGCGGCCGCGCCGGGCCCGGGGGAACGGCCTTTCGTGGCTTCCATGGGAGGGCACACCCCTTGTTCAACCAGAGAGGTGGTCGATTATGACGCGTTGCGGCATGGACTGGCGGTGAAGGTTTGACGTCGATTTGGCGAATCGTGCACTCCGTCGCAGGCACCTTTGCACGGTCAACCCATGACGGAAGGAGGACCCACCATGAACGAAGACCAGATCCGCGGTGCCGCGAACACCATTGGCGGCCGTGTGCAGCGCGCCGCTGGCGCCCTGGCAGGCGATCACGGCCTTGAAGGCGAAGGCGCCATCCGCGAGACCGCCGGCCGCGTCCAACAGAAGGCAGGCGACGCCGTCGAGCACGTCCGTGACGCCGTGGCCCACCGTCCGCTCGGCGCCATCCTCAGCGGCTTCGGCGTGGGCATCCTCGTCGGCATGCTGCTGGCCCGCCGCGATTAAGCCAAGCCCCGACCCATGACGTAGGAGCCCACCCCTGTGGGCGACAGCTGTTCGCGAAAAGCTGTCGCCCACAGTGTGGGCTCCTACGTGTCTGCAGAAGGGCTTAGTTGAAGCCCTTCTGCACCTGGATCCAGAAGCGGGACTTGGTGTCGGCATCGCGCAGCACCACCGGCGTGTTGCCGATCTTGTGCGACGCGGTGGCCGCGACCATCCAGTTGCCCGGTGCCGCCCAGCGCAGGCCCAGGCCCGCGCTGCTCAGCCGGCCACGGTTGACGCCGGGCGTGAAGGCATCCTTGTACAGCGCGACCCGGCCCGAATCGGCGAACAGCGACGCCTGGAAGCGGCCCGGCACGCTGGCGAAGCCAAAATCGTGGCGGTATTCCGCGGTGAACAGGTTGCCCTGCGAACCCGAGAGCGCGCCCGTGTCGTAGCCGCGCACCGTGTTCGAGCCACCGAGGAAGAACTGCTCGGAGGTATCGAGGTTCTTGCTCGACCACTGCATGCTGTAACCGGCGTAGAGCGCATCGTTCGCGCCCAGCTGCTGCAGGCGCGATAGCGATAGGCTGTACTTGTTGTAGGTGCCGCTGGTACGGGCGGTCAGCGTATCGATCAGCGACGCGAGGCCATCGGTGATCGTCACCTTGCCGTGCGAGGCGCTGACGTTGAAGTTCGTCACGCCATGGTCATCGCGCTCATCACCGGCCAGCGAAGCGACCCACACATTGGCGTGGCGGTCGTTATTGATATCGACCAGGCCAATATCGTCCTTGAGCAGCTTGTGGTCGAACTCCAGCTGGCCGTACAGGTTGCCGGCCGTGGTGCGCACGAACGGATGGGTCAGCGTCAGGCTGGCCACCTTGGCCGAGCCCGAGGCATCGAGCGCGGACAGGTCGTCGCCGAGGTGGTAATGCAGCGCCGACACGGCGGCACGCAAGGTGGTGCCCTGGCCGTTGAGCAGGTAGCGGTACCCGCCCTGGAAGTAATTCATGCCGCCGCCGGAGCTCAGTGCGCTGAAATCGAGCAAGTCGCCACGGTGCAGCAGGCTGTTCACGTAGAAGTTGCCGCCCACGCGCGCACGGCCCGTGTAGGCGTTGCCGAAGTTATCGGCACCCACGGTGCCCGTGTAGCGCGACGTCCCCGCCGCGTCGACCACGAGATCGGAGGTGCCCGGCTCGTCGCCCGGGCGGATCGCCGAGCTGGGCTGCACGCCCGGGATATCCGACAGCAACAGCAGGCTGCGCTCCAGCGTGCCGTTGGCCACGGCCGAGCCGGCCTGCAGCGGCGCCAGCGTGGCGCGCAGCGTATCGTCGCTGACCGTGCTGCCGTTCTGCAGCACCACCTTGCCGTAACGCGCCTCGACCACGGCGATTTTCACGATGCCGTTCTCGAGCGTCTGCGCCGGCACATACACCCGCACCAGCGGGTAGCCCGCCTTCAGGTACGCGTCGCTGATGCGGTCGGCCAGCACGTCGAGGTCATCGAGCGAAAGGCGCTTGCCTTCGCTGCCCGCCACCAGCGCGTGCAGCGTCCCGGCCGGCAGCAAGGTGTTGCCGACGACCTGGATCCCGTTCACCTGGAACGCGTGCGTATCCTTCGCGTGCTGGTAGCCCGGCCGCGCCATGCGCAGGTCGAGGTCGGACGGCGGCACGGTGGCCGGTTGCTGCGGCAGCTGCTGCATGAGCAGGCCGGCGTTGGGCAGCTGGGTGCCGCCCGGCAGGGACTGGGCGTGCGCGCCGCCCGGGAAGGCCAGTGCGGTAGCGATGGCCAGCGCGCCCAGGCGGGCCAGGGGGAAAGGCTTCGTGTTCATGTGTTCCATGGGAATGCGTGCGTGGGTCATGCGGTTACTGCACCTGCGCCGGCATGCGCACGCCGCCGTCGACCACCTTCAGGGCCATGCCCGAAGTGAAGTCGTCGCGCGAACGGTTGCGTTCCACCTGGCGGTGCCACTTCTTGTTGTTACCGGTGTAGATGCCCACGGTGTCGTCGTCGGCCAGGCCATACGGCGTCGGCAGCACCGCGCGGCCCGTGACGGCATACGCCTGCGCGACCACGCCCTGGTCGATGCCGAAATCCGGGCCACGGGCGCCGGTGATATCCGCCTGGGTCATCGCCGTGGTGCTGGTCAGGGTGTAATTGCCTGCATCGGCACCGCCCAGCGCCAGCCCGGTCACCAGCACCGGCTTGCCGGTGCCGAGGTTCGCGGTGTCGAAGTTGGCGCCGCCCATGAGGAACTGCAGCACGTCGCCCGGCACCACGTTGTTCGCGCCCAGCGTCACCACGTCGAGCGTATTGCCGTCGAACATCTTGTTGGTGCCGGTGGCATCCACCGTGATGGCACGCGGCGTGATGGTGAGCGTGTCGTTGCCACCGAGCAGCGTGTAGTTGCCCGCGAGGCCACCGTTGCCGCCATCCACCAGCGCCAGCGAGCCGAGCGACGTGACGGCCTTGCCGTTGCCCACGTTCTTGTCGGCCACGTGGCCGGTGCCGGCCACGCTGACCGTTTCACCGTTGAGGCCCGCCAGCACGCCGCCCTGGCCGAACACGCTGCCCGCGGCATCCACCGTGCCGTCGTAGACGCGCGTGCCGGTGAGGTCGAGCACATACGGGGTGATGCTGGCCGTGGTCGTGGTGGTGGTGCTGCCGAGCACGTAGTTGCCGGCATCCACGCCCATCTTGGTCAGGCCGGCCACGAGCACCGCCTTGCCGGTGGCGGCGTTGGCGTCGCTGAAGTTCGCCGAGCCGTACCCGAAGGCCACCACGTCGCCGGCGACCACGCCCTGGCTACCCAGGGACGTGACCGTGGCGCGCGTGCCGGTGTCGTACACCTTGTCCCCGGCCGTGGCGCTGACCAGGATCGACTTGGGCGTGACGTTGGCAGTGAGGCCCGTCGCCGTGGTGAACGTGTAGTTCGCCGCGTCGGCGCCAGCCACCGTCATGTGCGTGGCCACGGCCTTGCCGGTACCCACGTTCTTGTCCTGCAACGTGCCCTGCGCCGCGTTGCCCAGCGTCACCTGGTCGCCCGCCACGAGCCCGACCAGGGCCGCGCCGGAGAGGCCCACCACGGTGCCGCCGTCGTAGACGCGGTCGTTCGCCGTGGCCGTGGCACCCAGGGCCTTCGGCGTGATGCTGAGCGTATCGTTGCCGCCGACCAGCGTGTAGTTACCTGCCAGGCCGCCGTTGCCGCCATCCGCCAGCGCCAGCGTACCGAGGTTGGCGAACGCCTTCTGCGCGCCCACGTTCTTGTCGGCGACATGGCCCGTGCCGGAAAGGTTGAGCGTCTCGCCGTTCAGGCCGGCCAGCACGCCGTGGTTGCCGAACAGGTCGGCGGCGGCGTCGACGCTGCCGTCGTAGATCCGCGTGCCAGCCAGGTCGAGCACATAGGGCGTGATGTTGGCCAGCGCGGCCACCGTGGTGCTGTTGAGCACGTAGTTGCCGCCGTCCGTGCCGCCCGCGGCAAGGCCGGTCACGGTGACCGTCTTGCCGTTGGCCACGTTGGCATCACCGAACGTCGCGCCGCCGGCGGTGAAGGCCACGCTATCGCCGGCCACCACGCCCTGGCTGGTAAGCGACGTGACCGTCGCGCCCGTGCTGGTGTCGTAGACCTTGTTGCCCGCCGTGGCCACCACGTCGATCGCCTTGGGCGTGATGCTCAGCGTGTCGTTGCCGCCCACCAGCGTGTAATCGCTGGCCAGGCCACCATTGCCGTCGGCCAGCGCCAGCGTGCCGCGGTTCGCGAAGGCCTTGTGGGTGCCCACGTTCTTGTCGGCGACATGGCCCGTGCCACTGAGGTTCAGGGTCTGGCCATTCAGCCCGGCCAGCTCGCCGTTGTTGCCGAAGAGGCTGGCCGCGGCGTCGACGCTACCGTCGTAGATGCGCGTACCGGCGAGGTCGAGCACGTAGGGCGTGATGTCCGCGAGCGCCGTGGTGCTCGCCGCGAAGGCATAGTCACCGGCATCCTGGCCGCTGGCCGTGATGCCCGAGATCGTCACCGTCTTGCCGTTGGCGGCATGCGCATCACCGAACATCGCCGCCGAGGACGCGAACGTGATGTCATCGCCCGATACCACGCCACCGCTGGTCAGCGAGGTGACCGTGGCGTCCGCCGTCGTGTCGTACACCTTGTTCGCGACGGCACCTGCCACTGCCACCGTCTTCGGCGTGATGGTGAGGTCATCCGTGCCACCGACCAGCGTGTAGTTCTGGGCGAGCCCACCGTTGCTGCCATCCTGCAACGCAAGCGTACCCAGGCTGGTGAAGGCCTTGTTGTTACCCACGTGCTTGTCGCCCACCGTGCCGCTGCCCACCAGCTGCACCGTCTGGCCCGCGATACCGGTGATCACACCGTGGTTGCCGAACAGCGCCGCGGCGGCGCCGTTGGTGCCGTCGTAGACACGCGTGCCCGAGATATCAAGGACCAGCGGCAGGATATTCGCCGTGGTCTGCGCGACGGTGTTGATGACGTAGTTGGCCGCGTCCTGGCCGTTCTTCGCGATACCCGTGACCGCGACGGTCTTGCCGTTGGCCGCGTTGGCATCGGAGAACATGGCCGAGCCGTACGTGAAGTTCACATCATCGCTGCCAAGCACGCCGTTGCTACCGATCGAGGTGAGGACGGCATTGCTCGTGGTGTCGTAGTTCTTGTCCGCGGCCGCAACGGCCACCGTGATGGCCAGCGGGTTGATGTTCGCGAAGAGGTTGGACGGCTGCGTGAACAGGTAGTTGCTGGCATCGCCACCCGAGATCGTCATGTTCGTGGTGACATCCTTGCCTGCCCCGACCGACTTGTCCTGGAACGTGCCCACCGTGGCGTTACCCAGCGCGACGTCGTCGCCTGCGATAAGGCCCGACAGCGCCGAGCCGCTGAGCGCCGCAAGGTTGGTGCCGTCGTAATCGCGGCTCAGCGCCGTGCTCGTGGCCGTCAACGCCCTGGGCGTGACCGTCAGCGAATCCAGCCCCCCGACCAGCGTGTAGTTCTGCGCCAGGCCGCCATTGCCACCATCCTGCAGGGCCAGCGTACCCAGGCTGGCGAAGGGCTTGTTGTTCCCCACGTTCTTGTCGCCGAGCATGCCGGCGCCCACCAGGTTCACGGTCTGCCCCGCGATACCAGCGATGACGCCATTGCTGCCGAACAGGCCAGCGGCCGCGCCCGTGCTGCCGTCGTAAACGCGCGTACCCGACAGATTGAGGACCACCGGCGTGATGTTCGCCAGCGTTTGCGCGGTGGTATTGATGGTGTAGTTGTTCGCGTCCGCGCCGCTCTTGGCAATGCCAACGACGTTGACCGTCTTGCCGTTGGCGACGTTCGCGTCGTTGAAATCCGCCGAGGCCGCCGTGAAGTGCACCTGGTCGCCGGCCAGCACGCCCTGGCTCGCAAGGCCCGTGAGCAGCGCGGAGGTGGTGGTGTCGTAGGTCTTGTCCGCCGCCGTGGCGACCACGTTGATGCCTAGCGGGGTGATGTTCGCCGTCGTCGTGGCATTGGCCGTGTAGCTGTAGTTGCCACTGTCGGCGCCACCCAGCGAACTGGCAAGGCTCACCTGCTTGCCATTGGCCACGTTCTTGTCGCCGAACGTACCACCGGTGATGAACGCCACGGTATCGCCATTGAGCACGCCCGTGAGCGTGCCATGGGTCGTTGCCGTGCGCGTGCTGTCGTAGACCTTGTTGTCAGCCGTGATCGCGCCAGTGATCGCGCGCTGGGTGATGTCGAGGCTGGACGTGCCGATCGCGTAGTTGCTGCCCAGCGAACCGTTCACGCCCTGCAGGGCCATGTCCGTCGCACCAGCAAACCCCTTGTTGATGCCTACGTTCTTGTTGGCCACGGTGGAGCTGCCGGTCAGCATGACCTGCTCGCCCGCCACGCCGTTGAGCGTGCCGTTGCTGCCGAACAGGCCCGAGGCCACGACCGTGCTGCCGTCGTAAACGCGCGTGCCGTGCAGGTTGATGATGTACGGCGTGATGTTGGCGGTGGTGCTGGCCGTCGTATTGGCAAGCGTGTAGTTACCGGCGTCGGTGCCGCTGGCGTTGACGCCGCTGACCGCCACGTTCTTGCCGTTACCCACATCCTTGGTGTCGAACACACTGGTGCCAGCGAAGTTCACCGTGTCGCCCGCCTTGACGCCCGCGCTGCTCAGCAGCGTGGTGGCAGCCGTGGTGCCGTCGTAGACCTTGTTGACGCCCTGCGCCCCCACGGTGATCGTGGCCGGCGTGATGCTGGCCTGCGCCGTCTGGACCGTGACGTTGTAGTTGCCGATATCGGTACCGCTAAACGTCATGTCGCCGGTGACGGTCTTGTTGTTGCCGACGTTCTTGTCCGAGAAGTGCGCGGTATTGGGGTTGATGATCGAGATGGTGTCCCCGGCGAACAAGCCCGTCAGGGTCTGGTTGCTGATCGTGGCCGCGGTCGTGCGGTCATAGACCTTGTCTGCCGCCGTGAAGGCGTAGGTAAGCGCCGCCTTCGTCACCGTGAGCTTGTCGGTGCCACCGATGAGGGTGTAGTTGCTGGCAAGCCCACCGTTGTTGCCATCACCCAGCGCGAGGGTGCCGAGAGAGAACGTCTTGTTGTTGCCGACGGTCTTGTCAGCCAGGTTGCCGCTGCCGCTCATCGCCAGCGACTCGCCACCGAAGCCCGTGTTGATCAGCCCGCCCGTGGTGAAGAGACCGGCATCGGCGTGGGTCGTCGAATCATAGACCCGCGTGCCGGTGAGGTTGATGACGCGCGGCGTGATATTCGCCGTGGTGGTCAGCGTGGTGTTGTCGATGACGTAGTTGCCCGCATCGGTGCCGTTCTTGTTGACACCCGTGACGGTCACCGTCTTGCCGTTGCCCACGTCCTTGTCGCTGAACGTGGCCGAGCCGTAGATGAAGTTGACGGTATCGCCGGCGATGACGCCGGCGCTGGCCACGGTCGCGCCGGGGTCGTTCACGGTGGCGTCGTACTGCTTGTTGGCGCCCGTGGCCGTGGCGGTGATGTGCAGCGCGTTGATCGCCGCCCGCGCCGTGCCGTTGGTGAAGGTGTAGTTGCCGGCGTCGGCGCCGCCGACCGTCATGCTGCCGGTCACCAGCTTGTTGGTGCCGACGTTCTTGGTATCGAACTTGCCCACGGTGGCGTTGTTCAGCACCACGTCGTCGCCCGCGACCAGGCCCGACGTGCCGTTATCCGTGGTCAGGGCGGCATTGGTGAGCACATCGTTGGTGGTGGCGTCGTACGTCTTGTCCGTGGCGGTGAAGGTGGCGGACAGCGCGCGCGGCGTGATCGTCACCCAATCGGTGCCGCCGACGAGCGTGTAGTTGCTGGCCAGGCCGCCGTTGCCACCGTCGGTGAGGGCCAGGCTGCCCAGGCTGCTGAACGACCAGCGGTTGCCCACGTTCTTGCTGGAAAGCGTGCCGCTGCCCGTGGCACCCAGGGTTTCGCCATTCACGCCCTGCAGCACGCCAAACAGCGAACCTGCGCCCGTGGTGGTGCCGTCGTACACGCGGCTGCCGGTGAGGTCGATGGCCTTGGGCTGGATGATGCCGTTGTTGCCGGCACCCGTGGACGGCAGCGCATAGTTCGCGAGGTTGGTACCCGCGTTGGCGAGGAAGTCGGAGGTGACCAGCGTGGATTCCACGCCCAGGCCGGTGCCGACGTTCTTGGTGGTGTAATTCGCGGTCGCCGACTGCGGCACCGTGGCGCCATCGGCTCCCACGAAACCGTCGAGGCGGTAATCGGCGGCGGTGAGCGTGGCCGAGTTGGTGCCGTCGTAGATCTTGGTCGGGCTGCCGATGATGACGGCGGTGAGCGGGGCCGGGTTGATCGTCGCCTTCAGGCCGGCCGGCTGGGTGAGCGCGTAGTTGCTGGCGCTGCCGCCCGTGAGCGAGAACGCGGTGACCGTCACGCCCAGGTTATCGCCGGCGTTGGCGGTGATGAAGGTGCCCTTGGCGTTGGTGCCGTCGAACCCGACGACGTCACTGCCCTGTACGCCGCTGAGGGCGGCGTTGCCGGCAATGGTCAGCGCCGCGTTGGCGTTGCCGTCGTAGACCTTGTTGTTGGCCGTGATGCCACTGAGTGTCAGGGTGGCCTTGTTGATGTTCGCGCTGAGGCCGGTGATCGGCTGCAGCAGGTAATTGGCGGCCTGCGAACCGGTGATGGCGAAGCCCGTCGCCGTCACGGCGACGCCGTTGCCCGCGTTGGCGGTGGCGAAGTTGGCGGTCACGCCGCTGAAGTTCGCCGCCACCTTGCTGGCGTCGCCCGCGTCGCTGTCGACCAGGCCGGCCAGGCGGGCATTGCCGGTGTTGAGCGTCGCGGTGGTCGAGCCCGACACGTACGTGCGGCTATTGGCGAAGATGCCCGTGATGAACAGCGGCGCCTGGTTGATCTGCCCGGGGCCCTGCGCACTGGTGGCCAGCGTGTAGTTCGACAGCAGGGTGCCGTTGTTGGCCAGGTAGTTACCCGGGGTGAGCTGTGCCGTGACGGTACGCGCACCCGCGTTGGCCGAATCGTAGCCCGCCGTCGCGGTCGGGTTGATGGAGCCACCCTCGTTGCTGGCCCAGCCACCGATGGTGAAGTTCCCCGAGGTCAGCGCCACGGCCGTCGAGCCGTTGTAGACCTTGGTCGGCGTGCCGGTGATCGACACCACCAGCGCGGCCGGCGTGATGTTGCCCACGCCGAGCACCGGCGTGTTGATCTGGTAGTTGCCCAGCTCCTGCTGCGTCGTGCCGTTGGTACCCGTGAGGTCGGTGATCGCCAGCTGCGCGGAGAGCGGCACGTTGGTGCCGACGTTCTTCTGGCCGAACGTGCCCTGGATACCATCGTTCACCACCGCGCTATCGCCGTTGACGAAGCCGCTGAGCGTGAAGTTGTTGCTGTTGAGAGTGATGCTGGTGCTGCCGTCGTACACCTTGGTGGCGTTGACGATGCCCGCGTTGAGCACGAACGAGCCGGTGAGCGGCGCAGGCGTGATCGTGCCCGAGCCGGTCCAGGTGGTGGGCAGCAGGTAGTTCGACAGCAGCGTGCCGTTGGCCGCGGTGAAGTTACCCGCAGCCACCGAGCCCAGCGTCACGCCGCGTGCGCCGGCATCCTTGCTGTCGTACGCGCCGGCGACAGTACCGCCGAAGCTGGCGTTGATGCCCTCGCCCGGGACGAAGCCGTTCAGGGCCAGGTTGTTCGCAGCGAGCGCCGCGGTGGTGGTGCCGTCGTACACCTTGGTCGGGTTGTTGACGACCTGGCCGGTCAGCTGCAGCGGGTCGATCTTGCCAAGGCCCGAGCCCAGCACCGTCGGCACGAACGTGTAGTTCGACATGAGGGTGCCCGACGCCGGCGTGAAGTCGGACGGCTGCAGGCGGGCGGTGACATCGATGCCGTTGCCGGCGTTGGCGCTGGCGTAGGTGGCGGAGCTCTGGGCCACCGTGGCGCTTTGCGTGCCGATGAAGCCGGCGATGGTGAAGTTGGCGGCACCGAGCGTGACGGCGTTGGTGCCGTCGTAGGTCTTCTCGGGCGTGCCACGCATGGTGATGGTGAGCACGGCGGGCGTGATCGCGGCCACGAACGTCGGCTGGTTCAGCGCGTAGTTGCCGGCGGCGGTGCCGCCCAGGCCAAACCCCGTGGCGGTCACCGTCAGGTTGTTGCCCACGTTGGCCTGGCTGAAGCGCGCCGTGGCGCCGGCCGTGGCCAGGCTCACGTCATCGCCGGCGATGGCGCCGCTGAGGCGGCCAGCGGCCGTGTTCAGCGTGGCCGCCGTGGTGTTGTCGTAGGTCTTGTTGCCAACCGTGACCGAACCGCTGGCCACGCTCAGCGTCTTGCGCGTGATGTTCGCCGTGAGGTTCGTGGGCGGGGTCAGCACGTAGTTGTTCTTCTTCGCGCCATTGAGCACGAAGCCGGAAAGCGACACGGCGAGGCCATTGCCCACATTGGCCTGCGAGAACGTGCCGACGGCCGCGCTGCTGTCGAGCGTGACCTGGCCCGAATCGGGCGCGATGACGCCGAACAGCTTGGCGCCGCTGGTGTTCACCGAGCCGTTGGTGGTGCCGTCGTAGGTCTTGTTGTTGGCCAGCAGCCCGCTGATCAGCAGCGGCGCCTGGTTGATGTAGCCCAGGCCCGTCGCCGCGGTGGGCAGCGCATAGTTCGACAGCTTGGTGCTGCCGGTGGCGGTGAAGTTCGTCACCGAGAAGGTCGCGTTGACCGCCTCCACGCCTGCATCCGAGCCCGCGTAGGCGATGGAGCTGGGCTGCTTCACCGTGGCGCCGTCGCTGCCGATGAAGCCGTCGATCTGGTAGTTCGACGACGACAGGGTGGCGGTGGTGGTGCCGTCGTACACCTTGGTGGGGTTGCCCACGATGGAGGCCGTCAGCTGCTTCGGCGTCACCTGGCCGATGGCGGCCGTGACCGGCGCGCCGCCCAGCGTGTAGCCGTAAACGGTGGCACCGTTGTTGGTGATGGCGATGTTGCCGATCGACGAGGGCGAGGTGACATTGATACCCGTCGCCACGTCGGCCGATGCCCAGGTGCCGGTGGCGGAGGCGACCGTATCGCCACCGAGCAGGCCCGTGGCGGTGATGTTCGACGTGCCGATGGTGCCCGAGGTGCCGCCGTCGTATACCTTGGCCGCCGTGCCGGTTAGCCCGGTGATCTGTACCGTCGGCGCCACCGAGTACACCAGCGCATTGCCGGTGCCGGCCAGCGTCGAGCTGGTGTTGGCGTTGTACTGGATGAAGTTGGGGGCCAGGCCGCCCAGCGTGTTGGCCGCCGGGTTAACCGTGTAAAGCTTCCAGTTGCTGCCGAGCGCGCCGGCGCCCGCGCTGTTGGTGAACTTGCTGGCCTGCAGCTTCGCGCCCGCGCCCGCGGAAAGGCCACCGGCATTGCCGATGGCCAGCGTGCCGTTCGGCGCGTTCATCACGATGCCGCCGGTACCGGTGACGCCCGCGTTCACGTTGATGTTGCGGAACGCATCCAGCTGGAAGGTGGCGGCGGCGTTGTTCCAGCTGACGGCGGCGTTGATGTTGATATCGCCGTTACCAGGCGCCTGCGTGCCGGGGCCCGACGCGGTGGTGGCCGTCGTCGTCTCCGTCACATTGGTGCCGCTGTTGAGCGTGCTTGAGATGGTCGACGCGGCGGCCGCGTCGATGGTCAGGTCGACCGGATCGACCAGCCAGGTGCCCGCCGCGCCCTTCGGCGCGGACGCGCGGATGGCCGCGTCATGGGCGAGCTCGAAGTGCGCCGCCGAGGTTTCGATGAGGCCGCCGTTGCCACCCGTGGGGGCGCTGGCATCGAGCGTACCGCCCACCTGGACGGTGCCCGCCTCCATGCCACCCAGCAGGGTGATGGTGCCGTTGTGCTCCTGCACCGCCTGGGCCTGCACCACGCCGGTGTTGTTCACCACGCTGGCCACCAGCGAGGCGCGGGCGCCTGCGGTCATGAGCACCGTGCCGCCATCGGCGACGATGAGGTGGCGGTTCTCCACCAGGCTCCGCACGGTGTTTTCGTCCACCACCAGGTGCATCAGGTGGTTGTCGGCGAACGTGAGCGTCACCGCGGTGCCGCCGGCGAGCGCCACCGTGCCCAGCTGCGCGCGGATCACGCCCTGGTTCGATACGTCGTTGCCGAGCAGCGCGGCATAGCCGCCCGCCGCCGTCGTGATGCTGCCCTGGTTCACCACCTTGCCGCGGCCGTTACCGGCGAAGCGCACCGTGCCCGATGCCGAGCCGTCATCGGCCAGGTCGAGCGTGGATGCGACGATGCCGCCCACGTTCACCTGGGCATCCTTGCCGAACAGCACGCCGTTCGGGTTGATGAGCCACACCTGGCCGTTGGCGTTGAGGTGGCCGAAGATCTCGCTGCCGCTGTTGCCCAGCACGCGGTTCACCGCGATGGCGCTGGCGCCCGGCTGCACGAAGTTGACCGTCTGGTCGGCGCCGATGTCGAAGGTCTGCCAGTTGATCGACAGCTTCTGGCTGCCCTGCTGGATGGTGGTCGTGTTGCCCACCTGGTTGATTGAGCCCGAGCCCGCCACCACCTGGCCGCCGCCCGGCGCGTTCGCGGCCTGGGCAAGCCCCGTCATGCCAAGCGAGGCCGACAGGAAGCAGAGCAGGAGGGCGCGGCGGCCGAGCGGGCTGCGCTGCACCCCGCCGGTGTTGCTCTTCGCAAGTTCCGAGGCCGGAACCCAGGCCTTGAGGGTACGGTTCCAGCAGAGGCGGTAGATGTGGTTCATTGCGAAGTGCGTCCTGTTCTCTCATGAGAGGCCGGACGTACAGCGGCAACCGCCTTGCCCCCGCTTGGGGGCCGGCAACGGCATGCGCAGGTGGCACTGGCGAACGCATGCACGGCGGCGCCACCTCAGGCCGCGCGGGGCGGTTGGTGGTCGCGCACTCGTGTGGTTCATTTAACGGCCCGGCCCTGCCGGCTACCGCCCCCCAGCCCCTGTCATCTCGTCGCGATAGGCCTGACGCCCCTGTCGTCCATTACGTCGACCAAAAGCCGGCCGATAGTCGGTTATCGGCCGGACGCGATAGTAATTGAGACGTACGTCACATTAAAAGTGCCTACCCGCGCACAAACCCTTACCGGCCCAGCAGCTTCGCCAGGTGCTCGGGGTAACGCTCACCCGTCACCTCGATGGCGGCGGCGGCCGCCTCGATGTGCGCAAGATCCTGCGCGGACAGCACCAGCCCGGCCGCCGCCACGTTCTCCTCCATCCGGTGGCGCTTGGTGGTACCCGGGATAGGCACCACCCACGGCTTGCGCGAAAGCAGCCATGCCAGTGCCACCTGGGCGGGCGTCGCGGCCTTGTCCTTCGCGATGGCCTGCAGCAGGTCCACCAGTGCCTGGTTCGCCTGCATGGCCTCGGGCGTGAAGCGCGGCAGGATCTTGCGGAAATCGCCTTCGCCGATCGGCGTCTCCTTGTTCATGGCGCCCGTGAGGAAGCCCTTGCCCAGCGGGCTGTAGGCCACCAGGCCAATGCCCAGCTCCTCGCACGTGGCCAGGATGCCGTTGGTCTCCGGCGTGCGCGTCCACAACGAATACTCGTTCTGCAGCGCGGCCACCGGCTGCACCGCGTGCGCGCGGCGGATGGTTTCCACGCCCGGCTCCGAGAGGCCGAAGTGGCGCACCTTGCCCGCGGTGATGAGGTCCTTCACCGCCCCCGCCACCTCCTCGATGGGCACGTTCGGGTCCACGCGGTGCTGGTACAGCAGGTCGATGGTGTCGATGCCCAGGCGCTTCAGAGAGGCATCGGCCACCTGTTTGATATGTTCCGGGCGGCTATCCAGCCCCTGCTGCTTGCCATCGGCATCGATGGCGAAGCCAAACTTCGTGGCGATCACCACCTGGTCGCGGATCGGCGCCAACGCCTTGCCCACCACCACTTCGTTGGTGAACGGGCCATACACCTCGGCCGTGTCGAAGAACGTCACGCCGCGATCGAACGCGGCGCGGATGAGGTCGATGGCCTCGGCCTCCGGCGTCACCGTGCCGTAGCCGAAGTTCAGGCCCATGCAGCCAAAGCCGATGGCGGAGACATCCAGCCCGCTGTTGCCTAGCGTGCGCTTCTGCATAAATCACCTCGTGGAAGGGGGCATTGGGGAAGGTAGACACCCAATGTAGGCCCACGCCCGCTGGTGAACTAGCCACATCACTAAGCTAGGGCTTATGAAATCCTGATATAAATGACCATGCGCAAGGATATCCAGGACATCATCGCCTTCATCGCCGTCGCCCGCGAACGCAGCTTCACACGCGCCGCGGCGAAACTCGGCACCTCGCAGTCGGCGTTGAGCCACACGGTGCGCGGGCTCGAGGCGCGGCTGGGCGTGCGGCTGCTCACCCGCACCACGCGCAGCGTCTCCCCCACCGAGGCAGGCGAGCGGCTGCTCGTGTCGGTCGGGCCCCGCCTCGACGAGATCGAGGAGGCGATGGACGCCCTCGGCGAGTTGCGCGAAAAGCCCGCCGGCAAGCTGCGCATCACCACGGCCGAGCACGCGGCCAACACCATCATCTGGCCGGTGCTTGAAACCTTCCTGCCGCGGTACCCGGATATCTCGGTCGACGTGGACGTGAACTACGGCATGATCGACATCGTCGCCGAGCGCTTCGACATCGGCATCCGCCTCGGCGAGCAGGTGGCAAAGGACATGATCGCGGTGCGCATCGGGCCCGACATGCGCATGGCCGTGGTCGGGGCGCCATCGTATTTCGACGGCCGCAAGCCGCCGAAGACCCCGCAGGACCTCACCGCGCACAACTGCATCAACCTGCGGCTGCCGACGCATGGTGGCCTCGCCGTGTGGGACTTCACCCGCGGCGGGCGCGACGTGAAGGTGCGCGTCGACGGCCAGCTTGTCGTCAGCAACGGCACGCAGATGCTGGGCGCGGCACTGCGCGGGCTGGGCCTGGCATGGGTGCCGGAGGACCTGGTGCTACCGCACCTGGCCGAGGGCACGCTGGTGCGCGTGCTGGAAAAGTGGTGCGAGCCGTTCGACGGCTACCACCTTTACTACCCTAACCGCCGACAGGGCTCGCCGGCGCTTTCGTTGCTGGTGGAGGCGTTGCGGTATCGGGGGTGAGCAATGCCTTGGCGAACGCAGGATCTTTCTCGATCCGGTGCCGGATCGTTTCGAGATAATCAACGAGCATGTTGCTCACGGGTCAGGAAAACAATCGCCATCCTAGGGCGACTCGATGAAACGAGCGCCACCCGTAAAATCGCCCATTCATACAGCAGACGGCGACTCGTGAGATCCATCTCAACCTCGAGCGAATGGTGCGATCATGCCGCTACCCATCGCTGAGAGGACACCATGCGCACGAATGGATTCTTGCTAGCTACGGCGGCGCTCCTCGCCCTTCCCGTTATGGCGGTAACGGCTCCGAAGCCTGCCTGGCGCGCGCAGGCGGATGCCCTTCTCGCTGCTATACCGAATGATGGGCCGGGGGCCGCGGTAGTCGTGACGCAGGGCTCGGCCGTGACCTATGAAGCCTCGCGCGGCTTCGCCAGCGTCGAGCTCGGCGCGGCGCTTTCGCCGGCCACGCAGTTCCGCATCGGCTCGATCACGAAGACCGTCACCGCCGCCGCCATCCTGCGCCTGGCTGCCGACGGCCGGCTGGATATCGACAAGCCGATCGCCACGTGGTTGCCTACGTTTCCCAACGCGACGGCCATCACCGTGCGCGAGCTGCTCAACCACACCTCGGGCGTCAGCGATGAATGGGAGGCGCCACTCACCGACGTATTGGATACGCCGGCGCGACTGGCACTGATCGGCAAGGCAAAGCCCGGCTTCGCACCCGGCACCGACTGGAGCTACAGCAACTCGGGGTACATGGTGCTGGGCGCGATCCTCGAGAAGATCACGGGCAAGCCGTGGGACGAGGCCGAGCGAGCCCTGGTGCTCCAGCCGCTCGGCATCCCCACGATGGGGTACCACGGCGACACCGCGGTGATACCGGGCCTCGCGGCCGGCTACACAGTTGGCGCCGACGGCAAGCTGGCGCGGCCGGTGCTCTACAGCATCGCCGGCCCCGGTGCCGCCGGCTCACTCACGGCGGATGCGCGCGCTGTCGCGCTGCTGCCGCACCAGCTCGCGACGGCCGCAGCCCCGTGGCCGTCGGTGTTCAAGGCCATGGCTACGCCGGCGCGCGTGGGCGACACCATGCTCCCGTACGGCCTCGGCACGGTGCCGGGCACGCTGCGCGGTACGCCGGTGGTCGAACATTCGGGCGGCATCGAAGGTTTCACCGCGCACTACGTTTATATACCCGGTAAAGACACCAGCGTGGCCGTTCTCGAAAACTCCGATGCGCCGGCGGTCCCCGCGCGCGCCCTCGCCCGCCGCATCGCCGCGTTGGCGATCGGGAAGCCCTACCCCACATTCACGCCTGCCACGTGGTCTTCGACGGCACTGGCATCCGTGGCTGGCAGCTATGACATCGGCGACGGCAGCCAGCACGTCATCACCGTGCAGGGCGGTACCTTGCGCATCCGGCGCAGCGGCGGCCCGACCAAAGGCCTGGTCACCGCGCAGGGCGACATCCTCTACTACGCCGGCGACGGCACCGACTTCATCCATGTGGCACGGGATGCGAACGGTGCCGTCGTGGCCATCGAATTCCACGCTGACGGGGCCGAGGCGTCCCGTCGGGAGAAACGCCGTTGAAGATCCGTCTTGCCGCGTGCCTTTGGCTCGCCGCCTGCCCTTTCGCCGCGCTAGCCACCGACGGCCCCACGTACACACCCTTCGCATCAACCATCCCTGCTCCGGTCGACCACGCGTTCCCCGGCCACATCGAACTGGCGGTGGACGCGACGGACACCGTGCAGAAAATCTTCCGCATCCACGAAACGCTGCCCGTGCAGCCGGGGCCGGTGACCCTCCTCTACCCGGAGTGGGAACTCTCGAGCCACGGCCGAACCGTCTCGGCGGCGAACCTTGCCGGCCTGGTGGTCACCGCCGGTGGCCAGCCTGTCGCGTGGGAACGCGACCCCGTCGACATGCACGCCTTCCACGTGGACGTGCCGCCCGGCGCGGCAAACCTGGTGGTGGACTTCCAGTTCATCACGCGGGCGGACGACGCGCTGATCCGCGACGACCTCGTCAACGTGGCGTGGCAACGCCTGCTTGTGTACCCGGCGGGCTGGTTCGCACGGAACATCCCCGTGCAGGCGAGCCTTAAGGTGCCCGGGGGCCTTTCGGTCGCGACCTCGCTTACCGCTTCGGGCACCAGCGGCACCACCACGCGCTTCGCGGAAACGACGCTGGAAACGCTGCTCGATTCACCGGCCTTCGCCGCGCGGCATATCCAACGCGTACCGCTGGGCGACCCGAACCAGCCGGCCATGCAGTTGGACCTGATCGCCACCGACCCAGCCGATCTGCCCGTCGCACCAGACGCTGTCGGCAAGCTACGCAAGCTGGTGCGCGAAACGCGCGCCGTGATGGGCCCGCCACCTTACGCGCACTTCGACGGCCTGGTGGTGCTGGACGACAACTTCTCCGCCGGCGGCATCGAACACGCCAGCTCGGCGGAGATCTACCTGCCCGCGAACTACCTGCGCGAACCGGCCGACCAGCTCAACAATCTTGACCTCATCGCGCACGAGCACGTGCACGCGTGGAACGGCCGCTGGCGCCAGCCGGCCGACCTGTGGATCCCCACGCCGAACGTGCCCAGCCGCAACAGCCTGCTATGGGTGTACGAAGGCCAGACGGAATTCTGGGGCCGCGTGCTCGCGGCACGCAGCGGCATGCGCACCGTGCAACAGACGCTGGACAAGCTCGCGCTGGATGCGGCCGCCGTGCAGATCCATGCCGGGCGGGCGTGGAAGCCGCTGGCCGACACCACGAATGACCCGATCTATGTCACCGGCCGCAACACCGTGTGGCCGGAATGGCAGCGGCGCAAGGATTACTACGGCGAAGGCGTGATGCTGTGGCTCGATGTCGCGTCCAAGGCACCCATCGATGCCTTCGCCCATGCGTTCTTCGCGGTGCATGGCAAGCCCGGGAATGTCTCGACCTACACCTTCGACGATGTGTGCGCGGCACTCGCGAAGGTGGCGCCATCGGTCGACTGGCGGGCGTACCTCACGGAACGGCTGCAGGCAAAGGATGCGCGCGTGCTCGACGGGCTGGCGCGGCTTGGCTGGGCGCTGGCGTATACCGATACAGCGACCGACACCTTCCTGCAGGACGAGAAGGAAAGTGGCGCCACGAACCTGGCGTACTCCGTGGGCCTGGCGGTGGATGCCAAGGGGCGCGTCCGTGGCGTCGTCTGGGATAGCCCGGCGTTCAAGGCAGGCATGGCGCCTGGCGACATGATCACGGCGGTGAACGGGCAGGCGTTTTCGACGAAGGGTTTGCTGGACGCGGTGCGAGCGACGGTGACTACGCCGTTGGCGCTTACGTTCGAGCTAGATGGGGAGAAGCACGACGTGCGGCTGGTGTACAGCGGCGGTGCTCGCTATCCGCATCTCGTACGGTTACCAAAGGCAGCGGATCGCTTGTCGCCCTTGCTAGCGCCGCGAAGCTGACGTGCCAACGACCCTGTGGGAGCGCGCTTGCGCGCGATCGCGCGCAAGCGCGCTCCCACAAGAGGGCGATGCAGACCCACAGATAAACAACAAAGCGCGCTACGCGTTAACGTCAACCACGATACGCCCGCGCACCTTGCCCGGGATGATGTCTTCGTAGACATCCAGCACCTCGGCCAGGCCGATGAGTTGCACGGTGCTGTTGAGCTTGTCCAGGTCCAGGTCGGTGCCGAGGCGGTCCCAGGCTTCCTGGCGTGCGTGCTGCGGCGCGTTCACGGAATCGATGCCGGCCAGGGTCACGTTGCGGAGGATGAAGGGCAGCACGGTGGTCGGCAGGTCGGTGCCCTGCGCGAGACCGCAGGCGGCGACGGCGCCGCGGTATTTTGTTTCCGCGATGGCGTTGGCCAGGGTGTGGCTGCCGACGGCATCGACGACGCCGGCCCAGCGCTCCTTGCCCAGCGGCGCCTCACGCGGTTCGGAGAGGGTCTTGCGGTCGACGATGTCGGCGGCGCCCAGCGCACGCAGGTAATCCGCATGCTCCGGGCGGCCCGTGGCGGCCACCGTGCGGTAGCCCAGCTTCGACAGGATCGCCAGCGCGATGGAACCCACGCCACCGTTCGCCCCGGTGACCAGGATATCGCCCTTGTCGGGCGTGACGCCCGCATGCTCCAGCGCTAGCACGCACAGCATCGCCGTGTAGCCCGCCGTGCCGATGGCCATGGCGTCGCGGGTGCTGAGCGTATCCGGGATCTTCACCAGCCACTCGCCGCGCACGCGCGCACGCTGGGCCAGGCCGCCATGGTGCGTCTGGCTCAGGTGCCAGCCGTTAAGCACCACGCGGTCGCCCGCCTTGAAGCCCGGGTTGCCCGACTCGAGCACCACGCCCGAGAAATCGATGCCCGGGATCAGCGGGAACTGCTGGATGACCGGGCGCGTGTTCGTCAGCGCGAGCGCATCCTTGTAGTTGAGCGTGGAGTACTCGACCTGCACGAGGACATCGCCCTCCATCAGGTTTGCTTCCTCGAAATCGACCACCTGGGTCGACACGGTGTCACCGTCCTTGCGGGTGAGCAGTGCTTTGAACGTCATGGCCAAGCCTCAGTGTTTGCGAGATGCAACCATGCTAGGGTCGTACCTTGATCGTCACAAGAACGACGATATTTCATAGGTACTATGGTTTTCAGGAGTATGCGATGCGCGCCAAACGCTGGGACGGGAAAAGCGGCTGCGCCGTCGAGGTGACGTTGTCGGTCATCGGCGGCGTGTGGAAGCCGGTGGTGCTGTTCCACCTCATCGAAGGCAAGAAGCGCTTCATGGAACTGACGCGGCTGGTGCCCAACGCCACGCAATCGATGCTGACGAACCAGCTACGCGAACTGGAAGCCGATGGCGTCATCACGCGGCACGTCTACCCGGAAGTACCGCCAAAGGTGGAATACGAGATGTCGGAATTCGGGAAGACGTTGATCCCGATTCTCTTGTCGATGCGTGCGTGGGGCGAGGCGTATCGGGATAGCCACGGCGACGAGGCCGTGGATGCGTCGAACTGCGGCGTGGCTTAAGCCACGTCCTTCGGCACCTGCGAAGCAAACGCCCGCTGGTACGCCGGCCGCGCTTCACCACGCGCCACGTATGCCGCCAGGTTCGGGAACTCGTGGAGGATGCCTGACATCTTCAGGCGCGATAGCACCGACCATAAAATCAAGTCAAGCTTCGGACGCCTTGATCGCGTCAACATCAAGAAAGGCTTACACGACGTCGCGGCGTACGCCTTCAACGATTGACAGAATTCCCCGACATCGGTGGAGCAGCGGCATGTCTACGCTTCCTTGAACTTCGCGCCAAGTACGCGCGCGGACGTTCGCGCCAAGGCATTGGGGCCTTGGCGTCCATCAAGGAAGCACATTCATGCAAAAGCTCACTAAGGAAGACCGCGATCTCATTGCTGGCGGACAACACACGACCCTGCTCCCTGGCCCGAACGTCCCGGAACCTCCGAGCATCCCCACCGACCCCGACGACCCCTCTGGCGGCATTGCCGGCGACGGCAACGGTGGCGGCGGTGGCGGCGATGGCGCTGGCGGCGGTGGTGCGGGCAACGGAGATGGCGGATCTGAGTCCTCGCAGGACAAGAGGCCGAAGTACCAGCATAAGACGCCCGGCGGCATCCCGTTCACGACGCGCGCCCTGCTCAACCATGAGCAGGTGGCGCTCGCCTCCGAGATTCTCGACTATGCCCAAGCGAGAGGAATTCGATCGGACTATGCCGGCATTCTGGTTCGACAAGCATTCTACGAGACGTCGCTCGGCACCAATTTCCGAAACCCCACGCATATTGGTATTTTCCAGTACGGCCCGAAGACCTGGGCCGAGCGACATAACGACCTGAACATCAATAGCCGGTCGGATCAGATCAAGGCGATGTATCGTGACGTTGAAGGATATGGTCCGCGGTATTCTGAGAAGCATAATTCGGGCGAGATTCCTTGGCATATCTCGTTCGAGTATTACGTTGAGTTGAAGCATCATGGCGGGACGAACTTCACCGACTGGAACTCACCCTGGATCGCTGAGTACCAGGCGGCCGCTGCAAACCTCGGCTTCAACGAGTGGTAGCGAATATGTACTTCGCCCACTGGATTGTCGCTGCGTCTAGCCTGATCACGCCGCCACCCTTGCCTTGCGATTACTCGAATGCGCACTACGAGCATTCGAGCAATCATGATTGGAAGGTGGATTTCGTTCACCTCGGACGACGCGTCTTCGCATCTGACATCGCCCTACGCCTGACTGGCCCTGGGCCTGATGCTTCGTATTGGTTCTTGTACGATGTCGGCGCCGCTCCGCAGGTAAATCTTATTTCCACCACTGACGTAACCGCTGCCGGGTGGGAGCCACCCGACGCTGACGGTGGAATACGGCCCCTCGGACAGCTCGTGGTGTTTGCATGGAACAAGGACGACGTCATCGACCTCTCCCCGCCCGACGGGCATAACCGAGCTGCAACGGCCTTGTTTCTTCCCGGACTCAGTGACGCCTTGGCTCATAGAGCCAGCATCCGAAAGTCGTTGGAACCCGGCATCTTCAGATTCACCCATTGCAAATAGGAGCAGTGCCCAGCCCGAACAGGGCTGGGCACTCTACTCATGCCCGACGCAGTGACGACTCGCCTCACGAAGGTCATAGCACTTCCCAGCATGCTCTCCTGCGCGCAGGTACACCTCTCCAAGGCCGATAGGGCACTTCGTTCCTTCAGCCGAATTCCGGCTTGGAGAGCCTCGGATCCCGTTAATACATGGGTACCACCCAGCCACGATGAGTTTTGGATTGCAAATCGACATCCGCTCGCATCGACACCGTCGACGACCACGTCGCCCGAGACCATCGCCTGGCACCCGCACTCGCTTATGTCAGGTCAGGCGCTAAGTTTGCTTGGTCAACGCTTACTGGGACCTACTCTTTCGAGCTCTGCACAATTCATCGATGTATTGAGCGGGGTCAACCGCGCAAGCGATTCGAAATCTCAGGGCGTACGACGTGTCGCGGTCGGCACGCGAGGTACCGACGGGTCTACCGTAGCGTTTCCGCCATGGCCCGACGTTATGCCTGCTCTCACATGTCTTTGGCAGTGGTTGCATCGAGCGAATGTCCCTCTTTTCGTCAGATCGACGGCCGCAATGCTCGCGATCTGCAATATCCATCCATTCGTCGACGGCAACGGCCGAGCGGCTCGCTGGCTTTTCAATACGATCATCCTTGGCGGCACCACCCCACCCCAGCGCACGCTCCCCCTTTACGAATACTTCCATCGTGATGGCGGGACATCAACCCTGCTGTTCCGAACCGTGGAGCTTAGCGGCGATTGGGACCCGCTCTTTGCCTACATCGCGGCGATCCTCGACGAAATGGCCTATCGAAGATCGCTCGCTAACGCATGGCTCTAGATCAAGCTGCTTCGCCAATAGCGCGACGCGGCGCTCAACCGCCGTCCTTCGGCACCTGCGAAGCAAACGCCCTCTGGTACGCGGGCCGTGCTTCACCACGCGCCACGTACGCCGCCAGGTTCGGGAACTCGTTGAGGATGCCCGACATCTTCAGGCGCAGTAGCACCGAGACCATCATCAGGTCGCCGGCGCTGAACTCGCCATCGAGCCATTCGTCATCGCCCAGCCGCGCGGAGAGCTGTGCCAGGCGCTGGCGGATGCGGTCCATCACCAGCGGCAAGCGTTGCTCGGCCCACGGCTGGTCGCCTTCGGCGAAGCGCGCGCACTGCAGGTCGAGGATGGGCGGTTCCACGCTGTTCACCGCCGCGAACATCCACATGATGGCGCGGCTGCGTGCGTCTTCGTCCCTGGGCAGCAGATGGCCGTGCTTGTCGGCGAGGTGCAGGATGATGGCGCCGGATTCGAAGAGGACCAGGTCGTCGTCTTCGTACGTGGGGATCTGGCCGAAGGGGCTGCGCGCGATGTGCGCCGGCTCCTTCATCGCCGGGAAGGTGAGCGGGCGGATGTCGTAGTCCTGGCCCACTTCCTCCAGTGCCCAGCGCACGCGAGTATCGCGGGCCAGGCCCCTGCCGCCATCGGGCGAACGCTCGAACGCGGTGATGGTGACGGTCATGGCACGCTCCCCGGTGGGCCAATGGCGACCCGGCGAGCTTACCTCACGCCCGGGCGCCATGGTCACCGTGGCGCAAATGCCACTATCGGTGTCGTTCGCGGCGCTAGGGGCCGGCGCCGATCGCGCGTAGAGTGCCCCCACACCCACCGCCTACAGGAATGCCGATGTCCCCCGACCTGCTTTGGCTCGTCTACACCTGCGTCCTTACCGGCATCATCTGGGTGCCCTACGTGCTGGCCCGGATCGTGCGGCACGGGCCCTGGGCCGCCTTCGGCACGCCCGACCACGCCACGCGCCCCGACCCCGCCTGGGCGGAACGTGCCCGCGCGGCACACGCGAACGCCGCTGAGAACCTGGTTGTGTTCGCCCCGCTGGTGATCATCGCGGTGATGGTCGGTGCGACCTCCCCCAACACGCTGATGGCAGCGAAGGCGTACTTCTTCGCCCGGCTGGTGCATGTGCTCGCCTACAGCCTGGCCATCCCCGTGGTGCGTACCCTGGCCTTCGTGGCCGGCTTCGTCGCGACGGCGGTGTACGCGGTGGCGATCCTGCAGCACATGGCGGCGTGAGGCGCGTGCTGGCGTTCCTTCTGGCCGCCGCCAGCGCACTACCCGCACCCGCCGCGCCGGTCGTCAGCGATGCCGCGTACACGCATGCGGCGCGCCTCGTCGACGTCGGCCATGGCCGGCGGATCAACCTGTACTGCCGTGGCAGCGGCTCGCCCACCGTCATCTTCGATGCGGGCCTCAGCGACAGCACGCGGGCGTGGGCGCTCGTGCAGCCGGCCGTCAGCGAACACCACGCCACATGCTCGTACGACCGCGCCGGCCTGGGCTTCAGCGACCCCGCCACGCGACCGAACACGCCGGCCAACGATGTCGCGGACATCCACGCCGCACTCGCGGCCGCCGGGGTGAAACCACCGTACGTGCTCGTCGGCCATTCCTCCGGCGGGCGGGCCGTGCGCGTGTTCGCCGACCGCTACCGCGACGAAGTGGTGGGCATCCGGCCCGAAGTGGTCGTGGCGGCCATCGAGCAAGTGCTCTCGGCCACCCAAATGCCACCATCCACCCACCCCTAACCCCCCGCCCCCCTCCTGTGGG
>NZ_JZRB01000090.1 GCF_000964085.1 Luteibacter yeojuensis
GCCCACAGGGGTGGGCTCCTACAGATGTCAGTCATGGCACGGGATAGTTATCCTTTTTCAGCACTTTCGCCAGGTGTGCTGCGTTCGCCGCCAGGGTCTTGATGGTCTGCGCAACCTTTTCCGGGGTTCCCGGCAGGTCTTGGTAATCGGTATCCGTCATGGCCTCGCCGACCCAGTAGGCCGAGCTCCCCGCAGGGATCGAAAAGCCGACGTCTGCTAGAGCCTGGTAGATCTCGGCGGTGACGTGATGTGCGCCGTCTTCGTTACCGACCACTGCCACGATGGCCACCTTGCCCGATGTGGGGTAACGCCCGTCGTCGCCGATATCGCCCAGGATCGCATCCATGCGTTCAAGCACGCGCTTGGCGACGCTGGACGGCTGACCCATCCAGATCGGCGTGGCGATCAGGAGGATATCCGCCTCCATCATCCGCTTGCGAAGTGCTGGCCATGCGTCGCCATCGCCCTCGTCATGGGTAACGCCTGGTTTGATGTCGAGGTCGACGACCCTTTGGCTATCCGTAGCGACACCTAGCTGCCCAAGGGCATCGAGGACCTGGCCCATGAGCTTTTCGGTAGACGATGGCTTGGGCGATGGGGAGAGGGTGCAGTTGAGCCCGAGGGCTTTCAGTGTCATGGGTTGCCTCCGCTGGGGGAGCCCCCACCTTCGATGGGCTGCCGTGCAGGGTGCGTCCCGGCGGCATGAACGTCCGCCAACGCCCTATCCGCCCTCTGGGTGACGAAATGCCCGGGAAAGCGTTGGTTGGCTCTAATCTCGCTTTTTTCCCGAAGGACACCCATGCGCCGAGCGCTCGCCGTCCCCTTTTTGGCCCTCGTCGCCACCGTTTCCCTTTCGGCGTGCGCGCCGCAGCCGCGCCTGGCGCGCAATGAAACCCTCGTGGTGGTCCACCGCGAGCCGCCCACCGACGCCACGGAAAACGACCCTGCCGCCCGTGATGGCTGGGTCTGGGCCCGTGGGTATTGGGCCTGGAACGGCCACGACTACGAGCCGGTGCATGGCCACTGGGAGCGCGACCGCCCCGGCTACCACTACACCCATGCGTTCTGGGAGTACCGCAAGGGCGACTGGATCCTTCACGCCGGGCGCTGGGAAAAAGACTGACCAGCGGAATCACCAAGACCGCCCCGGGTGCTGCCAAGATAGTGGCCGCGTCAGGTAACCCAGGGGCTTGCCATGGTCGTCCAGCGTTCCGTTCCCGCGTCGTTCTTCGGCATGGTCCTGGGCCTTGTCGGCCTGGGGGGCAACTGGCGTAGCGCCAGCCACCTGTGGGGCCTGCCACCCGCGGTAGGCGAGGCCATCATGGCGCTGGCCTTCGTGGTGTGGCTCGTGGTCAGCGCCTTGTACACGCTGAAGTGGGTTGCCCAGCGCGACGCCGCCCTCGAGGAAGCGAAGCACCCGGTGCAATGCTGTTTCATCGGGCTGGCACCCGCGACCACGGCGCTCATGGGGGTCGTGCTCGCGCCCCATGCGCATACTCTGGCTGTCGTGGCCCTGGTCGTCGGTGGAATCGGGCACGTGCTTTTCAGCGTGTGGCGTGTGGGCGACATGCTCCAGGGTGGTCGCGAAGTGACCACGGTCACGCCCGTCATCTACCTGCCATCGGTGGCGGGCAACTTCATCACGGCGATCACTGCCGGCACCCTGGGGTATCCCTCGTGGGGCATCCTCTTCCTGGGTGCGGGCGTCTTCATGTGGCTCGCGCTCGAATCGGTGATCGTCAACCGGCTGTTCCATGCGCAGCCCTTGCCGGTGCCGCTACGGCCGACGCTGGGCATCCAGCTCGCGCCCCCCGTCGTCGCGGTCGCGGCGTGGCTTGCCAACACGCAAGGCGTGCCGGCGCTGTTCGTGCAGGCGACCTGGGGCTACGGCTTGTTGCAGTTCTTCATGATGATCCGCCTGCTGCCGTGGATACGGCAGCAGCCGTTCGCGCCGAGCTACTGGGCCTTCTCGTTCGGCCTCACCGCGCTTTCGGGCACGGCGATCGCTATGACGCTCCGTGGCCTGCCTGGGGCCATCGCGCAGGTGGCGCCCGTGTTGTTCGTTGTCACGAATATCGTCATGGCGATCCTTATCATCGGCACGCTCGTGCGCGCTGCGCAGGGCAAGCTGCTTCCACCGGCGCCAGTGACACAGGCCGCGCCGGAAGCGGCGGCCAAATGATTAAAATGCGCATATCGAGAATATGCCCCATGGACTCAAGCCGTGCTTCGACGTGCCGCTACGCTAGCTCCGGCATCGCCCACATCCCCCAGGTGCCGGCTTGATGCGCCGTGGCGAGGGCGACTTCGCCACGGCGTTTTTTTTGGCGTGGCCGTCGTGGCTGTCCTGGTGCCACTGGCGGCGCAGGCCGAAGGCGGTAGCTACAACGTCGACGACGCGTCGGTGGCGGGGGCAGGGACGTGCCAGCTTGAATCGTGGCTGCGGGCATGGTCGAACGGCACGAACGGTGTGTACGCCGCCCCTGCGTGCGGCATCGGCCCGGTCGAGCTCGGCGTGACGTTGAACACCGGGCAGCACCTGCGCGGCATCGGCGCCAACCCGGGCATCAAGTGGCAGCTGCGCAACGGCGACGACAAGGGCGTGGGCGTGGCCCTCGAAGCCAATGGCACCTACCTTCGCGGCCGCCAGGACGATCTGCAGGCGTATGTCGCCACCACGTTCGGACTCGACGATGCGCGCCGGCTGATGGTGGCGGTGAACATCGGCGCCGACCGCGACCATCGCACCAGGTCGCATCCCCTTTATGGCGTGGGCCTGGACCTTGCGTTGACCCGCCGCGTCACGCTGCTCGTCGAGCGTGTGTGGACCTATCGCACCACCACCGACCAGGGCGGCGTGCGCGTGGCCTTCGGTGAATCCAGCCTCGACCTGGTGGTGGGCGGCGAGCGCGAGGCCATCGAGCGGCCCCGGCATGGTTCCCACTGGATCAACCTGGGGTGGAACGCCGCATTCTGAGATTTTGCTTAGTTCTGGTACGCTTGGATGGCTAAACGATGAGCCAGCCCCCCGATCGGCAAGCCCTAGTCGTCCATTCGGCTTTTACCAAGGGGCTTATCCATGACTCATCGCACCCGCGCGCCTTCGCGCCTCTCGTTGCTCTCGCTCGCCCTCGCGGCCGCCATGCCCGCGGCCCACGC
>NZ_JZRB01000091.1 GCF_000964085.1 Luteibacter yeojuensis
CCAGGGCGCCCTCGGTGACCTGCTGCTTCCCGGCGCGGCCGCTGATGGGCGAGAGCACGTCGGTGAAGCTGAGGTTGATGCGGGCGGACTGGACGGCGGCTTCGGCCTGCTTCACGGAGGCGTTCGAGGTGCGCTCGGTGGCCTCCGCGGTGTCGAGGTCCTGGCGGCTGACGTAGTTCTTGCCGATGAGGCCGCGGGCACGATCGGCCTGGGCCTTGCTGTTCACCGCCGTGGCCTTGGCCGAGGCCAGGTTGGCCAGCTGGGCATCCAGCTCGGCCTGCAGCGGCGCCGGGTCGATCTTGAAGAGCGACTGGCCCTCCTTGACGTCGGTGCCTTCGGTGTAAAGGCGCTTCAGCAGGATGCCGGCTACGCGGGCGCGGACGTCAGCGGTACGGAACGCGGTGACGCGGCCGACCTGGTCCTGGACCAGGGGCACGTCCTGCGGCTGGGCCGTGATGACGCCGACCTGCGGCGGCGGGGGCTGCTGGGGGGCTTCCTGCTTGTGGCAGGCGGCCAGCGCGACGGTGAGGCCGGCGGCCAGCAGGGAGGTGCGCAGGGGCAGGGGTTTCATGAGAACTCCGTTCCTTTTCCAGGTTTCTTGTTCGTTCGCGACCGGCCACCCGGGAGGATGTCGTACGCATGCATAAATACTGTTACCGCGTGCCGGGCCCAGTCGTCCTGTGCCTTCGGGCCCCTGGCTCGCAGGCCGAACAGGCGGCGATCGCCTTCAAGCCCATGCAGCATGGACAGGAAAAGCTCCGCCGCCACGTCCGGGTCCTCCCGGCGCATCTCGCCGCTTTCCATCGCCTCCGCCATGCACCGCGATAGCCGCCCCGCCACCGTTTCGATGGCGGTGCGATAGAACGTCCGGGCCGCCGCCGGGAACCGGGGCGCCTCGGCGATAAGCATCCGCCCAAGGGCGACGTTTTCGTGGTCCATCACGTGGGTCTGGTGCGCCTGGGCCAGCGCCAGCAAGGTGGCGGCCAGGCCGCGGCGCTCCGGGGCGAGGCTCGCGTGCAACGGCAGGACTAATTGTTCAACGGCGGCGTGGAAGAGGGTGTCCTTGTTTTCGAAGTGCGCGTAAACCGTCTGTTTCGATACCCCCGCCTCGCGGGCCACCGCGCCCATGCTGACGCGGTAACCGTCGCGCAGGAACAGGGTGCATGCGGCCTGGAGGACCCGCTGCTGCCGGTCTGACGCCGGGCGGCTTTCCAGGTTCGACATTACGTGTACCTGCTGGACTATACCGTCCAGTTTAGAATCTCCCGCGAGCCAGCGTCAACGGTCTTGGGAGCCATTCGCATGCGAATTGTTGCGACGCACATGCCATGCCCATCGTGCATGCAGGCGAAGTCGGTAGCCTGCTACCGATTAATTGCGGCGCTGCGGTGAAAATCGCTTGAATCGCGATGCGCGTGAGTGTGGCTCTATGACACACGCGGGAGCTATCCTTTTACGGATTTCCCAACTCCCCCACATCGATAATTGCCCATGAATGCGATTCGCGCGGCCGAACCCGGCCAGTTCCAGACGCTCGTTTTCGATGAACTGAAGAAGCTCGATGTCCCCGCCGACCGGCTCAACGAGGCGCGCTTCTTCATCGAAGCCTTCTTCGAGCGGATGGCGCAGGCCGACCATGCCCTGCACACCGAGGCGCGCTGGGCCGCCCTCATCGCCGATCTGCTGGGGTTCGCCCGCGAGCGCGCCCCGGGCAAGGCCAAGGTCCGCGTTTACAACCCGGGTGTCTCGGGCACCCGCGCGGTGGTTGAGGTCGTCACCGACGACATGCCGTTCCTGGTCGACACTGTATCGATGGTGGCCGCGGCGCACGCCGATATCCACGCCATCATCCACCCGGTGCTGCCGGTGAAGCGTTCGGCTTCGGGTGAACTCGAAGCCATGGGCACGGGCGACCACGCCGAATCGATCATGCGCTTCGAGATCGACCGCATCGACGACACCGAGCTCGACACCGTCAAGGCCAATGTGGAAACCGCGCTGGCCGATGTCCGCGAGGCCGTCGCCGACTGGCGCGCCATGCGCGGCAAGATGCAGGAAGTGGCCGACGACCTGGGCAAGCGCTCGTTGCCCTACACGGCCGAAGAAGTCCATGAAGCCAGCGAGTTCCTGCGCTGGGTGGCCGATAACCATTTCACGTTCATGGGCTACCGCGAGTACGAGGTGGTGGCCGATGCCGGCGACGACGTGCTGCGCACGGTCGAGGGTTCGGGCCTGGGGATTTTGCGTGGCGCCGAGCGCTCGCTTGCCCCGCGCTCGCTGCGCACCCTGGTGGCCAGCGAGCTGCCGCGCTCGGGTTCCACCGACGCCATCATCCTCACCAAGACCAACGCACGCTCGCCCATGCACCGCGCGGGCTACATGGATTACATCGGGGTCCTCAAGTTCGACGGCCAGGGCCGGCCCGTGGCGGAACAGCGCTTCCTTGGCCTGTTCTCGTCCAATGCCTACATGGCCCACCCGCAGCACGTGCCGCTGGTGCGCGACAAATGCGAGGCCGTCATGGCCCGCTCGGGGCTCAAGCGCGATTCGCACTCGGGCAAGGCCCTTCGCCACATCCTCGACACGCTGCCGCGCGACGAGTTGTTCCAGTGCAGTGCCGATGAGCTTTTCGCCCTGGCCACCGGCCTGCTCGAGCTGGCCCAGCGCACGCGCACCCGCCTGTTCATTCGCCGCGACAGCTACGGCCGCTTCTTCTCCTGCCTCGTGTTCATCCCCCGCGACCGCTTCAACACCGCGGTGCGCGAGCGGGTCGAGGGCGTGCTGCGCGAGGCGTTCCACGGCGAGCACGTCGATTCGGCCGTACTGATGGGTGAAGCGGCCCTGGTCCGCCTGCATGTGACGGTGCGCCCGCGCATCGGCGACCACCCGGTGTACGACGCCGCCGAGATCGAGGCGAAGATCACCTCCATCGCCCGCAACTGGTACGACGAGCTCCGCGACGAGCTCGTCCACACGGGTGGCGAACAGCAGGGCATCATCCTGGCCAATCGCTACGGCAAGGCGCTGCCTGCCGGGTACGTCGACGAGGTGTCGCCCGCCATCGCCGCCGCCGACGTGCGCGCGCTGGCCGGCCTCGACGGCCCCGACGCCATCAGCATGTCGTTCTACCACCCGCCGCACCGCCCGGAAGAACTGCGCTTCAAGGTCTACCGCTCGGGCTCCGACATCGCGCTTTCCGAAGTGCTGCCGCAGCTCGAGAACCTTGGCCTGCGCGTGCTCACCGAGCACATGTACGAGGTGAAGGTGGGCGATGGCTCGCTGTATATCCAGGACTTCGAAGTGCAGCCGGTGGGCCGCCTCGCGTTCGATGTCTCGCAGGTGGGCACCATCTTCGAGGACGCCTTCGAGCAGATCTGGCGCGGCAACGCCGAAAACGACGGCTTCAACCGCCTGGTGCTCGGTGCCAAGCTCAACTGGCGCCAAGTCGCCGTGCTGCGTGGTTACTGCAAGTACCTGTTGCAGACAGGCGTGGCGTTCTCGCAGGCGTACATGGAAGACGCCCTCAACCGCTACCCGGCCATCGCCGGCCTCATCATCGAGCTGTTCAACGCCGCGTTCGACCCGGCTCGCGAGACGATGGACGATGCGCAGCGCCAGCGGGCTGGCGAACTGCTCTCGCACGAGATGCACGCGCTGATGGACCAGGACACCCTGGCGGCGCACCCGGGCCTCATCGGCAACCTTGTCTCCTCGCTGGCGCTCCCGCGCGAGCAGCAGTCGGCCGTGGTCGAGGACGCCATCAACGCGCTGCTCGACAACGTCTCCAGCCTCGACGAAGACCGCATCCTGCGCAGCTTCATCGCGCTGGTGCACGCCACCCTGCGCACCAGTTTCTTCCAGGCGTGGGACGGCGTGTTCCGTCCGTACATCGCGTTCAAGTTCGACAGCCACAAGGTGCCCGAGCTGGCGAAGCCGGTGCCGTTCCGCGAGATCTTCGTGTATGCGCCGCGCGTGGAAGGCATCCACCTGCGCTTCGGCTCCGTCGCCCGCGGCG
>NZ_JZRB01000092.1 GCF_000964085.1 Luteibacter yeojuensis
GGTGGTGAAAAACGGGTCGAAGGCACGATGGATGACCTCCGGGGTCATGCCACTTCCGGTGTCGCTCACCTGCAAGACGACATACCTGCCCGGCTCGACTTGCGCCACTCGCGCGGTGCGGTCATCGATGTCCCGGATGCGGGTCGTGATAGTGATGCGCCCCGTCCCGCGCATTGCATCGCGCGCGTTGATGCAGAGATTCAACAACGCGTTTTCAAGCTGCGGCTGGTCGACCAGCACGCGGTGCCCTGTATGGACTTTGGTGACCTTCACCTCGACGCCTGGCCCCACCGTGCGTGTGATGAGCTCGCGCATATCGTCAATGAGTCCATCGACGTCGGTGACCCTGGGAGCGAGGGGCTGCTTGCGGGCGAATGCGAGGAGCCGATGGGTCAGCGCTGCTGCGCGCTTGACTGCGCCGAGTCCTGAGGCCACAAACCCGTCAATGTCAGCGAGGCGCCCTTGGTGTGCGCGCACTCCTGCCATCTCCAGCGCGCCGGAAATACCTCCCAGGAGGTTGTTGAAGTCGTGGGCAAGGCCGCCTGTGAGTTGTCCGACGGCCTCCATCTTCTGGCTTTGCCGCAAGGATTCGAGTTGCTCGCGCTCGAGGGTGATGTCGCGGCCGGTGGCGTAAAAGCGTCCGTTGCCAAACGCGCCGACCCAGGCAAAAAGACGGTATGTCCCGTCCCGATGCCGCAAACGCAACTCCACCGGCGTGGAAACGGGGGCGTCCCGCACGCGTTCGAGCATCAACGTTGCCGCTGCCGCATCCCCGGGGTGGACGATATCGTAAAGGGGTCGCCCGACGAGGTCGTCTTGCATGAGGCCGAGCCTGTCCGCCCATAGCGGGTTGACGCCGCTGATGCGGCCGTCGGGATGGGCGACGAGCATGAGTTCCTGGGCGAGCGCCCACATGCGGTCACGCTCGTCCGTGCGACTCTTGACCTCGTCTTGCAGCCCAAGGTTTGCCTGCTGTAACCGGGTTTGGACGGCCAGTAGCGCTTGTTCGTTGGTCACTTCCTGCGTGACGTCAAGGGCGATGTTGAGGAGACCAACAATGGCACCGGCGGCATCGAACACCGGCGTGACACTGTAGTCCCAATAGGTGGTGACAAGGATGCCGTCGCGGACCATCGGCAGCGCAAAGCGCTTTTCGGACACCGGTATGCCGGTCTCAAGGACGGGGAGGAACGTTGGTGCAAGGCGGTCCCAGATATCCGCCCACACCTCGGTTACCGGAGCGCCAAGCGAGCCTTGCCTGCGGTGGCCCAGTGCCGGCGCGTAGGCGTCGTTGTAGACGAGGCGCAACTGCGGCCCCCACATCAACGTGGCAAGCAAGGAGGTATTGAGCACAAGGCCCACCATGGTGCGCAACGCCGCCGGCCACCCATCGACCGGCCCGAAGGCATGGGTCGACCAGTCAAAGGCTCGCACCTCGGCCCCCATCGTCCCGCCGCCCGCGAGAAAACCCGGAGGCCCCGGCATCCTGCCCTCATGGTTGCCAGCCGGCGTGGTCTTCATGTGCAGCACCCACGGCCCC
>NZ_JZRB01000093.1 GCF_000964085.1 Luteibacter yeojuensis
GCCGCCCAGTTCCGTGACGAGCTTGGTGTAGGCGTCGAGGTAGGCCATGGAAATGACCTGCCCCTGCGTGGTGCTGGCGTAGGCGCCGACCGACGCGGCGGCATTCGCGGACGAACCCCACATGCCACCGGACGCACCAAAGCCGAGATCGTTCTTTTCGCCATGGCCCTCGGTCATGGCCACCTGCTCGGACGAACGCACGTCGGTGACCGTGAGCACCACGTCGGCCGTCTTCGAGTTGATGACCACATTGCTCGCCAACTTGCCCGCCGTGCCACCGATGAGGCCGCCGACCAGCGCGCCGATGCCGGCGCCACCCGCGTCGCGGTTGCTGGCCACGAGGTCGGGCACCATGACGTAATCGGCCGCCTTGATCTGGCCCTTGCCCAGGTTCGAGCCACCGCGCAGGTCGCCGCCGGCGGCGA
>NZ_JZRB01000094.1 GCF_000964085.1 Luteibacter yeojuensis
ATGGCGGTACCGTCGTGGCGCGGAACGTGGACGATGGCGTCGAGTTCGTGGTGAGCGTGCCGCGCCACGCCACGCGGTAAGCGCCTAGCCGGTGACCGGCAGCCCCTGGATCAGCCGCTTCGCCAGCCGTGGCTGGCGGAACTGCGCGACCCACCAGGCGAGGGCGCGGCCATCGGCCTCGCCACGCCAGGCCACGTACAGCGTGTTGGGCTCGCGCGGGTTGGCCATGCGCTTCTCGACCAGTTCGCCGGTATCGAGCAGCGCCCTGGCGCGTTGCCGTGGCACCCAGCCCACGCCCAGGCCTTCGCGTTGGGCAAGGATCTTCGCGCGCATGCTGGGCACGGCCAGGGTCGGCTGGCCACCAAGGGTGCCGTAACCGCGCGCGGCGCCACGCGACGAATCCGCCACCACCACGGCGCGGTGCTTCATCAGCGTATCGGCATCGAGTGGCTCGCGGGCCCGCGCCAGCGGGTGGCGGGGCGAGACGGCGAAAACCCATTCCATGACACCCAGCTCAAGCCACTGCAGCCTGGGGATGGCCGGTGGCTCGTTCGTGGCGCCGACGACGAGGTCGGCGCGGCCATCGCGCAGGGCTTCCCAGGTTCCCCCGAGCACCTCGTGGGTCAGCCGCAGCCTTACGCCGGAATCCAGCGCGTCGAAGGCCCGTATGGAGGGGAACAGCAGCTCGAACTCGAGCAACTCGTCGGTGACGATCCACAGCCGGTCCTCCCAGCCGCCGGCCACCTGCTTCACGCGCTGGGCCAGCCGCCCCACGTCCTGCATGAGCCGCGCGGCTTCATTCGCCAATAACTGGCCGGCCGGGGTGAGTTGCAATCGGTAGCGTCGGCGGTCGAAGAGCAGGGCGTCGAAGCGTTCCTCGAGCTGCCGTGCGGCGTGCGAAAGCGTGGAGGGCGCCTTGCCCAGGCGGGCGGCGGCACGCGACAGGCTGCCGGTCTCGCGGATGGCCTCCAGCAGGGCCAGTTCGTCATCCGACAACATGTTCGACCCCATCGAACGTCTGCGACGAGGCGATGGTACGGCAACACGGCGGCAGCGGCGCAGCATGTGCCCATCCCAACCACGCAAGGGCAACCCCATGAAACGCTTCAACGGCAAAAACGTCCTCGTCACCGGCGGTACCAGCGGCATCGGCCTTGCCGTCGCCCAGGCATTCGCGGCCGAAGGCGCCCGCGTCGTCGTCACGGGCCGCGACGAAAAGGCCCTCGAACAGGTAGCCACCGGGCTGGGTGGCGGTGCCGTGGCGCTGAAGAACGATGCCTCCCACCTCGGCGACGCGAAGGCCCTGGGCCAGGCACTCGCCGCGCAGGGCATCCGGCTCGATGCCGTCTTCATCAATGCGGGCGTCGCGAAGTTCGCTGCCTTCGCGGACGTGGACGAGGCCCTTTGGGACCTCACCTTCAACACCAACACCAAGGGCGCCTATTTCCAGCTCCAGGCCGTGCTGCCGCAGCTCAACGATGGCGCCTCCATCGTGCTCAACGGCTCGATCAACGCGCACATCGGCATGCCCAACTCGTCGGTGTACGCCGCCAGCAAGGCGGCCCTGATCACCCTGGCCCGCACGCTGTCGGCCGAGCTGCTGCCGCGCGGTATCCGCGTCAACGTGGTGAGCCCGGGCCCCGTGCACACGCCGCTGTACGGCAAGCTGGGCATGGACCAGGCCCAGCTCGAGGCCACGGCGGCGCAGATCCAGGCACAGGTGCCGCTGGGCCGCTTCGGCCGGCCGGAGGAGATCGCCTCGACGGTGCTGCACCTGTCGTCGCCGGAATCGGGCTTCATCGTCGGCACCGAGATCATCGCCGACGGCGGCATGAGCCAGTTGTAAACAAAAGGTAACCGTCCGCTGAGCGGCGTGGGGCCGGGCCACCCCGGCTTCACCCGCCAGCGACGGGCCCTGACGGCACGATCGGCGCACCACCTCCAGAGCCCGCCACCATGGCTGATCGCCCCTGTCGACGTTGTGCCCTCGCACCCGGCCCCACCGTGTGCCGCCATTGTCTCGTCGCCGTGTTGAAGGGAGATACCTCGGCCGCCTCGCGGTGGGTGGCGTTCGCCTGGGCCGTGGCGACGGCCTGTGCCGCCGCCGGGCTCATGGTGCTGCTCGATGCCGACGGC
>NZ_JZRB01000095.1 GCF_000964085.1 Luteibacter yeojuensis
CGCAGAAGCAGCGCCGCGGCGCTGGCGCCACCGTCGCCGCCCCGGCCGATAACGCCTATGCGCAGAAGCAGGCCGGCGTGCTCCGCCTGCTCACCGCCTACCGGTCGCGCGGCCACCTGGCCGCCAAGCTCGACCCCCTCGGCCTCACCGCCCCCGATGTTGACGCACCCGATCTCGGCCTGGCCTTCCACGGCCTCAGCGACGCCGACCTCAACACCGAATTCGATTGCGGCACGTTCGCCGGCGGCGGCCAGAAAATGGCCCTGCGCAACCTCTGGTCGAAGCTGAAGGCCATCTACACCGGCAGCGTCGGCGCCGAGTTCATGTACATGGCCGACTACGACCAGCGCTCGTGGGTCTACTCGCGCCTGGAAAAGGCCGCTGGCAACCCCGGCCTCGACAAGGCCGAGAAGGTCCGCGTGCTCGAGGCGCTCACCGCGGCCGAGGGCCTCGAGCGTTACCTGCATACCAAGTACGTGGGCCAGAAGCGCTTCTCGCTCGAGGGCGGCGACAGCCTCATCCCCATGGTGGATGACGTCGTCCGCGCCGCGGGCGATAACGGCATCAAGGAAATCGTCATTGGCATGGCCCACCGCGGCCGCCTCAACGTCCTCGTCAACATCCTCGGCAAGGCTCCCTCGCAGCTCTTCAATGAGTTCGAAGGCAAGTTCGAGCACGACGACAGCCCCATGCACACGGGCGACGTGAAGTACCACATGGGCTTCTCGGCCGATGTCAAAACCCCGAACGGTGGCGTGCACGTCGCGCTGGCGTTCAACCCGTCGCATCTTGAAATCGTGAACCCGGTGGTGGCCGGTTCGGTGCACGCCCGCATGGCGCGCCGCAACGACACCGCCCGCGAGAAGTCGCTGGCCGTCCTCGTCCACGGTGATGCCGCCTTCGCGGGCCAGGGCGTCAACATGGAACTGATGCAGATGTCGCAGGCCCGTGGCTTCGCCATCGGCGGCACGCTGCACCTGGTGGTCAACAACCAGGTCGGTTTCACCACGTCCAAGCGCGAAGACGCCCGTTCCACGCTGTACTGCACCGACCTGGCCAAGATGGTCAATGCCCCGGTGTTCCACGTGAACGGTGACGACCCGGAGGCCGTCATCCAGGTCACGCGCCTGGCGTACGAGTTCCGCAAGCAGTTCAAGAAAGACGTGGTCATCGACCTCGTCTGCTACCGCCGCCACGGCCACAACGAGGCCGACGAGCCGTCGGCCACGCAGCCGATGATGTACCAGGTGATCCGCAAGCGCCCCACCACGCGCGATCTCTACGCGCAGGCGCTGGTCAAGGCATCGACCATCGGTGCCGACGACGGCCAGAAGATGCTCGACGATTACCGCAGCCGCCTCGAGAAGGGCGCGTCGCTCATCGCCATCGAGCCGAACCCGCAGCGCGATATCCCGGTCGACTGGTCCCGCTTCCTCGGCAACTCGCTGTCGATGGACTTCGACACCGGCGTGCCGCGCGAGACGCTCGCCAAGGTGCTGGACGAAATCCTCACCGTGCCGGCCGATGTCACGCTGCACCCGCGCGTGGCCAAGATCTATGACGACCGCCGTAAGATGGCCGCCGGTGAGCTCCCCGGCGACTGGGGCTTCGCCGAGAACCTCGCCTACGGCACGCTTATCGCCGAAGGCAACGACCTGCGCGTCGTGGGCCAGGACGCCGGCCGCGGCACGTTCTTCCACCGCCACGCGGTGCTGCACGACCAGGCCACCGGCAAGACCTACATGCCGCTGAAGCACGTCCGTGACGGCGCCCGCGTCGAGGTCATCGATTCGCTGCTCTCCGAAGAAGCCGTCATGGCCTTCGAGTACGGCGAAGCCACCACATCGCCCGACCAGCTCACGATCTGGGAAGGCCAGTTCGGCGACTTCGCCAACGGCGCCCAGGTGGTCATCGACCAGTTCATCAGCTCGGGCGAGGCCAAGTGGGATCGCCTCTGCGGCCTCGCGCTGTTCCTGCCGCACGGCTACGAAGGCCAGGGCCCGGAGCACTCCTCCGCGCGCCTCGAGCGCTTCCTGCAGCTGTGCGCGCTCGACAACATGCAGGTGTGCGTGCCCACCACGCCGGCGCAGGCGTTCCACATGATCCGCCGCCAGCAGGCGCGCCCGGTGCGCAAGCCGCTCATCGTCATGACGCCGAAGTCGCTGCTGCGCCACAAGCTGGCCGTGTCCTCGCTCGACGAGCTTGCCAACGGCAAGTTCCAGCTCGTCATCGGCGAGCACCGCGAGCTGCAGGCCAAGAAGGTCAAGCGCGTCGTGTTCTGCTCGGGCAAGGTCTACTACGACCTGCTCGAGGAAGCCGAGAAGAAGGGCCTCACCGATGTCGCCATTGCGCGCGTCGAGCAGCTCTACCCGTTCCCGCGCCCCGAAGTCACGGCCGAACTGGAAAAGTACCCCTCCGCCAAGGAAGTGGTGTGGTGCCAGGAAGAGCCGATGAACCAGGGCGCCTGGTTCCAGATCCGCCACCACCTGCAGGCCTGCGTCAACGCGAAGCAGAGCCTCTCGTACGCCGGCCGCAACCGTTCCCCGGCGCCCGCCGCGGGCCACCTGAACACCCATGTCGCCGAACAGGCAGCACTCGTCGAACAGGCGCTCGTCGCGCCGGTCGGCACCGATCACGCAGCGGAGTAAGACAAGCATGTCCATCGAAGTCAAAGTCCCGGTCCTGCCCGAGTCGGTCTCCGACGCGCTCATCGCCACCTGGCACAAGAAGGCGGGTGAAGCCGTCAAGCGCGACGAGAACCTGCTCGACCTCGAAACCGACAAGGTCGTCCTCGAAGTCCCGGCCCCGGTCGACGGCGTGCTGAAGGAAATCAAGTTCGAAGAAGGCTCCACGGTCACCTCGAACCAGGTCATCGCCGTGATCGAGGAAGGCGCCGCCGCTGCCGCGCCTGCCCCGGCCGCCGCGCCGGCCGCCGCCGAAGCCCCGAAGGCCGAGAAGGCCGAGGCCAAGGAAGCGCCGAAGGGCGTTGACGAGCTCTCCCCCGCCGGCCGCCGCGTCGCCGTCGAAGACAACATCGACCCGAGCAAGGTCGCCGGCACGGGCCGTGATGGCCGCGTCACCAAGGAAGACCTGGTCAACGCCGGCAAGGGTGGCAGCGCCCCGGCCGCCGCGCCGGCC
>NZ_JZRB01000096.1 GCF_000964085.1 Luteibacter yeojuensis
CCCACGGGGTGGGCTCCTACAAAGACACCGATGCCGGAAACGAAAAAGCCCGCCCATGCTACTCGCAGGGGCGGGCTTTGTTCACGCGGGCTTAGTTGCCCTTGTGGATGGCGCGCTTGTCGACCGAGAGGGCCGCCTCGTGCACCACTTCGGACAGCGCCGGGTGGGCGTGGACGATGCGTGCGAGATCCTCGGACGAGCCCTTGAACTCCATGGCCACCACGCACTCGTGGATGAGCTCGGACACGACCGGGCCCACCATGTGCACGCCGAGGATGCGGTCGGTTTCGGCGTGGGCGATCATCTTCACCTGGCCGATGCCCTCGTTCATGGCCACGGCGCGGCCGTTGGCGGCGAAGGGGAAGGCGCCCGTCTTGTAGGGGATGCCTTCTTCCTTGAGCTGCTCTTCGGTCTTGCCCACCCAAGCGATTTCCGGCTCGGTGTAGATGACCCACGGCACGGTATCGAGGTTGACGTGGCCCGGCTTGCCGGCGATGAGCTCGGCCACCATGACGCCTTCTTCGGAACCCTTGTGCGCGAGCATCGGGCCGCGGACGGCATCGCCGATGGCCCACACGCCGTCGACGCCCGTGTGGTTGTGCGCGTCGACCACGATGCGGCCGCGTTCGTCGAGCTTCACGCCCGTGTCGTCGGCCAGCAGGCCGTCGGTGTAGGCGCGGCGGCCCACGGCGACGAGGAGCTTGTCGACGACGAGCTGCTGCTCGGCGCCGTCCTTGTCGGTGTACGACAGGTGCACTTCATCGCCCTTGACCTCGGCCTTGGTGACCTTGGCGTTGACCTTGATATCGAGGCCCTGCTTGGCGAACTCGCGCGCGGCCATCTTGGCGATGTCCTGGTCGGCCACCTGCAGGAACTTCGGCAGGGCTTCGAGCACGGTGACTTCCGCGCCGAGGCGCTTCCACACGCTGCCCAGCTCGAGGCCGATGACGCCGGCGCCGATGACGCCCAGGCGCTTCGGCACGCCGCCGAGATCGAGCGCGCCCGCGTTGTCGATGATGTGCTTGCCATCGAACTTGGCGAACGGCAGCTCGATGGGCACCGAGCCCGACGCGAGGATGACATTGGTGGCCGAGAGGGTCTGCTTGTTGCCGTCGTTGCCGGTGACTTCGACCTCGTTGCCCTTCAGCAGCTTGCCCTTGCCGAAGAACGACGTGATCTTGTTCGCCTTGAACAGCATCGTGACGCCGCCGGTGAACTGCTTGACGATCTTGTCCTTGCGGCCAATGAACGTGCCGATGTCGATCTTCGGGTTGTCGACCGTGATGCCGTGGTCGGCGAAGTTGTGCGTAAGGTTGTGGAACTGCTTGGACGAATCGAGCAGTGCCTTCGACGGGATGCAACCGACGTTGAGGCAGGTGCCACCCAGGGCGGCCTTGCCGTCCTTGCCGACGAAGGCGTCGACCACGGCGGTCTTCAGGCCCAGCTGCGCGGCGCGGATCGCGGCCACATAGCCCGCGGGGCCGGCACCGATGACGATGACGTCGAACTTCTCGCTCATAGCTCTTGCTCCGGATGTTGCTGGCAGTAGGTGTGCTACCACCCGATATGGGGTCGCTACATGAAAACGGGAGCCTCTCGACTCCCGCCTTCACATCTGGCGTTTAACCGGCCATCACAGGCCGAGCAGCATCCGCTGCGGGTTTTCCAGCTGGTTCTTGATATCGACCAGGAACAGCACGGCATCCTTGCCATCGATGATGCGATGGTCGTAGGAGAGGGCGAGGTACATCATCGGGGCGGCGATGACCTGGCCGTTCTCGACGATGGGGCGCTCCTTGATCGTGTGCATGCCCAGGATGGCGCTCTGCGGCGGGTTCACGATGGGCGTGGAGAGCAGCGAGCCGAAGGTGCCGCCGTTGGTGATGGTGAAGGTGCCGCCCTGGAGGTCGTCCAGGCCCAGCTTGCCGTCACGCGCCTTCTTGGCGTAACCGATGATGCCCTTCTCGACGTCGGCGAACGACATGTCCTGCACGTCGCGCAGCACCGGCGTGACCAGGCCCTTCTCGGTCGAGACCGCGATCGAGATGTCCTGGTAGCCGTGGTAGATGATGTCCGAACCATCGACCGAGGCGTTGATGACCGGGTGGCGCTTCAGCGCCTCGGTGGCGGCCTTGACGAAGAAGCTCATGAAGCCGAGCTTCACGCCGTTGGCCTTTTCGAACTGCTCGCCCAGCGCCTTGCGCAGCTTGACCACCTCGGCCAGGTTCACTTCGTTGAACGAGGTGAGCATGGCGATGGAGTTCTTCGACTGCATCAGGCGCTCGGCGATGCGGGTACGGATGCGGGTCATCGGCACGCGCTCTTCCGGACGCGAACCCGGGGTGGGCTTGGCGGCCGGGGCCGGCGCGGCGGCCGGG
>NZ_JZRB01000097.1 GCF_000964085.1 Luteibacter yeojuensis
GGAGCGCGCTCGCGCGCGATTACCCGCCGGCCCCCGCCATCAACGCATTAAGCACCGGATAAGAAAGCCCCGCCACCTCCGCCGTCCCCATGAACCCCGCCGCGCCCTTAGCCGCCCCCGCGTACGCCTCGATGGCCAGCGCGATGCCCGCGCTCAACCGCCGCGCCCCTGCGGCATACAACTCGGCATGCGACGGCAGCCCGGGTACCCACATCACGTTCAACGGCATGTCGCCCAGCGCCTTCGCCACGCGGCGGATTTCGTCGGGCACGGCGATGCCCGGCGCGAACAAGCCATCGGCACCCGCCTCGCGGAACAGCCCCGCACGGCGGATCACTTCATCCACGGCCGCGTCGCCTGACGCGATACCGCGGAGGTAGATGTCGGTGCGCGCATTGATATAAAGGTCGCGACCACCGAGCGCCGTGCGGATCGCGCGGATCTTCGCCGCCAGCGCGTCGGCGTCACGGCCACCGTCTTCGATGTTGATGCCCGCGACACCCGCATCGACGAGCGAGGCCACGAAGCGGCCAACCTCCGCGGGGTCGTCGGCGCAGCCTTCTTCGATATCGGCGCTCAGCGGCACCGACAGCACGCGCGCCATGCGCTTCACCGCGCCCAGCATCTCGCCGGCCGGCAGCTTGTCGCCGTCGGGCCAGCCGCAGGCCCACGCCACGCCGGCGCTGGTCGTCGCGACGGCCGGCGCACCGGCGTGCTGGATGGCCACGGCGCTGCCGGCATCCCAGGCATTGGGGAGTACTAGCAGGGCGCCGTTGTGGTGGAGTTCGCGGAAGCGGGAAGCACTCATGGACATGGCCGGCCAGGGAGGTCCGCCTAATCTGCAACGAATGCGCCCACCCCACAACGCCACACCCCGTTCAGCCCCCGTACCCGGTCCAAGCCGCGAACCCCTCCTGTAGGAGCGCACTTGTGCG
>NZ_JZRB01000098.1 GCF_000964085.1 Luteibacter yeojuensis
GCTCATTCGGCCGTACCGTGGTCCGGATCGCCGGCTGAGCCGGCCCTGCCATTGATACAGCGCGTTAGCCCGGTAGAATGGGGTATCGCCAAACGCGCAACACGCGACGGTTTACCGTCGCCGTTGGTTCGCCATAAAGAATAACAATCGGGCACCGCCCGGGGGAAAGTTAATGGCTCGTATCCTGATCGTCGACGATTCGCCGTCGCAGCTCCTGGGCATCAAGCGCATCGTCGAGAAACTGGGCCATGAGGCCATCACGGCCGAAGACGGCGCCGCCGGCGTCGAAGCGGCCAAGCGGGAACTGCCCGATCTCATCCTGATGGACGTCGTCATGCCCAACCTCAACGGGTTCCAGGCCACGCGCACTATCAGCAAGGAAGACAGCACGAAGCACATCCCCATCATCCTGGTCACCACCAAGGACCAGGACACCGACAAGGTGTGGGGCCTGCGCCAGGGCGC
>NZ_JZRB01000099.1 GCF_000964085.1 Luteibacter yeojuensis
CCGCTATTCAACGACTCGGTGATTCGCGCCACACCCGCCACGGTGTAGACGGTGGTTTCGAGCACGTTGCTGTGGGGCCGGTATTGTCGCTCCACGCGGACGAGATCCCTAGGCGACAGAGCAAAATATCCTCCGGCTGCCGGATCGAGCATTCGATCGAACAAGGGCGGCGAGTCCATGTTTGGGACACACCACCAGTCCAAACTCCCGTCGGCTCCTGAGAGCGCGATTGTGCGTCCGTCGCCAAGGACGCCGTAGGCTTCAATGGGCAAGCAGCCTGCCTTGCGGTCAATGGCGTTGAACTGGGGAGCCATGCGTGTTCCATTTCCTGAGTTGAAAAAGGACGAGGCGCCATGCGGCGCCTCGTGGTATCAGAAGCGTATCTGGTGGCCTTAATCTTGACCCATGCCACCGGAGGAACCATACACCTGGCCCGTCGCATAACTATTCTCTGCCGAAGCCAAAGCCACGTAGAGTGGGGCGATCTCCACGGGCTGGCCCGGGCGACCAAGGGGCGTCTCTTCACCGAACTTCTCGATGGCGTCCTGAGGCTGGCCGCCTGACGTCTGCAGAGGTGTCCAATAAGGACCGGGCGCTACCGCGTTAACCCGGATGCCCTTAGGACCGAGTTGCTTAGCGAGAGAGCGCGCATAAGCAACATTTGCGGCTTTCGTCTGGGCGTAATGAAATAAAGATGCGCTCGGGGCAAACGCCTGCACGGACGAGGTGATGATGATCGCAGCGCCTGGCTTCAGATGCGGCAGCGCGGCCCGGGTGATCCAATACGGGGCGTAAACATTGACCTTGAAGGTCGTGTCGAACTCTTCCGGAGTCAGATCACTAAGCGAGTCAATCGCCTGTTGGTGCCCAGCGTTATTGACTAGAACATCAAGGCCACCTAGGGCTTGAACCACCTTTGATACGAGTGTTTCACAAAAGGATTGATCTCGGAGATCGCCCGGAAACGCGAAAGCCTTTTGCCCTGCTGCTTCGATCAGCGCGATCACCTCTTTGGCGTCCTCCTCCTCCTCGGGAAGGTAGTTGATCGCAACGTCCGCGCCCTCCCGTGCATAAGCGATTGCAGCCGCTCGCCCGATTCCGCTGTCGCCACCGGTGATAAGGGCCTTTCGGCCGCCGAGCCGACGCGCCCCTATGTAGCTTGACTCTCCGTGATCGGGACGGGGGTCCATTTTACTGGTCAGGCCGGGCACCGGCTGGGGCTGACGGGGAAAGGGCGGCTTTGGATAGGAGTCAATCGGATTCACAGGAAACCTCGTGAGGAAATTTGACACGGGTAAGTTCGCAACGAGGTTGGCAAGATTACGTGCAGGTAACGCGAGGGCGGATTCTCACCGCCGATATGCCGGTCTTGCCCGATATGCTGGGCAAGGTGGCGCCGACTTTTCGACGTAGCGTGGAGAGATTCACATCGGAACGACCGTGGCGTTGTCGAAGCTGAGGACCGAGACGTTAATGGGCGTGACGAATCGAAACGGGCACCCTCACGCCTCTCATGGCCGGCACCATTGATTCGTCAAGGTTGGAAGACCTGGCGCGGACGGATGCTCTCGCCGCCACGGCGGCCGCGACACGCAGCGCGTTAGGCCGCTCGGAGTATGTCGCGCCGATCGCACCGGTCCAATCAAAGGTGACGGAGATCTCCCCCACAGCGAGGCCAGCCTTGGACTTCTCTCGCGGTTTGCTGAAGACAAACCGCATACATGCAACGCCGGACGATGGCACGGCATTCATCGGGAGCCACTATGGCCGAAACCATCTTCGAAGCCCTTCGCGAGAGCCACGCCATCCAGCGCTCACTCATCCGCAAGCTCATGCGTGCCAAGCCTGGTCCGGATCGGGTCGCCATCTTCACCTCCTTGCGCATCGAGCTGGCGGCTCATGAGGCAGCAGCGGAACGGTTCCTTTATGTTCCCATGCTTATGGACGATCGTGGACTCCACCCCTCGCGCGATGCGCTGGCCGACCATCACAAGATGGACGACTTGGTGGAAGATCTTCAGACCCGTGGTCACGCGGGGCGGCACTGGACGGCGACGGTCGGCAAGCTTTCGGAAGAACTTCACGATCACCTGCGCGAAGAAGAGCGCAGCTTCTTCCAGATGGCCGGAAAGATTTTGACCGATCCCCAGAAGACAGCGCTCGCTAAGAAGTATCGAGCGGACTACGCGGCGATGAAAACCAAGCTCACCGCCGCTGGCTAAACCGCACGCCACCGATCGTCGGTTCGTCGGGTCCGTTCAGCGCCCAGCCGCCTTCCGGAAAACCCGTGGAAAGGCGAGCGCGATCACATAGGCTTCCACCCAGGAGGTTCTATGTCCGTCCCGATGCGCTGGCCGTTGCTTTGCCTTACCACGTTAGCCACGGGCTGTGCGCCCGTCTCATCCCGCACCGAGCGCGTGGTTGTTATTGAGCAGTCCCCTCGACCGACGGTCATTCATGTCACGCAAGAGCCGCCCAGGGAAGTGGTCGAGGTGGAGCCGCCGCCGAGGGAAGGGTGGCTTTGGGCGCACGGCTACTGGCGGTGGGACGGACGTGATTATGTGCGCATGCCCGGCCATTGGGAGCGGGTCGTCGTTGGCCGACACTATGTCCACACCTATTGGGAGCGCCGCGACGGCCAGTGGTGGCTTCACGAAGGCTACTGGGCCGCCAACTGATCCCCAGCTTTAGCCATGGGGAACTTAGCTACGTTTTTTGCGTAGGCCGTCTCGCTTGGACCCCCACGGGTTCTGGCAAGCTCACCCCGTCGACGGCTTTGCGAGTTCCCGTGCGCCACCGT